>CAMVKN010000058.1 GCA_947168045.1 uncultured Prevotellaceae bacterium
TTCTTGGCGGCATAGTATTCGGCCAGCACGCAGGCGTTGGTGTTCGAGTCGTCGCCACCGATGATGACGATGGCCTTGATGTCGAGCTGGCGAATAATCTCCAGACCCTTCTCGAACTGCTCCACCTTTTCCAGCTTGGTGCGTCCCGAGCCAATCATGTCGAAGCCGCCAGTGTTGCGATACTCGTCGATGATGTCCTTGGTCAGCTCCATGTAGTTGTGGTCCACCAGTCCGCCTGGGCCGAGGATGAAGCCATAGAGGCGGTTCTCAGGGTTGAGCTTCTTCACGGCGTCGAACAGTCCGGTGATGACGTTATGTCCACCAGGGGCCTGGCCACCGCTGAGGATGATGCCCACGTTCATAGGCTCGTGAGCCACTTCCTCGCCCTTCACAAATTCCACCAGCGGCATGCCGTAGGTGTTGGGGAAGAGCTTCTTAATCTCCTCCTGGTTGTCAACGCTCTGTGTGGGCTCGCCCTCCACAGCCTTCACGGCTCCCTGCAGTCCAAGGGGAAGCTTGGGCTGATAGGCAGCGCGGGCTAATTGTAATGCACTTTTTTCCATTTTTTCCTTTTGTACCTATATATAATAATGTAACATTCGCTTTCAGCCTGCAAAGGTACAAAAGAGTTAGGAGTTAGGAGTTAGGAGTTAGGAGTAATTTCTGCTCCTTAATTATTTTTAACTCCAAACTCTCAACTCCTAACTCCTAATTCCTAACTCCTAATTCTTAACTCCGGATTATCCAATCTCAATCTGGCGGCTCACCTTCGCCTTCTGCTCCTCGTGCTTGGGCAGCTCCACCGTCAGCACGCCGTGCTCCACCTTGGCTGAGATCTGATCCTTCTCCACGTCGTCAGGCAGGATGAGTGTCTGCTCGAACTTCGAGTAGCTGAACTCACGACGCAGGTAGCGGGTGCTCTTGTCTTCCTCCTTCTGCTCCTCGTGCTTCTCCATCTTGATGAGCAGGTTGCCCTCGTCATTGATGTGCACGTTGAAGTCCTCCTTCTTCATGCCCGGGGCAGCCAGCTCCACGGTGTAAGCCTTGTCGGTCTCCTTGACGTTGATGGCCGGAGCCGTGGCACTTGCCTTTGTCATGAACTCGTTGTTGAAAAGATCGTTGAACACTGTGGGAATCCAGCTGTTTGTTCTCATAATAGGCATCATAGTTTTGTCCTCCTTGTTTTTTTATTTGTTATACATGTTGTCTGTCTTGAGGCCTCGGTTGCCGTCGGCCTTCACCTGTATAGATGCAACAACGATGCCAATGTATTGATGTACGACAGAATGGCAGTGCGGTGAGACGATTTGTCATTCTGAGGAACTTGGAAAAATTTCTATCAAAAAAACTTGGACGTTTCATTTTTTTTCGCTATCTTTGCCGTTGAACAAAAAAAGTGAAAAGGAAATGGCAAACAAGAGAACGCTGAAACATGCTATCAAAGGCATTTGCGAGGAGCTCCTCGTGGAGTGCGTTGCTGCCTCGCTCTATGGAGCAGGGAACCATAAGGACAACGCCGAGGCACTGCTGGCCTCCATCCTGCGTACGCAGGTTGACTTTGTGGCTCGCGTGTCGCACCCGGAGCCAGGCATGCCCCCCAAAGCTTACTTCAAGGACCTGCGTGAGAAGTTCTCAGCGCAGGTGGGTGAGCTGATAGACCATATTAACTATCTGTAGAAAAAGTGATGTGGAAGAAACTGTGTAACTGGCTCTTATATAAACGCATGGGGTGGACGACCGACGTGACGGAAGACTGCCCCGAGAAATGTATCATCTGCCTGGCACCCCACACCAGCAACTGGGACTTCGTGATAGGCCAACTTTATAATGGCGCCACGGGCCTGAAGAGCAACTTCCTGATGAAGAAGGAATGGTTCTTCTGGCCCTTGGGTGTGTTGTTCCGCCGTATGGGTGGCATCCCCGTCTACAGGCAGAAGCACACGTCGATGACCGACACGATGGCCCAGACGGTGAAGGAGGCGCCGCGCTTCCGTCTGTGCATCACTCCTGAAGGCACCCGCAAGCGTGTCACGGAGTGGAAGAAGGGCTTCTACTTCATTGCCCAGAAGGCTGGCATACCCATCCTGCTCTATGGTCTGGACTATGAGCGCAAGCTCATCCAGTGCACCAAGACGATTGTGCCAACGGGCGACGTGGAGGCCGACATGCGCGAGATAAAGTTGTATTTCAGGGACTATAAGGGCCGCAAGCCCGAGAATTTTAGTACGGGCGATGCCCTAAATGATAAATGAGAAACGAACAATTAATAATACTGCGCCGAAAAATGAAAAATGAAAAAAGCAGCGCCGGAAAGGGCGCAAAAAGGAGAAGATTCACTCTCGGCTTTGGTAGACTGCTCAGTTTGTTATTTATCATTTTTCATTTATCATTTAGTCACGCCGTGGCGCAAACCAGCTGGGGGCGCACCGACTACAAGGGCGAGCCCTGGGTGCAGAACGCCTCGTTGCCCTATACCATCAGCCGCGGTCTGCAGGGGCGCCATCTGGCGTTGTGGGCCAGTCATGGCATCTTTTACGACCAGAGCAAGGGACACTGGCGCTGGCAGCGTCCGGCACTCTTCACCACCAGCGAGGACCTGTTCACCCAGACCATCGTCGTGCCCTACCTCATGCCTATGCTTGAGAATGCCGGCGCCGTGGTGTTCAGTCCACGCGAGCGCGACTGGCAGCGCCACGAGGTCATCGTTGACAACGACCCTACCAACAGCATCATGGCTTTCCGCTATGAGGAGAGCTACTTCCGCAGCCCATGGCAGCCGGCGCCGCAGCCCGGCTTCTCCATGCACAGCGGCATCTACCGCGACGGCGAGAACCCCTTCCAGGCCGGCACGGCACGCATGGCCGAGGTGACGCGCAACAAGTCGAAGGCCAGCGAGGTGAGCTATCAGCCCAACCTACCCGAGGCCGGCCGCTATGCCGTGTATGTGAGCTACCAGACCGTGCCCGGCAGCATCGATGACGCACGCTACACCGTGTGGCACAAGGGCGTGCCCACCGAGTTTCGCGTCAACCAGCAGATGGGTGGCTCCACATGGGTCTACTTAGGCACCTTCGACTTCGACGGTGGCATGAGCGAGGGCAACCGCGTCGTCGTCAGCAACCTCAGTGGCCATCGTTCAGGCATGGTCACCACCGATGCCGTGCGCTTCGGCGGCGGCATGGGCAACATCAGCCGCGGCGGCACTACCAGCGGCATGCCGCGCTGTCTGGAGGGAGCCCGCTACTATGCTCAGTGGGCCGGCATGCCCTATGGCATCTATAGCTTCCGTGGCGGCCTGAACGACTATGCCGACGACATCAACGTGCGCTCGTATATGACTAACCTGCTCTGTGGCGGCTCGCCCTATGCCCCCGACTCAGCCGGGCGCAAGGTGCCCATCGAGCTGTCGCTGGCCATCCATAGCGATGCCGGCCACACGGCCGATGGCACGGGCATCTACGGCACGCTGTCCATCTGTACCACAGGCTTCGGGCAGCCCACGCTGGCCACGGGCATGAGCCGCGAGGCATCGAAGGAGCTGGCCACGGCGCTGTTGGAGAACACCACGCGTGACCTGCAGTACCGCTTCGGCGAGTGGAAACTGCGCAAGCTCTATGACCGCAACTACTCAGAGACGCGCCTGCCCATCGTGCCCAGCAGCATCCTTGAGACATTGTCGCACCAGAACTTCGGCGACATGCGCTACGGTCTCGACCCCAACTTCCGCTTCTGGATGGCGCGCTCCATCTACAAGACCGTGCTGCGCTTCATTGCCCAGCACCACGGCGAGAAGTATGCCGTCACCCCGCTGGCGCCCGACCACTTCCACATTGAGTTCTCTAACAAGAGCGGCAGCGAGGTGCGCCTCAGCTGGCAGGGACTCATCGACTCGCAGGAAAAGACCTCTGAGCCATCGGGCTACATCTTATATATAGCACAGGGCAATGGTGGGTTCGACAACGGCACGCCGCTGAGGGGCACGTCGTGCACGGTGAAGCTGCAGCCCAAGGTGCTCTACAGCTTCCAGGTGCGTGCCGTCAACGATGGCGGACAGAGCTTCCCCACGGAGGTGCTCTCGGCCTACTATAACCCCGACGCAGGTCAGCGCGCCATGGTTGTCAACGGCTTCCACCGGCTCTCCTCGCCAGCCATCAGCCGGACGGGCCAGGGCTTCGACATCGACGAGGACCCCGGCGTGAGCTATGGCCGCACGGCAGGCTTCATGGGCCGTCAGCGCGTGTTCGACGTGTCGCGCATCGGTCGCGAGGACTCCACCGCCCTGGGCTTCAGCACCTCCGAGCTGGCCGGGCTGTTCGTGGCAGGCAACGACTTCAACTATGTGCGCACCCATGCCGAGGCACTGGCTGCCACAGGTCGTTTCAGCATCGTCAGCGCCTCAGTGCAGGCCGTGGAGAACGGCTATGTGCCCCTGTCGTCCTACGCCATGATTGACCTCATCCTGGGTCTGGAGCGCAACGACGGCCACAGCTTCATACCCTATAAGTCGTTCAAGCCCGCTTTGCAGCAGGTCATGCGCCAGTATGTGGCAGGCCATGGCAACCTGCTGGTCAGTGGCGCATACATCGGCACCGACATGCGGACGACCGACGAGCAACGCTTCCTCAGCGATGTGCTGAAGGTCAGCTCGCCCTGCGACTATCGCGACGCCAGCGGCCTGGTCAGCGGTCTGGGCACCTCGTTCAGCTTCCACCATCAGCTGAACGAGCGGCACTATGCCGCCACTCGCACCGATGTGCTCATGCCCACGGTGCAGCAGGCCTTCCCCGCCATGGTCTATGCCAACAACACCAGCGCCGCAGTGGCATACGCCGGAAACGACTACCGCGCCTTCACCATGGGCTTCCCCTTTGAGTGCATCATCGACGGGGGCATGCAGAAGGCCATCATGCAAGGCATCGTTAACTTCTTAATACCAAACTAAAACACCTATTACCATGACTAAGATTCAAGCTAACCCATCGGGCACACGTACCATAGAGGTAAGTGACGACCATCTGCAGACCCTGGACAAGTATCAGCTGATGCGCGACGTGCAGGAGTCGCATGGATATGTTGACGAAGAGACGCTGAACAAGCTGAAGCTCAACATCCGGGCCCTGCTCGAGTCGGAGGCTGGAGCTGACAAGGCTCTTCTTGACCTCTGTCTCGATGTCATCTATAACCCCAACATGAAGGCCTTCGGCCTGCAGCAGCTCTTCCAGCTCTTCGTGGAGTGGAAGAGCCGTATAGATTGATTTGAGAATTGAGATTTGATAGTTTAGTTCTAATGGCAATGGATAGTTCAGAGAACAAGAACGTCAGCTCGTCGGGAGTTAGGGATAGGACTAACCCCCAAATCTCAAATCTCCGCTCGGCTATGCCGCTTTGCCATGCAAAGAATTCTCAAACCTCAAATCTTTTAACCTTCCTACCTACCACCAAGAAGGAGCTGGAGATGCGCGGCTGGGACGAGGTCGACGTCATCCTCTTCTCGGGCGATGCCTACGTCGACCATCCGTCGTTTGGCGCTGCCGTCATCGGGCGCACACTCGAGGCTGCCGGCTATCGGGTGGCCATCGTGCCACAGCCCGACTGGCATGGCGACTACCGTGACTTTCGCAAGCTGGGCCGCCCGAGGCTCTTCTTCGGCATCTCGCCTGGGTGCATGGACTCGATGGTGAACAAGTACACTGCGGCGCGGCGACTGCGTTCTGAGGATGCCTACTCGCCTGACGGGCGCCATGACCAGCGGCCCGAATACCCCACCATCGTCTACTCCAAGATTCTGCGGCAGCTCTATCCTGACGTGCCTATCGTGCTGGGCGGCATCGAGGCCTCGCTGCGGCGTCTCACCCATTATGACTACTGGCAGGACTGCCTGCGCCCCTGCATCCTCTGCGATGCACCCGCCGACATCATCAGCTATGGCATGGGCGAGAAAACCATCGTTGAGCTGGCGCGACGCATAGCGGCCGGCCAGCGCATACAGGACATCACCGACCTGCCACAGACCGTCTTCCTCTGTCAGGCCAACGCTGTCCCCGGTGGCATCAGTCAGGACGACATCGTCCTGCACTCGCATGAGGAGTGCCTAAGGAACAAGCGGGCACAGGCAGAAAACTTCCGCCACATAGAGGAGCAGTCGAACATGATGCACGCCAACCGACTCCTTCAGGAAGTAGCGCACCGGTGTGTCGTCGTCAACCCTCCTTATCCGCCCATGACCACCGAGGAGGTGGATGCCAGCTTCGACCTGCCCTACACGCGCCTGCCACATCCCAAGTACAAGGGGAAGACCATTCCGGCCTACGAGATGATTAAGTTCTCGGTCAACATCCACCGGGGGTGCTTTGGCGGCTGTGCCTTCTGCACTATCTCAGCCCACCAGGGCAAGTTCGTCGTTTGCCGGTCGAAGGCCAGCATCCTGCGCGAAGTGAAGCAGGTCATGCAGCTGCCAGGCTTCAAAGGCTATCTCAGCGACCTTGGCGGGCCGTCGGCCAACATGTACGGCATGCACGGGCGCAACCTCAAGGCCTGCGAGGCCTGCCGCCGACCCAGTTGTGTCCATCCACACATCTGTCCCAACCTGGACACCAGCCATCAGAAGCTGCTCGACATCTATCGCGCCGTCGATGCCCTGCCAGGCATCAAGAAGAGCTTCATTGGCAGTGGTGTGCGCTATGACCTGCTGTTGCATCGTGGCAAGGACGAGGCAGCCAACCGCTCGGCGCAGGAGTACACCCGCGAACTCATCACGCGCCATGTCAGCGGAAGGCTGAAGGTGGCTCCTGAACACACCTCCGACGGCGTGCTGCAGCTCATGCGCAAGCCTTCCTTCCAGCTCTTCCGCGACTTCAAGCGTCTCTTTGACCGCATCTGCCGTGAGCAGGGCCTGCGCCAGCAAATCATCCCTTACTTCATCAGCAGCCACCCCGGTTGCAAAGAGCAGGACATGGCCGAGCTGGCCGTGCTCACACGACAGATGGACTTCCACTTGGAGCAGGTGCAGGACTTCACTCCTACGCCCATGACCGTGGCCACCGAGATGTACTACACCGGCCTCGACCCCTACACCCTAAAGCCTGTCTACTGCGCGCGCTCACCTCGTGAGAAGCAGGCCCAGCGGCAGTTCTTCTTCTGGTACAAGCCCGAGGAACGCAGGGGCATTATGCAGAGCCTTCGTCGCATTGGGCGCCCAGACCTCATCAACCGTCTGATGGGGTAGGGGACACACGCTCTCTTTTCGTCACATAGCACACATGAACATCATTGAACAGCACATCGTTGCGAAGAACCCTGACCGTAAGAGTGAGGACGGCATCGTCGTCACTGACAACTTCATTGCCGTCATCGATGGCTCTACGTCGAAGTCGGCCCACCGTTACAGCCGGTCGGCCACCAATGGGCGCTATGCCATGCAACTGGTCGCCCGCCACATCAGCCACATGGGGGCCGCCACCACCTGCCATCAGTTCTGCGTGGGCGTCACCCGCCGTCTGGCTGATGCCATGTGCCGTCCCTCCCTTCTGGCGGGTGGCTTGTTACGTGAGCGCAAGCCGCTGCCAGGTCCTGTCGACCGCCTGGCGGCTTCAGCCGTCGTCTTCAGCCGCCTGCGACGTGAGCTGTGGATGGTAGGCGACTGTCTCTGCATGGTCAACGGACAGCTGTTTGAGAACCCCAAGCCCTACGAGGAACAGCTGGCACGAAAGAGGGCCGACATCATCCGTAGGAGTGACGACCCCGCCTCTTTCCTTGTCAACGATACGGCCCGTGAGGCTATCCTGCCTGAGATGATGGCCATCATGCGCGAGCAGCAGAATGTGAAGTATGCCGTCATTGACGGGGCACGCATTCCTGAGGAGCATGTCCGGGTGCTGACGCTCGACTTCCAGCCCAAGGAGATTGTGCTGGCCAGCGACGGCTATCCCTTCCTCTGCCCCACGCTTGAGGCCTCCGAGCAGGCCCTGGCCCGGCAGCTGGCCGACGACCCGCTGAACATCGGCACCTTCCTGGCCACCAAGGGCTGCATGCAGGGCAACCGCTCGTTTGATGACCGCGCCTACATCCGCTTTACGGTGTGAGCCCCAGTCTGTCCCTATAAAAAAGACGTTTTTACTGCCGTCGCCATCATTGTCTGTGAATAATTTATTTGAAAATTTGGCCATGTCCGAAAAAATACCTACCTTTGCAGCCGCTTAGCTTGTCATGTCGTCTGTCGGCGTTCTTTGGCAGGCCCTGCAAATGGATGGTTCCGTAGCTCAGCTGGATAGAGCAACAGCCTTCTAAGCTGTGGGTCTCGGGTTCGAATCCCGACGGAATCACGAAAACAAAATAATAAGTCGCTGTAAAACAGCGACTTATTTTATGGACTCACCACTCTCTCACCTCTTACAACTGAACCACGACGATATTCAGCGAGTAAGGAGGCACATCCAGCTGAATGCTGCCATTCTCGGGCGAGAGCAGTTGCTCTCCAGGATGGATGGCCGTGGGCGTATCGAGTGTGTTCTCTTCCATACCGTCGTTGGCAGCCAGACGAACAACACGGGCACATGTGGGCTTAAAGTTCTTCAGCCTGAGCTGGGCGGTGGTGGCTGCATCGCTGGTATTAGCGACTTTCACGATGAGCTCGCCCTTGGCATCGTCGATAGTGGCTGATGAGAAGATGCCCTTCGTGTCGTCGTGCTTCAGTACCGTGTCGAAGACCAGTTCGTTGTCGAGCCACGCCTTCACACTATCGCCGTTCACCTGTAGGGTTACATCGTACCAACGACCTGCTTCTATATGTCCCCGCTTGCCGTCGGCCAGCAACTTGCCGCCATTGCTAATCTGTTCGATGGCGTGCTGTGTGTTGCCCCATCCGCCGAAGTTCAGCCAGCAGTAGTTCTTGTCATCTACATAGTTGAAGACGATAAGGAAACCCTCGGCACCCTCGTCTTTGCGCGCGCGGAACTTATAACTATAGTGGTCGCTGCTGATGATGTTCTTCTCAATGCAGAGCGTGGCTTCCCTGAGTCCTTTCTGCCGCACGATGTTGCTTTCCTTCTGCCAGTCGCCGTTGACGAAATCCACATCCTTTGCGGTTTCGAACGACGCACGTGTGCCCCACGTTCCGAATCCCACACGGCTCTGCTTCGGTGTCAGTTGCCTGCGAATCTTATCCTTGTAGGGGTCGTTCTGCACCACCTTCACCACTTGTGTACCCACATGCTGTGGCATGAGTTGCTGCACATAGTAGCTGGGAGTGCCCATGACACGGCTGCTGCTGAAACGAATCATGTCGGGACGCCAGCGGGCATCGTTCTCGTTGACGAAGATGGGGGCATACGAGGCCAGTTGCACCACATCGGCGTTGTTCTCCATTCCCATCATGTAGACGGCCTCGCCCAGGGCGGCATTCATGTTGCCCAGGTTGCCGAAGCCATTGGTCACGGCATATTCGCCCACATAGACCTTCGGGCCTTGGCGGTCGTAACTGTCGTACTTGTGGAAAGCGGCGGCAAACCAGTCGGGTGAGCGGTAGTAGTGTTCGTCAAGCAGGTCGACGGGCAGCTTGCTGGTCCACTTCGGATTGTCGTCGCCCCATGCCACCACGTTGCCGATGATTTTCATCTCGGGATACTTGGCGCGGATGGCCTTGTAGAACTGCTCGTAGCGTTCGTAGTAGTGGTCGCTTTGCTGGCGAGGGTCAGGCTGGTTGTTCTCGTTGCCTATTTCCAGATATTCTATTCCGAACGGCTCCGGATGTCCGTTCTTGGCACGCATAGCCCCGTATTTCGAAGTGACGGGGCCGTTGGCATACTCCAAGGCATTCATGCACTCGTCAATCCACGGTTGGATGCTGTCGTAGGGAGTCATACCCCCGTGCCAAAGTCCCACATTCACAACATAAAGCGGCTTGGCTCCCAGGTCTTCGGCCAGCTGCAGGTACTCATGGAAGCCCAGTCCGTCGGAAGTGCGATAGCCCCAGTTCACGTTCCAATGCCCCTCACGCTCCTCAATCGGCCCGATGGTACGCTCCCAGCGGAAGGCGTTGTCTGGGCTCTCCTGACCCTCTACGAAGCAGCCGCCAGGGAAGCGCATGAACTTCGGGTGCAACTGCCACAGCATGTTGGCCAGATCAGGTCGCATGCCGTTCTCGCGGTTCTTAAATGTGGGTGGAAAGAGACTTACCATGTCTATCTGCACCTGCCCAGAGCCATCGAACACCAGCGCAAACTGGGCCTGCGAATCGTTGTCGTCGGCGATGAGGGTGGCCTCGTACTTCGTCCAGTCCTTGGCGGCAGGAAATTGGCTGACCACCGTCTCGGCGTAGATTCGTGAGCCGTCCTTGGAGCAGAGCGTGGCCTTCACGGTGCCTGTGTATTTCAGCGCTTTTGCCCAGAACGACAGGCGATAGCTACGCCCCTGCACGGCATTGATGCCCCAGTAGCCCTCGTTGACCAGACAGACGGGCATCGTTGCCGACGCCTTGATGTCGAGTGCCAAGGCGTTGTGCTGCATCCTGTTAAGTAGCGGCGTCTTTTTCGTGGGTTGTATCAGCCTTGCCGTCAGTTGCGAGGGTGCAGCAGCATAGGTCGACCATCCTTGCATGTCGGCGGGTGCACCATAGCGCGGCCCGTCCTCAAACGAACGGTTGCGTATCAGTTCTGCATAGATGCCGCCGTCGGCAGCGTGGTTGATGTCTTCATAGAAGATGCCATAGAGCATAGGGCTCACCTTCGGTCCCCGTTGCTGGGCGTCGATATCGATGGTCACTTGCGCCTGGACTGCTGCTGAAAAGAGCGCGCAGCCAGCCATGAGAAGCATGTTTTTGTATGTCATATTCTCCTAGTTTAATTAAGTTCTTGTCTTTTAGAGGTGAGGGCTCAGAGGTGAGAGGTAAGCAGGCGCTTGACGTAGGGGCGGTCCCAGTCGTGCAGGTGATAGCGGCACGTGTCATACTGCAGAAGGTCCAGGTCGATGGGCACCACGCCCAGCGCCTTCATCTCTGGCGTGCGGCCCATGTCCGCCTCCAGTTGCTTCAGGCGCTGCGTCAGCTCCTCCACCCCCATGTCCGTGTCGGCCTCAGCCAGCTGGTTCAGGTACGTGCCGTGGGCATTACCCATGGCCTCCGTCCATATCTCCTTGGTGAAGCTACAGTGGACGAGCACCCGCGCCAGTGCTTCTCGCGCCTGGCGCAGGTGGTCCTTCTGCTCGCTGTTACTGGCCAGCGATAATAGTACCCGGTGCATTCCTGTTCTGTGTTGCGCTGGCTATGCGGTTCTTGATTTTGAACACGTAGGCATCGATGCTCGCCACGGCTGTGATGTTCAGCACGTCGCGCACCGTGGCGCCGAAGTCGACGAAGTGGATGGCCTTGTTCAGTCCAATCTGTATGGGGCCTATGATTTCGGCGTCGGTGCCCAGCATCTGCAGCATCTTGTAGCTGGAGCGTGCCGACGTCAGGTTCGGGAACACCAGCGTGTTCACATCCCTGCCATAGAGCCGCGAGAACGGGTACTGCTCGTCGCGCAGCTCGCGGTCCAGGGCGAAGCCTATCTGCATCTCGCCGTCGATGGGCAGGTCGGGGTACAGCTGGTGCAGCTGCTCCACGGCGTGCTTCACCTTCAGTGCCCCGTCGCTTTGGCTGGAGCCGAAGTTCGAGTGGCTAATCATGCTGATGACGGGCTTCTCGTTGAAGAAGCGCACGGCGGTGGCCGCCAGCTTGCCGATGTCCACCAGCGTGTCTGTGTCGGGGTTCTCGTTCACCAGCGTGTCGCAGATGTAGAGGGTGCCCTTGGGCGAGTTGATGATGTGCATGGCCCCGAAGTGCTTATACTCAGGCCTGATGCCGATGACCTCCTTCACCACTTTCACCGTGTTCGAATACTTGGTGTATAGACCCGTGATGAACGCGTCGGCCTCGCCCGTCTCCACCATCATCATGCCGAAGTAGTTGCGCTCGAACATCTTGTCGTTGGCCTCCTGGAAGGTATAGCCCTCACGCTGCCGTTTCTGTGTCAGTATGCGTGCATAGCGCTCGCGGCGCTCCTGCTCGCTCGGGTGGCGCAGGTTCACCACCTCGATGCCCTCCAGCGACAGGTCGAGGCTCTTCGCCAGCTTGGCTATCACCTCGTCGTTGCCCAGCAGTATGGGCTGGCAGATGCCCTCCGCCTTTGCCTGTACGGCCGCCTTCAGCATCGTGGGGTGTACGCCCTCGGCAAACACCACGCGTTGCGGGTGTGCCGCAGCCGTAGCATAGAGCTTCTGCGTCAGTTTCGTCTCTTGTCCCAGCAGCACGCTCAGCGAGTCCTTATATTGCTCCCAGTTCGTTATCGTCTTGCGTGCCACGCCGCTGTCGATGGCAGCCTTGGCCACGGCGGCGCTCACCTCGCTGATGAGTCGTGGGTCCACAGGCTTCGGTATGAAGTAGTCGCGTCCGAACCTCAGGTTGTTCACCTTGTACACGTCGTTCACCACGTCGGGCACCGGCTGCTTCGCCAGGTCGGCTATGGCGTGTACGGCGGCCAGCTTCATCTCCTCGTTGATGGCGGTGGCATGCACGTCAAGGGCGCCGCGGAAGATGTAAGGGAAGCCTATCACGTTGTTAATCTGGTTGGGATAGTCCGTGCGGCCCGTTGACATCAGCACGTCTGGGCGTGCCTCCATGGCGTCCTCGTAGCTTATCTCAGGCACGGGGTTGGCCAGGGCGAAGATGATGGGGTCCTTCGCCATCGTCTTCACCATCTCCTTCGACAGCACGTTACCCTTCGACAGTCCCACGAACACGTCGGCCCCGTTGACGGCCTCTTCCAGTGTGTGAATGTCGGTGCGCTCGGTGGCAAAGAAACGCTTCTGCTCGTTCAGGTCCTGTCGGTCGGCGCGGATGACTCCCTTTGAGTCGAGCATCACGATGTTCTCCTTGCTTGCCCCTATGGCCATGTAGAGCTTCGTGCACGAGATGGCGGCGGCACCGGCACCGTTCACCACTATCCTCACCTTGCTGATGTCCTTGCCTACCACCTCCAGCGCGTTCTTCAGTCCGGCAGCGCTGATGATGGCCGTGCCGTGTTGGTCGTCGTGCATCACGGGGATGTTCAGCGTCCTCTTCAGGCGTTCCTCTATGTAGAAGCACTCCGGTGCCTTGATGTCCTCCAGGTTGATGCCGCCGAAGGTAGGTGCGATGCGCTCCACCGCCTCGCAGAACTTCTCCGGGTCTTTTTCGTCCACCTCTATGTCGAACACGTCGATGCCGCCGTATATCTTGAACAGCAGCCCCTTGCCCTCCATCACCGGCTTTCCGCTCATGGCGCCGATGTCGCCCAGGCCCAGCACCGCCGTGCCGTTGCTGATGACAGCCACCAGGTTACCCTTGTCGGTATATCTGTAAGCGTCGTCAGGGTTCTGCTGAATCTCTAAGCAGGGGTATGCCACGCCGGGCGAGTAGGCCAGCGACAGGTCGGTTTGCGTACGGTAAGCCTTGGTGGGCTTCACTTCAATTTTGCCGGGGCGCCCACTCTCGTGATAGCTCAGGGCGGCCTCTTTTGTAATCTTTACCATGTTTGTGTTTGTTTGAAAATCGTGTGCAAAGGTACGAATAAGCGAGCGAAAAGCAAAAGAAAAACACCTTTTTCTTTTCTTTTCCAAGCGGGAGTACCTTCGGCGCTAGCCAAAGGTACGAATAAGCGAGCAAAATGCAAAGCGAAAAAGGAATTTTCGCTTAGGCATTTTCGAGCTGGAGCACTCGGCTTTGCCGCTTTTACCAAACGAAGCGACTAAAAGAACCTTTGGCGCCAATTTGTAACGCCGAAAAACGTTGCACTACTTGCACCTGAGATAACCTTCGTTAACAAATATGTTGCACCGCTGGTGCTTCTCTTAACCTTCGTTGGGAAATATGTTGCACCGTTGGTACTTCTCTTAACCTTTGTTGAGAAATATGTTGCACCGCTGGTGCTTCTCTTAACCTTTGTTGAGAAATATGTTGCACCGCTGAAGAATTTCCTAACCTTCCTTAACAAATATCTTGCACTATTGGCACCTGTTTCAGTTTTTTTGCAATGGAGCATGTTGCGCTGCTTGTAGGCTATGCAACTGCGTCCTAACACCAGTATAGCGCAGGTGCACTCGTAACTGTTTGATAATCAGATTTGGTGCAAGTAGTGCAATATTTTAAAATGTTAAACCATACGCGCGCACGCGCGAAACATTTTCTGAATCCAATATCTCATGGAGATAATTTCATAACTCGGCACTTTACGGAATTATCTCATGGAGATAATTTCATAACTCGGCACTTTACGGAATTATCTCATGGAGATATTTTCATAACTCGGCTCCTGGCTGCAATAACTCATTGACTTATTCCGCTAACTCGGCTGATTTACATGGAGCAGGCATTTTATGGGGACGGACTGTTCGATGACTTTTCAACCACACCCTATTACACCCTTATCTCTGAATTAACCTACGAGTATGATGAGCATGTGACCACATAAAAAGACGACAGATGCTCTCCGTCGTCTTTTTTTTCAGGTTTCGTTCTTTATTCCTCGTCCTCGTCCTCGTCCCAGACGCTGTGACGGCGGCTCATGGCATCGTTCCAGATGTTGCCCTGGGTGTTGTCCTTGTGAAGGTTGTCTTCGTTAAGGCCAGTTGTCGTTACGTTCTTTACCGAACCGGTCAGAATCTGTTGCTCAAGGTCGGTCATTATAACCAGCATTGCGGGTTTCTGATATTCTTGCTTTTTCATATCTGTGTCCTCCTACCGTTATTTGATGACCTTTTTACCGTTTACAATGTACACACCCTTCTGCGTGGGCTGGCCTTGCAACTTGCGACCATCGAGGGTGTAGCACTCTGTGACGGGAGCGAATACTTTACTATTCACACTTAACTCTTCACTGATCGAAGTGGTCTCGCCGTCGCCCAGGTTCATGCTGAACGCGCGTGCACTGGCAGCCAAGCCCTTCACCTGGAAGTAGGCACGGAAGCCCTTCATGTAGCTTGCTTCCTGTGTGTCATCGTTGACCACAGAGGGGTTGACGAGCTTGTTGCCGGCAGCGAGGAAGAGCACGGCCTTCACGTTGTCCTTATCGCCCTCTGGTCCGGTGACGAGCGTCTTTCCCAATGTGGGGATGAAATCGACGTCGGTCGAGGTGAAGGGCTGTGCATCCTTGCTCACGATGGCTCCCGTGAAGGGTGCTGTGGAGAGGTCGGTGTTGGCAGCGACCTTCACCAGATAGGGTTTGCCGGCCTCGATGCTGGCGGCATTGGCGAAGTTGAGGGTCAGCGTTCCGTCTGCGAACGTTGCGCTGCTGAGTTCCTTCACGGTCCAGCCATCGGGGATGGCGGTGCTGAACGGAGCAGCAAACGTATTCCACGAACCGGTGGCAAGCGTGCGCGTCATGGTGACGTCGGCCTCGTAGCCGTCCCACTCTGTCAGTGCAGCGCTGTTGTCCGTGGTCTCGGAGAGGGCCAGGTCGGTCTCATACTCCACCTCCAGCTCCACGTCGAAGGCGGGAGTTGCGGCGAGTGTCCATGTGCCGTCGGGGTTCTTGGTCAGTTCTACGCCCTCGGTGTAGGCGGTCTCCTCAGCGGTGGCGTAGGTGGTCTCGGCATCGGTCAGCGTCGAGTAGTTTGTCACGAGTGCCTGCTGGGCGGCGGTCAGCGCGTCGTAGGCCGTGCGTGCTGCGTCGATGAGGGCCTTGCTCTCAGGAGTGTAGGTCACGGTGCCGATGGCTGTTATCTTGGCGATGACTTCATCGGCTGCCATCTGGTCGAGTTCGGCATCGGTGTAGTATGTCACTTCCAGCTCGACGTCGTATTCGGGCATCGTGCTGAGTGTCCACACCGTTCCGTCGGCACTGGGCGTGAGGTCGATGGGGTCAGGGTCTTGTGCCCATGCGCCCGTCGCCACTGTCAGCAGCAGTGCCATGATGTATAGAAATCGATGTTTCATTGTTCTTTAATGTTTTAATTTTATGTTATTTCTTTTGTCTGACGGCTCTGATATGGCGATGCCTGGGTGTCGGTGCCTGGGTGTGGCATGACGGGTATGTCCATGTTTTCCGAGTCGTCCTTTTTTCTGAATCTGTTGTTCTTTCGTGCGGGGAGGCCGCCCTCTCCGTGGGGGCTGTGCGGGCGGGGTTCCGCCGTGCACGGGGCCTCTCTGACGCATCAGAGTAATCGACGAAGTCGCTTGCCAAAGCAAGAAGGTTTAGCTCGACGACCCGCAGGGGGAAGTCAACCGTCCCCTGATTCAAACTGGATTTGATGTAAAAAAATCGGGGACGAAGCATACGAAAGTGCTCCGTCCCCGAATGATATTGGGTGTAAGAATGTTTATTACTCCAGGTCGTACCAGGTGTCCTCGGGTTCCTCGCCGCCGCTCTTGGCGTGGCCTTGCAGCGTCTTGATGCTGCCGGCGAGGATGTGTGTCTGGTGCTGAAGTTTCACTACCTTTGTCGTAGGTTTCTGATATGCTTTCTTAATCATAGTTGTATCCTCCTTTTGTTATTTGATTACTACCTTTTTACCGTTGTTCACATAGATGCCCTTCTGGGTGGGCTGGGTGCTGAGTCGCTTGCCGTCGAGGGTGTACCAGCCGTCGAGGGTCACCTCGCCCGTGCGGGTGTGCAGGGTGCCGATGGCGTTGACTTCACCGTTGGCGCTGATGAGGCGCACGCCGATGGTCTCGGGCAGAGTGTCGTCACTGGTCGTGGCAGCGGCGCGGGTCAGGGAGCGGGCATTGGTAAACTGGCTGTCAGAGCCGTTGTACTGCAGGTAGGCGCGCATGGGCTTGATGCGGACGTAACTGCCCACCTTGACGAACTGGCCCTGTGTGATGCCGGCGTTGGCATTCTGTGCCGAGAAGCCGTAGGTGGGTTCTGCGGGGGCATCAGTCCACTCGATGGTGCTGTATGTGCCCTTGAATGTCCAGTCGCCGCTGGTGGTCGAGCCTGCCTCGATGCTTGGGATGGCGTATGTGCCGCTGAAGTCAGCGTTGCCCGTTGGCATGAACAGGTAAGGAGTGTTAGCCACCAGAGGAGAAACCACTTCGGTCATGTCGGCGGTATAGTTGCCACCATCCTCATTGATGCCCGTGAAGGAATAGAACTTCTCTTCGCCCTTCGGAGTGTATGCGAAGGGCAGGCACACGGTCGAGGGCTTGCCGGCGGTGAACGAACGGGTGTAGGTCACGGTGCAGGTCTTGCCAGCCCATTCCGACAGAGCCGAGAGGTCGTCGCCGTCGGTCAGCGTGGCGGTGTTCTGTGTCCAGTGGGCGTAGAGCGACAGGGCGGCGTCGCCCGTGTAGGTGGCTCCAAGGTCGTATGCCTTGTCACCGCCAGCCGATGTTGCCCAACCGTCGAGGGTGTAGCCCGTGCGGGTGAAGCCGCTGGAGGCCAGCGTGAGGTTGATGCCTGTGCGCTTGTCCTGCGAAGCCACGCTGCCGCTACCGCCGTTGACGTTGTAGGTTATGGCGTAGGGGTCGCTGACAGTGATGTCGTTGAATTGATTAACACCCTCGAAGGAGCCGCCGGGCATGCCATACAGTTGGGTATGTTCGGCACCGTTGTCACTACCGTCAGTTTTGATATTGAGGGCAAAGACCCTCACGTAATGGCTGCCAGTGGTAGCTTCGACGTAAGTATCGAAATAGTGGTTCAAAATTCCCGGATTGTTTGATGGAATATCGGCCTTGATAGTCTTGGCATGTGTTTCGTCTACATAGATGTGTATCCAAAGTGACACATCTAAGTTGTCTTCGTCTAACGCCCATCCACGAACCCGGATAGAACCGTTTTGTCCTGTGCATTCATCGACGTAGCCTCTCGGCGCGTAGCTGTTGGTGGGGTCGGTGACGGTGACTTCTCTTATCGTTTCGCTACCTCCATAATTTATTGGCAGATCTGGGTTACTGTCTCCACCTGTCTTGTCAAGGGCAAAGGCTTTAATTACATAGTTTCCGGCAGCCATAGTGAACGTATTCTCGAATCCATGATTGCCAGTGATGCCCATAGTCTCGTTCACATCAGTGCGCTCAATGTTAGCTTCCACTGTTTGTATGCTCAACGGATGAGACATGTCGCCTTCGTTCACGCCTTTTTGCCATACATAGACATGTATTGTGATGGAGGAAGAGCTTGCGTCTGGGTCGTATGCCCATCCTTTGACTGTTACAGAGCCGGCATTGCCTGTGGCTTCTTCAAAAACGCCTTTAGGCTGTTGCCCTGCCCATGCGCTGCTGGCTGTGATGCACAGTAGCGCGAGAATTGATAGAATTTTTGTTTTCATAATTGAATGATAGAATTAAATTGATTTGAAATGTTTATATACTGTCGAGGGGGATGAGCTGGTACTCCTTGTCCACGTCCACGTCGTCGGTGGGCTTCACCGGCACACCCTTGAGGGCGAGGCAGAGGCCGCCGGCCTTCTGGGCCTTCTTGTCGGTGGAGAGGATGCGCGTGGGCTGGTCGGGGTCGATGGCCAGGAGGGCCTTGCCGTCCTCGATGAGTCGCGCCCAGGTCCAGTCGCGGGCGGTCTGGTAGAGGTGGTTGCCCACGACGTCGTTCTTGACGGAGACGCGCTTGTTGGCGCGGCGGTGGCCTCCTTGTAGTCGGCGAGCAGCTTCTGCACCTGCGTCTTGGCGTCGGCGAGATAGGGCTGCAGCTTCTGCGGCGCGGGATTCTTGCGTCCCGTTGGTGGCAAGCGACCGGAGGTCGAGCGGTCGGGGTCGAACTCCTGGTCGTAGCGTCGCATCCAGCCGGTGGCGTAGCCCACGTAGATTTCGTTGGGCCATGCCTGTGCGTCGATGCTCGGCACTAATGTTACGGGAATTTCCATAAGCGTGATTTTTAATTTGTTAAAAGTAACTTCTATTTATTCGTTATTGGTGCGCCGTCTCTCCCCTCCCTTGTAGGGGAGGGGTTGGGGGTGGGGTCAGTATCTTCTTCGTTAACAGGACAATACAGACCCCACCCCTGCCCCTCCCCTTGAAGGGAGGGGAGTGGCTGCGCGTAGTTTTAGCAATTTATATAACATATCTAAACAATTGGGTTAGAATATCGTTCTCTGTGGGGTACATCGGGGGCTTTCCCACGTGCAGGGAGCGCGATGTGGGGCACATCGAAGGCTTTCCCACGTGCAGGGAGCACGATGTGGGGTACATCGAGGGCATTCCCACGTGCAGGGAGCGCGATGTGGGGTACATCGAGGGCTTTCCCACATGCAGGGAGCGCGATGTGGGACGCATGGACGCACAGATATGCGACAAGGCACGCAGCAGCCCCGCTGTGGGACTTCTGCGTGCCTTGCGGACACATTTCGCCTCGGCGCCCTTTCCCGCGCCTGTAGCCGATTTTAGGGGGGGGTAACTATGCCGCTCACTACCAAGCAGTTACGGCCGCTCAGAGTCAGGGTCCGGGCGGTGTCGGGAGTGTGGGGTTTGTGGAGGTAGCGGGGCATGAGGGATTTGTTATTTGTTTTGAGAGGTAAAAAGAGGGGGCGGTAAAAATTACTTGTCGTTGTAATGTTCCTCGGCTTGAACTACAAGCACCGTGACGCGGTCGTCGTAGATGTCGTATATGATGCGGTCGTGGGCTGTGATGTGGCGTGAATAGGTCACGTCGTTTCCTCCGACAAGTGCTTCGGGGTGGCCCAGACCTGTGCGGGGATGCTGCATGATGTCCATCAGAATCTTCGTCGCCTTCTTGAAGAGCTGAGGGTTGGACTTCTTCCACTTGCGCAACGTCCGGTCAGCCTCCTTGGAGTACTCAATCGTGTAGGTCATAGGCTGTCGAAATATCGCTGCATCTCCTCCGGGGTGCTGCATTTGATGGTCTCACCCTTGGCATATTCGCGGCGAGCCTTGTTGATGGAGCGGCGCATGGCGGGGGTGATGGTGCGGTCATCACTGATGGTGGCGGTACGCACTGAGGCTATGCCGCGTATCATTTTCAGTGCCCGCTTGATGTCGGCCACGAGCGCATTGTCTTCCAGCGTCACTATTATTTGGGATGTCTGTGGTAATGTCGTTGTTGCCATGATAAATACGTATTTATGTGAAATTTCGGGGGCCAAAACTGCGGTTGAGCGAGAGCAATGATGCTTGCATCAATTGCCGAGCGGGAGCAGTTTCGCAGCCTTTCGGCTGCAAAGTTACAAAAAATAATTCAAATAAACTGCATACGGGGAGGATATTAACACGATTTCTGTGCAAAATACTATTCAATTTGTATAAAAAGCGTTATATTGTGGATGGGAATAGTCCCAGAAAACAATTAAATTCTATTAAAATGATGAACAGAAAAGTTTTGTTCTGGCCGTTGGCGGCGATGCTGCTGACGGCGTGTGAGAAAGGACTCGTGGACGGCATCGCGGATGTCGCTCCGGCGGGTCAGGCGGCGAACTCGGTGCTGCAGGTGCGGACGCGCTCCGGCGGTTCGGCTGGCGGGGAGGCAACGGTGGCGTACCCCGTGACGGTGTATGTGTTCAGCGGCGAGGAATGTCGGGCGGTGCAGACCATCGGCGACGAGGGGCAGACGCTGAACATCGGGCTGACGGAAGGGACGTACTCGGTGTATGCCGTGGGCGGGGCTTCTTCATCGGACTATGTGCTGCCGACGACGGACGATGCTGCGGCGACGTCGGCCATTGCGCTTCGCGAGGGTCACAGCCACGGCGACCTGATGACGGCACAGGCAACGGCAACGCTCACGGACGGGGGTACGAACACCGTGACGCTGGGCATGACGAGGAAGACGATGCTCATCCAAAGCGTGGTGGTGAAGAAGGTGCCGACGGCGGCAACGGCGGTGAGCGTGACCATTGCCCCACTATGGCAGGCGCTGACGGTGGGTGGGACTTTTAGCGGTGTAAGCGGTTCGCAGACCATCGCCCTGACAAAGCAGAGCGACGGGCGCACGTGGACACTCAGCGGAGAAAGCGGCGAGCACGTGCTGCCCCCGAGCAGCCAGCCCGCCAGCGTTTCGGTAAACATCACCATTGGCGGTGCCACCAAGACCTACACCTATTCGTGCAGCAACAAACTGGAGGCAGGCTACAAGATCAACATCGACGGCACCTACACCGAGGCAGTGGGCGTGAACCTGACCGGCACCATCACCGGCGCTACATGGCTGGGCGAAAGAACTATCAGCTTTGAGTTCGACGAAAGCGGTTCGTCTACTTCCGAGCCTTCGGAGCCGAATGAGCCATCCGACCCGATCGAGCCCTCTGAGCCGTCGTCAGACTTCCCCGCCGTGGGCGACATCTATCAGGGATGCTATGTGCTGGCGGTATCAACGATTGACGAGACCTCGGCAGAACTGACGCTGCTCTCGCCCAACGAGCAGGCAGCAACGACCACTGGGAATGCCGATGCCGCCCTTGCCGCCCTCGGCGCAGTAGGCATCAGCGACTGGGCCGTACCCACCAAAGCGCAGATGCAGCTCGTGGAGGCAAAACTCCTGGCCGACGATGCATCGCTTGCTGGCCAAAAGTACCTCTATCGCAAGAGCAACGACGGCCTCGGCTACCGTACCCTCGGCGCCGCAGAGACTGCCTGGCCCACCGCCAATACGACGGACAGCTATCGCCTCCGTCCCGTCGCCGTAGTATCCATCACTAAAGAATGAACCATTATGAAGAAGTATCTGTTTTTTGCGCTCGCCCTGCTCATGACAGCGTGCGAGAAGCCCATACTCAGCGAAGAGGATATCGTTTCGACGCAGGATGCCAACGTCATCCTGCACTTTAAGCAGTATGAGCAGGAATCGTTCACTCGCGCCGCCACCGACATCACGGAACTGTGCTCGCGCCTGAACATCGCCATCTTCGACGCTGACGGCACGAAGGTCAAGACCGTGGCGCAAAAGGAGAGCGATGCAGGCTACGGCACTGTCGCCCTGACACTTGCCGCCGGGACGTACCAGCTGGTAGTCATCGCCCACAACGGCGAAGGCTCGGCCACGATTACCTCGACGGAGAAGGTGACCTTCCCCAACAATAAAGTGACCGACACCTTTTATTATTATGGCGACCTGGTGGTGACCACAGAAGTGCAGAGCTATGACCTCACGCTGACCCGCGCCGTCGCCATGTTCCGCCTGGTGCTGACCGACGATGAAATGCCATCGAACGTCGCCAAGCTGAAGTTCTACTACCTCGGCGGCTCCAGCACGTTCAGCCCGAAGGACGGCTGCGGCTGCGTGAACTCGAAGCAGACGGAAATACGCCCTGTCAGTGACGACGGCATCTACGAAATCTTCACCCTGCCCCACACCGAGGACGACGTGCTGACCAAGCTCACCGTCACCGCCCTCGACCAGAACGACAACATCATCAAGGAGAAGGTCTTCGAGAACGTCCCCGTCACCCGCAACCAGGTGACCCGCTACACCGGCAGTTTTTTCGGTAGCGGCGGCAGCGGTGGCTCGTCCGACGGCACCATCCGCCTCACCGCCGACCCCGACTGGGACAGCGTGAACGGCTACACGTTCTGAGGTGCTTTTG
>CAMVKN010000059.1 GCA_947168045.1 uncultured Prevotellaceae bacterium
TAATGTAACTCATTGATTTTCAAACGATTAAATGTATAATTAACTAAGTATTGCAAAAAACAAATAAAACAAATTGTTTTTGATTGTTTTCTTTGTTTTTGTCTGTTTTTTCAAGACGCTTTAGCGTATCATCGACCGAAATGAAGTGAGTAAGTGGCCGAATGGTGGAAAAAAGTGGCCACTTTATGGGAATAACTCCATGAGATAATTCAGCCAGGAGCCGCTTTACGAAATTATCTCCATGCCTGGCTGTCATAAGTCGCGACTTTTTTCTCGCGCGCACGCGCTCATTCCACCTGCTACGAGGGCGCATAGCAGGAGCATTGATTTGAATAGTAATTGTTTACACATAATACTAAATAAAGTAAGTTGAACAAAATAATAGTTTTATCGTTGCTATGGTTAGGATGTGACATGTGAATGTCCTGGTCATCGGCGGTCGCTACCTGTGATGACGGTGCAAAGGTACTGACTTTTTGTGAACTGGCCAAAAGAAACAGTAGAAAAGTTTAATTGCTCTTTTTTCGCTACCCACTGGCATTTTCTTTGGACAAAGCACGGGAGTTCGCTTTTTTTTGTGTACTTTTGCAGCAAACTTTTCTGAGGACACCATCCCCTCCCTTGTAGGGGAGGGGCAGGGGTGGGGTCAGTAACTTCATATTGAAGCAGTTATTTAGTAATGAACACAACATTATAGGAATGAAGGAATTTGTAATTAGCGAGGCCAAGACCGAGACCGCCGTACTGGTGGCCCTCATCACGCCGCAGCAGGACGAAGCCAAGACGAAGGAATATCTCGACGAGCTGGAGTTCCTGGCCGAGACGGCGGGCGCCGTGACGGTGCGCCGCTTCACCCAGCGTGTGGCCGGCCCCAGCCAGGTGACCTACGTGGGCAGCGGCAAGCTGCAGGAGATAAAGCAGTACATCAAGCAACAGCAGGACGCATACGATGAATGGGTTGAGGGTGGAGGGTTGAAGGAGGGCACTTCTGCCAGCAAGGCTATCCTCCCTTCTCCCTCCTCTCTCACCCCTCCACCCACTCCCCCCCAGCCCGTGGGCATGGTCATCTTCGACGATGAGCTGAGCGCCAAGCAGCTGCGTAACATTGAGAAGGAGCTGGGCGTGAAGATTCTGGACCGCACCAGCCTCATCCTCGACATCTTCGCCATGCGCGCCCAGACGGCGGAGGCCAAGGCACAGGTGGAGCTGGCCCAGCACCGCTACATGTTGCCACGCCTGCAGCGCCTGTGGACACACCTGGAACGACAGGGCGGCGGCAGCGGCGGCGGTGGCGGCAAGGGCACCGTGGGACTGCGCGGACCGGGTGAGACACAGCTGGAGATGGACCGGCGCATCATCCTGCACCGCATCACGCTGCTGAAGCAGCGCCTGGCAGAGATTGACCAGCAGAAGACGACACAGCGCAAGAACCGCGGGCGCCTGATACGCGTGGCGCTGGTGGGATATACCAACGTGGGCAAGTCGACGCTGATGAACCTGCTGGCCAAGAGCGACGTCTTTGCAGAGAACAAGCTCTTCGCCACGCTCGACACCACCGTGCGTAAGGTGACCATCGACAACCTGCCCTTTCTCCTGGCTGACACCGTAGGGTTCATACGTAAACTGCCCTCAGACCTCGTGGAGTCGTTCAAGAGCACCCTCGATGAGGTGCGCGAGGCCGACCTGCTGGTACACGTGGTGGACATCAGCCACCCCGACTTCGAGGAGCAGATAACGGTGGTGGAGAAGACGCTGGCCGAGCTGGGCTGCGCCGAGAAGCCCTCGATGATTGTGTTCAACAAGATGGACGCCTACCGGTGGACACCTCAGGACGAGGACGACCTGACGGAGCCCACGCGCGAGAACATATCGCTGGAACAGCTGCAGCACACATGGATGGCACGCATACAGAGTCCCGACTTCAAGTCGACCAGCGACTGTATCTTCATTTCAGCACGTGAGAAAGACAATATTGACGAGCTTCGCGCGTTATTATATAGTAAGGTACGCGAGCTACACGTGCAGAAGTACCCCTACAACGACTTCCTCTATACGATAGAAGATTGAACCTAACATACACAACACAATTATGAGAGAGTACAGACAACTAAGCCAAGATGAGATCCAGGTACTGGAGCAGAATGTTTGCTGGGCCGAAGACTGGAACCGCGTGCTGGTGCACCCCGACTTCCGTCCCTACAACTTCCACCGCGTGATGTTCTACGGCGACATCCGCTTAGGACGGTTTGAAAAGAAGATTGAAGTGGCCAAGGGCTTCTTCAAACACTCAGGCATCAACGATGCCACGCTGCGCAATGTCTCAGTGGGCAACGACTGCCTGATAGAGAAGGTGGGCAACTTCATCAACAACTACACCATCGGTGACGACTGCTACATTTCGAACATCTCCACCCTTGAGACCACCGAGGGGGCCAGCTACGGTGCCGGCTCGACCATCAGCGTGCTCAACGAGATGGGCGACGGCAACGTGGTGCTGTTCCGCGAACTGAACTCGCAGCTGGCCGCCTTCATGGTGAAGCACCACGACGACAAAGCCCTGATGAACCGCCTGCACCAGCTCATCGACGATGAGGTTCGCATCTCAACCCCCGAGCAGGGCATCATTGGCAACCGTGTGAAGATTATCAACACCAAGGACATCACCAACACCGTCATCAAGGGCGACTGCGAGATTAGCGGCTGCGCCCGCCTGAACGAGTGCACCATCCTCAGCTCGGAGGACGCCTCGGTGTTCATTGGCACGGGTGTCATCTGCGAGAACAGCATCATCTGCGACGGATGCAGCATCAACAACTCGGTGAAGATGCAGGACTGCTTCGTGGGCGAGGCATGCCAGATTACCAACGGCTTCACGGCCGAGGCCAGCCTCTTCTTTGCCAACTCGTTCATGGCCAACGGCGAGGCCTGCGCCGCCTTCTGCGGACCCTTCTCAGCCAGCCACCACAAGTCGAGCCTCCTCATCGGCGGACAGTTCTCGTTCTATAACGCAGGGTCGAACACCAACTTCTCGAACCATGCCTACAAGATGGGACCGCTGCACTGGGGCACCCTGGAGCGTGGCACGAAGACGGCCTCGGGCAGCTACGTGCTGATGCCCGCCACCATCGGCGCCTTCAGCGTCTGCTTCGGCAAGCTGATGCACCACCCCGACACGCGCAACCTGCCCTTCAGCTACCTCATGGCATACGGCGACGACTGCTACTTGGTGCCTGGACGCAACATCACCACCGTGGGTCTGTACCGCGACATCAAGAAATGGCCCAAGCGTGACAAGCGCTCGAAGCAGTCGAAGAAGAGTATCATCAACTTCGACTGGCTCTCACCCTTCACCGTGGGCGAGATTCTGGAGGGCATGAAGATTCTGGAGAGTCTGCGCCAGGCCAGCGGCGACAACGTCACCACCTACAACTTCCACGAGTATGTCATCAACGCCAGCTCGCTGCGCAAGGGCCTGAAGTACTATGACATCGCCCTCCGCATCTACATGGGAGCCGTGCTGAAGCGCCAGCTGAAAGGGTTGAAGGAGGACGGTGTAGGGTTGAAGGAGGCTCCCTCCACCCTCCATCCTCAACCCTCCACCATTGGCAAGGGACCCTGGGTTGACCTCAGCGGACTGCTGCTGCCGGAGACCGAGGAGCAGCGGCTGAAGGACGACATCAAGAGTGGCAGCATAGAGAGCATCGGGCAGGTACTCGACCGCTTCGAAGACATCAACAGCCACTATAGCGAATACCGCTGGGCGTGGTCCTATCAGCTCATCCTGGACTACTACCACCTCACTGAGCTCAACGCAGAGGCTTGTGAGCGCATCCGCGAAGACTATGTCCGTGCACGACGCGCATGGATAGCCGAAATCAGGAAGGACGCTGAGAAGGAGTTCCAGATGGGTGACGTGGAGCAGGAGGTCTACGACGACTTCCTGGAGAAGCTCGACCACGAGATTGACTTCGAGAATTAAAAAAGATATGACACCAATAAAAAAAGAGATTGTCGACGGTCTCATCAATGGCCTCGGCATACAGGACTTTGCCAAGGCTACCATCCGCGAGGTGAAGCAGGTGGCCGCCATGGCTGAGCAGCAGAGCGGCGTGGAGTATATCAAGATGGAGATGGGCATCCCCGGACTGCCTGCCGCACAGGTGGGCGTCGATGCCCAGGTCAAGGCGCTGCAAGACGGCATCGCCCACAGCTATCCCGACATCCAGGGCCTGCCGGAGCTGAAACGCCAGGCATCGCGCTTCGTCAAGGCGTTCATCGGCATCGACATCGCGGCGGAGGGCTGCGTGCCCGTCTGCGGCTCCATGCAGGGCACCTTCGCCTCGTTCCTCACCTGCTCGCAGGCCACCAAGGGCAAGGACACCGTGCTCTTCATTGACCCGGGCTTCCCCGTACAGAAGATGCAGCTGCAGGTGCAGGGGGTGAGGTACGAGACCTTCGATGTCTACGACTACCGCGGCGAGAAGCTCGGCCCGAAGGTGGAGAGCTATCTGAAGAACGGCAACATCTGCGCCATCGTCTACAGCAACCCCAACAACCCCTCATGGGTGTGCCTGACGGAGCAGGAGCTGCAAGCCATCGGAGAGCTGGCCACCCGCTATGACGTCATTGTGATGGAAGACCTGGCCTACTTTGCCATGGACTTCCGCCAGGACCTCAGCTTGCCCTTCCAGCCACCCTACCAGCCCACCGTGGCCCGCTATACCGACAACTACATGCTGCTCATCTCTGGCTCGAAGGCCTTCAGCTATGCCGGCGAGCGCATCGGCGTGACCTGCATCGGCGACAAGCTGTTCCATCGCCACTTCCCCGACCTGGCGGCGCGCTACGAGGGGCTGCCCTTCGGACTGGTGTTCAGCACACGCATGCTCTACGCCCTCTCGTCGGGCACCAGCCATTCGGCACAGTATGCCATGGCCGCCATGCTGCGTGCCGCCTGCGACGGCGAGTATGACTTCCGCTCGGAGGTGAAGGTCTATGGCGACCGTGCACATAAGCTGAAGGAAATCTTCTGCCGCCACGGCTTCTATGTCGTCTACGACAAGGACCTCGACCAGCCGGTGGCCGACGGCTTCTACTTCACCATCGGCTATCCCGGCATGACCAGCGGACAACTGGCACGCGAGCTGATGTACTACGGCGTCTCAGCCATCTGCCTCGTCACCACCGGCAGCCACCAGGAGGGACTGCGCGTGTGCACCTCGTTCATAGGCGACCACCAGTATGCACAGCTCGACGAGCGCATGGCACTCTTCGCTCAGAACAACCCCGTAACAAAATAATTGTTGACAATGAAAAAACTATTGATGCTCTTCATGCTGGCCGCTGTCGCGGTGGCGTGTAACAACAAGAGAGGCACTACTGCTACGACTGAGGCTGAGGAAGACACTTCAGTTTTCAAGTACAAGGAGTTTACCTGGGCCGACGATGACCCCCACTATGAGTCTTCACTGAACATCGACTTCCCCGTCAGCGGCGACGAACAGCTGTGCGAGGCACTGTTTGACTACATCCGCGCACAGATGGAGGACTACATCGGTGAGGTGCCCGAGACGGCCGACATGCAGGACGACGGCGATGCCTTTGTGGAGAGCTATGGCAAGCTCTCGTCAGAGAATCTGCACAGCGGATGGGAGGCCTATTCGGATGGTGACGACTCTGTCGAGTCGCTCTATGAGAGTGCCAGTGCCACCATTACAGACACCGACGACTATGTCACCTGTGAGTTCATCTACGACTGCTACTTCGGCGGCGACGGCTACTCGGCCGTCAAGGGTGCCACGTTCCTGAAGGATGACGCAACCAAGGTCGATGCCAAGTTCCTGTTCAATGAGCCGGAGTCAGACGCCCTGTTGGAAGTCCTCCATAAGGCGCTGAAGAAGGCGTACACTGGCAATGAGGGTTTCCTCGAGCCGGAGTTCATCGACGAGATGACCGATTTCCCTGATGACTATTACATCACCAAGGACGGCATCGCCTTCACCTTCAGTCAGAGTGCCGCAGCATGGTTCCTGTTGCACGGCACCATCCCCCTTGACGATGTCAGCGACCTGCTCACCGACGAAGCCCTTGGCATCCTTGGCTTATAGCCAAGGGCCCTCGTCGTCAGGCTGTTTTTCCTCGCGTCAGTCCACACATTTCGGTGGCGGCGCGAGGAAAAATGTTTACTAAAGACTATTTCTCAATCCTGATGCGGGCATCGACGGCGATGACGTCATCGCCGTCAGCCAGCAGGGGATTGATGTCCATCTCCTTGATTTCGGTGGCGAAGCGGAGCAGGGTGGAGAGCCGGACGATGATTTCAGCATATTTGCGCTCGTTGATGCCCTGCTGTCCGCGCGTGCCCTTCAGAATCTTGTAGCCACGCAGGGAGTGAATCATGCTGTTGGCCTCCTCGTAGCTCAGTGGCGCCAGACCTGACGACACATCCTTGAGCACCTCGACGAAGATGCCGCCCAGGCCGCAGAGCACCACGTGGCCGAAGCGCTCCTCATACTTGGCACCGATGAAGAGCTCGATGCCCTTCAGCATCTTCTGTACCATGACAGCCGTGGCATCAGGAATCTGCATCATGCGGTCGAATTCAGCGCTGAGCACCTCCTTGGAACGGATGTTCAGTGCCACGCCTCCCACGTCGCTCTTATGGACGGGTCCCACCACCTTGGCCACCACGGGGAAGCCCGCCTTCTCGGCGAAGGCCAGCACCTCATCCTTGTTGGCACTGACGAACTCGGGCACGGTGGCGATGCCGGCAGCGGACAGCAGCTCATGGACAATGGAGGGGGTGACCCAGGTGCCTGAGGTCCCGCCCGACGCCCCATCAGTGACGGCTGGTACTTCTATGCCGTCAATAATCTTCCTGATTCTCGGCACGTCCACCCCGTTGATGACCACGTTCTGGTCGGCTGGTGCGGGCGTCTTCATAATCTGTGTCAGCGCCGTGGCCAGCGTCACCTCGTCGCTGAAGTTCACATGGCCGCGCTTGAGGAACTCCTGCACCTCAGGACCGGCGGTGCTCACGCTGGGCAGGATGGGGAAGATGGGCTTGCGGCACTCGCGTATCTTGCGGTCGAGCACATCGTAGACCTCGAAAATCTTCACCAGTCCCGGTGTTCCGAAGATGACCATGATGGCGTCGACCTCGGGGAACTGCTGTTCGCAGAAGTCGATGGCAGTCTCCAGCTCTTTGGCGCTGCCGGTGGCCAGGATGTCGATGGGGTTGCTGACACTGCTGCCCGGCAACAGCTTCGCCTTCAGCTCGTCGGCGCGCTCACCCTTCAGCGCCGGCACGTTCATGCCACCCTTCGACAGGGCATCGGTGAGCATCACGCCGGGGCCTCCGGCATGGGTGATGATGGCACAGCTGAGTGGAGAGTGTAGAGCGTAGAGTGTAGAGTTTGCTACCGCAGTCTCGTTGGGGGAAGGCATAGCGGTAGCAAACTCTCCACTCTCCACTTTCCACTCTAAACTCTTAAAGATGCAACCCACGGTGGTGAGCTCCTCGCGGCTGAAGCACCGCACGATGCCCGCCTTGCGGAACAGTGCCTCCACGGCAGCATCGCTGCTGGCGATGGCTCCCGTATGGCTGGAGGCGGCACGGCTGCCGCTCTCGCTGGAGCCAGCCTTGATGGCGGCGATGCGACAGCCCTTGCGGATGAGGCTCGTGGCATGATAGAGCAGCTTGTCAGGGTCGGCGATGTTCTCAATGTAGAGCAGCTTCACCGGCGAGTCGTGCTCGGCATCGAAGTGCTCGTCCATGTATTCCAGCACGCTCTCGATGCCTATCTGCTTGCCGTTGCCCACGCTCCATACGCTGTTAAACTGCAGACCCTTGGTGACGGCGCTCTCCAGGATGAAGACAGCCGTGGCACCGCTGCCGCTGATGAAGTCAACGCCGCGCGGGTTGAGCTGCGGGATGGGCTTGGTGAACACTGAGTGGTGCCAGCGTGTGAGCAGGCCGATGCAGTTGGGGCCGATGAGGGCACAGCCGTACTGCTGACAGGTGTCTACGATGCGCTGCTCCAGCAGGGCACCCTCGGGGGTCTCCTCGCTGAAGCCTGCTGATATAATAATGAACGCGCGCACGCCTTTCTCGCTTGCCAGTAGCTCCACATAGTCAGGACAGAAGCGTGCCGCCACCACGAGGATGGCCAGGTCGGTTGGGGGCAGCTCGCGTGCATCGTGGAAGGCCTTGATGCCCTGCACCTCGTCCTCCTTGGGGTTGACGATGCGCAGCACGCCGCCATAGCCGCCGCTCATGAGGTTTCTTACCACAGCACCGCCAGGTTTATGGACATTGTTACTGCCGCCGATGACGACGATGCTTTCAGGTTCCAGAAGTTGTCGATTAATCATAGTATAGTAGTCGTTTGATGGGTTGTCGTTTCGTACCCCCCGGGATACCTCGCACCTTAGTGGTTGCGGAAGTTCCACTTTGAGTTGTCGCTCTGGAAGTCAAAGGGGGCGAGGGTAGGGGTGCTGTCGCCTGCCGAGTAGAGGCAGTACTTGTCGTTGCGGCCCTGCAGCCCGGGGATGGCGTAGGGCATGATGCGGTAGGTGCCGTCGGTAAGCTGTTCGATGCGCCACAGCTGCTCGTCGAGGTCGGCCAGCTCCTTGGTTGTCACCTCCAGCTTGTCGGTGGCGGTCAGTGCGCGGTTGGTGCCCTCGATGCGTATGACGTAGAGGGGTCCGCAGATGGTGCCGCCACGCTGCGGCATGGGTACGACCTGCCAGCGCTGCCATGGGCGGAACATGTAGTCGCTGCAGCGCACGGCGATGTCGCCCTTGGGCCATGTGCCCTCCACCTCCTGCAGTGTCTGGTTGGGCACAGGCTTCACTGGCTGCTGCATCTGCTCGCGGTTGAACCATCCCTGGCGCTCCTGGTGCATGCGCACGAAGTCGACGGCCAGCTCTAACGAGTAGCCGCGACGCTCGCTCTCAATCGCGTAGACACCCTCCTTCACCTGCTCGCCGGCGTAGGGCCAGTCGTTCTTCCAGAGCAAGGGGCGGATGGCCAGCACCGAGCGTCCACCCTGGTCGAAGTCAGCCTCCCAGTGGAACGACATCAGCTCCACGCCCTCCTCCACAACAGTGCGCCCGAAGTGTCCGGCGCCAGTCTTCCGGTCGCCGGCGGCGATGACCATGCGTCCTCCGCCGTGGAACATGTCGCGTCCTACATTGTCCATATAAGGCCCCTCGACTGAGCGCGAGCGTCCCACCACGATGTTATACGTCGAGTTGACACCGTCGCAGCAGGTGCCGTGGGTGCCTAAGAGGTAATACCATCCATTGCGATAGATGAGCGAAGTGGCCTCGCAGTCGATGGCGATGTCCTTCTCCTTGTTGCCGCTGACGCGGAAGCCGGTCACGGGGTCCAGCTCGATGAGGCGGATAGTGCCGAAGTAGGTGCCGTAGCTGGCCCACAGCCGTCCTGTCGTGGGGTCGAGCAGCAGGCTGGGGTCGATGGCGTCCTGGTCCTCCATGCCGTCGCTGCTGCACACCTCGACGGCCTGCGTCCACTTGAAGTCGGGGCTTTTAGGGTCGAGCGTCTTGTTCCACATCGTCAGGATGCGTCCGTTGTGTCCGCCGCCCAGTCCGCCGCCGGTGGCACCGTAGATGCAGAGGTAGCGGTCGCCAATCTTCATCATGTCGGGGGCAGCACCGCCGCCTGGGCGCTCAGCGCCGCCGTTCCATGTCCAGCCGTCGTTGCTGATGAGTCCGCCGCCGCCCGTGCCGAAGGTATAGTACTTGCCCTCGCACTCGGCGATGGTCGACGGGTCGTGGATGTAGGGTGCGCCCACCTGCGCCGCTACGCGGCTAACTGAGAAATGAGAAATAAGAAATGATAAGCCTATCAGATATTTCGTGTTCATAATCGTCTTTCGTTTTTGTCGTTATTTCGTTTTGTCGTTATTACGTTTTATCGTTATTACGTTTTGTCGTTATCACGTTATTCCGTTATCACGTTATCACGTTATTTCGTTATCACGTTATTTCGTCGTGACGTTGTAGTTGGTGACGGGCTGTCCTTGCTCGTCAAGGAAGCGGACGCACATGTCGCTCAGGCCGGGGCCGTTGATGACGGCGCAGCGCAGCACGTTGCGGCCCTGCCTGAGGGTGAGTCGCTGCGACATGCCGTCGTCTTCCACCATGCGGCGGTCGCCTTCGAGGGTGAGCACCTCCTCGCCGTTGAGCCACCATACGGAGGCACCGTTGCTGCCTGCTGCCAGACGCACGTTGTCCATCTGTTCAGGACTGTCGATGATGGTCACGCACCAGAATAGGTTGCCATAGAGCTGCTGTCCGTATTTCTCGCCAAAGCGGAACAGCTTCACGTTGAAGAGCTGGCTGTCCATGGCGTGCCATCTCAGGGTCTGCACCTCCGTCTTGGGCGGCTGCTGTGGCTGTGCGGCCATCATGCGGAAGTCGCCCCTTGCCTGTGGCCGTGTCACCGTGGCCTTCACCTTCTGGCCGTCCTTGGGCAGGATGGTCATCTGGTCCTTGAAATAAGTCTTTGCGAAGGCCTCGCGCAGCCAGCTGTAGGTGAAGATGGTGTTTGTCCTGATGTCCTGCATGATAGGTTCGAGCAGCATCCAGCGACGAATGAAGCCGCGGTCGTCGGGGTGCGATGGCATCGCACCATGCTGAACGGGGGTGAAGTACTCTGGGCGGTTCTTGAACTGTATCCAGTCAACGCTGAGTGCTGCGTTGCCCTCGTTGGTGATGACGAGGTCAGTGACGTCCTTGGGTGTATAGTCCAGGTCCAGGGCCTGTGTCAGCCATTGGTTCGACTGGTCGCGGCGGAAGCGGCTCATGGCTGCGGGTGCGCCGGCGGGCAGCTCGGGCTTTACCGTCAGCTTCACGCGGGCCAGCACCTTGCCTGTGGCACTCTTCTCACGGACGCAGAACTCGGTGTTGTCGGCAGCCTTGACGTTGATGAGCATATAGCCATCGCGAACGCAGCTGAAGTCCACGTCGTTGTATCTCAGCCAGCTGCCTTTAGCGGGCAGGGTGGCCTCAAAGCTCCTGAAGGTGTTCACTGTGTCGATGAGCTGTGTCGTCACATCAGCTGAGGCATTGCTGTAGCGGTCAATCTCTATCTTCTCCGTGGCCTTGTTGACGCCCACGCCGCGCATGGTCTGCTTCACCTCCTGGATGGTGCCGTCGGCATTGAAGAACAGCTTCTCTATGCAAGCCGAGCGACGCTTGTCGTCACGGGGCGAGAAGTAGTTGTGGTGATAGAACAGGTACCACTGTCCCTTATAGTTCACGATGCTGTGGTGGTTGGTCCAGCAGCCATTGGGCTGTTCTGCCATGATTAGTCCCTTGTACTCGTAGGGTCCCATGGGGTGTTTGCTCATGGCGTAGGCCAGCACCTCGGTCTTCTCCCTCACGTAGGGATATGTCAGGTAGTAGTTGCCATTGTATTCGAAGGCAAACGGCCCTTCCGCCTGACGGTTGGGCAGGTCCTTGAGACAGTGCACGCCCACCATCTCCATCTCGCGGTTGCCCCACTTCACCGTTTCCCGTGGGTTGTCGTCGGCCAGCTCCTTCATGTTCTCCTTGAGCTTGGCGCACCGTCCGTTGCCCCAGAAGATATAGGCATTGCCGTCTGAGGCCTGCAGCACACAGGGGTCGATGCCGTTGATGCCCTTGATGGGCTGTGGCTCGGGTATGAACGGGCCCTCTGGCTTGTCGGCTATGGCGACCCCTACGCCGAAGCCCATGCCGCCGGCGGGTGCTGAGGGGAAGTAGAAGTAGTACTTGCCGTTGCGCTCCACGCAGTCGGGGGCCCACATCGAGTAGGAGTTGGGGCGCACCCAGGGCACTTTGTTCTGCGTCACGATGACGCCGTGGTCCTGCCATTCGGTGAGGTTGTCAGACGAGAAGACATGATAGTCCTCCATGCAGAACCAGTCCTGGCGTTGTCCTTCGGGCGGCATGATGTCGTGCGACGGATAGAGGTAGATGCGTCCGTTGAACACGCGCGCTGTGGGGTCGGCGGTAAACTGGTCGCGGATGATGGGATTCTGGGCTGCCATCGTCAGCGGCGCCCCCAGTAGTAGCAAGCTAACAAGTTTGTTCATTGCGGTGTTGAAAAAGGTAAATAATTATTTGCTTGCAAAAATAATAATAATACGCGAGAAAGCCTTCCTTGTTTGTTTCATTTTTTGCTCTTTTCTGTCTCATGCCCGCATTTTCCGCTTGAGAAGACTATGTTTTCCAAAGAATTATGGCTATCTTTGCGGCAGTATGTTTTATTGAAACCATCAACTATCAACCAAAAAAGTCAAACATGAAAAAGTTTTTCTTAACGTTGCTTGCGCTGTCGTCAATGACTGCCGCCACCACCTGGGCACAGGGACTGAAGGATGCCTATAAAGGCTACTTCATGATAGGCGTGGCTGTCAACCAGCGCAATGTCAGCAACCCCGACCAGATGGCGCTCATCCGCCAGGAGTTCAACAGCATCACTGCTGAAAACGACATGAAGCCGCAGCCCACCGAGCCCAAGGAGGGCGAGTTCAACTGGGAGAACGCCGACAAGATTGCCAACTTCGCCCGTCAGAACGGCATCAAGCTGCGTGGCCATTGTCTGATGTGGCACTCGCAGATAGGCGAGTGGATGCTGGGCGACAACCCTACGAAGGAGGTGTTCTACCAGCGCATGAAGAATCACATCCAGGCCGTTGTCAGCCGTTACAAGGATGTGGTCTACTGCTGGGACGTGGTGAACGAAGCCATGACCGATGACAAGAACTCCGTCGACCCCTACCGCCAGAGCCCGATGTACAAGCTCTGCGGCGACGAGTTCATTGCCAAGGCGTTCCAGTATGCCCACGAGGCCGACCCGAAGGCGTTGCTGTTCTACAACGACTACAACGAGTGCGACCCCGTGAAGAGCCAGCGTATATATAATATGGTAAAGGCCATGAAGCAGGCCGGCGTGCCCATCGACGGCATCGGCATGCAGGGTCACTACAACATCTACGGCCCCACGGAGCAGGAGATAGACAACGCCCTGACACTCTATAAGAGTATTGTGAAGCACATCCACGTCACCGAGCTTGACATCCGCGTCAACGAGGAGATGGGTGGACAACTGCGTTTCAGCCGCGAGGGTGTGAACGTCACCGACTCAGTGAAGCAACACCTGGCTGACCAGTATGCCCGTGTGTTCCGTGTGCTGCGCAAGCATAAGGACGTCATCGACTGCGTCACCTTCTGGAATCTCGGCGACCGCGACTCATGGCTTGGTGCCGCCAACTATCCGCTGCCATTCGACACGGAGTACAAGCCCAAGATGGCCTACAACTATATCAAGGACATGAAGGACCCCGCATGGGACATGCCGAAGCGTCCTGCCCGTCCCGCCCGTGCACGGCGTCCCGAGCGTCCTCAGTTTAATGCTGACTTCGCTTTCCGCAAGATTGATAGTGTGGCCAACGACTTCAAGCCCTCAACGAAGAACCAGCCAGGGCAGGAGTATCCGCAGGTGAACTCTCAGGGCTACGTGCGCTTCCGCGTGATGGCTCCCGATGCCAAGGATGTGACCGTCAGCCTCGGTCTGGGTGGACAGGGCGGCACCAAGCTGCGCCGTTTCTTCGACGGCTCGTGGATAGGTCAGACGGCAGGCCCGATGGACGAGGGCTTCCACTACTACCACCTCACTGTCGATGGTGGCACGCTCAACGACCCCGGTGCCAATAACTACTACGGCTCGTGCCGCTGGGAGAGTGGCATTGAGATTCCTGCCCACGACCAGGACTTCTACGCCATGAAGAACGTGCCCCACGGCAACGTGCAGCAGGTGCTGTTCTGGAGCGAGAGCACGCAGCAGTGCCGCCGGGCCTTTGTCTACACACCGCCTACCTATGGCAAGAACAAGAAGGAGCGCTTCCCCGTGCTCTACCTGCAGCATGGCTGGGGCGAGGACGAGACGGCGTGGATGACGCAGGGACATGCCAACCTCATAATGGACAACCTCATTGCTGAGGGCAAGATGAAGCCCTTCATCGTGGTGTGCACCTACGGCATGACCAATGACATCAAGTTCGGTGGGCTGGGACAGTTCACGGCCAAGGAGTTCGAGACCGTGCTGTGCGACGAGCTGGTGCCCTACATCGATGCCAACTTCCAGACCATCGCCAAGAAGGAGAGCCGCGCCATGGCTGGCCTGTCAATGGGTGGCATGGAGACGCATACCATCACGCTGCGCCGTCCGGAGATGTTCGCCTACTACGGACTGCTGAGTGGCGGACAGTACACCCCCGAGGAGATTAAGGATAAGAATCAGGTGAAGCTCATCTTCCAGAGCTGTGGCTCGAAGGAGCGTCCTGACGGCATCCGCAAGAGCACCGAGGCGCTGAAGGCTGCCGGCTTCAATGCCGTGGGTTACATCAGCGAGGGCACTGCCCACGAGTTCCTCACTTGGCGTCGCAGTCTGAAGGAGATGGCTCCGCTGCTCTTTAAGTGAAAAGTGTAGAGTATAGAGTGAAGAGTTTGCTACCGCTGCAGTTTTCTTAATGCGGTAGCAAACTCTACACTTTTCACTCTACACTTTTCACTCTTCACTCTCAACTCCTAACTCCTAACTCCTAACTCCTAAATCAGTGCTTTATGTGACGAAAAAGAAAACTTATGAATCATCGCGGCTAACCATTACTGTTTTTTTTTACTACCTTTGCACCGATATAATACTAATGAAAAAGTCAAGACACATGACGATGAAACGAATGATGACCTGCATGGCGGCTGTTCTCATGGCTGCCGTGCTAAGTGCGCAGGGCGTAAAGCCGCTGCCCACCCTCCATGTGGAAGGACGCTGGCTGGTTGACTCGCATGGCAACCATGTGGTGCTTCATGGAGTGATGGACACACCAAACGCCTGGTTCAACAATGGCCGGTGGGGCTGGGATTACAGCGACGCTGGCATGAGCAAGTGTATCAATTATTTTGAGAAGCTGTTCAAAGGCCTGGAGGAGGCCAAGTGCGACGTGTTCCGCCTGCACATGGACCCTGCCTGGACCAACGACCCGGGCAAGCAGAGCGACGGCAAGGAGAGCGGCGAGGCTGACATCTCGCGTTTTAGTTCTGCCCGCCTGACCCGCTATCTGAAGAGCCTCTATTTCCCCTTGGCCAAGCGGGCCATGAACCATGGCATGTACGTCGTGGTCCGTCCGCCGGGCGTCTGCCCAGGTTCGCTGCAGGTGGGCGACTACTACAACGACTACCTGATGACGGTGTGGGACATCTTCTCAAAGAATGACTCCATCAAGAAGTACAGCGGACAGATTAGCATAGAGCTGGCCAACGAGCCTGTGTCACTGAAGAATGCACAGGGACAGGAGGATGCGCGGGCATTGCACGACTTCTTCCAGCCCATCGTTGACCGTATCCGTGCCAACGGCTTCACCGGCGTCATCTGGGCTCCCGGCACAGGATGGCAGGGCAACTATGTCAGCTACGACACCTATCCCATTGAAGGCTATAACATCGGCTATGCCGTGCACGATTACTGCGGATGGTATGGCTGCAGCGACGACACGCCCAGCCCGCAGAACAAGATTGTCAATTTCCGCAAGCAGGTGCCTGTGGTCGATACTGCTCCCATCATCATCACTGAGGTCGACTGGAGTCCGCACAAGCCCGGCACCGGCCACTACAACGAGCATGGCGACTGGGTGGAGAGCAACTACGGCACATGGGCCACGGGATCCACTTCCAAATGGGGCAAGGCCTTTAAAGCCCTGCTCGACCATTACGGCAATATCTCCATGACGCTCTCAGGCACCCACTGCCTCATTGATGTCGACACACTCATCAATAAGAACAAGGTGGTGCCAGCCTTCGGCGGGCTGGAAGAGGCATGTGGCAAGGCCTGCATGGACTGGTATGCCGACTATTACCAGGTGGACTGGGCGCATGCCGACTTCAAGAACGCTCCCGTGAGCGACAAGGGCAACGGGCAATTTAAGAACCCCGTGGTGTTTGCTGACTTCCCCGACCCCGACGTGATTCGCGTGAACGATACCTACTACATGATTTCCACCACCATGCACCACTTCCCTGGCGCCACCATCCTCAAGTCGAAGGACGTGGTGAACTGGGAGTACTGTGCCCAGCCCCTGGCCCAGCTCTCGTCGGCCGACAACTATAACCTGATGGGCGGGCAGGATGCCTATGCCCGTGGCATGTGGGCTTGCTCCATGAAGTACCACGACGGTAAGTTCTACATACTCATCAATGGCAACGATGCCGGGGGCTGGCTGCTCACCGCTACCGACCCCGAGGGCAAGTGGGAGATGAAGAAGCTCAGCCGCATCTACTATGACCCAGGCATGCTCTTCGATGGCGACAAGGTCTATGTGGCCTGTGGCATAGGGAACATCCAGATGTGCGAGCTCGACAAGGACTTCAACTTCATCCGTGAGCAGCGCGTCGTCAGCGATAAGGATGGGCTGGAAGGCTGCCACCTTTATAAGATTGGTGACTACTACTACATCTATGCCACCTATGGTGGTTGGCCCAGCGGGCAGACCGTTTTCCGCTCCAAGAACATCTTCGGACCATACGAAGAGAAATTGTTGGTGGAGAAAGTCATCAACAATACCCCGAACACGGTGCATCAAGGGGCGCTGTTCGACACACCGACTGGTGAATGGTGGACCATTATGCAAGAAGACCTTGGCGCACTGGGTCGCATGCCCAACCTGCAGCCCGTCAAATGGAGCAATGACTGGCCCGTCGTGGGAAGTAATGGCAAGCCTGTGGCTACCTACAAGAAGCCGGATGTGGGCTACAGCTATCCTCGTGTGCCACTGCCCACGAACGACAACTTCAGAAGCTATCCGCTGGGCATGCAGTGGCAGTGGAACCATAACCCCGACAATGGGGCATGGTCGCTCTTTGAGCGTCCGGGTTGGCTGCGCATGAAGACGACAGGACGGGCCAGCAGGCTGACGCATGCCCGCAACATGCTGACGCAGCGCATCTTTGGCTATACCAATCATGCCTCCACGGGCACCGTTCGTCTTGATGTCAGCCATCTGCAAGAGGGCAACCTGGCCGGCATCTGCATTCTGCAAGACCCCTATGCCATGATAGCCGTGCAGGTGAAGGACGGCCATCGCCAGCTTGTCTGGCGTCAGGACACGCTGCGCCGTTCTGACAGCTTCAAGCCTGCCGAGCAGGTGAAAACAGTCGACATTGACAGCGTGGTCTATCTCCGTGCTTCCGTTAACTACAGCACCAACAAGACGCAGTTCTATTATTCGCTGGACAACAGCACCTACACGGCGCTGGGTGGGCAGACCACGCTTGGGTTCAACCTCACGGTTTTCGTGGGGGCGCGCTTCGGTCTGTTCTGCTATGCCGAGGGTGAGGCCGAGGGCTATGCCGACTTCGACTGGTTCTCCACGGAGAGCAATTACGACGAGGCCATGTTCTATCCCTCTCACTTTGATGGCTACAACCCCGACATGCTTACTGCCGAGAAGCTGGAGCTGCCTGCCGAACAACTGGAGGTGATGGTGGGCAACACGTCGCAGCTGCAGATGACGGCCACCTATCTGGACGGTCACACCGAGAACGTGGCTGCCAAGGCCAGGTACACCGTAGATGCTCCCCAAGTGGTAGAGCTGCAGGGCGGGAAGGTCCGCGGCCTTGCCGAAGGCATTGCCAACGTGACCGCCTCCTATACCGACCCCATGGGCAACGTGCTGCAAGCCGCCTTCAGCGTGCGCTCCACCTTCTTCCCCTTCGCCAAGGAGTATATCAACACCTCGCTCTTTGCCCAGGGCACTTACAATGAGTCCACCCGCACCTTCAAGCCCGGCCAGTGGGGACAGATGGGCTGGGAGTACCACAACGGTGCCGACATGTCGGCCTATAAGTACCTGGTCATCAAGCTGGCCGCCACCAGCAGCGGTTCCCACCTGAACATCTTCACTGAGAACAGCATCTGGTCGCCCTGTTTCGCCACTCCCGACTTCGGCTCCAAGAAGCAGATTGTGGTGAACCTCAGCACTGCCAAGTACACCTCTGACGGCAACAAGAAAGGCATGCCGCTTGAGACGAACAACATCCACATTGTGTGTTTCTGGGGCAATGGCAACCAGACCATCCGTGTCGACGACATCTATCTGACCAACAACGATGACTATTCACCTTCTGATGTGGAAGGCATCGTGTGGACACGTCCCGAGCAGGTCGATGTCTATTCGCTCGACGGTCGCATGGTGCGCCGCCAGGTGTTCCGCGACGAGGCGCTCAGGGGCCTCTCATCAGGCATCTACCTCGTGGATGGCAGGAAGGTTGTCGTGAAGTAAAAGCCCCACCCCCGACCCCTCCCGCGGGGGGGAGGGGAGTATATACTCTCAAGGCGGAGATGACGCGGCAAAACTATATACTCCCCTCCCCCCCGCGGGAGGGGTTGGGGGTGAGGCTTCCCTACCCCCCCAGTTGGGGGGGATGGGGGGGGCAACAAAAATCCCTTCACCACGCGGTGAAGGGATTTTTGTGTGTAGTGGTCAGAACCTTACAGCAGGTTGTTGCGCTCTATGTCCTTGAAGTAGCGATAGGTGCTCACCTTCAGCTCGTCGCAGGCAGCGTCGTCGGCCACGATGATGCCGTGCTGGTGCATCTGCAGGGCTGAGATGGTCCACAGGTGGTTGACGCTACCCTCTACGGCAGCCTGCAGGGCACGGCACTTGGCGTGTCCGTTCACCAGTATCATCACCTCTTTGGCATCCATCACCGTTCCTACGCCAACGGTCAGTGCAGTCTTGGGCACCTTGTTGGTGTCGCCCTCGAAGAAGCGGGCATTGGCGATGATGGTGTCGGTGGTGAGCGTCTTCTGTCGGGTGCGGCTGCTGAGGCTGCTGCCCGGCTCGTTGAAGGCGATGTGCCCGTCGGGGCCGATGCCGCCAAGGAAGAGGTCGATGCCGCCAGCCTCAGCTATCATCTGCTCATAGTGGGCGCACTCGGCCACCAGGTCCTCGGCGTTGCCGTTGAGGATGTGGATGTTCTCCTTCGGGCAGTCGATGTGGTTGAACAGGTTGGTGAACATGAAGCTGTGGTAGCTCTCGGGGTGCTCCTCGGGCAGACCCACATACTCATCCATGTTGAAGGTCAGCACATGCTTGAAGCTCACCTTGCCCTCCTTCACTGCCTTCACCAGGCAGCGGTACATGCCGATGGGGCTGCTACCTGTGGGCAGGCCCAGCACGAAAGGCTTCTCAGCCGTAGGCTTGGCCTCGTTGATACGTTCGATGACGTGATTTGCTGCCCATTGTGACATCAAATCATAGTTCGGTTCAATAATAAGTCTCATAATTGTGTTTGTATTTGGTGAAACAATAAAGTAGTAGTTCGTATGCTCGTTATCTGACAACCTTCTTGCGCCCGTCGATGATGACGATGCCAGGTGCGGGCTTGCCTGGGATGCGGCGTCCCGTCAGGTCGTACATCTTCTGTTGTCCGTCGTTGTCACGGTCAATGTCGGTGATGGCTGACAGGTCGCCACCCATGAAGTTGAACGAGATATTGCCCTCAGCGTCCTCTGCGATGTCAGTGATGGGCTTCGACAGCAGTTTCGTGCCAGTGAACGTCACGGCGGCGGGCACGCTGGTGTCCGTCAGGGCGTTGTTGCTGATGTTGTCATCCTGATAGGGGTAGGGCGAACCGCTCAGGTAGCGGTTGTGGCCGCCTAAGTACGGGTTGGTGTCCTCGCCCAGGTAGTCTATCCAGTCGTCATAGCTACGGTTGTCAGCATGCACCAGGTCGTAGCGATGGTGGTTGGGGTCGTTGTTCACAGTGTTGTTGTTCCATGTGCTCATGCGGTAGTCTACGTGGCTGATGAGCAGTCCGTGGCCAGGGGCACGTGTGTTCCAGCCGCTCCACTGGCGGTTTTCCAAGAGGAAGAACTCGTTGCTGTTCGTGGTGCGCACGATGTACGCCTTGCCACCCTCATCCACGGGTTTCAGACCGCTGATGGTCGTTGACTCGGTCAGCTCCTCAGGTGTCAGCCAGCCCAGCAGCATCTTCTCGTGTACTGACAGCGACGGCGGGCACCAGCCATCGTTGGTGAAGTTGCCGCCGTCCATCAGGTCCCACTCGTCAGTCACCGAGTATTCCGTGGCGTCTTCCGCCGTGGGGTAGATGTCGGGCAGTCCCAGCACGTGGCAGAACTCGTGGCAGATGGTGCCGATGCCGCACGATTTGTTGCTACGGGCCCATCGCTCGGGGCTGGCGCTGTAGAGGCTGAACTTCGTGCCCGACGATGCTGTCACCGACGTGATGTTGTACGTGTTCGGCCAGATGCAGTCCTCCGCCTTCTTGTTCGTCTCGTTGCCACCATAGCAGGCATAGACGACGATGACGCCGTCAACAGCTTTGTCGCCGTCCCAGTCATACTTGCTGAAGTCCGTGTCGGGGTTGTCAGCGACAACCTTCTGCACGGCCTCGCGGATGGCCTTTGCGCCGTGGTCGTTGCCTCTCACTGCATAGCTCACCTTGACGGGGCCGTAGATGTCGAAGACGGCGTTGAACAGCCCGGCTGACTGCTCGCGGAAGTAGTCGGCCACGCATCCCGGTCCGGCTCCCATGTTATAGCCCTTCTCGTTGAACAAGCGGTTGTAGAAGTCGTGTGGCTCATCGACGGCGAAGGTGCTGTCGCTGAACTCCATCAGGATGACGGGCACGGCGTAGGTGCGTGTGGCATCCCACGCCGTCTTGGGGTTCATGGTTATGCGTTGCCTACTGTTGGCCTGACCGTCCTCGGTACTGGCCGTCGTCATGCACCCCCGGCGCTGGAAGAGACGCTGGGTCTGTGCAGTGATGGGCAAGGCATGATGGGTGATAAGTAGGACTATCACCATCACTGCCTTCAGCCACTTCATGTCTTTCTTCTCTTTCACAGTTCTCATAAGGCGTAACTAACTACTCAGGAAGCGGTAGCAAATTCTTCACTCTTCACTTTTTCGGGCACCAAGGCTTCAGGGTCTTGAAGAAGTCGTTGCCCTTGTCGTCGACGAGGATGAAGGCGGGGAAGTTCTCCACCTCAATCTTCCAGATGGCCTCCATGCCCAGTTCGGGATACTCCACACACTCGATGCTCTTGATGCTCGACTGCGAGAGCACTGCTGCCACGCCGCCTATGGAGCCGAGGTAGAAGCCGCCATGCTTCTGGCAGGCATCGGTGACCACCTGGCTTCGGTTGCCCTTGGCTATCATCACCAGGCTGGCGCCCAGGCTCTGGAACTCGTCCACGTAGGGGTCCATGCGGTTGGCCGTCGTCGGGCCCATGGAGCCGCAGGGGTAGCCCTCGGGCGTCTTGGCCGGTCCGGCATAGAGCACGGGGTACTTCTTGAAGTACTCAGGCATCTCCTCGCCGGCGTCGATGCGTGCCTTCAGCTTGGCGTGGGCAATGTCGCGGGCCACGATGATGGTGCCCTTCAGGTTGACGCGTGTGGAGACGGGGTATTTCGACAGCTCCTGGCGCACCTTGTCGATGCCCTCGTTCAGGTCGATGGTGATGGTGTTGCTGCCCTCGCCAGCCTTGGCATACTCGGCCGGGATGAGTTCGGCGGGGTTGCTGTCCATCTTCTCCAGCCAGATGCCGTCGCGGTTAATCTTTGCCTTGATGTTACGGTCAGCCGAGCAGCTCACGCCCATGCCGATGGGGCAGCTGGCACCGTGGCGCGGCAGGCGCACCACGCGGATGTCGTGGGCCAGGTACTTGCCGCCGAACTGTGCGCCGAGGCCAATCTTCTGAGCCTCGACCAGCAGCTTCTGCTCCAGGTCGACGTCGCGGAAGGCACGGCCTGTCTCGTCGCCCGTGGTGGGCAGGCTGTCGTAGTACTTGATGCTGGCCAGCTTCACCGTCAGCAGGTTCTTCTCAGCGCTGGTGCCGCCGATGACGAAGGCGATGTGGTAGGGCGGGCAGGCTGCCGTGCCCAGGCTCTTCATCTTCTCCACGAGGAACGGTATGAGCGTGCCTTCGTTCTGGATGGTGGCCTTCGTCATGGGGTAGAAGTAGGTCTTGTTGGCTGAGCCGCCACCCTTGGCCACGAATACGAAGCGGTACTCGTCGCCCTCGGTGGCCTCGATGTCAATCTGTGCGGGCAGGTTGCAGCGGGTGTTCACCTCGTCGTACATCGTCAGCGGGGCGTTCTGGCTGTAGCGCAGGTTGTCCTGGGTGAAGGTGTTGAACACGCCAAGGCTGAGGGCCTCCTCGTCGCTCTCCCCTCCTTGGGAGGGGTTGGGGGAGGCTTCTGTCCACACCTGCTGGCCCTTCTCGCCGTGGATGATGGCGGTGCCGGTGTCCTGGCAGAAAGGCAG
>CAMVKN010000060.1 GCA_947168045.1 uncultured Prevotellaceae bacterium
GCGGCAGCCGCTCCCCTCCCTTCAAGGGGAGGGGTTGGGGGTGGGGTCTGTAACTCCAATAACTCAATTAACTCCAATAACTCAAATAACTCCAACAATTCAAATAACTCTAACAATTCAATTAACTCCAACAACTTAAATGACTACACGACAGACTACATGTCATGCGCTCCTGGTGCTGGTAGCGATGCTACTCAGCTGTTGCGCATCGGATAACCAACTAACGGCACAGACCACTATGAACACAATGAACATCACCATCGACGGACAGACGCAGCGCGTGACACTCGCTGACAACGCAGCCACAAAGGCACTGGTGGAACGACTCCAGCAGGCCCCCGTCAACGTAACACTCAACAGCAGTGGCGACTTTGAGATTTGGGGCGCCCTGGGCTTCTCGTTACCCACCAGCAACCGGCAGATGACGGCTCAGCCGGGCGATGTGGTGCTCTACAACGGCAGTAATATCTGCCTGTTCTATGGCACCAACGCGTGGAGCTACACCCCGTTAGGAAAGATAGAAGGCCTGACGGACCAAGCGCTGCGCTCGTTTCTGAAGGCAGGCGAAAGCCATATCAGCGTCGTGCTCTCGCTGCCGCCCAACGAGACCGGCATCCATGAGGCGCAGGGCGCCGCCGCCGAGGGCGTCTGCCACACGCTGAACGGGCTGCGGGTGACGCAACCCCAGCGAGGGCTGTATGTCAAGAACGGAAAAAAGGTGATAGCCCGAAGGTGACGATGGGTACCACTGTATGCACAAACAAGGCAAACCGTAGATGGACGAGAGCTGGCTGAACAAGACACACATAGGCATGAGCGGCGATGGGGTAGAGTACCACCCGCTCATCCCCTTCCTGCCCGGGAACGCCAAGGTGCTGTTCCTGGGCAGCTTCCCGCCGCAACGCAAGCGGTGGTGCATCAACTTCTATTACCCGAACTTCATCAACGACCATTGGCGCATAGAGGGCGAGGTGTTCTTCGCTGACCGCCAGCATTTTGTGCTGCCACAGGCCAAGGCGTTTGACCAGGAAGCCATCGTGGCGTTCTGCAGGGAAAAGGGCATCGCCTTCTTCGACACCGCCACCGCCGTGCGCCGACTGAGGGACAACGCCGCCGATGAGTTCCTCGAGGTGGTGCAGCCCACCGACCTGCGCGCCCTGATGGAGCAGCTGCCACATCTGGAGCTGATTGTCACCACAGGACAGAAGGCCACCGAGACGCTCTGCACCTATTTCGCCATCGGCCGTGGACCCAGGGTGGGGGCCTCGGTGCCCATCCCCGATGCCCGCAACGCCGACGGACGGGCGGTCAGCCTCTATCGGCTGCCTTCGTCCTCGCGCGCCTACCCGTTGTCGTTTGACAAAAAGGCGGCCGCCTATCGCGAGATGTTCCGGAAAGCAGGAGTCGTGGAGTGACCTCCATAACTCCTGCTTATTTTTTTTGGAAAAGATTTGGCATATCCAAAAAATATTGTTACTTTTGCAAAATCTTAGAAACAACAACTATAAAAATAATACTATTTGCTTATGTCACAGATTATTGGACGCATCAGTCAGATTATCGGTCCTGTCATCGACGTCTATTTCGACACGAAGGGACAAGATGCTGAGAAGGTGCTGCCTAAGATTCATGAGGCGCTGCGTATCGACCGTGGCGAGGGCCGCGAACTCATTGTCGAGGTGCAGCAGCACATCGGTGAGGACACCGTGCGTTGCGTGGCCATGGACAATACCGACGGCTTGCAGCGCGGCTTGGAGGCCGTTCCCATGGGGTCGCCCATCCGTATGCCTGCCGGTGACCAAATCAAGGGCCGCATGCTGAACGTCATCGGACAGCCCATCGACGGCATGAAACAGCTCGACATGAAGGGCGCGTACCCCATTCACCGCGAGGCTCCGACGTTTGAGGAGCTGTCCACGAAGAAGGAAATCCTGACCACCGGCATCAAGGTCATCGACCTGCTGGAGCCCTATATGAAAGGTGGTAAGATTGGACTGTTCGGCGGTGCCGGCGTGGGTAAGACGGTGCTCATCATGGAGCTGATTAACAACATTGCCAAGGGACATGACGGTTTCTCGGTGTTTGCCGGCGTGGGTGAGCGTACCCGCGAGGGCAACGACCTCATCCGCGAGATGATTGAGAGTGGCGTCATCCGCTATGGCGAGAAATTCAAGAAGGCCATGGACGAGGGCAAGTGGGACCTCTCGCTGGTGGACCCCGAAGAGCTGAAGAAAAGCCAGGCCACGCTGGTCTATGGACAGATGAACGAGCCGCCCGGCGCACGTGCCTCAGTGGCACTGTCAGGACTGACGGTGGCCGAGGGATTCCGCGACGGCGGTGGCAAGGACGGCGCTTCGAGCGACATCCTGTTCTTCATTGACAACATCTTCCGCTTCACACAGGCCGGCTCTGAGGTGTCGGCACTCTTGGGACGTATGCCCAGCGCCGTGGGATACCAGCCGACGCTGGCCTCGGAGATGGGTGCCATGCAGGAGAGAATTACCTCGACCAAGAAGGGGTCAATTACCTCTGTGCAAGCTGTTTATGTGCCTGCCGACGACTTGACCGACCCCGCTCCCGCCACCACGTTCACCCATCTGGATGCTACGACGGTGCTCGACCGTAAGATTGCCGGTCTGGGCATCTTCCCCGCCGTTGACCCCTTAGGCAGTACCAGCCGAATCCTCGACCCCCTCATCGTGGGCAAGGAGCACTACGACTGTGCACAGCGCGTGAAGGAGATTCTGCAGCGCTACAAGGAGCTGCAGGACATCATTGCCATCCTGGGTATGGACGAGCTGAGCGACGAGGACAAGCTGACCGTGAACCGCGCACGCCGTGTGCAGCGCTTCCTCAGCCAGCCGTTCACCGTGGCTGAGCAGTTCACTGGTCTGCCCGGCATCATGGTATCGGTGGAGGACACCATCAAGGGCTTCAATGCCATCCTCGACGGCGAGGTGGACGACCTGCCTGAGCAGGCATTCCTCAACGTCGGTACCATAGAGGATGCAAAGGAGAAGGCAAAGAAACTGTTGGAGGCCGCAAAAGGATAGCGTATGCTGAAGCTGAAGATAGTATCACCTGAGAGAATCGTGTTCACCGGCGAGGTGGAGAGCGTGAAGGTGCCTGGCACACAGGGCAACTTCGAGATTCTCAACGACCATGCCCCTATCATCTCGTCGCTGCAGAAAGGCATCGTCGAATACGGCGCCGAGCAGCTCGACATACAGGGTGGCTTCGTGTTGGTGCAGAAGAACGAGGTTTCCATCTGCGTGGAGATTTCGGAGTGAGACCACAGAGGAGGACTTTAGACTACAGGCTTTAGACTGATAATGATCCTTCAGATTCTGTTCGGTTTCGTGTTCTTCTCGCTGCTGGGACTGGCCTACGTGAAGGGCTACGATGTGGTGAAAGCCCACTCGCCTGAGCACCTGGTACACTTCTACCTCATCATGGCAGTGGTGCGCATGCTGCTCGTCGGAACGGCCGTGGCAGTCTATGTGCTCCTCATCGCCAAAGACAGAACGGATGCCATACGCTTCGCACTTATAATTATTATAATGTACGCGATAACGATGGCGGTGACGCTGAAACTCAGACATTAGGAATTGAGAATTTGAAAATATGATTTGCAAACTGAAATACATGCTCTGCACGCTCTTCCTGCTGCTGGCGCTGGCGCCGGCGGCAAAGGCTGAGGACTTCTCGGCCAAAGAGGTGGTGCTGGAGCATATCAAGGACTCGCACGAGTGGCACATCACCGACCTGGGCGAGGGGCGTGACCCGCTGGTCATACCCCTGCCGGTCATCGTGAAGAGCTCTACAGGCTGGCATGTGTTCTGCTCGTCACGCTTCGAGCACCATGCCGGCGCCGACGGGTTGCGCCATGTGAAGGCTGACGCACCGGCCGAGCTGCAGGGACTGGCACTGGCCACCACGGGCGAACATGCCGGAAAGATAGTGGAGAACGGTCAGCCAGTGGCCCTCGACCTGTCCATCACCAAGACGGTGGCTGTGATGTTCATCAACGTCATCCTGCTGTTGTGCATCATCCTGGGGTGTGCCCGATGGTACAAGAAACGCCGTGCCAGCGATGCCGCTCCGGGCGGATTCGTCGGCTTCGTCGAGATGCTGGTGATGTATGTGGTGGACGAGATTATCAAGCCGGGCGTGGGCAAGGGCTATGAGAAGTACACACCCTACCTGCTCACCTGCTTCTTCTTCATCTTCACCTGCAATGTCATGGGACTGATGCCCTTCCCGCCGGGCAGCGGCAACGTGACGGGCAACATCGCCGTGACGTTCTTCCTGGCACTCTGTACGTTCATCATCGTGCAGTTCTCGGGCAACAAGCACTACTGGAAGGATATCTTCTGGCCCGACGTGCCCACATGGCTGAAGTGCCCGGCACCCATCATCCCCGTCATCGAGTTCGTCGGCATCTTCACCAAGCCCTTCGCACTGATGATTCGACTCTTCGCCAACATGATGGCCGGACATGCCATCGCAGTGGCCATCACCTGCATCATCTTCCTCGTGGCCTCGCAGGCCGTGGCGGTGCAGCTGTCGATGTCGGGTCTGTCGGTGCTGATGAGCATCTTCATGATGTGCTTGGAGTGCCTTGTCTGCTTCATCCAGGCCATGGTGTTCACCATGCTCTCGGCCGTGTTCATCGGCCTGGCACGCGTGGAGCCGGCACATGAGTGAAATGACGAAATGGCGTGATAACGTAATAACGAAATAACGTAATAACGTAATAACGTGACAACGTGATAACGAAATATCGTGACAACGAAATAACGAAACAAAAATATTAACAACAACAAAAAAACATCAAACAATTATGATTACAACATTGTTAGCCGTAGAAGGCGTTGCTAAGTTGGGTGCCGCAGTAGGCGCAGGTCTCGCAGCCATTGGTGCTGGTCTGGGTATTGGTAAGATTGGCGGTCAGGCCATGGACGCTATGGCCCGCCAGCCAGAGGTGATGAACAAGCTGTTCACCAACATGATTGTTGCTGCCGCTCTTATCGAGGGTGTGGCCCTGTTCGCAGCCGTCATCGCATTCCTCTGCATCTAATATGATTTGAGAATTGAGATTTGAGAATTGAGGATTGAGAATTGAGAAATGAGATTTGAGAATTGAGAAATGAGAATTGAGAAATGAGAATTGAGAATTGAGATTGACAGCTGGTCTCGCCCTTTGAAGGCAAAACTATAAGAAAATCTCAAACCTCAAATCTCAAACCTCAAATCAAAAAGAAAACACAGCATTATGGATTTATTGATTCCGAGTACTGGTCTGTTGTTCTGGATGTCGCTGACGTTCCTCGTCGTGCTGTTCATCCTGTGGAAGTTTGGCTTCCCCGTCATCACTAACATGGTGAAGGAGCGCAAGGCTTTCATTGATGACTCACTGCGCAAGGCACATGAGGCGAATGAGCGGCTGGCCAATATACAGAAAGAAGGTGAATCCATCCTTCAGGAGGCACGCGAGCGTCAGGCCCAGATATTGAAAGAGGCCGCCGACACGCGCGATGCCATTGTGGCGAAGGCTAAGAGCGATGCACGCGAAGAGGGGGCCCGGCTGCTCAACGATGCCAAGGCAGAGATTGAGCAGGAGAAGAAGGCCGCCATCGCCGACATCCGCAAGCAGGTAGCCACCCTGAGCGTCGAGATTGCCGAGAAGGTGCTTCGGCAGAACCTTCAGGGCGACAAGGCACAGATGGAGCTCATTAACCGTATGCTGGATGATGTAACCAAGTAACACCGGGAAAAGCGTTTGTCATTAAACTTTAAACTTCAAACCTTTAAACTTAATGGATATAGGAATCATTTCGGTTCGTTACGCCAGGGCGTTGCTAAAGAGCGCACTCGACCAGAAGCTTGACCAACAGGTGTATCAAGACATGCAGCTGCTGGCAAAGAGCTATGTTGAGGTGCCACAGTTGCGACAAACGATAGACAATCCCATGCTGGCCAAGGAAAAGAAGGAGACGCTGCTCCTGACGGCCATCGGCGGCGATGGGGCGTCGCAGCTCGCCAGGGCCTTCGTGGCGCTGGTGCTCAGGGAGGACCGCGAGAACATGATACAGTTCATGGCCAACTCCTACGTCACGCTCTATCGGCAACATAGGAACATCATCCGTGGAAAACTCACCACCGCAGTGGCCGTCAGCCCGGAGACCGAGCAGAAGATGCGCCAGATGGTGGAGGGGAAGACAAAGGGGACTGTGGAGTTCGAGACCGAGGTGAACCCCGACATCATCGGGGGATTCATACTCGAATACGACACTTACCGCATGGACGGCAGCGTGAAGTCGAGGCTCAACTCCATTCTAAACACACTTAAGAAATAGGCGTATAAACGTGATGACGTTATAACGTGATAACGAAAAAAACAATTATGTCAGATAAGATTAAACCAAGCGAAGTCAGTCAGGTGTTGCTCGACCAGCTGAAGGGCATCTCCGATGCACAGCAGTTTGACGAGGTGGGCACCGTGCTCACCGTCAGTGATGGCGTGGCCCGCATCTATGGCCTGCGCAATGCTGAGGCCAATGAGCTGCTGGAGTTCGAGAACGGCACCATGGCCATTGTGATGAACCTGGAGGAGGACAACGTGGGCTGCGTGCTACTCGGACCGACGTCGGGCATCAAGGAGGGCATGGTGGTGAAGCGCACACGCCGCATCGCCAGCATCCGTGTCAACGACAACATGCTGGGACGTGTCATCAACCCTCTGGGACAGGCCATCGACGGCCGCGGTGACATCGACCTGAAGGACGCTTTCGAAATGCCACTCGACCGCAAGGCCCCTGGCGTCATCTACCGTCAGCCGGTGAAGGAGCCCCTGCAGACGGGCCTGAAGGCTGTCGACTCGATGATTCCCATCGGACGCGGACAGCGTGAGCTCATCATCGGCGACCGCCAGACGGGAAAGACCGCCATCGCCGTCGATACCATCATTAACCAGAAGAGCTTCTACGAGGCTGGAAAGCCTGTCTATTGCATCTATGTGGCCATAGGCCAGAAGGCCAGCACCGTGGCCGCCCTGGTGCAGACGCTGAAGGAGCATGGCGCCCTGCCTTACACCATCGTCGTGGCTGCCACTGCTGCCGACCCCGCTGCCATGCAGTATTACGCACCCTTTGCCGGTGCCGCCATCGGCGAGTACTTCCGCGACCGTGGACTGCCCGCACTCGTCGTCTATGACGACCTCTCGAAGCAGGCCGTGGCTTACCGCGAGGTGTCGCTCATCCTGCGTCGTCCCTCGGGCCGCGAGGCTTATCCCGGCGATGTGTTCTACCTGCACAGCCGTCTGCTGGAGCGCGCTGCCAAGATGAACGAGCAGCAGGAGGTGGCCGAACAGATGAACGACCTGCCCGAGTGCATGAAGGGTCATGTGCGTGGTGGCGGCTCGCTCACCGCCCTGCCCATCATCGAAACGCAGGCCGGCGACGTGTCAGCCTACATCCCCACCAACGTCATCTCCATTACCGACGGACAGATATTCCTTGAGAGTGACCTCTTCAACCAGGGCTTCCGTCCTGCCATCAACGTCGGCATCTCAGTGAGCCGTGTGGGTGGCTCGGCACAAATCAAGTCCATGAAGAAGGTGGCTGGTACGCTGAAGATTGACCAGGCACAGTATCGCGAGCTGGAGGCCTTCTCCAAGTTCTCGTCCGACATGGATGCCGTCACCGCCATGACGCTGGACCGTGGCCGTAAGAACAACCAGTTGCTCATTCAGCCGCAGTACAGTCCCATGCCCGTTGGCGAGCAGGTGGCCATCCTCTACTGTGGTGTCCACGGCCTGATGCGCGACGTGCCCATCGACCGCGTGCGCGAGTGCCAGGACCAGTTCCTCGACAAGCTGCGCACCACGGCTCCCGAGGTCATCGAGACGCTGGGCAGCGGAAAGATTGACGACGAGACAACACGCAAGATTGAGGCTGTCATGGCCGACATCGCTGGAACATATAAATGATTTGAGATTTGAGATTTGAGATTTGAGATTTTCAGAAGGCAGCACTGCTTTCGTATGGGTCTCAATCTCAAATCTATATTCAATCTCAAATCTCAAACCTCAAACCTCAAATCAAAAAATGAGCCTGAAGGAAATTAAAGGACGTATCGCTTCCGTCAACTCAACACGTAAGATTACGTCTGCCATGAAGATGGTGGCCAGCTCGAAGCTGCACCATGCACAGGTGGCCATACAGAACATGCTGCCCTACGAGACGTTGCTGGAGCACATTCTGAAGAGCTTCCTCGCTGCTGAGGCCGAAGCACAAACCGTCTTCGACCAGGAGCGGCCCGTGAAGCGCGTCGCGCTGGTGGTGTTCTCCAGCAACTCATCGCTCTGCGGAGGCTTCAACGCCAATATCATCAAGATGATGATGAACACCGTCACCGAGCTGTCGCAGGAGCTGGGAGCCGAGAACGTCGAGATTTATCCCGTGGGACGCAAGGTGGCAGAGAAGGCAACCAAGCTGGGCTACAACGTGAAGTGCAACCTGGCTGACCTCATCGACCATCCCAATGTCAAGCAATGCATCGACCTGGCCAAAGAGCTGGGCGAGCGTTTTGTCAAGGGCGAGCTGGACAGGGTCGACCTGATTTACCATCACTTCAAGAGTGCAGGGTCGCAAATTCTCACCACCAAGACCTTCCTGCCCATCGACATTGAGAGCGAGCTGGAGCGTGACCATGAGCGCGACCTCACCACCAACGTGGTGACGAAGAAGGCACAGGAATACCTGAAGAAGAAGGGCAACAGGACGAAAACATCTGGGGACGTCGACAAGGTGAAGCCCCTGAACGACAACTTCATCGTCGAGCCAGACATGGACAGCGTGCTGTCGCTGCTCATTCCCAAGCTGGCCCACCTGATGCTCTACACCGCCGTTCTTGACAGCGTCGCCTCGGAGCATGCCGCACGCATGGTGGCCATGCAGACGGCCACCGACAATGCTGACGAGCTGTTGCGCCAGCTGAACCTGCAGTATAACAAGAGCCGCCAGCAGGCCATCACCTCTGAGCTGCTCGACATCGTCGGCGGCTCGGTGAACAACTAAGCATGACCGCCACCAAACAACAATGAAAAAGACAGTAATGAAACACCTTCGGGCAGCAGTCTTGACCGTCTGTCTGGCAGCCGTGAGCGTGGGCGCACAGGCACAGGCTGACGAGCGCAAGAATGAGCTGAGCTTCAGCTACGGCTTCATGCCCAACGCCCAATGGGTAGGCTATCTGGAGAAAATCACCGGCCAGGAGGCTGGGGCCCGTTTCAGTGACGACAGCTTCCTCGGCCCCCTTTCAGTAGAGTACTTCCATCACACGCGCTCGAAGCTCAGCCTTGGCGCCGTCCTCGTCGTGGCCCATAACAAGCAGGACATACAGCTGGCCGGCACCACGCAGGGGAACGATGGCTCATGGACGAACAACTATGTCACCGTGATGCCCGCCCTGAAGTACGACTGGATGCGCAATGAAAAGATGGCCATCTACTCAAAGCTCGCCCTGGGTGCCACCTGGCGTAATGAGTCTATCGACTTCGACGACAAGGATTACATCGACTATGGCAAGGATGCCTTCTGTTTCAACTGGCAGGCATCAGCCATCGGCTTCGAATACGGCAGTCCCACCTTCCGCGGCTTCGCCGAATTAGGCGTTGGTGAGCAGGGCGTGGTCCTGGCTGGCATCCGTTTTAAGCTCTAAAAGGCTCAAAACTGTTAAAAGATGATAAACGCGGAAGAATTTCCGCGTTTTTCTTGTGGAAATGAAAAAATGTTCGTACCTTTGCACCGCAAAAACAGAGATGCAGGTTGAAAGACCTCGCAACTAACAAAAAGATGGTCGGTTCATCTAACGGTTAGGATACAAGATTCTCAATCTTGGCATAAGGGTTCGATTCCCTTACCGACTACAAAGAGACTTTTAAAGTCTCTTTTTTTTTATCCAAATATTTTGCAATGTGGCAGAATATTACTAACTTTGCCCCAAATTTACGCTTATGAAGAAACTCATCCTTCTGCTCATGCTTCTGCTGAGCTGTGCCACACTTCCCGCACAGACGGTCCAGGACGGCAACTACCGCACCATAGGCCATGTGAAGAGCGACGGCACCATTCAGGACGGCAACTACCGCACCGTGGGCCACATCAAGGACGACGGCACCATCCAGGACGGCAGCTACCGCACCGTGGGACACATCAAGAGTGACGGCACCATACAGGACGGCAGCTACCGCACCGTGGGACATGTGAAGAGCGACGGCACCGTGCAGGACGGCAGCTATCGCACCGTGGGGCACATCAAGAGCGACGGCACCGTGCAGGACGGCAGCTACCGCACCGTGGGCCATGCCAAGAACGTGCCCGTCAGCTATGCCGCTGTGCTCTTTTTCTTCCAGCTGTTGCAATAAACGATTCCTGGTCGTGTAAAAAGGCTGAATGAAAAGCGCTCTTGAACGCATCCTGTTTGTCGGAGCCATGCTGTTTTCCACTGTGGAAGGAAGCATGGCTCAGTCAGTCATCACCGTTGTCGTGGCCGATGCCGACACCCATCAGGGCGTGCCGCATGCCTCGCTCTATGCCAAGGAGGACGGACGCTTCCACTCAGCCATGACCAACGAGCAGGGCGTGGCACACATCAACTTTGCATGTAACAGGCTCACCGTCAGTCACCTCAACTACCAGCAACTCATCATACCAAATCTCAAATCTCAAATCTCAAATCTCAAATCCGAAAGAGACACCATTTTCCTTACTCCGCGTTACCGCAACGTGGGGCAGGTGGTGGTGACGCCGCGCGAGCCTGAGTGGATTAGACGCTGTCTGAAAAAAGCTGTTCGCCAGAAGGAGACCGTCTACTGGGGCCATGAGGGCTGCGACCGCTTCGACTACCACACGCAGAGCATTGGTACGAACAGCATCTACCGCATGCAGCTCACCGGGTGGCTGCGCCACAAGAGCCAAGCGCATAAGCACTATGCCATGGTGGCCGACACCGCCGCCCTCGTTGCGGCTGACACCACGCGGCTGACCGACACCAGCAACCTGCGCCGCATGCTCTACGAAGACTTCATGGCCGACCTCGACAATGCCTTCATACGCCATCACCGCTTCTATGCCAACTATGAATATCGTGGCAGCAGCCCCGATGAGATTGAGCTGCGTTTCCGCTCGCCGAAGAATGTCGACGACCACGGGGTGCTGGTCATTGACACCGCCCGTTGCGTCATCCTCAGCGCCTATCGTCACACAGGCACGAAGACCAACCGGCAGGAGCGCATCGATGGGCTGATGTACCGCATGGCGCAGGTCTTTGGCTATCGCATTGACACCTTCATCCGTGACTATCGTGTGGCTTACGCCCAGCGCCCTGATGGTACGCTCTATCCTGCCCAGGTGAGCTACAAGCTGGTGTATGGCGGGCGCGACGGAGACAGTGACAGCCGCCAGGAGGAGTTCCATGAGCAGACGGGTGGGGGATTCCCCAATATGGAAGCCACGCTGACCATCACCCCTGCCGACGTCGTTCCTGCCGTGGCCGACTCAGCGTGGACCACACTGCCACCATCGTGGTATATCAAGTTTAACTCTGATGCTGACCGGCGCGAAGAGATACAGCTGTCGTCGCTGCCCGCCGTGTTCAGCATCTATGAAGAAGAATAGAATGAATGCTGAGAAAATACGTGTCATCGCCTTCGATGCCGACGACACCCTTTGGGACTGTCAGGGCCACTTTGAGGTGGTGATGCAGCGTCTGTACGATGAGCTCACGCCATGGGTCGACCGCGAGACGGCCGCCCTTGAGCTCTTTGCCACTGAGAGGAAGAACATGCGGCTGCTGGGCTATGGCGTGAAGGCCTTCACCCTGTCGATGCTGGAGACCGCTATGCGTGTCAGCAACCATCAGATGCCTGCCGCCACCATCAACGACATCCTGCAGCAATGCTACACGCTGCTGGAGTTTCCCTGCACCCCGTTGCCAGAGGTGGAAGAGACGCTACGCACCCTGCGCAACCAAATCTCACCTCTCACCTCTCACCTCTCACCTCTCACCTCTCACCTCTCACCACTCACCTCTCACCTCTCAAGTCTCGTCGTCTTCACCAAGGGCGAGCTGCTTGACCAGGAGCACAAGCTGCAGCGGTCAGGGCTGGCGCATTTCTTTGACCATGTTGAGATTACCAGCGACAAGGGCGAGCCTGAGTTTCGTGAGCTCTGCCGCAAGCTTGGTGTCCATCCTGAAGAGATGCTCATGGTGGGTAACTCGCTGAAGAGCGACATCGCCCCGGCGCTGGCCATCGGTTGCCAAGCCGTCTACATCCCCTTCCATGTCACCTGGCAGCTGGAACATCACGACCACTTCGAACATGAACACATGGTGCAGATAGACCACTTCGGCCAGCTGTTGGAGTTGTTATGAGAAAAATGTGCTGTGTGTTTTTGGGGTATTCGCTGAAAATTAGTAATTTTGCAGCCTAAATGAAAATAACGAATCATAACTGAAGATAATCATGAGCGAAAAAACTTACAAGCGTATCACCGTGACGTCGGCCTTGCCCTATGCCAACGGTGGTGTACATATCGGACATCTGGCCGGCGTCTATGTACCGGCCGACATCTACGTGCGTTACCTCAGGTCTAAGAAACGCGATGTGCTGTTCATTGGCGGCAGCGACGAGCATGGCGTGCCCATCACCATCAGGGCGCGCAAAGAGGGCGTCACCCCGCAGGACGTGGTGGACCGCTACCACAATATGATTAAGAACTCCTTTGAGGACTTTGGCATCTCCTTCGACATCTACTCGCGGACGACGAGCAAGACGCACCATCAGTTTGCTTCCGACTTCTTCCGCAAGCTCTACGACGAGGGAAAACTGACGGAAGAGACGACGACGCAGCTCTATGACGAGGAGGCCAAGCAGTTCCTGGCCGACCGTTACGTCACTGGCGAGTGCCCCCATTGCCACAATCAGGGTGCTTACGGCGACCAGTGCGAGAAGTGTGGACGCGACCTGAGTCCAACGGAGCTGATTAACCCGAAGTCGACCATCAGCGGCTCTACGCCGGTGCTGAAGGAGACGAAGAACTGGTACCTGCCGCTGAACGAATATCAGGAGTGGCTGAAACAGTGGATTCTGGAGGAGCACAAGGAGTGGCGCCCCAACGTGTACGGCCAATGCAAGAGCTGGCTCGACATGGACCTGCAGCCCCGTGCCATGACGCGCGACCTGGACTGGGGCATCCCCGTGCCCGTCGAAGGTGCTGAAGGCAAGGTGCTCTATGTGTGGTTCGATGCCCCGATAGGCTACATCTCGAACACGAAGGAGCTGTGTGAGCGTGACCCCGAGCGCTGGGGCAGCTGGCAGCAGTGGTGGCAGGATGAGGACACACGCTTGGTGCACTTCATCGGCAAGGACAACATCGTGTTCCACTGCATCATCTTCCCCGTGATGATGAAGGCCCATGGTGGTTATATCATGCCCGACAACGTGCCGGCCAACGAGTTCCTGAACCTTGAGAACGACAAGATTTCCACCTCGCGCAACTGGGCCGTCTGGCTGCATGAGTACCTGGTGGATTTCCCCGGCAAGCAGGATGTGCTGCGCTATGTGCTCACCGCCAATGCGCCCGAGACGAAGGACAACAACTTCACATGGAAGGACTTCCAGGACCGCAACAACAATGAGCTGGTCGCCGTCTATGGCAACTTCGTGAATCGCGCACTGCAGCTGACATGGAAATACTGGGGTGGGGTGGTGCCCGCCTGTGGCGAGCTGCTCGACGTGGACAAGGCTGCCATCGCTGAGTTCAGGGATGTGAAGACAAAGGTGGAGACACTGCTGGAGCAGTTCAAGTTCCGCGATGCACAGTTCGAGGCCATGAACCTGGCCCGTATCGGCAACCGCTACATCACCGAGTGCGAGCCGTGGAAGGTGTGGAAGAACGACCCGAAGCGTTGCGAGACCATCCTGAACATCTGCCTGCAGATAGTGGCCAACCTCAGCATCGCCTTTGGCCCGTTCCTGCCCTTCAGCAGCAACCGTCTGCGCTCGCTCATCAACAAGCAGGACCTGGACTGGGAACAGCTGGGCGACACCGACCTGTTGCTCGCCGGTCACCAGCTGAACGAGCCGCAGCTGCTCTTCGAGAAGATTGAGGACGAGGCCATCCAGAAGCAGCTCGACAAGCTGGAGGCAATGAAAGCCTCCCCAAGCCCCTCCCAAGGAGGGGATGTTAAGATAGTTAACAACCCTTCTATGGCCGCCTCTTCAGGTAACCAGACACCCCCTCCTTCGGAGGGGCTTGGGGAGGCTTTTAAGGACTTCGTTCCTTTCGAGACCTTCGAGAAGCTTGACATCCGCGTCGGTCTGGTCAAGGACTGCCAGGCGGTGAAGAAGTCGAAGAAGCTGCTGCAGTTCACCATCGACGACGGTACGGGCACTGACCGCACCATCTGCTCAGGCATTGCCCAGTACTACGAGAATCCTGCCGAGCTCATCGGCAAGCGCATCCTCTTCGTGGCCAACTTCGCCCCACGCAAGATGATGGGCATCGAGAGTCAGGGTATGATTCTGAGCGCCGTCGATGCCGACGAGAGCCTCAGCGTGGTCACCACCACCAAGGAGGTGAGACCCGGAAGTGTGGTGGGGTAATGCTTAATGCATAATGCTTAATGCTCAATGCTTAATGCATAATGCTTAATTATTGATGTGATGGTTAAGCTGTATTTGATGCGTCACGGCGAGACCGTTGACAATGCGCGCCAGATTATGCAGGGGCAGGTGCAAGGCGAGCTGAACGACATGGGTAGACAACAGGCCGAGGCGGTACGCGACGAATGGGCCGACCGCCACGTCGATGCCTTTGTGTCCAGCGACCTCAAGCGCTCCTACGACACGGCCTGCATCGTGGCTCAGCCGCACGGCATCAGCGTTGTCACCACGCCGCTGTTGCGCGAGCGCGACTGGGGCGACTTCACTGGCCGCTACATACCCGACCTGAAGGGCCTGCCCTGGCCTGACAATGTGGAGAGTCTCGACCATCTGCTGGACCGCGCCCGTCGCTTCCTACATTATATATATAATACGTACCCCAACCAGACGGTGCTGGCCGTGGGACATGGCATCATCAACAAGGCGGTGCAAGCCGTATACCATGGTTGCAAGATGAACCAGGTCACCCGCATGACCAACGCCGAGGTGCGGCTGCTGGAATTGACGCATGACTACGAGTCAGAAGCAGGGGTAGATGCGACGAATGATAAGAATTTCTGCATTACATAAGAAAAGGTGGCAGAAAATTTGGTTATTTCGTAACATATTGATACCTTTGCACTCCGAAAAAACAATCTCTCGTCGCCATCTCGTGTAGCTGGCGTTTTGGAACCGAAAAGAAGACGGTGGTTAGCACCAGGCGTCCTGTCCTCGAGAAGGTCGGGCATGGTTACAAGGAGAAAAGTTCAACCATTAAAAAACCATTTGCAATTATGGCAGAAATGAATTTTGGTGGCGTCATCGAGACCGTGGTCACCAGCAAGGAGTTCTCACTCGAGAAAGCACGTGAAGTATTGAAGGATGAGGTCATCGCCGTCATCGGCTATGGCATCCAGGGACCTGGCCAGGCCTGCAACCTGCGCGATAATGGCTTCAACGTCATCGTTGGCCAGCGTCAGGGCAAGACCTACGAGAAGGCTGTTGCCGACGGCTGGGTGCCGGGCAAGACGCTCTTCAGCATTGAGGAGGCCGCCCAGAAGGGCACCATCCTGTGTATGCTTCTCTCCGACGCCGGACAGATTCAGGTGTGGCCCACCATCAAGCAGCACCTCACGCCGGGCAAGACGCTCTACTACAGCCATGGCTTTGCCATCAACTGGAGCGACCGCACAGGTGTTGTGCCCCCGAAGGATGTCGACGTCATCCTCGTGGCTCCGAAGGGCTCAGGCACCAGCCTGCGCACGATGTTCTGCGAGGGCCGTGGCCTGAACTGCTCGTATGCCGTCTATCAGGACGCCAGCGGAAAGGCTGAGGAGAAGACCATTGCCTTCGGCATTGGCATCGGTGCCGGCTATCTCTTCAAGACCACCTTCGAGCGCGAGGCTACCTCTGACCTCACCGGTGAGCGTGGCTCTCTGATGGGTGCCATCCAGGGACTGCTGCTGGCTCAATATGAAGTGCTGCGCGAGCACGGACACTCACCCTCGGAGGCCTTCAACGAGACCGTTGAGGAGCTGACCCAGAGCCTTGGCCCGCTCTTTGGCGCCAAAGGCATGGATTGGATGTATGCCAACTGCTCGACGACCGCACAGCGCGGCGCCCTCGACTGGGCTCCCCGTTTCCACGATGCCATCAAGCCCGTCATGGAGTGGCTCTACCTCTCAGTGAAGAGCGGCATCGAGGCACAAATCAGCATCGACTCCAACTCGAAGCCCGACTATCGTGCCGGACTGGAGAAGGAACTGGAAGCCATGCGCAACCAGGAGATGTGGCAGGCTGGTGCCGTGGTGCGTCAGCTGCGTCCTGAGAATAACGCTGATTAGTCTTCGAAGGCTCTCGGAAAACTTCGGAGGTACGAAGGTACGGAGGTACGAAGGTACGAGAATAGTTTATACGCACAAAAAAGGTTGTCCAAACGGGCAACCTTTTTCTATGTCATTCAATGCTAAAACTATTCTCGTACCTCCGTACCCACGTACCTCCGTACCTCCGAAAATCTCCGTACCTCCGAAAATCTCCGAGAGCCTCCGAAGCCCCACGAGAAACTAAACAGCCTGCAGGTGCTGGTGCATGTGCTGTGCTGCGCGCCGTCCGTCGCCCATGGCCAGGATGACGGTAGCACCACCACGCACGATGTCGCCACCAGCGAAGATTTCCGGGCGCGAAGACTGCATCTGCTCGCTGACCACGATGGTGTTCTTGCGACCCAGCTCCAGTCCCTCGATGCTCTTGGGTACCAGCGGGTTGGGGCTCACACCCACGGCCACGATGACCTGGTCCACGTCGAGCGTCACCGTCTTGCCCTCCACGGGCACAGGGCTTCGGCGTCCGCTGGCGTCAGGCTCGCCCAGCTCCATGACCTGTAGCACGGCCTGCTTCACGGCGCCCTGCTCGTCGGCAATGTACTCGATGGGGTTGTGGAGCGTCAGGAAGTGGATGCCCTCTTCCTTGGCGTGCTTCACCTCCTCCAGACGTGCCGGCATCTCCACCTCCGAGCGGCGGTAGACCAGCGTGACGTCAGCCCCCAGGCGCTTGGCCGTGCGGCAGCTGTCCATGGCCGTGTTGCCACCGCCCACCACGAGCACGTTCTTCGCCGGGTTCAGCGGCGTGTCGGTGGCGGGGTTGGCGGCGTCCATCAGGTTCACGCGTGTCAGGTACTCGTTGCTCGACATGATGTTGATGGCATTTTCGCCAGGAATGTTCATGAAGTTCGGCAGTCCGGCGCCGCTACCTACGAAGATGCCCCGGAAGCCCAGCTCCTCCAGCTGCTCCACCTTGATGGTCTTGCCCACGATGACGTCAGTCTGGAAGTGGACGCCCATCTTGGCCAGGTTGTCAATCTCCACGTCGACAATCTTATTGGGCAGACGGAACTCAGGGATGCCATATTTCAGCACACCGCCAATCTCGTGCAGGGCTTCAAACACATAGACGTCGTAGCCCAGCTTCACCATGTCGCCGGCAAAGCTCAGTCCGGCGGGGCCCGAGCCCACCACGGCAATCTTGATGCCGTTGGCAGGTGCTATCTCGGGCAGGCTGATGTTGCCGCTCTCGCGCTCGTAGTCGGCAGCGAAGCGCTCCAGATAGCCGATGGCCACGGGCTTGGAGTTCATCTTCAGGTGGATGCACTTGCTTTCACACTGCTTTTCCTGCGGACAGACGCGGCCGCAGACGGCGGGCAGTGACGAGGTGTTCTTCAGCACCTTTGCGGCAGTGAGGAACTGTCCGCGCTCGATGTTCTTGACGAATGAGGGAATGTCGATGTTGACAGGACATCCCTCCATGCAGCTGGGCTTGGCGCAGTCCAGGCAGCGCTTGGCCTCCTGCATGGCCATCTCCTTCGTCAGGCCAATGTTCACCTCTTCGGTGCGGGTGGTGGCGCGGTAGACAGGGTCCAGCTCGGGCATGACGACGCGCTCTATCTGTGTGCGCTCCTTGGGCTTCATGCTCTTCTGTAGCTCCTTACGCCACTCGGCGTTGCGGTCGGTGGCCTCCCCAAGCCCCTCTGAAGGAGGAGGTGTTTGGTTAGATGCAGACGCGGAGTGATGTGCTTGAACATCCCCATCTTTGGAGGGACTTGTGGAGGCAGTGATGTGCTCCTCGTAGTGCTCCAGCTCATCCTGCTCGGCGCGCTTGAACGTACCCATGCGCTTGAACATCTCGTCCCAGTCAACCAGGGCGCCGTCGAACTCAGGACCGTCGATGCACACGAAGCGTGTCTTGCCGCCGATGGTTAGTCGGCATGCACCGCACATGCCAGTGCCGTCGACCATGATGGTGTTGAGCGACACCTCGCACGGTATGCCGTGCTTCTGTGCCGTGAGGTTCGAGAACTTCATCATGATGGGCGGTCCGATGGCAAACACCTTGTCGACGTGCTCCTGCTCGAAGAACTTCTCCATTCCCACGGTCACCACGCCTTTCTCGCCGTAGCTGCCGTCGTCGGTCATGATGATGACCTCGTCAGAGCTCTCGCGCACCTTGTCTTCCAGGATGATGAGGTCCTTCGAGCGTCCGGCCATGACGCTGAGCACGCGGTTGCCCGCCTTTTTCAGCGCCTGTATGATGGGCAGCATCGGGGCCACGCCCAGTCCGCCGCCGGCACACACCACGGTGCCATATTTCTCAATGCGGGTGGGGTTGCCAAGGGGACCCACGATGTCGGCCACGTAGTCGCCCTCGTTCAGGGCGCAAAGCTTCTTCGACGACAGGCCCACCATCTGGACTACCAGCGTGATGGTACCGCGCTCGATGTCGGCCCCGGCAATGGTCAGAGGCATGCGCTCGCCCTTCTTGTCTACGCGGACGATGACGAAGTTGCCGGCCTTACGGCTCTTGGCAATGAGGGGTGCCTCCATTTCAAAGAGGAACACCTTCTCGGAGAATTGTTCTTTCCTAACGATTTTGTTCATAGTTATTCTAAGCTTTGCTTTGCTGTGGATTCTTAAAGGTGAGGCTTGTCTTTCCCATGACGATGGCGTCGTTATGGTTCAGGCGGAAGCTGCTGCCCTGCTCAATTCTCTGTCCGTTCAGGGTGACGGGGTTGAGGGCCTTGAGCACGGTGATGGTGAAGGTGTGGTGGCCGTTGCCGTCGGGAATGGCGTCAATCTTCACCGAGCGGCGACTCATCTCCGGGTCGTCGAACTCCAGGTCCGAAGGGCTGTTGGTGTCCTTGCGGCCTATGATGTTAGCCCCTTCGCGCAGGGTGTGGCGCTTGCGGCTGAAGAAACCGCCCCACTGCAAGATGCCTGCCGTCTCCGTCTGCGACGATGCCGACTCCTTGCCCTTGGGCGGCGTCACCATCAGCGTCTCGTTGTCGTCGGTACCAATCTCGTGCTGGCTGGCCTTTGCTTCAGACAGCCCAGGCTTGTCCTGTACGGGCTTCTTGGGCTCCTCTTCCGGCATCAGCAGAATGCCGCTGGCGGGCTTCACAGCAGGCTGCTGCTGGGCGATGTTCGAAGCCACCTTGACGGCGGCAGCACCAGCGGCAGCGCCAATGGCAGCGGCGCCCGACGTGAGTTTCTTCTTCTTGTCAACCAAGAAGGTGTCGGCCTCGGCATCGACACGCACCACAAAGGTGGCGTTGCACGACTTGCACGTGAACGACTGTTCGCCAGCCTTCGTAGGGCAGATGCGCACTTCGTTGTTGCATCGAGGGCAAATCCACCCACACTCCCTGTTCAGTATGGCGAACTCATCGAGAACATATCTGCCATCCTTGCGCTTGGGTGTGCCAATGATTCTTAGCGGTTGCAGTTCTTTCTCTTCTTCCATAATATAATAATGTAAAGCAGGCGCAAAGGTATACATATTTTTCCTAATAATCGACAAATCGTTCAAAATCTTTGCGCTTTATTTGCTGAATTGTTGAAAAAACTCTATTTTTGCATACAAACAGACATGAAAAGAATAGCTATACAGGGCGAGGTTGGCTCGTTCCATGACATTGCCGCTCACCAGTATTTCAGCGGTGAACAGTTGCAGCTCATCTGCTGCCAGACCTTCGAACAGGTGTTCGAAAGTATCCATCACGACCCCACCGTCATCGGCATGGTCGCCATCGAGAATACCATTGCGGGTTCGTTGTTACACAACTATGAGCTGCTGCGCGACTCGGGCACTACCGTCGTGGGTGAGCATAAGCTGCACATCACGCACAGCATCTGCTGTCTGCCCGATGACAGCTGGGACACGCTCACCGAGGTGCACTCGCATCCCGTGGCACTGATGCAGACGCGCCACTATCTGGCTCAGCATCAGCAGCTCAGGGTGGTGGAGGCCGACGACACCGCCGGCGCCGCAAAGATGATTGCCGAGGGCAACCATCATGGGTGGGCCGCCATCTGCCATGCTGAGGCGGCGCGCCTCTACGGGCTGAAGGTGCTTGAGGACGGCATCGAGGACAACAAGCACAACTTCACCCGTTTTCTGGTGTGCTCAGCTCAGCAGAAGGCCGACATGTTGCGCCCGCTGGTAGAGACCAACAAGTCGAGCATCGTCTTTGCGTTGCCCCACGAGGAAGGCTCGCTCTCGGCCGTTCTTGCCATCCTGTCGTTCTATAAGATCAACCTGACAAAGATACAGTCGCTGCCCATCATCGGGCGTGAGTGGGAGTATCTGTTCTACGTCGACGTCACCTATAACGACCTCACCCGCTATCGCCAGTCCGTCGATGCCATCATCCCCCTGACGCGCGACCTGAAGATACTGGGTGAGTATCGGGCGCGGTAAGGCCCGGTACGTTTTCCCGTACTAAGAATTTTCGTTTTTAGGGTGTCAGGGTGACAGAACGCCGATAAACACTGGTGCTGCACCCTGTTTTTGAGGGTGACAAGGGTGACAGGAGGGTGACAGCTATCGAATGGCTATAATAAGTGGCCGAGTTATGAAATTATCTTCATGAGATACGGAATTATCTCCATGAGATATTGGAAAAAGGCATGGAGTTAGCCTCAAATTCTCGAGAGAATTTAACGCTATCTCGGCTTGTGGCTCTTGTTATGGCCATCCTCATGTCAGCCATCGCTTGCTACAGCACCGTAAAGTGTGGCAAAAAAACGCTATCAACGAGTTTGTACAGAGGCGAAAAGTGTGCTGTTTCCGCAAACACCTGTCACCCTCCTGTCACCCTTGTCACCCTCGAAAGCAGGGTGCAGCCCCTTTATACAAAGGGGTTCTGTCACCCTGACACCCTAAAAGCAAAAAAAATCCATGTATGGACGCGCTGTGTGCGTGCAGGTTGCACGGGACACTATGCCTGACTCTGCGGCTCTGCGCGAGAGTAAAGATGATTAGTATTTGTTTTAATTCTCCAATTATCCTATGGACATCTGCTTAATGTAGATATACTGTGGATAGTGTCCAAGGACGGTAAGGGTTACAGGGCAAATCCATATTTCCTTAGTGAAACCTTCAAGGCCATTCACCTTATAAGTCGCTCCTGCGAAAAGTCCAGAATACTGCTTCACACACTCGAAGTAGCCATTCATGCTTGTGAGTTTCTTCTTGAACGGACGAACCAACACGCGTACGCGATTCTCTTTCTTCGTGTCAAGAAAGGTCAGCAGATGATTGGAGCCTGCAACCATAGCGAGGTTGTATCGATCGCCAGGCCAAGGCATATCGATGTACCACATGTTGTCATCATGGACAAACTTGAGGTCATAAACTTTGCGACGGAAGCCGCAGATTCCTTTTGCATAAACCCATGCGAGTTTAGCATACATGA
>CAMVKN010000061.1 GCA_947168045.1 uncultured Prevotellaceae bacterium
CAACCACACCAGCTACTGGGGCGAGGGCTATTGGGGCTACAACTACAGCGAGGTGAGCATGGCCAACAGCTATCCCTGGAGCCACCGACAGCTGTATGTTGACCAGAGCCCGCTGTTCAACGCCGACAAGATTCACACGCCGCTGTTGCTGCTGCACGGCAACGCCGACACCAACGTGCCGCTCATCGAGAGCCTGCAGATGTTCACAGCCCTGAAGCTCTTAGGCCGCGAGGTGGCACTGGTGGAGGTGGAAGGTGAGAACCACCATATCCTCGACTATGGCAAGCGCGAGAAGTGGTTAGCCACGCAGATGGCCTGGTTCCAGCGCTGGCTGAAGGACGACCCCTCATGGTGGGACGCCCTCTACCCCAAAAAGCACTTATAATTCCCAGAATTCCCAGAACTCCCAGTAGCCCCAGAACTCCCAGAACTCCCAGTAGCCCCAGAACTCCCAGAACTCCCAGAACTCCCAGTAGCCCCAGAACTCCCATGAAGAAAAACATGAATCAGTGGGTGGCCGACGTCATCCAGAACAAGGAAGTGCTGGCAGTGCCAGTGATGACCCACCCAGGCATTGAGCTGCGTGGCCATAGTGTGCGCCAGGCCGTCAGCGACGGCCGCATCCATGCCGAGGCTGTCATCAGTCTGGCAGGGATGTACCCCAGTGCCGCGGCCTGCACCATCATGGACCTGACCGTAGAGGCTGAGGCCTTCGGTGCCACGGTGACTTTCAGCGACGAGGCGGTGCCTGCCGTCAGCGGGCGACTGCTGAGCAGTGCCGACGACATCCGTCGGCTGCAGGTGCCGTCGCTGCATGCCGGCCGCGTGCCCGAATACCTGAAGGCCAATCTCCTAATTGCCAAAGCCCTGCAAGCAGGAAAAGCCACCTCTCCCCTCCCGTCAGGGAGGGGCATGGAGAAGGTCTTCTTTGCAGGCTGCATCGGGCCCTTCTCGCTGGCCGGTCGGCTCTTTGACATGTCGGACATCATGGTGCTGATTTACGAGCAGCCCGAGGCAGCACACATGCTGATAGACAAATGTACGCAGTTCATTGCCAAGTATTGTCAGGCACTGAAGCTGACGGGAGCCAATGGCGTGCTGATGGCCGAGCCTGCCGCCGGTCTGCTGTCAAACGATGACTGCCACACGTTCTCCTCGCAGTATGTCAGGCGCATCGTGGAGGAGGTACAGGACGACACATTCATGGTCATCCTGCACAACTGCGGCAACACCGGCCACTGCACACAGGCAATGGTGGCCACCGGTGCCGCCGCCTATCACTTCGGCAACAAATGTCGCATGGAGGAGGTCATCAGTGAGGTGCCGCCCACTGCCCTTGCCATGGGCAACATCGACCCAGTCTCGCTGTTCAAGGACGGCACGCCGGAACAGATGCGCCACGCCGTCAGCGAGCTGCTAGCACAGATGCGTCCCTACCCTAACTTCGTGCTAAGCAGCGGCTGTGACACCCCGCCCCACACCCCCCTGTCCAACATCGACGCCTTCTTCGCCGCCCTATCCCACCAGTCCCAGCTCTCCCATTAGTCCCAGAACTCCCATTAGTCCCAGCAGCCCCAGTACTCCCAGCCCTCCCAGAGCTCCCAGAACTCCCAGAAGCCCCAGAAGCCCCAGCCCTCCCATCAACCCCATGACCCACGCCGTTCTCTCCTTCTCCGACCTCGCCCTGTCTCCAGCCGATGTCTACGCGCAGATGGGCTATGGCAGTGCCATGCCCGATGAGCAGACGCAGCGCGAGACGCTGGCTGTGATGGAAGCGGCACGCCCGCTGATGCGCCCGCAGTTCTGCTATACCGTGGTGAGCCATCTGCCTGCCTTCCACTTGGGCCCCATCATCACAGGCCAGCTACGTGGGTCGGAAGCCTACGCCCTGTTCATCTGCACAAGTGGCAAAGAATACGACGCCTATCTGCAACGGCTAAAGGATGATGGCGACATGGTCCGCCTCTTCATTGCCGATGCCTTAGGCAGCATCATCGCTGAGAAATGCGCCGACAGGATGGAGGAAAGCCTGCAGCTGAGCATCGACAAGCTGGGCTGGCACCACACCAACCGTTTCTCACCAGGCTACTGCGGGTGGCACGTCGCTGAGCAGCAACAGCTCTTCCCGCTCTTCGGCGGACAGACCTGTGGCGTGACGCTCACCGACAGCTCACTGATGGTGCCCATCAAGTCGGTGAGTGGCATCATCGGTCTGGGAAAAGAAGTCCGCAGGCTGGACTACACCTGCGGACTATGCGATTTCAAGCAGTGTTATAAGCGCCAAAAGAGGTAAACTCACACCTCTCACCTCTCACTTCTCACTTCTCACCCCCAGCAGCTGCTTGGCCACCGTGACGGCCGAGTTGGCATTGTCACTATAGCCGTCGGCACCTATCTCGTCGGCAAAGCGCTGCGTGACGGGAGCCCCGCCCACCATCACCTTCACCTGCTGACGGATGCCCGCCCGCTCAAGGGCATCGATGACCTCTTTCATATAGCCCATGGTTGTGGTCAACAGGGCCGACATGCACAGGATGTCGGGCTGGTTCTGCCTGACGGCTTCGATGAACGCATCAGCCGAGACATCAATGCCAATGTTGACGACCTCGAAGCCACAGCCTTCAAGCATAGAGGCCACCAGGTTCTTGCCGATGTCGTGGAGGTCGCCCTTCACCGTGCCGATGACCACCTTGCCCAGTGACGTCCGTTCCTTTCCTGCCATCAGCGGCTGCAACTCATGCAGCGCTGCCTTCATCGCCCGGCCTGCCATCAGCAGCTGGGGCACGAAGGCTTTGCCCTCCTGGAAGCGCCGCCCCACCTCACTCATGGCACCTATCATCTGCTCGTTGATGAGCACCTGCGGTTCAGCGCCATCAGCTATGGCGGCATGGGTAGCAGCGACAGCGTCATCGCTCTTACCATTGAGGATAGCGGAGAAGAGAGAAGACCCACCCCAAGCAGACCCCTCAGACCCACCCCCCGGCCCCTCCCTTATAGGGAGGGGAGTAGATAGTTCTGTCACTGCTTCTCCGCCTTGAGAGTAGCCACTCCCCTCCCTACAAGGGAGGGGCCGGGGGGTGGGTCCGAGGGGCCGGGGGTGGGTCTGTTGGGTCTGCTGCCCCTTTGCCTTTAATGGGGACAGCCTCACGCCTGGCACAGGCTCAATGGCTCTTGCCAAGAGGGCAATGTGCTGGTCGGTGGTACCACAGCAGCCGCCAACGATATCCAGGCAGTGCCCCTCAAGCAGGGGCCACAGGTCGCCCAACAGGCTCTCTGGCGTTTTCGTATAGCGGCCATTGGCATCAGGCTGTCCGGCATTGGGATAGAGACTGACACACCTGCCATAGCGGGAAAGACTGGTAACAAGCGGCGTCATCGAGGCAATATCTGACACACAATTCAAACCGATGGAGACAATGGGATTGTCTGCCTTGATGACGCCATTCTCTATGAGCATCTCTTCCACAAATTCCACGATGTTCTGCCCCATCATGTTATGGCCGTCGGGCGTACTCACGCTGAAGCTGAGCATGATAGGCAACTGAGGGGCTACGGTGCGGGCCGCCTCAATGGCAATACGCGCCACATTCACATCGAAGATGGTCTCAATGAGCAGCAGGTCCACACCGCCATCGTCCAATGCCTGTATCTGTTCCTCGTAGGCAGCTTTCAGTGAAGAGGGGATGAGCTCTTCACTCAACAGTGTGCGGCTGGTGGGACCGATGCTTCCCGCTACGTAGCGGGGCTTGGCTGTCGAGGGCTTGGCTGACGAGGGGTTGGCTGACGAGGAAAACTCGTCAGCACACTGGCGGGCAAGGCGGGCGGCAGCAAGGTTGATGTCACGCACATGGTCCTGCAGGCCATAGTCGCCCATGGAGATGCGCTGGGCGTTAAAGGTATTGGTCTCAATGATGTCGGCACCGGCGGCAAGATACTTGCGATGGATGTCGCGGACGATGAACGGCGCTGTCAGCGACAGCACGTCGTTGCAGCCTTTCAAATCAGTGGGATGCGTGGCAAAACGCGCTCCCCGGAAGTCCTCCTCACGCAGCTGATACTGCTGAATCATCGTCCCCATGGCACCGTCGAGAAGGAGGAGACGGTGACCAAACACCGGAAGACCCACCCCCGGCCCCTCCCTTGTAGGGAGGGGAGTAGATAGTTCTGCATGCTGTTCACGATGCACATGCTGCTCTACTGTCTGGATGATGTCTTCTACCTGGCGGTCTGCCACGTCATCTGACAGCAGGTCTAAACACTCCCCTCCCTTATGGGAGGGGCCGGGGGTGGGGCTACCGGCTTTGCATTTCTCCACTATCTCCATGGCCTGCTCCACCTCTGGCTCACTGTGGAAGTCCATCTCGAGGTGGACGCCGTCAGTGCCGATGGCATCGAGCAAGGGGCGCAGCTCGTCGAGCGTCACCCAGCACGCCATGATGCTCTTGCCATGCGAGAGAATCTTACGATAGAGGTCGTACCACTTCGCACTGCCGCCTTGGGGCTGGCCTACCCCTGGCGTCCATTGTATGGCGTCCAGCTCGTCAATCTCCAGAAGGGCGTCAAGATGATGCATGGCACCGACGCCATCAAGGTGGTAGAGTGTATAGGGGATGCGCTGACACTGCTCACGTATGAAGGGCTGCACGAAACGGCGGTAGTCCTCCTGGCTAATCATGGTTGAGATGTCACTCTGAAGCTTCGTCACCTTTCCTGGTGCCCACAATGAGAAATAGCAGAAGGCCATCTCGTCACCCTCGCGGATGATGTCGTATAGCTCGTCAAAGACCCGGAAGTAAATGTCGTTGACCTGCTGCACCTGCCGCTCCAGCACCTCGGGCTGCATCACCGTGTCGAGCAGCACCTTGTCGGTGCCCTTCAGGGCGGCCAGCACGTCGAGGCCCTCCATCAGGTCGGGCATGCCCACGTAGTAGTGGCCCTGTGCACGCTCCTTGCAGGCCTTGAGCAGCTCCTTATGCAGGAGCCAGTTGGGCTTTGAGGGGTCGAAGACGATGGACTCAGCGGGAGAACCGCCGAGCACGCTGTTTTCGGAAGGACCGGCGGGCACGGTGTTTCCGGAAGGACCGGCGGGCACGGGGGCGGGATGAATCCAGATGGTGTCCTCGCCGCCCTCCAGCACACCACCGAGGATGGCTGCCAGCGAGCCTGGCCCTAACTGCGTGTTGGCTACGGGCAGGATGTCGGCCTTCAGACAAGAGTGGGCCACATACCAGTCAAGGTAACGGGCACGCCACTCCGGGTCGAACCACCGCTGGTTCAGGTCACGTGGCGGTTCGGGCATGGGCACATCAGCAAGGGGCGTGACACCCTGCTGAAAGTGTTCCCACATATTTAATATAACGCCTTTGTGGTTCCACCAGTCAATGTAACGTTGCTTTGTCTCTTCAAGATTAGTTTTCCAAGTGTTCATGCGTGAGGGGTGAGGAGTGAGAGGTGTGAGGTGTGAGGTGAGAGGTGAGAGGTAAGAGGTAAGAGGTGAGAGATTAGAGATTAGAGGATATCGGCCAATCGTTTGAAGGCGGGTTGCAACAATGTGGTGCTTAGCTCGGAGCCATCGGGCGAGCGGAAACAGCATTGGTGCTCCGTGGCATTGAGACGGCTGATAAAGCTGATGTTGACCACGGTGCTGCGGTCGGCTCGCACAAAGTGGGGCGCACTGATTTGCTTTGCCAAAGCGCCCAGGCCCTGTAACACCAGGTCGCTGCTGTGGAAGGTGACCAGCTGTGTGTAGTTGCCGTCAGCCTTCAGATAGACAATGTCATTGACAGCCACCGTCAGTGTGCCGCTGGCCGTGCGCACCGTCAGCCGCTGCGGGACGTCAGAGGGCTCGGTCATCTTCATGATGTCACGCGACAGGGTCGTCTCAGTAGCTTTCATGGCTTCCTCACGGATGGTCTGAATGAGTTGCTCACGCTCTTGCTTCTGGCGCTGCAGACGCAACAGCTTGCGACGGCTGCGCTGCTTCTCAATCCGCCACGTCAGCAGTCCTACCACTCCACTCAGCAGCAGTGCGCCGATGACCCACACCCACCAATGCTGCCACCAGCGCAGGGGCGGCGCAATAAACGTGTCTGTCTGAGCTTCGGCCACCAGCTCGGCGGGCCGGAAGGAGGCCATCTGCTCCAGTCCACACATGTAGACGGTGCCTGAGCTGTCCTCGGCCATACGCGCCATCTGCGGCTCTACGATGGTAAAGCCATTGAGATGATTGAAGAAGGAGACGTCACTGAGACGATAGTCGTCGCTGACACGACACACGAAGAGACCGTCGAGGGTAGCCACCACCAGATAGCCCTTAGGCGACACATGGATGGAGCGCACTTCGTGGCCGCTGAGCTGCGGCATCTGGCTGTTCAGCTCCTGCACCTGCCCCTTTCGGATGAGGAACAGCGAGTCGCCTGAGGCGAAGAACACCGTGCCGCGCTGGTCGGCTTCCATTGTTGAGACGATAAGCTTCTGGGGAAAGGGCACCTGCTCAGCGCTTTGGTTGGCACCATCATACAGTGACAGACGAAACAAGCCGAAGGTGCTGCCCACATAGAGACGGCCCTCAGCGTCGGCGGCGGCACACCAAGGGTGGCGGATGTCGGTGGACAAGGTGTCAAGGTGCTCCGTGGCGGGGTCGTAGACAGCAACCACTTGACGCGTGCCGATAATGAGACGGCCCTGGGCCTCGGCCACAAACTGATAGCGCTCGAAGGGCATTCCCAGCCATCTCACGGTGCTGTCGTGAACACAGGCTATGTCACTGCGCCCGGCCAGATAGACACAGCTGTCAATGACGGCGGCACTGGGCTGGAAGAAGTCGTCAGCATTATCATAGATGATGCGCCCGCCGCTGATAATCTTTCCGTTCAGCGTCCCCTGCACCAGATGAGCCAGAGGTCTATTGGCCACGGTTGAACACGGTTTTTCACAGAGTGATGCCACGGTTGAACACGGTTTAACCATGTCAATAGCACCAATGCCACGGGCAATATCGTCACTATCATCGAGGCTATGGTTGATGAAGTGTCGGTTGAAGAAGCAGTAGAGCCCCTGATAGGTGGCCACCCAAAGGCGGTCCCAGCGATCCACGAACAGCGCCTTGACAAGGTTGAAACCACCCGCCAGCTTAGTGACATTGGCGCCATCGTAGCTATAGATGCTGTGGGCATCGGCTATCAGCATCGTCCCGTCCTGAGTGGGACGCACAAAGAGTCCATAGTCAGCCTGCCAGTCACTAAAGGGGGTGCGCAGCACGGCGCTGTCGCCCTCAATGGTGTAGATGCCGTCCTCAGCGAAGGCATAAAGGATGTCACCGTGGCGACAAAGTGAATAGAAACCATTGCCGGCTGCGACTTGATGTGGGGATGCGCTGCTCACCGTTGAGAGGCGGAAGAGTCCCCCATCAGTAGGCACATAGAGGTCGGTGCCGTCAAGGTACAGCTTGCGGTCGGGCTGCATCTTGTCGAGCAGCTCATGGTCAGCCACCAAAGCGAAGTCACGCAGGTTGGTGGTCTTGGCCACCCAGCGGTGTGTTTCCTGTTCATCCTCTAACAGCACGTAGCCGCCAGGCAGGTCGGTGCTGTTGAAGTTGTTCAGCAGCCAGCGCCCCTGGGCATCCAGCGGGTGCAGGTCTAAGTCATCATCATCAAGGAGCCAGTGCTGGCGGAAGCTCATGGGATGAACCCCGTCGCCACACTCCATAAAGCTGACGATATTCCAGCGGTGCCCACTAAGGAACGGCGTGAAGGTGCGGCCGTCAAAGCGGACGAAGCCTGACAGCGTCCCTACATATATATATCCGCGCGCGTCTTGGAAGATTGTTTCCGTCTGCATCTGCGGCAGGCCGTCCTGCGTGGTGTAGCGACGACAGCTCAGCGTGCTCGTCACCTGCGCCATCATGGGCAGTGCGAGCAACAAAGAAACGAATAGTATCTTCAGACGCATCATTCTATAGTGAATCTTGCTTGCAAAAGTACGTCAAAAAAGCGAAAGAGCCAAACTTTCGCCATGATTTATTTTCACACGGACAGAGTTCATCAAAAAAACGGGGTAGTTCATCAAAATCTGGCAAAAAACAGGCAGGCGAGGGTTGGCGCTAAAGCGCTTTTTCACTAACTTTGCGGCAACGATGCTCATACTTAAAACAAAAATAACAGACATGAAAACCTTTACCACCCTCCTCACCGCCTTGGCTCTTTGCATGGCAAATGTGGCCCTGGCCGACGACGTTGTCATCCCGACGACCGACGAGAACCCCTTCGACCTGACGCAGGGCCAGGTAATCAGTCGCAGCACGGCGCAGCACTTCAGCCAGTCATCGTCGAAGACCTACGTGGACAACATGCTGAACGACGACCAGCTCATCTACACGTTGCAGAACGATGCCAAGGCAGACTATTATAATATGATGTTCGAGCTGAGCACCGACCGCAGCGGAGCCTCCGTCGACGTGCTGCTGACCAACGCCAGCGGCACAGCCGTGGCCGACACCACGCTGAACGTGGTGAACAAGGGACGCAACACCGCTATGACCTACATCGTGCAGACCCGCACGATGCCGAAGGGCAAGTACACGCTGACGCTGACCTACCACTGGCCCGAGCGCAACGACTGGGCGGTGGCCTACCTCTGGGGCATCAGCGTGAAGAACCCCAAGGCGCTGACCGTGGGCGGCGAGGTAGAGCTGCAGAACCCCGAGTTCAACGACAACCGCAACGGCTGGACCTTCACGGGCTGCAGCCCCTACGCCAGCGGCGAGGTGCTGGGCAACCGCGTGCTCTGGACGAGCAACTATGAAAGTGCTCAGACCTTTGAGCAGACCGTCTACAACCTGCCCAACGGCCTTTACTTAGTGCAGGTGAACGCCTACGACCAGGTAAGCGACAAGACCAATATGGCTGAGCAGCTGCTGGCCGAGCGTGGCACCATCCCCTCCTACCTCTATGCCAACGGACAGCAGGTGCTGCTGAAGACCATCTTCGACGACGCGCTGACAGGCCAGAACCGCTACCGCTGGTATCAGGGCCTCAGCATGAACTACTTCACCGGCGAAGGCTCGACAGCCTTCATGCCCGCCATCAACGACGGCACATCGGCGGTCTTCTCACTCTCCCACCATCCCTTCGTCTACCTGAACAGCCTGGTCGTGGCCGTCACCAACGGTCAGCTGACCATCGGCGTGAAGAAGACCGACACCGACCGCTCTTCGCAAATCATCATGGACCACTGGCGTGTCACCTACCTCTCGAAGGACACGAAGCTACCCGCCAAGAACGGCCGCGCCTACAACCGCCAGCTGCTCGACGACGCCATCCGTGCGGCTGGCGGTTCCCCCGTCAGCACCGAGACGGACGACCAGGCCCTGAACCGCCTCATCGCCCTTGAGGACGAACAAGACCGCCAGTCGTACCCGCTGCTCAGCGTCACCGTGGAGCAGCCCGGCACCTTAGGCGACGAGATCTTCGCTCAGAAAGGCAACGACTTCAATCTGGCCGACCTAAAGCGCATCAAGATTGAGGGCCAGCTGAACGATGCCGACCTCACGACGCTGCGCGACCGCTGCCCCAACCTCATTGAGGTGGACATGGCCAAGGTGCTGAACACCAGCTTCATCGATGCACAGTTCCGCAACCACTACTACCTGCGCTATGTCGTGCTGCCCGACCACCTGGAGAGCCTACCCAACAACGCCTTCAACCAGTGCTACAACCTGAACAGCGTCACGTTGCCCGCCACGATGAATACCATTGGCAACGGTGCCTTCTATCGCTGCTACAACCTGCGCCAGGCTGTCATCCCCGAGGGCGTGACGAGCATCGGCAATGAGGCCTACAAAGAATCGGGGCTTTGGAATATCCAGTTCCCCTCGACGCTGAAGGTCATCAATTCCAGCCTGTGCTACTACTGCTACGAGCTGACTGACATTCTGTTCAACGGCCAGACCGACATCAACCAGAGCAATGCCTTCGCCAACTGCACCCACCTGCGCCGGGTGGTCATGCCCGGGACGATGGAGCACATCTACAACGCCGCTTTCCAGAACTGCACGCGCTTAGCCGACGTGCAGCTCAACGAGGGCCTCGTCGACATCTGGGGCAGTGCCTTCGATAACTGCAAGGCCCTGACACAGCTCACCCTACCCAGCTCGGTGCAGGGCCTCTACGGCTGTCCCTTCGCCAACTGCGACAACCTGCAGAACATGACCTGCCTCAGCGTGGCGCCACCCTACACCATGCTTAACACTACCAGTGGCTCTGGGCGTAAAAATCCCTTTGGCGGTCGCGAGGCCGACAAGAACCGCACCGTCAGCGTGCCCTACATCTCACAGGCCGCCTACAAGCAGACGGAAGGCTGGGACCTGCACAACATCGTCACCCATCCCGACCTGCCGAAGAGCGTCTACATCAACATACCCTACAACATGACATGGCCCGCCGACCTGATGGCACAGTGGAAACCCAACATCCACATCACCCCCAACACGAAGAACACCGCAGCCGAAGGCGGCAACGGTGGCATGCTGACCTACGGCCAGCTCTATGTGGGCACGAAGGCCGCGTTCTCGGCCGACACGCTGAACCTCTACTACAGCTATTACGCAGCCAAGGAAGCCGACAACCGTAAGTTCTTCACGCCGATGCTGGTGAACGGCACGGGACGCGCTGATGTCATCCGCACCGAGATCAATGTGGCAAAGGACTATTGGACGTTCTTCAGCCTGCCTTACGACGTGAAGGTTTCTGAGATAACCAGCACGCATCCCAACGACCCCTTCGTCATCCGTACCTACGACGGCGAGAAGCGCGCCAACGGACAGTTGGCCGAGGCCTGGGTGAACGTGCCCAAGGACGGCATGCTGAAGGCCGGTCAGGGCTACATCCTCCGCACCACTAATGGCGACTGGTACCAGAACTACAACAACTACTTCCTGCCCTCGGTAAACAACGGCGCAAAGACACGCTTCTTCACCAACGACGACGTAGCGGTGCCCCTGCAGAACTATCCCACTGAGTTTGCCCACAACCGCTCGTGGAACTTCATCGGCAACCCCTACCCCTGCTTCTTCGACATACGCGCCATGCAGACCACCAGCCCCATCACCATCTGGAACCGCTTGGGGCAGTATGAGACCTACTCGCCCCTTGACGACGACTATATTCTCAACCCCGGCCAGGCACTCTTCATCCAGCGCCCGCTGGACCAGAGTCAGGTCATCTTCCTGAAGGAGGGTCGACAGAACGATCTGGCCATCCGCGACACCATCTATTATAATAATGTGCGCACGAGGGCCATGGACAAGATGCAGCGACAGGTGTACAACCTGACGCTGGCCGACGGGGAAAACCCGTCGGCACAGGCCGACCGCACGCGCTTCGTCATCAATGAACAGGCCGGTTTAGGCTACGACGCCGGCCGCGATGCCAGCAAATTCTTCAGCACCGAGCCAGGCGTGGCTCATCTCTATACGCTGGATGGCGACGTGCAGTATGCCATCAACGAGCGCCCATTGGCCGACGGCGAGATACAGCTCGGCCTGCAGCTCAGCCAGGGCGGCACCTACACCATTGCCCTGCAGACCAAGGCCGAAGGCACCGTCACGCTCATAGACAAGCAGAATGGCATCGAGACAAACCTTACTACCGCCGCCTACACCTTCCAGGCTGATGGCGGCACACTGAACAGCCGCTTCGTGCTCCGCTTAGGCACTACCGACGGCATCACGGACAATAACCGTGAAACAATAACCAATAACCGCTATTTCGACCTTCAGGGTCGCCGCATCAGCCAGCCGCAGAAGGGCATCTACATCAGGAACGGCCAGAAGGTTGTCATCAGATGATGGGTTGTACACAGTTGTCAAAGTTGTCTTTCTATAAAACGCCACAACTATGAAGAGAATACTATCTTTCTGCTTGTTGCTGCTCATAGCATTGGCGGCACAGGCACAAGACACGAAATATACGGTGACGCTCAACGTGCCTGAGGACGGCACGCTCAGCGCCTACGCTGGCATCAAGAGCGGCGACTACATCAGCCGACGCTCGGAGTTCGCCGCCGGCGAGGAGGTGCACCTCACCGGCAGCCTCAAGGCGGAGTACAGCAGCACCGGCTGGACCGACGAGCAGGGCCGCCAGGTGTGCGACTCGCTGCACTACATCTTCACCATGCCCGCCCACAACATCGTGCTAACGGCCCACACCACCTACGACCCCGCCAACCCGCCAGGACCGCGCGAGGACGGCTACACCGACACCTGGAACCGCCTCTACCTACGTTCCAACCCCGAGTTTGGCGGCACCTTCACCTGGGGCTTGGGCGGAGAGGCCTCACAGAACTGGTTAGTGTGGACGGGCTATGAGTTCACCGTGACGGCCTATCCCAAAACAGGCTTCAAGTTCGCAGGCTGGCAGCTCGACGGCAAGATGGTCTCTACCGACAATCCCTACACCTTCACCATGCCCGAGCGCGACATGACGCTCTACGCCATGTACGACTACGACCCCGAGACACCCGCCAACCCGCATGGCAACGTGTGGAACAAGGAGAGCGGCGAGCTCATCATCAGCGAGTTCGTGCCGGGTCACCTCTATGAGAAGGTCCGTGAGGTGACGAGCCGCGACCCATGGCACAGCGACTGGGACCTCATCAAGAGTGCCACCATCGACGGGCCGTCAACGGACGCGAGCCTCACCTACGATTATCCCATTGACATTAGTGTCTTCACGAACAATGCTGGCAATGTGGAGTTTATAGACTACAGCCGCACCAGCGGCATCACCAAGGTGCCTCGTGGATGCTTCAGCAAGAAGTCGCTCAAGCAGGTAGTGCTGCCCGCCTCCATCCAGACCATCGGCGAGTATGCCTTCCGCAACTGCGAGTCGCTGACCACCGTCACCTGCTTTGCCACCACGCCGCCTGTGTTCGAGGGACGTATGCCAGGCGAACAGGGCTACACAGCTAACAACTACTACGAGAACTGGGCCTTCGATGCCCTGAACAAGGACAACATCATCGTCCATGTGCCAGCCGAGACCGTGCCCCTCTATCAGCAGGCACGCGGCTGGAAGGAGTTCATGATCCTGCCCATCACGACGGGCGTGCAGCGTCTCACCGTCACGCTGCCCTCCTCGGGGGACTATAAGGATATGTTCCTTGAGCTGGTGAACACCAAGACGCTGCAGAGCCAGCGCTATGTCATCACCAACGCCACGAGCTACACCTTCAACAACCTCATCCGCAACACGCAGCACGCGCTCTACCTGAAGAACCAGCGTGGCGACGTGCTGGGCACCATCGAGGGCATCGACATTCAGGACAAGGACCTTCAGGTCAGTTTCGCTGACCTGAAGACGCCCATCGACGTCGCCCTGCGCCTGTTGCTGCCCGACGGCACCGCACTCCCCTCCCTTGGGGAGGGGTCGGGGGTGGGCCTCACCTGGACCGACCGCCAGGGCAACTACCTCGCTACGGGCGCCACCCTTACTGGCCAGTTAGAGGGCGCGCAGGTCATCGCCAAGGTGAAACTCGACGAGGCCTTGGGTCGCCAGTATCAGAATCCTGCCGACACGCTCTTTGAAGTAAAGGCCAACACGCCCCTCAATATATCCCTCACGCCCTTCACCGCTGTTGAGCTGACGGGCACCGTCACGGCCGAGAGCACGGGCAAGCCGGTGCGCGGCGCCACCGTTACTGTCAGTCAGACGCTGAACGGGCAGTACACCGTGACGCAGACGGCAAAGACCGACATTGACGGCCACTACGCGCTGACCGTCTACGACGCGCCCACAACAATCACGGTAACACACAGTTCTTTTTTGAAGGCTACGCTGGTAACTGACAACCTCCCCTCCCTTGGGGAGGGGCCGGGGGTGGGCTTTGCCTTGCGTGACCTCACCGGCACCATCATTGACCTCGACCTGTCGTACACCGCAGCCGTTGCTGACGGCGAAGAGGTGGTAACCGAGGAGGGCTACGGCGCACCCGAGAACATCGCCTACACCGTCTATGACGAGACGCACGGCAAGGAGCTGACCGACATCAGCTCGCAGTATCCCATCCTCGTGCTTCTGGGCGACGAGCTGGCAGAGGGCTCCCGTCTGCGCATCACCGCCACCAGCATCACCGGCGACTTCATGCCTGTGACCACCACGTGCACCGTAGATAGCAACGCGCGGGCAACCGCCATCTTTGGCATCAAGGAGATGGGACAACTGAAAGCCACATTCGAGATGACCGACAACATGCAGGTGATGGGTGTGCTCTACCACGGCAACGGACAGTTGGCGGGCTGGGCTCCGTATAAGGACACGGAGCTGATGGCTACACACCTGAAGGACGGCAACTACACCCTCGTCACCATGGGCTACTCAGAGCTCTTCACGTCTGTCAGCTCACTCGATGACCTTCTGTCTCTACATGGCATGGACGAGCAACAGCTGGTGAAGAACGAAGTGTCCATCAGCAGTGGTCACATCACCGAAGTGAAGAACGGCAGCGTCCCGCTACTCGACGAAGACCGCTTCCGCTACACCAGCGATGCCACAAATGTCAGCGTCAACAAGAGCGAGGTGACCGTGGGCAGCTATGTCACCGTGCGTGCCGAGCTGGGCTTCAAGCCCGCCTACGTCGACGCGCTGAGCAAGGTGCGCCTGCAGTTCGACCTTCCCGAGGGCTGCGAATATGTCGACGGCTCAATGATGGTGGGTAACAAGACCACTGCCTGCGAGCAGGACGACCGCCGCATCACCGTGCTTGTCGAGGACCTGAACGAAGCCGTGCGCTTCTGTGTCGTACCTACGCAGGGCGGTCTCCACGAGATTTCCGCTGGCACGCGCTTCCGCATCAACGGTGCTACGACGATACAGCCCATCGGCGCCGTCACCTTCAGCGCTGCCGACCTTACCATCAACGTGCCGGAAACCGTAGGAAGCCGTCTGGTGCCCGTCACGGGCATGGCCGTGCCTTTGTCACAGGTGGAGGTCTACGACGGCGATGTCAGCATCGGACAGACGACAGCCATCGGCACTGGCTTCTGGTCGGTAGCCTGTCCGCTCAACGGCTCTTATAACCTGTTGGAACACAACATCTATGCTGTTGTCACTACGCCTGAAGGACTGCAAATACAATCAGAGACGCAGACCGTGACAGTCAACCGTTCCAATCTGACACCCGTGCTCACCATGCACATGCAGACCAAAGACCGTGAGCACAGCCATTTCGACATCAACGTGGATTACCGCACAATGACCTGCGACCAGAAATACATCCAACAGAGGTATTTGGGTGATTGTTCCTTCTCATTCAAGGTAAACTTCTACGACAGCGGCGACCTGCTGGCCAACGACACCACTGTCATCAGCAATGTCGTGGTCTATACACTGAACGAGCGCAGGAACATTGAGCGTCACGAAACCCATTACAGCAAGCGCTACAAGTGCTGGTATGTTGAACTGGAGAACGTGGATTATTGGAATTTGCCTGTTTATTATGAAGTCACCTACGATGTTCTACGTGATGCTGCACTCGACCGTGACATGATGGACGACATGCTGGCCGACCTCGAAGCTGCCTACGAGGAAAACCGACAACAGATGAAGAACCTTTTCGCTGCTTTCGACGAGGATGGCGAACTTCCTCACAGTGAGGAATATGCTGAGTTGGACAACCTGATTGAACTGGATGCGCATACGCCTGAACAGCGGCAGCGCATTGAAGAGCTACTGCGCATCATTGCTGGCGATGAGCTGGTGGACGAGGTTTTGCAAGAACAGGTGGACTTCAGCGAGGTAGAGGCTTTGCAGGCGCAGCTTGACCCGCAGAACCCCGACGCTGAACTGCTGAGTCAGATTCACGAGATAGTGTTCGCCCTTCAGGACGAGATTATTACCCGGTCCGATGCCCGACGGGCTGAATTCGAGGCTACTATGCAGTCCATAAAACTTGAGCAGAGCAATTATCAAAACCAGCTCTTGGCTTTGCGCGACAGCATGGAGGTACTCATGTCGTACTATATGCAAGTTGACACCACGGCCTTGCAGAAGCCGGTGGGCGACACCAGTTTCGACATTGCAGCAGGCGACATGACCCGCTTCTATGAGATGCGTCATCTCAGCACCATCGACCCTAAGCAGCTCTTAGCCGATGGCTACGAGGAGATGCCTATGACTGATGGCACCATCATCTATACGCGTAAGGACGAAAATGGCTTTTCGCTGATTGACACACACACTGGCACTCTCTACCAGATGAAAGCCGACGGGCCTGCATCCTATGACAACGCGATGGCGGCCAAGGCGCGCCGCGTGGTCACCATGAACAAGCGGAGATTCATGCTTTTCGACCAAGACTGTTTGGACGACGCGCTATACAACTTCAAGGACTTCTGGAAACATTATGAACAGTTGAAGCAGGCCGGTGGTGACTCGTGGGCACAGTTCAGTGCTAACTCAGCCAATATCTGTACCTACATGAAGAAAACGGTTGACATCCTGGCTTGTCTCTATGAGTCAGGATGGAAGAATTCCTACCAGTTCTTCCTTGATTTATTTGCCAAACACGGCAAGGAGGCGCAAGATTTGAAGAAGATGACGGAGCGATGGGAGAAGGAGACCCAGCGCATGGTCGTCCGCCAAAACCTCACCGTCGGCCAGTTGGAAAAAGCAGGTGAGCAACTGCAGAAAGACATGATGTCGTTTGGCCAGCTGCTTAGCTCCACTTCCGACCCCGACATCAAGAAAGGATTTCAGCAGAGCATTGAGCAAACCAAGAACAAGATTATTGAGAATACTACAAAGCTGAATCAGGAGAAAGAATTGCTGAAGCTCCACGAGGGCAACCTGAAGACCATTCAGAAGGAGTTGAGCGAGACAGAGCGCGTGGTGCTGGCTATTCTCACTCAGAAGACCGAGTTGATCAAACTCTATAAAAAATATCCCAGCAAATTCCAGGGTGCACTGAAGCTCGGACGCGGCATCATCAACACCACCGGTTGGGTGGCAAAGTTTACGGGAACAGTCATCGGCACCTTCCTGCAGCTCGTGCCTCTGGCCATGCTTATCTATGACAACACCGCCGATGCCCTGGCTTGGGTTGATCTGGGGAAGGAGGTGGATGCCTACCTGCCCTGCGAAGGCGACAAAGCCAAGTGGCAACAGATACACGACCGTTTTGTGGAATACGGCAAACACCATACTTTAGTTGACATTGGTCAGGTGTGCAACGATGCGGTTTCCATGTGCCTTGATGTTACCGACGTACCGGTATTCTCCTTCCAGTGGTGGTTGTCCACACTGATGGACGTTGGCTCGCTTTGCGTGGCTGTCTCGCATCCCAACTGCTCGTCCCTCCAACGCGATGGCATCAGGTTATCACTGAGAACGCTTGACTGCAACAAGAAACCTGAGAGCGAAGACACGATAGACATCATAAAACCCAAGCCGCCGAAGTCGTTTAACGAAGGCGAAAAGAGGCGGCTGGACGAAGCCTACTACCACGGCTATTACAACCTCGACCAGCTCATCCTGTTCTATTACATTCTTGGTGTCATTCGCGACCCGGCCGGCTACGTCTACGAGGCAGTGAACTCGAACCGCGTGGAGGGCGTGCGCACCACGTGTTACTACAAGGAGACGAAGGAGGACATGTACGGCGACCTGCACGACGAGGCTGTCGTCTGGGATGCCGAGACGTATGCCCAGGAGAACCCGCTCTTCACCGATGCCGACGGCCGCTACCAGTGGGATGTGCCCACGGGTCTGTGGCAGGTGAAGTATGAGAAGCAGGGCTACGAGACGACCTACAGCGACTGGCTGCCCGTACCGCCGCCACAGCTGGAGGTGAACGTGGGCATCACGCAGCTGAAGCAGCCCAACGTGCAGAAGGTGAAGGCTTATGAGAACGGCATCGACATCACGTTTGACAAGTACATGCGGCCGCACACGATAGCCTCCCCCAACCCCTCCGAAGGAGGGGAGAGAGTCCCCCCATCCCCCAATCCCTCCCAGGGAGGGGAGTTGGCTGGCGCGACAACAGTTGTGGTGACGAAGGATGGGCAAGTGGTGCCAGGCACCATCGAACTGCTCAACGCTGAGAGCGGCTATCAGACGCCCGACTCGGTGTATGCTTCGAAGGTGCGCTTCGTACCGGGTAGCGCTAACCTGAACGTCAACGACAAGGTACAGCTGACCGTCAGACGTGCTGTCGAGAGCTATGCCGGTGTGCCCATGGAGCAGGACTTCACCCAGCAGTTCACCGTGGAGCAGCGCATCGAGGCACTCGTGGCTGACTCTGCCCTGAACCTGCAGGAGGGCAAGGAGCAGACACTCACCGTGCGTGCCGTGCCTGCCGCCGCTGCCAAGGGCAAGAAGGTGAAGGTGACCACCTCTGATGCAGAAGTCATCAGTCTCCCCTCCCTTGGGGAGGGGTCGGAGGTGGGCTTCGACCAGAACGGCGAGGCGAAGGTGTCACTCAGTGCCCTGGGCGAGGGCAGCAGCATCGTGCGCTTCACGCTGGCCGACGAGGATGAGCTGACCACGACGACGCTCGTCACCGTGCGCAACCAGCAGCAGATGCAGGTCAGCGCCCCGCGCTCGTCGAAGCTCAACGGCGTCACCCTTTACATCGGCTCAGAGATACGCCTGAGCAGTGCCACCGGCGGTGCCACCATCCTCTACACGCTCGACGGGTCGTGTCCGTGCGCGCCTGAGAGCGGCAAGGTGCTGACCTACACCGGCCCCATCGTCATGAGCGGCGAGCGCATGACCATCAAGGCGATGGCCGTGGCCCCGGGCATGGAGGACAGTCCCGTGGTGGAGTTCAGCTACAAGGGCATCCAGCGTCCCACTGCCATCGAGGCCCCAACAGTGTCCGACGATTCCCCGGTCGGAGAGCAGCCCAAGCTCTTCTTCCGCCTCAACGGCCAGCGCATCACGCAGCCTGAGCGTGGCATCACCATTGAGCGCCAGCGCAACGGCACGGTGCAAAAGGTACTGGTGAGATAACACCTCTTGGGACAATTCGGGGGTACGAAGGTACGAGGGTACGGGGGTACGAGAATAGACCTCACGCTGAAAACGGGCGTGCCAGCTATCCTCGTACCCCCGTACCATCGTACCCACGTACCCCCGAATCGACCAATTTATATTTAATTGATGAATAATTTGGCTGGTAACTTTTTTTTAGCTACATTTGCAGGCAAATTCTACTTATCATCAATATGGAACAAATCAAGAACGAGCATCTCACGGTCTGTGTATCGGAGATGGGAGCCGAGCTCCAGAGCATCAAGGACAGTGAAGGACGCGAATACCTGTGGCAGGGAGGCGAGAAGTGGCCACGCCGCTCACCCATCCTCTTCCCCATCGTGTGCAGCGTCAACGACGACACCTATACCGTCGACGGCCAGGAGTACCACCTGCCGCGCCACGGCTTCGCCCGCGACACGAAGTTCACCCTCATTGCCCAGGGCGAGCACAAGGTGACCTACGCCCTGCACGAGTCAGAGGAGACACTGAAGGTCTACCCCTACCACTTCAACCTGGCAGTCAGCTATCGACTGGGCGGCAACAAGCTGCACGTCGTCTGGCACGTGGAGAACACCGACACACGTGACATTCACTTCCAGATTGGCGGCCATCCAGCCTTCTTAGCACCGGGCTGCAAGGAGGACGAGGACCTGAAGGGCGTCATTGCACTGAAGACTCAAGGCGCAGCAAATCTCAATCCTCAAGCCTCAAATCTCAAACCTCAAATCTCAAATCTCAAATCACTGAAGAGCTACATCGACGGCTCGCACGAGATGACGGAGATTCCGCTGAGCGTGAAGGACGGTCTGATGCCCTTCGACGACGCGTTCTTTGCCAACGACAGCGTGAAGATTCACGACTGCCAGACCACCGAGGCCAGTCTGCTGAACCCCGACGGCACGCCGGCTGTCACCGTGAGCTACAAGTGCCCCATCATCGCCTTCTGGAGTCCCTACCAGAAGAAGGCTCCCTTCGTGTGCATCGAGCCATGGTACGGCCTGGGCGACCCGCGAGGGTGGAAGGGCGAGTTCAAGGACAAGCCCTACATGAACCACCTGCAGCCCGGCTCGTCGTTCATGGCTGAGTATATCATCACCATTGGGTGATAATCCGCAAGCTTCAGTTTAGAGGTAAGAGGTGAGAGGTAAGAGGTGAGAGAATAGCTTGCACGCCCAGATGAGAATGATGAAATAAGAGATGAGGAGGTAAAGCTATGAACGCTGAGGAACTGAACGGGAAACGCATTGCGGTGCTGCTGTCGGGCGGCGTCGACAGCTCTGTCGTGGTCTACGAGCTGGCTCGCCTGGGCTATCACCCCGACTGCTTCTACATCAAGATTGCCCCACCGGACGAGGAGGACGAATGGGACTGCACGATGGAGGAGGACATGGAGATGGCCAGCGCCGTGGCCCATAAGTACGGCTGCCGCTTAGAGGTGGTTGACTGCCAGCAGGAATACTTCGACCGCGTGACGCGCTACACCATGGCGAAGGTGCGCGCCGGCCTGACACCCAACCCCGACGTGATGTGCAACCGCCTCATCAAGTTCGGGGCCTTCCACGAGAAGCGTGGCAAGGACTATGACCTCATCGCCACCGGACATTATGCACAGAAGGAGATTGCCCCCTCCAACCTCCCCCAACTGGGGGAGGCTTCTACTGCGCCAACACCCCCCCTCCAGTCGGAGGGGGATGGGGGGAGGCCTTGGCTGTGCACCGCTCCTGACCCGGTGAAGGACCAGACGGACTTTCTGGCGCAGCTCTACGACTGGCAGCTGGAGAAGGCCATCTTCCCCATCGGCCACTACGTGAAGGACGAGGTGCGACAGATAGCTGAGCGCGAACACCTGGTGAGCGCCCGCCGGAAGGACTCGCAGGGCATCTGCTTCCTGGGCAAGATTGACTACAACGACTACGTCCGGCGCTACTTAGGCGAGAAGGACGGCGACGTGGTGGAATATCGCACAGGTCGGGTCATCGGCGTTCATCACGGCCACTGGTTCCACACCATTGGCCAGCGCAAGGGCCTGCGTCTGGGCGGCGGTCCGTGGTTTGTGGTGAAGAAGGACGTGGCACGTAACATCGTCTACGTCAGTCATGGCTACAACCCCGCCACCGTCTATCACCAGCATTTCCTCATGCACGATTTCCACAGCCTGAACGGGGTGATGCCTCCCGACCACGAGCCGCTGACCATCAAGATACGCCACACGCCAGAGTGGCACGCCGCCTGGATAGAGCACACTGACGTGCCGGGGGCCTTCATCGTACACACGGCACAGCCCCTCCACGGTGTCGCACCCGGACAGTTCTGCGTGGTCTATGACGCTCAGCACTACCGCTGCTACGGCTCCGGTGAAATCGGCGTTAACTGACCAAAATAAGTGGCCACTTTATGAGAAAAAATGGCCACTTTATGTGAATAAAGCATGGAGTTATGACAGCCAGGCATGGAGATAATTCAGCCAGGGGCCGAGTTATTGGAATAAGTCGTTGAGTTATTGGAATAAGTCATTGAGATATTGGAATAAGTCGGCTCCTGGCTGTTGCCAAGAGCCGACTTATTGTGGCAGGTGCAGCGTTAGTTGCTATATAATAAGGAACTCGAAAAAAATAGTGCACCAAGTGCACCTATGGCTCTTAACCGGCTGACTTACAAGTTGTTGATTGGTGCACCA
>CAMVKN010000062.1 GCA_947168045.1 uncultured Prevotellaceae bacterium
TTTATGAAATTATCTCCATGAGATAGCAAGACAATCAGTCGCGGCAGAACTATATACTCCCCTCCCCCCCGCGGGAGGGGCTGGGGGTGGGGCTGGTGCACCATCAGGTGCTCGATCTGAGCTGTTGGTGCACCAACCAACAACTTGCAAGTCAATAGGTTAAGAGCCATAGGTGCACTTGGTGCACTACATCACGCGCGCATGCGCGTAGGGAACGGAAATAAGCAGTTTGTTTTTTGAAACGAATGAGAATACTCGCCCCACGCTTGGCTCGTCCAAGAATTTGAATCATTTGTCTCACGAATAAGAATAATAGCTCAACTTTCTGAAGTAAAAAAATGAACGCAGAGACCATGAGAAATCTCTGCGTTCAAAAAGAGTCAGTAAGAAACCTGAATTACTTCACCATGACCTTCTTGCCATTCACGATGTTCAGACCCTTGGTCAGGCTGTTCATGCGCTGGCCCTGCAGGTTGAAGATGTTCACATCGGCAGCAGCGGCGTTCACCGTCTGTATACCCGTTGTGGTGCCCTCAATAGTGATGGGCAGCAGCTGGTTGGCGGTTGTCGACTTGGCGGCGAGGATGGCAACGATGGTGACATTGGTCATCTTAGTGTCCTTGGTCCAGTCAGCAATCTTGTGCAGCTGCTGATTGGCCGTCTCAGTGCCGTTGTTCACGTCGATGGTGCTCTCACCCTGTGTCAGCTTGCCAGCGGTGTCGCTGGTCATCTCAAGTTCTGCACCCGTGATCTTCACCACCTTGTTCAGGTTGGCAGCCACGTTCACCTCGCCGATGGTGCCGCTGACCATGGTGAAGTCAGTGATGGGCTCAGCGGTGAGCTCGCTCTTCGGGGTGTCCTCGGTCTCCTTCATCTGCGGGTTGCCACTGGCCACGCGCTTCACAGTGTAGATGGTGCCGCTGACCTTGGTCTTCTCCTGCAGATGGTCGTTCAGCGAGGTGTACTGAATCCAGCAGCCGCCGGTGGCATCCTGGATGAACACGGTAGAATAGCCGTCAGCTGACTTACCCGTGATTTCAGCATCCTTCAGGGTCAGCTTGGCGTAGGTGCCATTCTCCAGTGCGTTGAAGGCAGCAATGTTGGCCACCTCAGTGTACTCAATGGCGGGCAGGGCTGCCGTGCTGGCATCCTTGGCAACCATTGTGACAACGGCCTTGGCCAGATAGCTGGTGCCACCCTGCTGGAAGCGCACGCCGTCGGCATTGCCCGTCCAGGTCATGCCCTCGATGGTACCAGAGGAAGCCGTGAAGTTGTTGATGTTGCTGTTGCCAGCAGCGGTGAACTCAATCTTCGTGATGGCCTTGCCCTGGGGAGCGCGGAAGGTCAGCGTGGTGTACTCCTTATAAGTAACAAGATTCTGACCGCGGCTGTTATCGACATAAATACGCGACGGAGCCGAGCCAGCAGTCACCTGCAGGGTGACATCGTCAGCAGTGAAGGTCTCGTTGTAGATGTAACCCTTCGTGTCGGTCATTGACTCGCCAATGTCCTTACGGATGTCGGCACTGGTGAAGTCGAAGGTGGCGGTTGAGGGCTTAATAGCGGTAAAGGTAATCTTGTACCAGCGCAGCATGTTGGGCGTGAAGCCACTCTCAGCGGCGGCGTCGACCATGTTACCCATGAGGACCACCTCGCCAGCGGGCACCACGATGTCTACGGCATTCACCTTAGTAGTAGTGTTGCTGGCGAACTCAGTGTTGACGCCATTGACGTTCAGGTAGCGCAGGGGACGGTCGCCACCGCCAGTGTTGGAGAAGTCGACAGTGATGATGCCGGGGACGCTGGTCGTGAACTTAATGGTCGTGCCCTGTGCATAGCCGGCGCGTGAGGGGAACTGCATGCCCTCCATCTTGATGGCCATCGGGTCGCCGAAGCCCTCAGTGAAGCTGATGCGGTCGTCAAGGTCGGCCAGCAGGAACTCATCGCCCTTCTTGGGCGTGGTCTCATCGGTCAGCTCCACGGTCTCCGTGAGTTTCGACCAGTCCCAGGTGGCATCGTCGCTGACGGTGCTCTGGGTGTAGGCCGTGGCACGGCTCTGATAGCTGACGGCAACGGTAGCCGACATGTTTCCGACAGTGGCAGTGATGTCGGCCGAAGCCTTGGCCACATCGGCAGTGCTGGTGTAGGTCACCTCAAAGGCTTGGTCTACGGCACCGTTGGCAACGGTGAAGGCCGTGGGTGCTACGCTCAGCCCGGCAACGTTGGGCACTGTCAGGGTGTACTGACCGTCAGTGAGGTTCTTGCCCTTCAGCGTGAACGCCTTCGTCTGGGTAGTCACAGCAGGATTCACGGCAAAAGACAGCTCCTTGGGGTCAACTGACAGCGAGGGAGCGGTCGACGAATACTCCACCACGATGATGCAAAGGAACTGACGCGAGGCGTTCAGACCCGTCACATCAGTGATGTCGACCACCAACGGCTTGTCAGTGCCACGCACGGGGAGTGTACCCAGTGAGGTCTGGTCACTGCTCGACTGGCCGATAGTACCCTCGCCATCGCCATTTGACATAGCAATGAGTGTCACCTTTGTCACGGTAATGGCATCAGAATACGTAAGCTTGAACTGGCGACTGCCAGAGAGTTTCATGGGGACATAGTCCGTACCGTCATACGACAGTTTGTAGCTGCTTGAGCCAGCCTGAATGCCGGTTTTAGCAGCTACGTCGGAGATAGTCACCAGACCATTGGCGTCAGAGAGCGTTGCTACACTCTCGCTCGGTGTGCTCAGCACCACCGTGTCAGCCCATGCCGATGCGACGAAGAGCATCAGCAAGGTCATAAGAGATAATAATTTTCTCATAAGCGTTTGTTGTTAATTAGTGAATAAAAGAAGTATGTTACTGCTTGTCAGTGTTCTCCTCCTTGCACTCATGCGCAGGCGGCAGCTGGGCGTCGATGCCCTTCTGGCGTATGTCGGCCAGGAGCTTGTCGGGGGTCGTCTCGTCGTTGAAGAAGGTGACGGCCATGGCACCACGACGTGCATTGACGCTCACATCCTCGACACCGTCGAGGATGAGTGCCTTGTCGACGGTTTCCTCAGTGGCCTGCTCCTTGGGGATAGCGTAATAGGCAAAGGCGACCTTTGGGCCTGAGTAGTAGTTCACGGGGGTGTAGCCCAGTTCGCTGACAGCACGCTTGATGTCGGCCTTGCAGGTGCGGTTGGCATCGTAGCGGACGAAGACGTAGTGCTTGTCCAGATGTGGGGCCAGGCTGTCGACGCCCTCCATCTGCTGCAGCCGCTTCACGATGCGGTTGGCACAGCCCTGACAGTGCATGTCGTCCATGCGCAGGCCCATGCCACGCCGGATGGTGTCCTGCGGACTGTAGGACGAGGGCTTGAAGCGGCCCGTGGCTGCCAGACGCGCCTTGATGCTGTCGGCACAGGTCAGCGTGGGGTCGAAGGCAACGGTGGTGGTGCGACGCTCGGTGTTGCTGTGCACACTCTCGATGCCGGGCAACTGGCGCACGGCCACCATCACCTTGTGGGCGCACTCGTCGCATCTCATGCCCTTGATGCGCACGGTGAGGGTGTCGGTCTGCGCCCCTGCGGGGCTAAATGAAAAAAGACAAATGATAAACGATAATGCCAGACGGCAGAGGGTTCTTTTCATAGGAGTAATTGGGGGGGATGGGGCCACTGGGACCACTGGGAGTTCTGGGAATTCTGGGACTACTGGGAGTACTGAGAGTACTGAGAGTACTGAGACTACTGGGAGGGCTGGGTTATCTTACTACCGACTTTTTGCCGTTGATGACATACAGGCCCTTGACGGGATGGTGGACAGGACGGCCCTGAAGGTCGAAGACCCTGTCGGTGAACGACGGACGCTCGCCGACAGACACGTCACGGATGCCGGCAGCCTCCTGGGGCGAGGGAACGTTCTTCCACGGACCCTGGAAGGGGATGAAGTCCAGCTGGTCCACGGTGGTCTCCAACAGCTCGGCAGCCTTATTCAGGTTGTTCTCAGCCAAGGGCAGGTAGATGTGCTCGCCCTCGGCCATGTCGCAGTACTGGTAGTTGTCAGCGGCATACCGTGCGTCGCGCTCAAAACCGATGCGGCCCGGCTCGTTGACGAACTTGTAGAGGAAGCGCCCCTTCTTGTATGCCTGTCCCGGCTCTTGCTGCCAGCTGACGGTGGTGCTGTTGATGCGCCCCGTCACCTCGGCATCGGTCAGCGTCAGGGTGTAGGTGCCAGGCTGAGCAACGAGAAACAGCCCGGAGCTGCTGTTCGTGGAGCTGGACACGACGACGGTGTCAAGGCGGTACTTGGTGAACGACAGACCGGAGTTTTTCGAGCCGAAGAGACTGGCCACGATGACGCCCGGCTGCGATGTGGTGAAGTTGCGGCTGGGCTTGATGGCCAGGTAGCCCGTCTCAGGGACGGTGACGACGGTGTCCTGCGGCTCGGCTGCGCTGCACAGCGTGGCCATGCCGAGGCCCATCATGATGCAAAGTAGTGTTCGTTTCATAGTTATGTTTGCAAAATAGTTAGTTGTAGAATCCGAAACTGAGTCCGACAGTCTGCAGCGAGCGGTCGTCGTGTGTCTGCAGGCGGTCGTAGTAGGCTTTGACATAGACCCCGGCCTTCATGCCCTTGATGGTCAGGGGGAAGAGGTACTTGGCGCTGAGCTGACCGCGGCGGCAGTCGGCGTCGTAGTAAGCCATGTCAGGCTGCAACACCTGCTGGGCATAGTCGGTGGTAGCGTCGGCCAGCGTCATGTCAGCTTTCAACGAGGGGCTGTAAGAGGCCTGCGCGTCAATCCACAGCCTGCCGCCCAACAGTCCGTAGCCGCCTTCCACCATGAGGCTCAGCCGCTGGCAGTCCTGCTCAGAGGTGTGTAGCAGGTGCTTGATGCGTGTGCCCTGCAGGGCGGCACCCACGCCCACATAGCTCTTCACATCGCTGACGCCCACCTGGTTCAGGCGATAGTGCAGCGAGGCGTTGAAGGCCTGTCGCTGGTAGCGTTTCTTATACACCATCTGCGTGTCGTAATGGAAACTGGTGTAGCCTTGTTCGGCGTCACGTTCCTGAACGAGCGTCTGACGGTACTCGTCGGCATAGCCCTCGGTGTAGCCCGCCGTCAGGTCTGCCTGATGCAGCAGTCTGCCCTGGCGTATGCGGTGGCGTGTGGTCAGCCCATAGATATAAGATGTGTACTTGCCCGGCGAGTATTTGTATTGTCCCCAGGCATCTTCGGTGGCCCGTGCAATGGTGAGCGTGCTGACGGTGAAGTAAGGACACTCGTCGCGATAGGGTTTCCAGGCATAGAACCCATAGCTGAGCTCTGCGCCCAGTTCGTGGCGCACCCACTCGCGGCTGAAGCTCTTGTAGCCACCCACGGTGCCCGTGGCGGCCTCCATACCACTCATCACATAGTACATCAGGTTGGGGTCCTCCTGCACGGTGACGATGCCTGGCAGCTTCTCCTTACGGCGGTCGTAATGGCCACTCAGGCCGATGGTGCGCTCGCTGCCAGGCCCGAAGGAATAGGCAATGGCTGGCGTGAGCCGGTACTGGAGCAGCTCGTTGCGCGAGCGAGGGTCACGCAGACGGCTCTGGTCGCCCACCTTGTAGTCTAAGCGCGCACCGAACATCAGCTGTTCGTGGTCTGAGATGTTACGCTTGTGCAAGGGCATGGAGGCGATGGCGGCGGTGAGGTCGAAGAGCTGGGTGTCGTACTTGCCCTTGACGCTGCTGCCCGTGAAGAACGGCGAGTCCTCATAGGGATTCCACCTGTCAGCCCAGGAACGACCCTTGGTGCGGTCCATGCCGAAGGTGAAGCGCCCATAGCCTTTCATGTACTTGCCGATGTTCTGATAGCGCTCGGTGTCGAAGGCGAGCATGTTGCGCTGTTCCCCCTCCTGCACCCGGTGATAGTCGCCTGAGCGGTGACTCAGGTCAAAGTGTGCATAGCCGCGCCCCACTTTGTAAGGGTTGTCGATGGACAGGCCGGCAGCGTTCTGCGTCAGCCGCCACAGTTCCATGGCGTCGGCATAACGGTAGCTGCCCTCCTGCGCCGCTGCGCCTTGCGCCGCTGCGCGGCTAAATGATAAATGATAAATGATAAATGATAAACTTATCACCATCACCCATCTGCTTTTAATCATTGTGGTGAATATCATTGCAGTCATTATCTTACGCATAACGTCTTTCATCGCGCAGCCATTTATCATTTCTCATTTATCATTTCTCATTTAGGCCGAAGGCCGCCTCATACTCGCGTGGCCTGACAGTGGTGGAGACATAGAAGTCGGCCGACGAGTTGTTGGTGTCTTGCAGAATCATGCGCCCGTCGTCGGCAACGCGTGCCACACGGCGGCAGACCACCTCGCCCGACTTTCCTGTAGTGGCATTGATGAAAGTGTAGCCGGCATCAATGTCGGTATAAAGCCGCTTCAAGCTGACATCCGGCCCCGTGCCCGCCTTGTTGGTCAGGCACTCCACGCCGTCAATGACCAATCGCTTGGGCAGCAGCTTGAACATGTTGCCACGCTCCTTGCCATAGCCATAGACGGGCTGCCAGTCGTTCTCGATGTCATCGTCAGTACGGAAGAGGACCACGCCCATCAGGCCGGTGTTCTGGAAGTTGAGGTAGCTCATGCTGCTGTAGGAGCAGAAGAGCATGTCCAGGGCTGTGGTGGCGGGGTTGTTCTGTATGCGGCCCCGGCTGTCCTTGGCCTCGAAGTCGGCATCAAGCAGATTTGGCTCGAAGGCCGACACCTCTGTGTGGTCGATGGCGCTGTTGGTGATAAGCACCGTGCCGCCCGGCTTCACGATGGAGCGACTGCTGGAAGGGATGCGGAAAATCTGCTTCACCACCAGCATGGTGTCAGCGTAGGCCTCATGGAGGTTGCCAAGGGTGTAGGCCTGCGGGTTGTCGGTCTCGGTGAACGCAATGCAGAGTCCACTGATGTCTATCTCACGTTCCGACTGGTTGTACAGCTCAAGGTACTGTCCGGCAGTGTAGGCACGGGTGGTGCCTTCGTAGGTGGAGCCGGCATAGTAGAGCTTGCCGATGACGATGTCCTGATTGATGCCGAGAGTGGCGTTCAGCTGTACCACCTGCCCGTCATCCTTCAGCACACAGGCGTTCTGGGTGGCTGTGAGTGTGCAGCTGGTGCCACCATCGAGGGGGTGGCCGGCCCATCGCTCGTACTCGTCGGCTGACAGCTCCTTGGAGAAGGAGACGTCGTAGACATCAGGCACGATGCCGCTGAAGGTGGCCGTATGGTTACGGCCGACGAGGGACGTGACCTGCTGAGTGCCACGGGTGAGCGTCACGGAGACGTTCTCCGTGACCCATTGGCTATCATCGGTCATAGACAGCCCGTCGGGCATGGCAATCTGCACCTGAACGGAGATTTCCTTCGTGGCATCGCCGTAGTCTGCACAGGACGCGAAGAAGAGGGCCACAACCATGTTGCAGCAAAGGAGGAAGGCAGCGGACAGCCGGGCTCTTGCTGCAACGGCGTTGCAGCATGGGCGACAGGCTGTTAACTTATTGAGGGTCATTTTCATTGGTTCTTTCTTAAAGACAGGCCTTGGCTTCGTTTACAGACTCAGCGTCAGCTCAGCACCAAACTGGAAGGTGCCAGTGTTGCGCTGCACCAGCGTCGTGGTGGTGTTGTTGTGCAGATAGGGCTCGTAGAAGAGAGCATTGTTGACGTAGAGCGAAAGGGTGCCCATGCGTCCCAGCTCCTTGGTGAGGCGTGCCTGCAGGTTCCACGTGACAGGGGTCTTTGAGGGAGCATTGTCGGTGGCACGGATGGCCAGGTCGCTGACGGCGATGGCGACGGGCATGGCGACGGGGGAACCGTCGCCCACTGTTGCGGCGGGGGAACCGTCGCCCACTGTTGGGGCGGGGCCGGCGGTGGGGCTGACGGTGATGGTGCTTTCGCCATTGAGGGCGTGGTACTGCAGGTCAGGCGTAATATAGCCGATGGCGTCCTTGTCGGCAGTGAAGCTCCAGTTGCTGTTATGCCAGATGGCCTGCGCCGTGAACGAGGCCACCATGTGCAGCTGGGGGATATGGGTGACGGCACGCAGCGTGGTAAGGAAACGACGATAGCGGTCGAAGTCCTGACCCTCGGGATAGACCACCTTGAAGGGTGTGAGACCGTAGGCTGACCATGATGCGGGCAGCAGAGCTGCCTTTACCGACTGTGCGTTCATGTCGGTGCTCCACGTCTTGGTCTCGCTCCAGGCACCACTGACGTAGAAGGTGGTTTGCAGCGGTTTGACCTCGCCCAGGTCGAAGTCCACCTCGATGCCACGGTTGACGGTGGTGTTCGTGTTGCCAATCTTCCCCGTGGTGATAAACACCAGGTCCTGACGGTCGTAGCCAGTGGTGAAGTCATACTGACCACCCACCATGGGCGGCAGACCATTGAAGACGTTAGCGGTATAGGTGAAATACTCGGTGGCCGACGAGAAGCCATTGGGTGTCTTGTCACGATAGGCCAGCAGTGACAGCTTGCGCTGCCCCGGCAGCTTGATGTCGATGCCGCCTTCCAGCTTCGTGGTGGTGGCGTTCTTCAGTCCCTTGGAGCGCTGCACGTCGTACACCTGGGTATGATAGGCCAGCATCTGCTGCGAGCCGTCCTGAGGCATGTAGTTCACGGCCACTCGGTCGTCGTACTTCTTGTCAGGATAGAGATAGCTCAGTCCTGGCGTCTTGGCGTTCATGCCCACGCCGATGCGTATATCGAGCCACTTGGCAGGAGTGATGGCCACATTGACGCGCGGCGAGAGTGCCGTGGTGGCCACGCTGTTGAAAGGCTGCAAGGCGGTGAAGCGCAATCCTACATTCGCGCGCACGCGCTGAACATTATTAAAGTTGTAAGTAAACTGGTCCTCAGCATAGGCTGCCACCTGATGCAGACCCGGAATGTCGTTGAAGGGACGCGGGCGGCCATTGCTGTTGGGACGCAAGGGGTGGGCCTCGTCGTCATTGTAGTAGCCACGGCCACTGTTCCAGTCGTAGTGGTAGTCCAGTCCTATCTTAAAGCTCTGCATGGTGTTGCCACTGCGCACGAAGAAGTCGTCGCCCACCTTGACATAGACATTACCCGGCCGGCTCTCACTGATGCCTGTGGCCAGATAGGTGGTGGTAGCCCATGGCACCTGGTAGTAGCCCGTCTGCATGGCGGTGATGACTGGCAGCAGACCCGTGCTATTGCCCACGAGACTCGATGTCTTGTTGTCAGTCTGGCTCAGCGACAGTCCCACGGTGTACTTCAGCGTGCGTGCCAGGGGCAGGTCGAGCCGCAGCCGTCCGTTGTGTGTGATGCCGAAAGTCATGGTGGTGTTCTTCTGTTGTGTACCGTCCTGAACGGCATCGGGGTCCTTGCCCGTCCAGTCCTTGGCCTGCATGAAGCGCAGCTTCGTGTCGGTGTGCCATTTCTTCGTGATGTCAATGCCATAGCCCACGTTGGCGGTGTAACGGTCATAGGAGCGCGTCTTCTGCCGTGGGTCGCCCCATGCCTTGGCATAGTCAAGGCTGACGTTCACGATGCCGGCCTTGGCAAGGGGGAAACCCTTGCCCACACTGAAGTTCTGAAGGCCGGGGTTGATTTTGGCCTTGACCTGCATGGGGGTGACGCCCACCTTTGAGTGAACGATGACAAGGCCGCTGGTGAGGTCGCCATATTCAGCCGACGGTATGCCGCGGATAATCTCCACGTTGTCAATGTTGTCAGCCGACACCTGGCGGAGGTCTGTTCCCGTGAAGGCAGTCTCGGTGAACGGTCCCTGCGTCATCTGTCCGTTGTTCGACACGGGCATGCCATCGATGATGATGCTTGAGCCGAAGGCCTGTGTGTTGTTGTTCACCAGTGTGCGCAGCTGCAGGTTCGCCTGCTGTGTCAAGTCGTGGTTGCCCATGGTCTGGCCAGGCAACAGCTGCATGATGTCGGCCAGCGAGGTGGCCTGCAAATGGTCAATGGCCTGACGCCCCACGATGCTGGCCGTCGAGGCGCCACTCTCCCGCTGCTTGGCTGTCACGGTCACCTCCTTCAGTGCCAGCGACGACGGCACCATCTGCAGCTGCATGGTGACGTCGTTGTTGACGGTGATGGTCCGCTCCAGCGTCTCCATGCCCACATAGCGCAGGCGCAGGGTGTATCGGCCGTCGGGGATATTGGCCAGTGTGGCCTGACCATCGAGATTGGTGGTCGTGACGATGGTGGTGGGCAACAGCTCAACGGTTGCCATGATGATGGCGTCTTTGGTTCCCTTTTCGGTAACGTGCAGCCGCAGTGTGTGCACCCCTTGTGCCAATGCACAGAGAGATGACACCATCAGCAGTAGCACTGCGAGCGAGCGTCTGGCAAAGCCTGTTGTCCTCATATTTAAAAAGAATGAAAGCACTGTTCCTTAGAAGCTGCAAAGATACAACAATCCAGGAAGCAGTGCAATACTCATTATTTGGTATTTGTCACTTGACGTTTCCCACCTTTATCAGGTATTCGCCTATCTGTACCGCATTGAGGGCGGCACCCTTGCGAATCTGGTCGCCTGAGAGCCAGAACGTCAGCCCGTTGTCATCGCTGAGGTCCTTGCGCACGCGGCCGACGAACACATCGTCCTTACCGGCGGTGTCAAGCGGCATGGGATAGGTCAGCGTCGAGGGGTCGTCGACGAGCTGGCAGCCAGGTGCGTTGGCGATGGCCTGCTGCGCCTCCTCCACGCTCAGCGGACGCTCCGTCTCAATCCACACGCTCTCCGAGTGGCTGCGCAGCGAACTGACGCGCACGCACATGGCCGAGCAACGGGCATCGGTGTGCATAATCTTGCGTGTCTCGTTGAACATCTTCATCTCTTCCTTCGTATAGCCATTGGGCTGGAACACGTCAATCTGCGGAATGACATTATAGGCCAGCTGATGGGGAAATTTCTTCACCGTCTTCACCTCGCCCGTCTCCACTATCTCCTTATACTGCTGCTGCAACTCCTGCATGGCGGCTGCACCGGCACCCGAGGCGCTCTGGTAGCTGGCCACATGGATACGCTTGATGTGGCTGAGCTGCTCCAACGGCTGCAGCACCACCACCATCATAATGGTTGTGCAATTGGGGTTGGCAATGATGCCACGGGGCCGCTTCAGGGCATCCTCGGCGTTGCACTCAGGCACCACCAGTGGCACGTCGTCGTCCATGCGGAAAGCGCTCGAGTTGTCAATCATCACGCAGCCATACTTCGTGATGTCGGCAGCAAACTCCTTGCTGGTGCCAGCCCCTGCCGAGGTGAAGGCGATGTCGATGTCCTTGAAGTCGTCGTTGTGCTGCAACAGCTTCACCTCGATTTCCTTACCCTGAAAGGTGTACTTACGCCCTGCTGACCGCTCCGAGCCGAAGAGCACCAGTTCGTCCATGGGGAATTTTCTCTCGTCGAGCAGGCGCAGGAACTCCTGGCCCACGGCGCCGCTTGCGCCCACAATAGCTACTTTCATGTCTATCTGTTATTTAATATGTTATATTTTGGGGTGCAAAAGTAATAAAAAAACAGCAGATACGCGCCAAATTTCCCTATTTTTTTAGACGCGGTCTAAAAAACGCCCCAAAAGACTGCTATTCTTGGAAAAAAGTATTAACTTTGCAGTCGGAATGTTGACATTTCTTACAGCTACGCCCCTGATTACCGACCCCACGCTGATTTTCTTCGTGGTGTTGCTCATCATCCTGCTTGCCCCCATCATCATGGGCAAGCTGCGCATTCCCCACATCATCGGCATGGTGCTGGCAGGTGTGCTGATAGGGCCTCATGGGCTGAACGTGCTGGAGCGCGGCTCGTCGTTTGAGATTTTCGGCCAGGTGGGCCTCTACTACATCATGTTTCTGGCGGGTCTGGAGATGGACCTGGAGAGCGTGAAGAAGAACTCACGCCAGTTTCTCATCTTCGGGCTGCTGACGTGTCTGCTGCCGTTGGCCATGACCTACGCCATGGCTATGTTCGTACTGCACTACGGCCATGCCACATCGTTCCTGCTGGGCTGCATCATGGCGTCGAACACACTGATAGCCTATCCCATCGTGGGGCGCTACGGCTTGCAGCGCCATCCATCCGTGGGACTGAGCGTGGGCTCCTCCATGATATCGCTGTTCCTGGCCCTGGTCATGCTGGCCGCGCTGGCATCGCTGGTTCCCACCGATGGCAACGGCTCGGGAGCGCTGTTCTGGTTGTTTTTCTTCCTGAAGCTGACGGCCTTCATAGTTGGGTCCGTCATGATTATCCCGCGTGTGACACGCTATTTCCTGCGGCGCTACAGCGACTCAGTGATGCAGTACATCTACGTGCTCTCGGTGATGTTCCTTTCAGCGGCCCTGACCAACCTCATCGGCCTGGAGGGCATCTTCGGCGCCTTCATGTCAGGTCTGATTCTCAACAGGTACATCCCCCATGTGTCGCCACTGATGAACCGCATCGAGTTCATCGGCAATGCCATCTTCATACCTTATTTCCTCATCGGCGTGGGCATGCTCATCAACATGCAGACGCTGGCACAGGGCGGCGACGCCGTGTGGATAGTGGTGCTCATCGCCTTCATCGGCACCTTTGGCAAGGCCGTGGCAGCCTATGCGGCCAGCCTGCTGTTCCGTCTGCCACAGCGCGACGGGAACATGATGTTCGGCCTGACGTCGGCCCACGCTGCCGGCGCCATTGCCATGGTCATGGTGGGCATGCGCCTGAACCTGGTGAGCGACGACATGCTCAACGGCGTGGTGCTGATGATTCTCGTCACCTGCATCATCTCAACGCTTATGACTGAACGGGCGTCGAAGCAGATTGTGCTGGACTCGAAGGTCAGCCACCCGGTGGACGAGGGCGACGACGAGAAGATTCTGGTGTGCGTCAAATATCCCGACATTGCGCCACAGCTGCTCAGCCTGTCGCTGCTGATGCGCAACCAGATGCTGAACCGAGGACTGGTGGCCGTGAACGTGGTCTATGACGACGAGCATGCCGCCAAGGGCCGCGAGCAGGGGCTCCACCTGCTGGAACAGCTACAGCGCCAGGCAGCGGCGGCCGAGGTGATGGTACAGACACAGGTGCGCTTAGCCTCGAACATCGCCAACGGCATCAAGCACTCCTTCCGCGAGTTCGCCTGCTCGGAGATTGTCATGGGCATACACGTGCACACAGAACGCAACCCGAAGTTCTGGGGCGACTTCATACAGAGTCTCTACAACGGTCTCAACCGCCAGATTATCCTCACGCGTTTCGTGCAGCCGCTGACCACCATGCGACGCATCCAGGTGGCTGTGCCTTCGAGGGCTGAATATGAGCACGGCTTCCACCGCTGGCTGGAGCGCCTGGGGCGCTTTGCCGGACAGCTGGACTGCCGCATCGAGTTCCACGGACGGCAGGAGTCATTCGAACTCATCGCCCTCTACCTCAAGCGCCATCACCCCAGCGTGCGCGCCGACTACACGCCCATGGGCCACTGGAACGAGCTGCCCCAGCTGGCAGCTCACATCGCCCAGGACCACATGTTCGTCGTCGTCACCGCACGTAAGGGCACCATCTCTTACAAGAATGCCATGGAGCGACTGCCTGACGAGCTGCAGCAGTACTTCAGTGGCAAGAACCTCATGATTATCTTCCCCGACCAGTACGGCGCCGGCACGAAGGACGACCGCATGAGCTTCACCGAAGCCCAGCACAGCGAGGAGTCCAGCATCTACGATGCCATCGCGCGCCTTCTCCACCGCCGCTCATAAAAAGAGTTGGCCCATAGGCCCCACAACAAAAAAAATGATAGAAGTAAGAAACATCACCAAGAGCTTTGGCTCACTACAAGTACTCAAAGGCATCGACCTGCACATCGGCAAGGGCGAGATAGTAAGCATCGTTGGCCCCAGCGGTGCAGGCAAGACCACACTGCTGCAAATCATCGGCACCTTGGACAAGCCCGACACAGGGTCAGTTTACGTCGACGGCATCGACACAACCACCCTGTCGCAGAAGGCACTCAGCGACTTCCGCAACCGCCACCTGGGCTTCGTGTTCCAGTTCCACCAGCTGTTGCCTGAGTTCACTGCCTTGGAAAACATCATGATTCCGGCCTTCATAGCCGGCACACAACACAAGGAGGCGAAGGAGCGCGCCGAGGAGCTGCTGCGCTTCATGGGACTCAGCGACCGTGCCCACCACAAACCTGCCGAGCTGTCAGGCGGCGAGAAACAGCGCATTGCCGTGGCACGCGCACTGATGAACAACCCTGCCGTCATCCTGGCCGACGAGCCATCGGGCTCGCTCGACACGCACAACAAGCAGGAACTGCACCAGCTCTTCTTCGACCTGCGTGACCGCTTTGGACAGACCTTCGTCATCGTCACCCACGATGAGCAGCTGGCCACCATCACCGACCGGACCATACACATGCGTGACGGCCTTTTACAGCAGACAGAGCGTTTGGCAGCGGACGACAACGGACGGATGGATGATGGGGCAGCGGACGACAACGGACAAAGAATTGTGGAAGCAGCGGACAACAACGGACGGATGCTTGATGGGGCAGCGGACGACAACGGACAAAGAATTGTGGAAGCAGCGGACAACAACGGACGGATGCTTGATGGGGCAGCGGACGACAACGGACGGAGGGAAGATGGGGCAACGGACAACAGCGGACAGAGAAATGTATAAAGCTTAAAGGACTATTATGCTTTTATATAAGGAATTGTCGGATAAAATTCTTCGAGCCTATTTCAATGTGATGAAGAATCTTGGAGTAGGTTTCTTGGAATCGGTGTACGAGAATGCACTGTGCTTAGAGTTTGATGCTCTCGGTCTGCCTTATGAACGGCAGAAGCTACTCGAAGTGACATATATGGGCCACATCATTGGTTCGTTCAGGGCAGACATTATTGTAGAAAACAAGATAATTGTTGAAGTAAAAGCCATAAAGGAACTAACGCCAGCCTGTGAGGCTCAGCTGTATAACTATCTTGCCATTACAGGGTTGGATGTTGGCTACCTCCTAAACTGCGGTGATGCTCGTGACTACAAGCGTCTCATTCGCAAAACAGCCCTTAAAGCTCAGTCAGCTCAACAATAATCCGAAAAAAGGAAGCCCAAAGAAGTCTAAAGAAGTTCGAAAGCAGTAGTCCGAAAAAGTCCGAAAGCAGTACTCCGGAAGCAGTAGTCCGAAAAAGTCCGAAAAGAAAGAAGTCCCAAAAAGTCCGCTGTAGTCCGCTGCCCAAAAAAGCCCGCTGTAGTCCGCTGCAAAAAAAAAGTCCGTTGTACTCCGATGCAAAAAACAAAAAAGTCAGATGTTATGATAAAATTAGGTGATTACAACACATTAAAGGTCCTGCGTCACACCGACCCCGGCATCTATCTCGAGGGCGATGAGCGCACAGGCGACATCCTCCTACCCAAGCGTTACGTCACCCCGCAGATGCATGTCGGTGACGAGTTGCAAGTCTTTGTCTACCTCGACCAAGACGAGCGCATCATTGCCACCACCGAGACGCCGCTGGCCCGTGTGGGCGAGTTTGCCTGCTTAGAGGTAGCCTGGACCAACCAGTACGGTGCCTTCCTCAGCTGGGGACTGCTGAAGGACCTGTTCTGTCCCTTCCGCGAACAGAAGCAGCGCATGCAGCGCGGCAAACGCTACATCGTCTATGTCAAGGAGGACGAGGCGAGCCACCGACTCATGGCCACTGCCAAGGTAGAGAAATACCTGACGCCCCTTGAGGCAGGCACCCACGGGCAGGCCGTTGACTGTCTGGTGTGGCAGAAGACCGACCTGGGCTTCAAGGTCATCGTTGACAACCGCCATCAGGGACAGCTCTACGACAACCAGCTCTTCCAGCCCCTGCACAGCGGCGACCGTCTCACCGCCTACATCGACCATGTGCGACAGGACGGCAAGATTGACCTGACGCTGCAGCCCACGGGGCGACAGCACACGCTCGACTTCGCCGAGGTGCTGCTGCGCTACCTCTACGAGAACGGTGGGCGCTGCAACCTCACCGACCGGTCGGCCCCCGAGCTCATCGCCGACCGTTTCCAGGTGTCGAAGAAGACATTCAAGAAGGCCGTGGGCGACCTCTACCGCCGCCGTCTCATCCTTATCGACGACGATGGCCTCCGTCTGGTGCCGTGAACATGTTAAAAAATGGTAATCATGCGGTTTTTCGGCTAATTATGCGTAATTTTGCAGGCTCTAAGAAAAATCGTTTCGAAACCAAATTATTAAATCGTAAATAAACAAGATGAATATCCAGTTTGAATGTGCCGACAAGGTGAACGGTCTGATGACCATCACCATTGAGGCAGCTGACTACCAGACGCAGGTAGAGAAGAAGTTGAAAGACTACCGTAAGAAGGCACAGATGCCCGGTTTCCGTCCTGGCATGGTGCCCATGGGACTGATTAAGAAGCAGTACGGCACCGCCGTGAAGGTGGAGGAAATCAACCGTCTGCTTGGCGAGAAGCTCTATGAGTATGTGCGAGAGAACAAGATACAGATGCTTGGCGAGCCGCTGCCCAACGAGGAGAAGCAGCAGCCTCAGGACCTGACCGGCGATGGTCCCTTCGTGTTCGTCTTCGACATCGCCGTGGCTCCCGAGTTCAAGGCTGAGCTCACCACTGACGACACCATCGACTACTACAACATCACCATCGACGACAAGATTATTGACGACCAGGTGCAGATGTTCCAGAGCCAGGCCGGCGAGTTCGTCGAGACCCAGCAGTGGGAAGGCAACGACACCCTGAAGGGCGACATGCGCCAGCTGGATGCCGAGGGCAACACCCTGGAAGGCGGCATCGAGGTGGAAGGTGCCATGATTATGCCCAGCTATGTGAAGGGCGAGGACGAGAAGGCCAAGTTCGAAGGTGCCAAGCCCGGCGACATCATCATCTTCAACCCCAAGAAAGCCTACCCCGACAACGACGCCGAGGTGGCAGCACTGCTGAAGAAGCAGAAGGACGAGGTGAAGGACCTGGAAAGCGACTTCAGCTTCCAGCTCACCGAGATTCGTCACTTCCAGCCGCACGCCGTTAACCAGGAGCTCTTCGACCGCATCTTCGGCGAGGGTAACGTCAAGGACGAGGCTGAGTTCCGTCAGAAGATTGCCGACGGCATCCGTCCCCAGCTGCAGGCCAACAGCGACTTCCGCTTCCTCGACGACGTGCGCAAGTACATGGAGCAGAAGGTGGGCGAGCTGCAGTTCCCCGAGGCACTGCTGAAGCGCGTCATGCTGAACAACAACAAGGACAAAGGCGAGGAGTTCGTGGAGAAGAACTTCAAGGCCAGCATCGACGAGCTGAAGTGGCACCTCATCAAGGAGCAGCTGGTCAGCGCCGCAGGCATCAAGGTGGAGGACGACGACCTGAAGCAGGTAGCCAAGGGCGCCGTGCGCCAGCAGTTTGTCCAGTACGGCATGACCAACGTGCCCGACGACGTACTCGAGCAGTATGCCGACGAGCAGCTGAAGAAGCGCGAGAACATTGAGGGCATGGTGGAGCGCGCCATCGACGTGAAGCTCATGCAGGCCCTGAAGCCCATGGTGAAGCTCAACACCAAGGAGGTGACCTTCGAGGAGTTCAAGCAGATGGCTTAATCTTTCCAGATGACCATGAACAGGGCGTCAGGCGCAGCAGCGTCGCGCCCTGTTTTTTTAAAGCCCGAAGCGACGATGACTGAATACGATGTAAGACAACTGCAACAGCGCATACTCGGCAACCTGCTGGCTGTCGACCGCGTATGCCGCGACCATGGCTTACATTATTATATATATGACGGGACGATGCTGGGTGCCGTGCGCCACAAGGGGTTCATTCCCTGGGACGACGACCTCGACATTGCCATGCCGCGCCCTGACTACGAGACGTTCATCACCCACGCCAACGAGTGGCTGCCGGTGCCTTACGAGTTCGTGAGCTACGAGCGCGACTCAGCCTATCCCCTACCCTTCGGCAAGGTGCAGGACGCCAGCACCACGCTCATCGAGCGCCCGCACCTGCCCTACCTCGGCGGACTCTACATCGACGTGTTCCCCCTCGACGGCGTTCCCCGCAACGCCCTGCGCCGGCGGCTCCACCTGGTGCGCTACGACGTGCTGAAGAAGGCGGTCTACATGGCCTACCGCGACCCCTACCGCCACGGTCACGGCCCGTCGTCATGGCTTCCCCTGCTGTGCCGCAAGCTCATCGGACAGCAGCGCCTGCAGCGGGCTACACGGCGACTGCTGCGCAAGTATCCCTTCGAGCAGAGCACACAGGTGTGTGTCTACGACGATGGCTTCAGGGGCGTGGTCGACAAAGACATCGTCGGACGTCCCACACCCGTCAGTTTCGAAGGGCATGAGGTGATGGGCGTGGAGCACCCCCACGAATACCTCACCCACATGTACGGCGACTACATGACCATCCCGCCACACGACGACCAGCGCCAGCACTGCTTCCACTACGTCGACTTCGACAAGCCCTACAGCAGCTACGACAATGAAGGCCAGGGACGCGCTGTCACCCTCAACGCCTAAACTATCCTCGTACCCCCGCACCCACGTACCTCCGAAAAAAAATGCGACTCATCACCGCCCCCGACTACCAGCAGCACGAACCCTTCCTTCGGCAGCTGCCCCAGCTCTTTACCCAGGGGCAGGGCACCGTCATCTACCAGCAGCGCAACGAGGTGCGGCGCTTTGAGCATGAGGGCACGGTGATGATGGCCAAGCGCTACAAGCGTGTCAACGCCGTTCAGCAGGTGGTCTACTCCACCTGGCGGCGCACCAAGGCGTGCCGCGCCTTCCTCTTCGCACAGGAGTTCCGCCGCCGGGGCATCGACACACCACACGAGATAGCCTACATCGAGACCACCAACGCCCTCGGGCTCTTCACCGTCGGCTACTTCGTCAGCAGCTTCGTCGAGGGCACCGAGACATCGCTACTACTGCGCGAGGTGCAGGACTATCCCCGCGACCTGGCCGACGCCGTGGCCGCCCATGTCGTGCTGATGCACAGCCGTGGCGTGTTGCACGGCGACCTCAACCTTTCGAACTTCCTCTGTCGCAGAGAGGACGGCGCCTACCGTTTCTCCGTTATCGACATCAACCGTTCTCACTTCACCACCGGCATGCCCACCGACGAGCAGTGCCTGCAGAACATGGTGCGCATCACACACCGGCGCGACCTCTACGACTACCTCATCCGCAGCTATGCGCGCCAGCGTGGCTGGGACCCCTCGGCCACCTCGGCCAGGGCGCTGGCACTGCTCGACGCCTTCGAGCATCGCCGCTTCAAACTCTAAGCTCCCCCACCCCATGGAATCATTTTACAGCCCCAGCACCCCCACCCCTCCCAGCACACCCAGTAGCCCCACCCCTCCCAGCTCTCCCAGTATTCCCAGTACTCCCAGCTCTCCCAGTAGCCCCACCTCTCCCAGTAGCCCCACCCTCCCCCAGCTGCTGCGCTACGACCTGGGAACCGGTGTGACGGCCTTCAGCACCACGCGCCACGGGGGCTGTGGCACTGGCACCTACGGCACGTTCAACATCAACCGCTACTGTGGCGACAGCCCCCAGGCCATCGCCGCCAACCGTCAGGCGCTGTGCCACCTGCTCGGCATCAGCGACGACCGCCTCATCATGCCGCATCAGACCCATCAGACCAAGGTGGTGCACATCGACGAAGCGTTCATGGCACTGACGGCCAGTGAGCGTCAGAGCGCCTTGGAGGGGGTCGATGCACTGACCACCTGCCTCAGTGGGGTCTGCATCGGTGTGAGCACCGCCGACTGCATCCCCGTGCTGCTGTATGATGCCGAGCACCATGCCACATGCGCCATCCATGCCGGATGGCGAGGCACCCTGCAGCGCATCGTCCAGAAGGCAGTGCGTGCGATGGTCGACAGCTACGGCACACAGCCGGCAGCACTACGGGCACAGATAGGCCCGGGCATCAGCCTCGACAGCTTCGAGGTGGGTGACGAGGTGTACGACGCCTTCTGCCAGCAGGGATTCGACATGGCACCTATCAGCCGCCGCTATCCTTCCGCCCATAGCGGCGAGAAGTGGCACATCGACCTACCCACCTGCAACCGGCTACAACTGACCGACGCCGGGTTACGTCCCGACCACATCGTCTGCGCACCGGTATGCACCTACCGACAGTGCGATGACTTCTTCTCAGCCCGTCGCCTCGGCATCAACTCAGGAAGAGTCTTTACCGGCATCGTCCTTACGCGTGCGCGCGCGAAAAAAGTGCCGACTTTTTGTAATAACTCATTGACTTATGCTCGCCAGGCATGGAGATAATTCAGCCAGGCATGGAGATAATTTCGCCAGGCATGGAGTTATGCTCATAAAGTGCCGCTTTATTTTTTGCAACGCAGAAGACTCATTGACTTATGCTCGCCAGGTGCCGCCTTTTTTGGGTGGGCGAAGGTCAGAGTCAAGTGCACATAGTACAGGCTTTTACATGCCTTTTAAACAACGTTTTAGAAAAAAAAACACAAAAAAGGGACGTATTAAAAAAAAAGTTTGTACCTTTGCAGCCCGTTAGAGTGTATTTATGTGTAGCCCAGAGCAGATGAAGATTGACTTGAAGGCACTGACGGAGGCCGAGACGCCGCTGTCATGGACGCTGGACGATGCCTTCTTTGCCATGCTCGACGGCGCGCAGCTGCAGCACGGCTCAGTGCATGTGTCGGGGTCTATACGCAAGGCCGTCGGCTTTTTTGAGTTGCTGCTGAAGGTCGATGGCACCGTTGAGGTGGCTTGCGACCGCTGTCTGGACCCGATGACGCAGCCCATAGCGGCTGAACAGCGGCTGACAGTGAAGCTGGGAACGGAGTACACTGACGACGACGAGGTAATCACCGTGGCCGAGGACGACGCCGTTCTCGACACGGCATGGCTCATTTATGAGACAATAGCCCTGGCGGTACCCATCCAGCACGTTCATCAACCTGGCGATTGCAACGTTGCTATGATGCGAAAGCTCGAAGAGCTCTCGGCTGCCCGAAGCAGTGATGCGGACGCCAACGAAGAGGCTGTTGACCCACGATGGGCAGCACTCCTCAAACTAAAAGACAACAAACAATAAAACAGTTAAATCGTAAAAATAGTAAAACATTATGGCACATCCTAAAAGAAGACAGTCAAAGACCCGTACCGCCAAACGCCGTACTCACGACAAGGCCGTAGCACCCACACTGGCAGTCTGCCCTAACTGTGGCGCCTACTACATCTACCACACCGTATGCCCCACATGTGGCTACTATCGTGGCAAGGTGGCTATCAAGAAAGACGAAGAAGTAGCTGAATAATGGGAAAGATTAACGCTGTCATCACTGGCATCGGAGGCTACGTGCCCGACTACGTGCTCACCAACGATGAGCTGTCGCGCATGGTAGACACCAACGATGAATGGATTATGACGCGTGTCGGAATCAAGGAGCGCCGCATCCTCAC
>CAMVKN010000063.1 GCA_947168045.1 uncultured Prevotellaceae bacterium
TCTTTGCTTGACTGTATTTTTATCAAATTCATGACTATATTCCGATTTATCTGTTACTATTTCTTATCTGGCTGCTGGCCGTCGTGAGCCTTCCAGGCACACTCGGTAATCTTCATGTCGGAGAATACTGCCGTGAAGGATGACTCCTCGGGCGAACAGGCATAGATACCAAAACTGATCTCTTCGGCACCGGCATACATGTGGCAGATGCGCATCTGGCTGAACTTCTCGCCGTCGGCGGAGCACTCGATGCAGTAGTCATCTTCGCGGCGCGAGAAGCGGTACCACATGGTCTTCACATCGGCAGGAATGGCCGTCGTGGCCCAGTCGGAGTAGCCATTGTTGGTGGCTACGCTGCCCAGATGCTGGAACTCCTCGTTCTCGTATTCCACCGAGCCTTTCAGCCAGTTCTCGCTGTCGAGATACATCACGATGCCGCATTGGTCGAAACGATGATGACTCTCCGTGAAGTCGGTTTTCACCACAAAACTGAAAAACTTCTCGCGCGTCTTCATCTGCAGCACGGGGGCATTGTCGTTCTGGAAGTGATAGTACGTGCGCTGCCAGAGGTCGGTCTTCGGAGCGGTGGTGATGCGGATGGTGTCATCCTTGATTTCACATGCGGCAGGCTCCCGCGTCCACTGGAGGCTGTCCAGATTGATGTGGCCGCTGTCAGAGAGTGCCACCTTTACGTTGTCTACGAAATCCATAGTCGTTTCTTGTTTGTTCTGCTGTCCGCATGCCGTGAGCATGAGACCAGCGCAGAGAAATGAGAATAGTTGCTTTTTCATATTTGTTTTTATTGTCCGCTAAATTGGAATTTATAGGTTTCTGATCAATGATAAATCACCACTTGACAAAGCTTTGAAATTGCGCTCAATTTTCTCAATGTCCCAATCCCACCATTTCAGTTGCAGCAGAAAGGCGATGAATTCGTCGTCAAAACGCATCCTGACCACTCGGCAGGGATTTCCCACGGCAACAGCGTATGGAGGAATGTCTGAGGCAACAACAGAGTTGGCTCCGATAATTGCTCCGTCGCCTATATGAACGCCTGGCATGATGGTAACATGCTGGCCAATCCAGACATCATTGCCCACAACGGTATCACCCTTCAGAGGCAATTCATCTTTCACTGGAGCAATGGCACTTCCCCAGTCACCACCAATGACATAAAACGGATAGGTTGTCACACCGTCCATCCTATGATTGGCTCCATTCATGACAAACTCCACACCCTTGGCAATAGCGCAGAATTTGCCAATAATCAGCCGGTCACCTATGAAATCGTAGAAATGAGTGACATGCTTCTCGAATTGGTCAGCACCATCCACATCATCGTAGTACGTATAATCGCCGATGATGATACGCGGGTTCTTCACCACGTTCTTGATGAAGCAGAGGCTTGGAATCTTAGGATTCGGGAAGGCCTCATTGGGGTTGGGTCTGTTTTTTATCTCCATAAATTCCTGATTTATTTGGTACTAATCCTTGTCTGACTGCAGGCCGTCGTGAGTCGGCATCATTCTTTCTCTTTCAGAATCTGCTCCATGCGTGGACGGAAGTCGTTGCCCCAGTTGCGCAGCTGCTCGATGATGGGGATGAGGGTTCGGCCAAGGTCGGTTAGGCTGTATTCGGAATGACGGCATACGGGGTCGATGACCTTTTTCTCCACAACGCCATACTCTACCAGTTCCTTTAGTTGTTGGGCAAGCACACGCTCGCTGGCCTCGGGCATACGACGCTGGAGTTCGCTGGGACGCTTCACGCCGTCGAGCAGTTCGTAGATGATATAAGGCTTCCACTTGCCGCCCATCACTTCGATAGCGATGCGGAAACCGCAGTTGATGTCTATGGGTATCTTCTTGTTGTACATTGCGGGTGACAAAGTTAGTGCAAGCCGAATGCAGAAAGCTCGCTTTGGGCTGAGGCGCAGCCTAACTTCGCATGAGCTTGCGAGTGCAAAGGTACTGCTTTTTCCCGATACTGCGAAAATTATCAGCATGTTAGTGCGAAAATTATCGCTATTTGAGGATTTTGCGGGCTCATTGATTCGCAGTAACTTTGCAAATGAATTTGCGAAGATGCTCACGTTCGGCAAATGAAAACGAGTTTTCTTTGCACTCACTTAATCGCATTATTGCAAACGACGGTTAACAACTGTCAGAAGCAGGAATAGTCAATCATAATATACAATGTCAAGCTCCTCGCTCACGTGGAAATCATCGTGAAAGCCATCGTCATAGACGTAGACAAGGCGAAGGCCTTTATAAACGGAGGGCACCTTCAGCCGTTCGAGCAGGTGCCACTTCGGTTTTCCGAAATCGTAGGAGCTTCGGTCCAGGACGATGCGATTGGAAACATAGTCGAACATGTAGTAGCCACCGCCAATGCATTGATCGCCTGGCTTTAGCAGGTCTTTATGCTGGTTGACCATGCCAAGGCGAAATGTTCCGTCCATAGTGATGATAAACTTGGGTAAGGTCATAACTCAAAATTCTTGTATCGTCATCGTGTGTTTTGATTTTTGTTTTTTATAGGTGTGACTGATGGGTGCGCAGATGGAGTGTTTTCCCCAGCACAATGAGCAGGACGGCTGAGAGAATGAGCACAATCCCGACGGCAAGACGCGGGGTGAATGATTCGCCAAACACTGTCACGCCGATGGCTACGGCCGTTAGTGGTTCGAGGGCTCCCATGATGGCTGTGGGGGTGGCGCCCACCTCGTGAACGGCAACGGTCATCAGCACCAGCGAGAGCACCGTCGGCACCAGGCCCAGCCAGCAGGCAAAGAACCATGCACGGGGCGATGGGGGCAGCATCAGATGCAGGTGGGGTGAGGTGAACGAATAGGCCAGCAAAGACAGCATGCATATGAGCAGCACATAGAATGTGAGCTTCAGCGACGACATGTGGGTGCCGGACTGGTTCGTCGACGGGCGAAGCGGCATGGCCGAGCGTACCACTACGATATAGACTGCGTAGGTCAGCGACGACACCATGACCAGAAGCACGCCTGTCGGGCTGAGCGAGATGCCAGCATCGCCCCTGTATAATAAGCAGATGCCCACCAGGGCGAGGAGGATGGCCGTTACGGTTGATGCCGTGACCTTCTCCTTGAAGCATGTAGCCATGATGACAGCCACCATCACAGGATAGACAAAAAGGATGGTGGAGGCTATGCCGGCATCCATGAATCGGAAACTCTGGTAATAAGTGATGCTTGATGCGGCAAAGAGCAGTCCGAGCGTGGCAAGCGTCTTCAGCTCGCCACCGTTAATTCGGAAGGACTTGCGTTCTACGAGCAGCATGACGGCCAGCATCAGCACCGCCATGGAGAAACGGTAAAAGAGGACGGACGATGTGTTCACGCCCTCCTCATAGAGCGGTAATGCCCCGAAAGGGTTAGTGCCATAGCAGACGGCCGCCAGTATGCCGCAGATGATTCCTTTATGTGTCATTCTCAATATGATATTTTTTTCATGTCCTCTGTGCTGTCTACGACCATCCACGGCTCCTTTGCCGGGAAAGGAAAAACTGTTGGAAGTGTGATATAGGTATGAATCATATATATTGTATTTGTTTTCTTTCCAAATTTCGGCAACTGGTTACATCTTATAAATGAGGGATGCAAAAAAGATGGTGCACCTGGTGCACCATCTTTTTTTGCTCTCCTTATGATAGTTAGCTGATGAGGTCGAAACCGGTGTACTTCTGCAGTGCCTTTGGTATGCGTATGCCCTCAGGCGTCTGGTTGTTCTCCAGCAGTGCGGCCACGATGCGGGGCAGGGCAAGGGCGGAGCCGTTGAGGGTGTGGCACAGCTCTGTCTTCTTGGTGTCCTGGCGGCGGTAGCGGCACTTCAGACGGTTGGCCTGGTAGGTGTCGAAGTTACTGACTGAGCTGACCTCCAGCCATCGGCCCTGAGCCTCGCTGTAGACCTCGAAGTCGTAGCAGATGGAGCTGGTGAAGCTCTGGTCGCCACCACAGAGCAGCAGGATGCGGTAGGGCAGCTCCAGCTTCTTGAGCAGTCCCTCGACGTGCTGCAGCATCTCCTTGTGGCTCTCCTTGGAGTGCTCGGGCTTGTCGATGCGCACAATCTCAATCTTCGAGAACTCATGCAGGCGGTTCAGGCCGCGCACGTCCTTGCCGTAGGAGCCAGCCTCGCGGCGGAAGCACTCGGTGTAGGCACAGTTCTTGATGGGCAGCTGGGCCTCGTCGAGGATGACGTCGCGGTAGATGTTCGTCACGGGCACTTCGGCCGTGGGGATGAGGTAGAAGTCGTCCACCTCGCAGTGATACATCTGTCCCTCCTTGTCGGGCAGCTGGCCCGTGCCGTAGCCTGAGGCGGCGTTGACCACCGTGGGGGGCATCACCTCAGTGTAGCCCGAGGCCCGTGCCTCGTCGAGGAAGAAGTTGATGAGCGCGCGCTGCAGCTGTGCGCCCTTTCCGATGTAGACGGGAAAGCCGGCACCGGTAATCTTCACGCCCAGGTCGAAGTCGATGAGGTTGTATTTCTTGGCCAGCTCCCAGTGGGGTAGGGGATTGTCAATGCCCAACGAGGGGTTGACGCTCCAGTTGCCCACGGTGTCGTCGGCGGTGCAATCCTTCAGGTTGCTCTTCACCACGCGGTTGTCCTCGGCTGCTCTGCCTTCGGGCACCTCGTCGTAGGGTATGTTGGGAATCTGGCACAGCAGGGCGTTCATCTCGTCCTGGGCCTTGTTCATGGCCTCCTCCAGCTGCTTCGAGCTGTCCTTCAGTGCGCTCACCTTCTGCTTGGCGGCCTCCGCCTCGTCGCGGCGCCCCTCCTTCATCAGCCGTCCAATCTGGCCCGACTGCTGCTTCTGCTCGTTCAGGTTCTTGTCTAACTGCTGCTGGGCATCGCGACGCTGGCGGTCGATGTCCAGCACGCGGTTGATAGCTTCACGTGCACCCTCAAAGTGCTTCTTCTCCAAGCCGCTGATGACGCGCTCGGTCTGCTCGGTGATGAGTTTGAGTGTTAACATTTTCTTGTGTGTGTTTTTTGTCGTTCTGCTTATGGGGTGCAAAGGTACAATTTTTTGTGCATTGCCGCAAGCATTTCGACCGTTTTTCTTTGTCAGGCCTCTAACGGGGCATTGCGCAGCTGCTCCAGCGCACGACATAGCTGGTCGGGGCATGAAGTGCCCTTGGTGCCGCAGCGGATGCCGTTGAGGCGGGGCAGGACGTCGTCAATCTTCTGTCCGCGCACCAGCTGTGAGATGCCCTGAAGGTTGCCGTTGCAGCCGCCGAGGAAGAAGACTTGCTGGATGACATTGTTCTCGTCGCAGGTCACGTCGATGAGCTTTGAGCAGGTGCCCTTTGTTTCGTACTGAATGTGTTTTGTTGCCATCTTGATAAAGAGTTTAAGTGTTGTTATGTAATTATCATGTTAATAGCGTTTTGAATGCCAGCGCTACGAGGATGATGCCGCCGAACAGCTCAGGACGGATGACCTTGGCTATGTGGTGGCCGAAGCGGATGCCCAGCAGATAGCCTGCCCAGGAGAGGAGCAGCGAGGTGATGCCGATGACAGCGAGTGGCTGGGGCAGCTGGCTGAGCGAGGTGTAGCCCGTGACGGCCATCGACACACCCACGGCCAGGGCGTCGATGCTGGTGGCCACGGCCAGCAGCAGCTGTGTCTTTAGCTGGCAGGGGTTGAACGACTGCTGGCCGTCGTCGTTGCTCAACGACTGTACAATCATCCTTCCGCCGATGAACAGCAGCAGTGCAAAGGCTATCCAATGACCATAGTGGGCGATGCTGGCGGCAAAGAGACTGACGGTGGCCCAGCCCAGGAAGGGCATCAGCGCCTGGAAGATTCCGAACAGGAGGCTGGTGCGGAGGATGACGCGGCCATGGAACGACTGCAGGATGGCCCCGCTCACTACCGACACCGAGAAGCAGTCCATGGCCAACGACAAGGATAGCAGCAGGAGGACGGTCAGGCTCATAGGAAGTCGAGGTGGATGCTGTGGATGGCTGAGCGTGCCACGCGTTCATACATCAGCCCCATGCCGGCAAAGTGGATGACGCTCTGCATGGCCGCCTTGCGCAGTGCGGGGTTGGTGCTCTGTAGGGCAGCGAGTGCCTGGTCGATGAACTCGTTGATGGCGCGCTCGTTGGGCTCCTGGCGCTGCATGAATAGCCGGCTGAGGACATGGTAGCCGCAAATCTGTGGCAGCTCGTCCTGGGCGGCAATCCAAAGGAACGCCTTGTCGGCAGCGTAGGGAAGATACTGGAAGAGGTTGAAGGCTGCCTGTTCGGCCACCTCGACCGTAGTGATTTGCTCCATCCAGATGTCGGCCACCTCAGGCAGCATCTCGTCGGGGGGCATGAGCATGGTGGCCAGAATCTTACACTCGCGCACATTCTCCTTCCATAGTGCCAGGGCCAGCGCATAGCTCCTGCTGGATTGGGTTGCAACGGCAGGGCCGTCTTGGTTTGCGACGGCAGAGTTGCCGCCTGTGGGGATAGTACTGTCAGCTTCCTCTGCATCTCCTTTCATGTCGGCGGCCAGCTCGTCGGCCATCTGTCGTAGGCGAGGTAGCGTTACGCCCCAGTTCAGCCGGTAGCTGAGGCCCTTCTGGCGCATGGACTGTGCGGTGGCACCGTCCATGGCTAAGCGGAACGACTGCTTGATTTCCTTTACTTTCTGTTGGATGTCCATTTCATTTCTCATCTTTCACCTCTCAAATCAGCGTTCCATATTCAGTGCTGTAGCGCAGCATCTGGTGGTCGTAGCTCTCGGCGTAGTTCACCTGAATGTCGGTGATGTGTCCCTGCTGGTCGGTCACCGGCAGCAACCAGGGATTGATGAATCCCTTATAAGGAGCCAGGTCGAGCCGACGATAGCGGTTGAGCACCTCGTCGTGCAGCTGCGGGTCGATGCTGACGGCATAGTCCTCGACCAGCTGTCGGGCCGCCTCGTAGTCGCCTTCGCTCTTGATGCGTTGCACCTCGGCCAGCAGGCGTGCCACCGTCTGTCGTAGCTCTTCGTAGGAAGTGATGCTGACAAAGGTCTTCCCCTCCTGTCTCACCAGGTGCAGGCAGCTGCCGTTGGCCATGCACCAACGGGCTATCAGGGCCCGGTTGCGCATGTGTGCCTCCTCTATCTGCCGGCCGGGTTCTATGCGCACCAGTTGGGTCAGCAGGCCGTTCATCATGTAGGTGTAGTACTCGGCCTTGTAAGCCTCGTTGTTGGGCAGCAATCCCAGCTCCACCAGCTTCTCGTCGGCGAGGAAGTAGAGTGCGAAGAGGTCGGCGCGTGCCTCCTCGATGGTGTTGCCGTAAGCCTTCAGCGCATCGGGGTCGACACCGGGCAGGAGCTGTCCGCTGCCGTGCCCCAGACACTCGTGCAGGTCGGTGTGCAGCGTGTCGCAGGCATCGCCGTATTCTTCTATCATGGAGAGCGTCGCCTTGTCGATGACAAACTCTTCTTTGAAACCGTTGCCATGTGCAGCCCGGTTATATGCGTCGGTGATGTTGCTGATGGTGATGCTCTTTGAGCCATATTCAGCCCTTATCCAGTCGGCGTTGGGCAGGTTGATGCCGATGGCCGTTGAGGGATACTCGTCGCCACCGAGCATGGCGGCGCAGATGACGCGTGCCGAGACACCCTTGACCACTGGCTTGCGGAAGCGTGGGTCAACGGGCGAGTGGTCCTCGAACCATTGCGCATTGCTGCTGATGGTGTGTGTGCGGTGTGTGGCCTCCACGTCGACATATTCAACCAGCCCTTCCCATGAGCCCTTCAGCCCTAAGGGGTCGCCATAGACCTCGATGAAGCCGTTGATGAAGTCAACACGGCCGTCGAGCAGTTGTAGCCAGGCGATGCTGTAGCTGTCGAAGGTGCTGAGGTCGCCCGTGGTGTAGTAGCTTATCAGCAGGTCGATGACGTGCTGTTGCTGTTCGCTCTCGGCTACGTCGCGTGCCCGCTGGAGCCAGTAGACGATGTGGCGCAGTGCGGCGCCATACTTGCCGCTGGTGGTCCATGGCTGTTCGCTGATGCGCCCTTCGCCATCCTTCACCAGTGTGGAGTTGAGCCCGAAGGAGGGCATGTCGTTGCCTTGGTGCTGCTCCTTCAGGTTGGCATAGAACGCCTCGGCCTCCTGCTGCGTCACCCCTTGGTAGAAGTTGCATGCCGATGTGACGACGAGGTCGTCGCCGTCAGCCTTGTTGATGCGCTTGGGCATCACCTCCGGCAGGAAGATGATGGGGTAGAGTAGGTCGTAGAGGCCGTCGACGGTCTGTCCGTCGGCCAGCGGCAGGCGGCGTGCATCAACCGTCGCCATGGCCTGGCGCAGGAACTGCGGGCTGAAGGCCGGCGTGAACTTCTCGGCACCATAGTGATGATAGATGCCATTTGAGAACCACAGCCGCTTGAGGTAGACGGCCATGGCCTGGAAGTCGGCGCTGTCGTGGTCAACCCGTAGGTCGGTGTAGATGGCCTCCAGCGTCCGGCGTATCAGCAGGTTATAGCGACCAAACTGGTCGAAGGTGATGTCGCGGCCGTAAAGGGTGGCCTTTGCGAGATAGTAAATAAGCTCTTTCCGGCGTAACGTCAGCTGTTCGAATCCGTCGAGGCGGTAACGCAGCATCTGTACGTCGGCAAAGCGCTCGTCATTGTAGTTGAAGTCTGTTGACGGGCTCATCAGGTAAGTCTTGTGTGGTTAGGGTTTCTTGCGGTACTTCCCGCCTGACGAATACTGTACGCGGTATTCCTTGGGCGTGATGCCGGTAAATTTGTAAAAAGAGGCGTAGAACGACTGGCGGTTGGAAAAGCCAACCATGTCGCTGACCTCTTCGATGCGCAGGTTCTCATAGCGCTTGTCGGTGAGGATGGACATAGCCTCCTCGATGCGGTACTTGTTGATGAACGATGTGTAGTTCATGCGGAAGCGCACGTTCACAACGGCCGACACATAGCGGGTGTTAGTGCCCAGGTCGTCGGCGAGCTTGCGTGCAGAGTAGTTCTTGTCCTTGTACTTTTTCTGCATGACCACCAGATCCAGTATACGCTCCTTCAGTTCGTCCATCAAGGCCGGGCTGACCAATGTGCTGTAGGTGGCATCCCTCTCCTTCTTCTCAGATAGATTATACTTAGCCATGTTGAGTGTATAGATATTTATAAGTTTTGCAAAGATACACATTTTTTTTTAATAATCATCAAAAAATGGCAGAAAAGTATCAAAAATCGGAAAAAAATTGTCCTTCACATAGATGATGAGCGTTTTTTTTTGTACCTTTGCATGCCAAATTCGCATACAAAGATACAAAAACTGATGAAACCAACAGCCATATTGCTCCTACATTGCCCCGACCAGCAGGGCATCATTTCGGAGGTCACGAAGTTCATTACCGACAACCACGGAAACATTGTCTATCTGGACCAGTATGTGGACAAGCAGGATGGGATGTTCTTCATGCGTATAGAGTGGGAGCTTGAAGGATTCCTGATTCCCCGTGACAAGCTTTACGACTACATCACCACGCTCTATGCACAGCGCTACCAGATGAAGTTCTCGCTGTACTATAGTGACAAACGGCCGCGCATGGCCATCTTCGTGAGCAAAATGAGCCACTGTCTGTACGACCTGCTGGCACGCTGGAAGGCAGGTGAGTTCAATGTCGACATTCCTTGCATCGTGTCGAACCACGAGGACCTGCGCTATGTGGCCGATCAGTTCAATATCCCTTATTATGTGTGGTCAATCAACAAGGACCATTCGAACAAGCAGGAGGTGGAACAGGCTGAGATGGAACTGCTTAGGAAGGAGGACATCTCGTTTATCGTGCTGGCCCGCTACATGCAGATTATCTCCGACGAGATGATTGCCGCCTATCCTCATCACATCATCAACATCCACCACTCGTTCCTGCCCGCCTTCGTGGGGGCCAAGCCATACCATCAGGCCTGGGAGCGTGGGGTGAAAATCATTGGTGCCACCAGCCATTATGTGACGGCTGAGCTGGATGCCGGCCCCATCATTGAGCAGGATGTGACGCGCATCACCCACAAGGACACGCCTGAGAGCCTGGTGCTGAAGGGCAAGGACCTGGAGAAGATTGTGCTGTCGCATGCCGTGTCGAAGCACATCCAGCGTAAGATTCTCACGTTCAAGAACAAGACCATCATTTTCAGTTAGGGGTTAGGATTTAGGGATTCGTAATTCGGAATTACTATGAAAGTAGCCGTTGTGAAATATAACGCAGGGAACATCTTCTCGGTGATGAACGCACTGAGGCGCATGGGCGTTGAGCCGCTGCTGACCGATGATGCCGAGGCGCTTCGCCGCGCTGACAAGGTCATCTTCCCCGGACAGGGCGAGGCCAGCACCGCTATGAGCTACCTGCGACAAAAGGGGCTCGACGAGGTCATCCGCTCGCTTACCCAGCCCGTGCTTGGCATCTGCATAGGCCAGCAGCTGCTTTGCCGACACTCGGAAGAGGGCGACACTGACTGCCTTGGTGTCTTCGATGCCGAGGTGATGCGCTTCCAGCCCCACTGCCATGAGGATAAGGTGCCGTGCATGGGGTGGAATGTGCTCCATGACCTGAAGTCGCCGCTGTTCGAAGGAGTCGCTGGGAACGCTGGGACGACCGGGGCTTATGTCTATTTCGTCCATAGCTACTATGTGCCCCTGTGTGCTGACACTATCGCCACGGCCGACTATGTGCAGCCCTACTCGGCAGCCCTGCACCGTGACAATTTCTTCGCCTGCCAGTTCCACCCAGAAAAGAGCGGTAGGGTGGGTGAGACCATCATACACAATTTCCTGGCACTATAATCAACCCTCAACTCTCATTTCAAACAATGGAACTCATCCCTGCCATCGACATCATTGACGGACAATGCGTACGCCTGACAAAGGGTGACTACGCGCAGAAGAGCATCTACGGTGACCCGTTGGAGATGGCCCAGCGCTTTGAGCAGCTGGGCTTCCGGCGCCTGCATGTGGTAGACCTCGATGGTGCCAAGTCGCGCCATATCGTCAACGACGGTGTGCTGCGCCGTCTGGCTGATGCTACCCGCCTGACCATCGACTTCGGCGGCGGCATCAAGACCGACGATGACATTGAGAAGGCCTTCAGCAGTGGTGCCGCCATGGTCACCGTCGGTTCTGTGGCCGTGACGCAGCCCAGCCTCTTTGAGCAGTGGCTGCTCAAGTATGGCCCTGAGCGCATCATCCTCGGTGCCGACGTCAGACAGGGACGCATCTCCATCAACGGTTGGAAGGACGACTCCAGCGAAGAGCTGCTGCCTTTCCTTCAGCGCTATGTCGACATGGGGGTGCAAAACGTGCTCTGTACCGAAATCTCGCGCGACGGCACCCTCTCCGGGCCTGCCCTCGACCTCTACCGTGAGGTCATGGCCGCCTATCCGTCGCTCCATCTCATTGCCAGTGGCGGCGTGAGCAGCATCGATGACATCGTCCGGCTCAGCAATGTCGGCATCCCTGCCGTAGTGTTTGGCAAGGCCATCTACGAGGGACGCATCGACCTGAACGAGCTGCAGGCATGGGCTGGACAGTCATCATACTAATCTCTCATCTGTCATCTCTGATTTCACATTTCTAATCTCTAATCTCTCGAAACCGATATGGGCTTGGCCAAAAGAATCATTCCCTGCTTGGATGTCAAGGACGGTGAAACCGTCAAAGGCGTCAACTTTGTCGGACTTCGTTCTGCCGGCGACCCGGTAGAGCTGGGCAAGGCCTACTCAGAGCAGGGCGCCGACGAGCTGGTGTTCCTCGACATCACAGCCTCCTTCGAGGGGCGCAAGACCTTCACCGACATGGTTACCCGTGTGGCGCGCGAAATCAACATCCCCTTCACTGTGGGCGGTGGCATCAACGAGCTGGCCGATGTGGAGCGCATGTTGCATGCCGGTGCCGACAAGGTCAGCATCAACAGCGCGGCCCTGCGCCGTCCGGCCCTCATCAACGAGATAACGTCGCGCTTTGGTTCTCAGGTGTGCGTCGTCGCCATCGATGCCCGCCACGATGCCGACGGCTGGCACTGCTATCTCAAGGGCGGCCGCGAGCGCACTGAGCGCGGGCTCTTTGAGTGGGCCAGCGAGGCACAGGACCGTGGCGCCGGCGAGATACTCTTCACCAGCATGGACCACGACGGCGTGAAGGATGGCTATGCCAACGAGGCGCTGGCCCGGCTGGCCGAAAGGCTCAGCATACCCGTCATAGCCAGTGGGGGTGCCGGAGCCATGCCTCACTTCCGCGATGCCTTCACTCTCGGACATGCCGATGCGGCCCTCGCCGCCAGTGTGTTCCACTTTGGCGAGATTGCCATACACGACTTGAAGCAGTACCTCAGAAACGAGGGCATTGAGGTCAGACTATAATAATAATGTATAGTGTAAACATCAAATCATATCATGACGTTAGACTTTGACAAGATGGGCGGACTGCTGCCCGCCATCATTCAGGATGCTGACACACGCAATGTGCTCATGCTCGGCTTTATGAACCGTGAGGCCTACGACAAGACGGTGGCCACCGGTAAGGTGACCTTCTGGAGCCGTAGCCGCCAGACGCTGTGGACGAAGGGTGAGACCAGTGGCAACTATCTCGACCTGGTAAGCATTGCCGCTGACTGCGACAATGACACGCTGCTGGTCAAGGTCCATCCCCATGGCCCCACCTGTCACACCGGCACCGACACGTGCTGGGGCGAGGCAAACACTGCTTTGCAGGGTTCTCCCCTGCAGAATAGCCCCGTGGCCTTCCTCGGTCAGCTTCAGGACTTCATTGAGGAGCGTCACCAGCAGATGCCTGAAGGCAGCTACACCACTCGCCTGTTCCGCGACGGCGTGAACAAGATGGCGCAGAAGGTGGGCGAGGAGGCCCTGGAGACCGTCATTGAGGCGACCAACGGTACTAATGACAAGCTCATCTATGAGGCGGCCGACATGCTCTACCACCTCGAGGTGCTGCTCACCAGCAAGGGGCTGCGCATTGACGACATCGCCCTTGAGCTTCAGCGCCGTCATGACCCTAACTGGGACGCCCAGCGCCGGAAGGCCAAGGCAAATGCTTAATGCATAATGCTTAATGCTTAATGCATAATGTGTAATGAGCAAATCTCAAATCTCAATTCTCAAATCTCAAATCTCAATTCACAATCAGTGCTAATAGATTATCAGAAAGCCACCATCAGCCAGCTCGACGGAAAGGTCATCCTCAGCGATGTTGACCTTCAGGTCGGTGTTGGCGAGTTCGTATATGTCATTGGCAGGGTAGGGTCAGGCAAGAGCTCGCTGCTGAAGACCCTCTATCAGGAGTTGTATGTCGACGAGGCCGTCGAGGCCACGGTGCTGGGCTTCGACCTGCTCACCATCCGCCGCAAGGAGATACCTGCCCTGCGCCGTCAGATGGGCATCGTGTTCCAGGACTTCCAGCTGTTGGCCGACCGCACCGTGAGGAAGAACCTGGAGTTCGTCCTTAAGGCTACTGACTGGCGCAAGGCCGACATTGCCGCCCGTGTTGACGAGGTGCTGACCGACGTAGGCATGGTCGACAAGGCCGACGTCATGCCCTACGAGCTCTCCGGCGGCGAGCAGCAGCGCGTGGCCATTGCCCGTGCCATCCTCAACAGTCCGCCCCTCATCGTGGCCGACGAGCCCACGGCCAATCTCGATGCCGAGACGGCCGAGGGCATCATGGACCTGTTGAGGGCCATCTCGCTCAAGGGGACGGCCGTCATCATGTCCACCCACAACATCACCCTTCTTGACCGCTATCCCGGCATCGTCTACAAATGTGCCGACGGAAAGCTGGAGAAACAACAGCCATCAGAAACAACAAATATATAAGCAAAGATGAAAGTAATGAAGTTTGGCGGCACCTCAGTAGGCACGCCGCAGCGAATGAAAGAGGTGACCGAGCTGGTCACCAAGTCGGGCCAACCCGTGTTCGTCGTACTTTCAGCCATGTCGGGCACCACCAACTCGCTGGTTGAAATCTCAGACTATCTCTACAAGAAGAACCCCGACGGCGCCAACGAGGTCATCAACATGCTGGAGCGCAAGTACGAGCGCCATGTGCAGGAGCTCTACAGCGGCGAGGAGTACCGCACGCTGACGCGCGACTTCCTGCGTGACGAGTTCAACTACCTGCGTTCTTTCACCAAGGAGCTGTTCACCAGCTTTGAGGAGAAGAGCATCGTGGCCCAGGGCGAGATGATGTCTACCAACATGGTGGTCAACTACATGAAGGAGCAGGGCATCAACGCCGTGCTGCTCAACGCCCTCGACTTCATGCGCACCGACAAGAACGCCGAGCCGGACCCCGTCTACATCAAGGAGAAGCTCACCGCCATCATGGAGCAGTATCAGGACGTCCAGGTGTTTGTCACGCAGGGCTTCATCTGCCGTAATGCCTATGGTGAGATTGACAACCTGCAGCGTGGCGGTTCCGACTACACCGCCTCACTCATCGGTGCAGCCATAGGTGCTGAGGAGATTCAGATTTGGACCGACATCGACGGCATGCACAACAACGACCCACGTGTGGTCGACAATACGCAGCCCGTCCACCAGCTGCAGTTTGAAGAGGCCGCCGAGCTGGCTTACTTCGGTGCCAAGATTCTGCATCCCACCTGCGTGCAGCCCGCCAAGTATGCCGGCATCCCCGTGCGCCTGCTGAACACCATGCAGCCCGATGCCGAGGGAACCACCATCAGCAACGCCACTGAGTATGGCAAGATTAAGGCCGTGGCTGCCAAGGACAACATCACGGCCATCAAGATTAAGTCCAGCCGCATGCTCCTTGCCACCGGTTTCCTGCGCAAGGTGTTCGAGATTTTCGAGAGCTATCAGACGCCCATCGATATGGTCTGCACCAGCGAGGTCGGCGTGAGCATGTCCATTGACAACTCTGCCCACCTGGGCGAAATCATGGACGAGCTGAAGAAGTACGGCACTGTCACCGTCGACACCGGCATGTGCATCATCTGCGTCGTCGGCGACCTTGACTGGTCGAACATTGGCTTCGAGACCCGCGTCATGGATGCCATGAAGGACGTGCCCGTGCGCATGATTAGCTATGGCGGTTCGAACTACAACATCTCCTTCCTCATCCGCGAGGAAGACAAGCGCCGTGCCCTGCAGAGTCTGAGCGACCACCTGTTTAAGTGAGAAGTGGAGAGTGAAAAGTGTAAAGTGAAGAGCGACAAATTTGCAACCGCATAATGACTAAAGGACAGTTCCCTATGGCGGTGTTCAATGACATCAGGACACCCTTCTACTACTATGACATGGACCTGCTTCGGGCCACGCTCAATGCCATCAAGGCTGAGGTGGACAAGCACGACAACTTCGTGATGCACTATGCCGTGAAGGCCAACGCCAATCCGGGCATCCTGCGCCAGATTAAGCGCGCCGGCTTTGGTGCCGACTGCGTCAGTGGTGGCGAGATAGAGGCTTGCGTGCGCGCCGGCTTCCCCGGTTCGAAGATTGTCTATGCCGGTGTGGGCAAGAGTGACTGGGAAATCAACCTCGCTCTCGACAACGACATCTTCTGCTTTAATGTAGAGAGCCTGCCTGAGCTGGAGGTCATCAACCAGCTGGCGGAGGCCAAGGGCAAGGTGGCGCCCGTAGCCTTCCGCCTGAACCCAAACGTTGGGGCACACACCCATGCCAACATCACCACGGGACTGGCTGAGAACAAGTTTGGCATCGCCATGCGCGACATGGAGACCGTCATTGCTGAGGCTGCCAAGCTGCAGAACGTGCGCTTTGTCGGCCTGCACTTTCACATCGGCTCGCAAATCCTTGACATGGGCGACTTCCAGGCGCTCTGCAACCGCATCAACGACTTGCAAGACCAGCTGGAACGCCACCACATCAGCGTCGAGCACATCAACGTGGGGGGCGGACTGGGCGTCGACTACCAGCATCCCGACCGCGTGCCCATCCCCGACTTCAAGGCTTATTTCGACACCTATGCCCGCAGGCTGAAGCTGCGCCCCGGACAGACCCTTCACTTCGAGCTGGGCCGTGCCGTGGTGGCGCAGTGTGGCACCCTCATCACGCGTACATTATATGTAAAAGAGGGCGCCACCAAGAAGTTCTGCATCGTCGATGCCGGCTTCACCGACCTCATTCGCCCGGCCCTCTATCAGGCCTATCACAAGATTGAGAACATCAGCAGTCAGCTGCCTGTGGAACCTTACGACGTTGTTGGCCCCATCTGCGAGTCAACCGACGTCTTTGGCAAGCAGCGCGACCTCAACGCCTGCCGTCGGGGCGACCTTCTGGCCATCCGCTCAGCAGGTGCCTACGGCGAGATTATGGCTTCGTGCTACAACTGCCGTCAGCTGCCCGCTGCTGTCATCAGTGACGATTTGTAACCCATCCCCTCTATGACCATACTTCATGTCTACGACGAGGCTGACGCCATGGCCGGGCGTTATGTCGAGATGCTCATGCAGGCCACCGACGCCATGATGCGTCAGGGGTCGCTCTTCGATGAGCCCTTGGACATGTACGCCTGCTCCGACGTTCATCGCTGCCGCCAGCTCGTCGACGAGCGCCGTCCTGACATCCTCCACCTGCATGGTGGTACTGCCCCCTTCACCCTGCCGCCCGGCTTGCGCCTGGTGGTGACGCCCCATGGCAGCATGCCCGGACCGGTGCGTGCCTATGTCGTGGTGGCACGCAGTCCCCATGAGGCCGAGACGCTCGGCGCGCTCTTCCCCCGTGTGGAGACGGTGCGCAACCCCCTCATCACCCGCAGCGTCACCCCCGCTGACTGTGCCCGGCAGATGGGCGCCATCTATCGGCGGGTCATGGACTCGAATGTCCTGCAACTCATGGACACTGACACACGCCGTCTGCTCACCGCCGCCCTGGCCGTTGCCACCTACGGCGATGCGCGCTGGTTGCCCTCCACCTTCCATGTCAGCGCTGCCGGAGCCCACTATCGGCAGCTCTACATCTATGCAGCCCTCGAGGGGGTCCTGCCCATGGTGCGCCAGGGGCTGACCATGCTGGGCATCAATGCTCCCGAGCCGGATGCCAAGGCTGACGACAGCTACCTGCCCGAGGACTATGCGCAGCCCGCACCCATGTCCGTGGCCACCGTCAGCGAGCTTGTCGCCGACATCAGCCACCATGGCCCGTCGCTCCTCAGGCTCAGCGAGCTGGCCCGTGCCCTCCACAGCAGCACCATCGACGAGGAGCAGCTGCAGCAAACCCTTCAGCAGGAGGGGCTGCTCACGCTGCTTGCCGCCCTGCTGCCACTGCTGTCCGAACAGCTGCTGCTCACCGAGGGCTTCATGCCCTGCCAGCCTGTTGAGGGGCCTGCCGCACAGCAGCTGCGTGCACAGCTGGCCTCACGCCAGGACATTTAGCGTCATGCATTAAGCATTGAGCATGGCCGGTCTCTATATACACATCCCCTTCTGTCGCAGCCGCTGCATCTACTGCGCCTTTTTCTCAACCACGCGCCTGGAGCGTCGTCAGCATTATGTCGATGCCCTCTGCCGCGAGATGGAGCTTCGCGCCCATGACCTCGGCGACTGTTCTGTCGACACCGTCTATATCGGGGGCGGTACGCCTTCCATGCTCACCGCAGCCCAGCTGGCCACCCTTCTGCAGCACGCTTTCAGCCACTTCCAGGTGTCGCCGCATGCTGAGATAACCCTTGAGTGTAACCCTGACGACGTCACTGACGACCTCCTCGCCACCTTGCCCGTGAACAGGGTGAGCATGGGTGCGCAGACCTTCAGCGACGAGCGTCTTCGCTTTCTGCGGCGCCGTCACAGTGCCGTCCAGGTGGGGCAGGCCGTCAGCTGTCTGCGTCGTCATGGCATCGGCAACATCAGCATCGACCTGATGTATGGCTTCCCCGGCGAGACGCTGGCCCAGTGGCAGACCGACATCGAGGCCGCCCTGGCCCTGCAGGTGGAGCACCTCTCGGCCTATGCCCTCAGCTATGAGGAGGGCACCCCGCTCCATGCCATGTTGCAGCAGGGTAGGGTGGAGGAACTCTCCGATGACCTTCAGCGTGACATGTACTATGCCCTGAAGGACAGGCTGGAGACAGCAGGCTATGAGCACTATGAGCTGTCCAACTTCGCCCGTCCCGGTTTCTCGTCGCGTCATAACAGCGGCTACTGGGACGGCACGCCCTATATCGGGCTGGGGGCTGGTGCGCACAGCTACGACGGTACCCGCCGACAGTGGAACGTGGCTGACCTCGATGCCTATCTCGGTGCCATAGCCGAGGGTCGGGTGCCTGCCGAGGGCGAGCAGCTTGACGACATCACTCGTTACAACGAGCAGGTGATGACGCGTCTGCGTACGCGCAGGGGTTTCCCCTTGCAGCTTCTCTCTGCCGCTGAGCGTAGCTATTGTCTGCGTCAGGCTCGCCGCTATCTCGACTGCGGGTGGCTTGTCCTCCAGGGGGCTGACACCCTTGTGCTCGCCCGCCAGGGCTTGTTCGTCTCAGACATGGTGATGAGCGACCTGATGATGCTACCCACTTAAAACTTGGTCCTCACCATTTAAAACCTCAATGCCACCGCCCTCTACCGTCACGACAAGAACCAATGTTTCTGATACTCTCTATTCTCGCGCAGAGGCGCAGAGTATTCTATGTTTTTCAAAAGCATCACTCAAAAGCGACTTTATGCGTAACTCTGCGACTCTGCGCGGATGACAAGGTGTGACTTTTGTAAAAATCACTAAAAATGATGCCTTTAAAGCGTAAAAAACTTGATGTTTTCAAAAATAATGTGTAACTTTGCAAACAGAGTTGCAGCAATAAGGATGCTACATGGCATCTGGGCGGAGTAAAAATAAGTGATTTGCTTATGTCAAAGCAGGTAATGGATGGCTTCCTGACAGAAGAATTGCAAACTGCATAAACAGTCATATGAGATATGAATATGTGTGGATTTCTTGTCTATCGTAGATAATTGTAGAATTTATTCCTGAATTGCTTTGGCAGTTCAGGAATTTTGTTTTATCTTTGCCGCTGATATAGCATGTATGAATGCATAGGGATATAGGTGTACAGTTTTTCAACAGCATGACGGCATGGTAATGTATAGTCCTATACAAATATATCGTTATACTATAACTGAGTTTCAACAATCCCCTTTGTAGATACCTTTTGTATAACCCTATATTGAGTATAGCCCTATAGGTGATATACAATCCGACTCAAAAGCGTGGCTTCATCTTACGTTTTGCGGATGTGGTTAAATGCGCAGCAAATCTTGTTATGCCAATGGGCTGGAAATGCATGGCAGATTTCTCGGCACTAAACTATCCCATATGCTCATTTTCCTTTTCCCATCTTTCAAAGATTTGCGACAGTAGGCCGTCGGAAATGTTCTCGCCCTGAAACCGATGCGATGTCTTGTCATTCAAGCAGCAAAGCCCCAGAAGCCTCAGAAATGCCCTTATTCGTGGTTTTGCCATCCCACACGTGTCATTTGCCCACAAAAGGACTCGACGCTTCCTGAACCCATTTTCAAGTCTTTGTAGAGGCTTACACGCTGGCAAGGCCATCCGTCCATACCTGTATAGCCATTTTCAGACCTTCGGGGCACTGGGCTTGCCCATGTGCCATATTTTTACAGTATCGGGAAGCTCACTACCCGTTCCGATTTTCATCGGACGGTGAATTGATCACATAAATCTGCAAGCAGAGGTCACGAAATCTGGCATGAAGTAGTTCTCACACATGGTCGGCGATGAATGGCAGCAATAAATCTCTGGCAATTTTATCCAGTCAGTCTAATCGGCTTGCCGATGCCACTTTTTCAAAGTCATGGGAAGCCTAATACCCCTGCCTTCATTCGAGGCCCGGGAGACTGACCAGATAAAATTGCAAGCAATGGGGTTTGTAGTGACTTTGAAAACCCTTCGAGCGACAGTCATCCTCACGAATGGAACCAGGTGGCACGTTGCCATTACTACATCTACTTTTCCATACTTCAGATGAGCTTGCTCCGCGCAGCAGAATTTGCGTTTCCGAACCGAGTTAATTTCTGTTAACTCTTATTAGGCTAAGCGTTTTTTCAAAACGCCGTTAGACGCAAGCGTACCCAGACGTTAAATATCGCAGCATTTTTACGTGGCTTACGAGAGTCATTTCCGACACGTCGGAGCTCGCTCTGTTAGCCATTAAACGGTAGGGATGGGCAGCCTAATACCCCTTCATTGCTTTGCTCGATTGGAGTCTGCCACCCAACGGCAAGCCTTCGATGCCAGTTTCCTCTGCCTAATCTTACGGACAAAGTATCTTAATTCGTAACGTTGAATAGCTCTGTGCCCCATTATGAAGCAGAAGAGCTAACTGCATCAATCGTTACCTTATGGACATCAGATATTAAATGGCCAACAGGTCTTATTGCTCAGCAAACATAAATGATCACAGTTCGCATTACTGCGCAGCAACCATTTAATAAATCTTGATAGCTTCGTCTCGTCATCACGACTAGGCGGGGCTTTGGTGCCTATAGGCCTTTCTTATTACTAACTTTACTGCTTTTTAATATTATTTCCTCTTCGGTTGCTTGTTCAATCTGTAGATGACATGTAGCAAGGCGTAGCGGGGCGTGACGTTGCTCCACGTCTCGGTGCGGCCTTGGGCGTTGATGGTGCGGCGGACGTTGGAGAGGTTGCCGAGAAGGTCGAAGCCGTCGAGCATGCAGATGAGATTGCCGTGAAGGAAACGCTTGGAGAGGCGGGCATTCCAGACGAATTCGTTGGTGTTCATTGTATAGTCGGCGTAGCCACGGCGAGAGTACATGGTGAGGTCGGTGGCGAGTTGGAGGCTCCACGGCAGTTCGACTTGAGCGGTGAGACCGTAGTCGAATTCGAGGACGTTGATGGTCTCGAAGTCCGTGCGGTCGCTGATGGAGTGCTGGTAGTGGAGGTCGCATATGCCCTTGACTTGCAGTTTGGCATTCGGGCGATAGGTCAGGATCAGCGTTTCGTTGGCATAGTAGGAGCCGACGATGCTGCGCGCAGGGGCAGCGGCGGTGGTGCTGATGAGGTCGACGCTGTGATGGTAGTCGAAAGTGGTGTTCGTAGAGAGTATACAGTCAACCAGCAAGTGCAAGCTGTTTGCAAAGTTAGGCATAATGTTTGA
>CAMVKN010000064.1 GCA_947168045.1 uncultured Prevotellaceae bacterium
TAGGTGCACTTAGTGCACCAATTCACGCGCGTGTGCGCGCGTTGGAAAGAAAGTAAGCGTCGCATCCTCCTAAAACTCCTAACTCTAAAGCATCACTCTAAAGCGACTGTTCACCGAGTAACTGCTCAGGGAAGACAACGAAGCTGTCAAAAACAAACAAGAAAAGGTCAAGAGAATGTGCACCATTGCACATTCTCTTGTTTTTTTTCACACGCCACCCTCTGGGTAGCCTCGCGCGTACGCGAGAAAAGTCGCGATTGATGACAGCCAGGCATGGAGATAATTTCGCCAGGCATGGAGTTATTCCCATAAAGTGCCCACTTTTTTCCACCATTCGGCCACTTATTCACTTCGTTTCGGTCGATGATACGCTAAAGCGTCTTTAAGAAAACAAAGGAAAACCAACAAAACCAATAAAAACAAATTGTTTTTTCTTGTTTTCTTTGTTTTTATTTGTTTTTTACAAGACGCGTAGCGTTAAAACTCCATGAGAGAAAATCATGACACGGCCACTTATTCTTCCCCCATCCGTACTAATGTAGGTTAAAAACGGAGTGCTTTCTTGGTCATGCCGAAAAAAAAGACTACCTTTGCAACCTATGGCGTCTTTGTACTGCCTAAGACTATCAACTAACTCGCTAATACTATTAAAACAATGAATAGAATGAAGGAAAGCAACAACCGTCGTAATGGCTGGCTGCAGCGAATGATCGTTGCAGGCATCGTGCTGTTCACCGCCATGAGCGGCGTCGAAGCCAAACCCATCAGTCGCACGCAGGCCCGCCAGCAGGCCACACGATTCATGCAGCAGTGTGGCGACGCACGTCGCCTGGCCGACGTAGCTGACAACCAGGCCCTGGGCTGCCGCCGCATGAAGGCACGCGGACAGCAGCAGGTGACGAACAGCCCTTACTACGTGTTTGACCGTGGCCAGCAGGAAGGCTTCATCATCGTGGCCGGCGACGACGCCGTGGCCGAGACCATCCTGGGCTATACTGACAGCGGCACGTTCAACTACGACGAGCTGCCCCCCAACATGCGCGAGTGGCTCGACGGCTACGCCAAGGAAATTGAGCAGCTGGGGAGTGGGGCCACTGGGACCACTGGGACCTCTGGGGCGACTGAGTCCCAGGAGTCTCAGTGGACCCTGGAGCCCCAGTGGACCCAGCAGCCCCACCGCGTGCCCCACCGCGTTCCCACGCACCCTGAGATAAAGCCCCTGCTGACGAGCAAGTGGAGCCAGGGGTCGCCCTACAACGACGAGTGCCCCATGTACTTCACCCTGGGCCGCTCGGTGACGGGCTGTGTGGCCACCGCCTACGCACAGATACTCTACTACCACCGCTCGAAGATGGTGACCGAGACGCAGGCCGCCATGCCCGCATACGACACCTGGACGTCGCACGCCACCTACGGCCACCTGCACGTGCCGGGCATCCCCGCCGGTGCACCCCTTGACTGGGACAACATGATTGACAGCTACGGCGGCAGCGCCACCGGTCTGCAGAAGAAGGCCGTGGCCCAGCTGATGCACTACTGCGGCGTGGCGGTGAACATGGACTACACCAACGGCAGCAGCGGCGCACAGTCGAGCGCCGTGGCCGACGCGCTGAAGAAATACTTCGGCTTCGGCAACAGCGTGCAGTATGTCTATGGCAAGAGCGACGACGAGTGGGACCAGCTCATCTACAACGAGCTGTCGCAGCAACGGCCCGTCTACATCAGCGGTGCCGATGCCGACGTAGGCCATGCCTTCGTCTGCGACGGCTACGACGGGCAGCGCCGCTACCACATCAACTGGGGCTGGGGTGGCCAGAGCGACGGCCACTACTACCTGTCGAACCTCACCCCTGGCGAACAGGGCATCGGCGGTTCGGACCACGGCTACACCAACGGCCGCGAGTGCATCATCGGCATTGAGCCTGAGAACTACCAGCAGCGCACCATGACCTTCACCGACGCCACGGCACGCCGTCTGTGCACCGAGGCATGGGACAGCGACGGCGATGGCCATCTGACCTACGGCGAGGCTGCCGCCGTGACCGACCTGGGCACGGTGCTGCAGGGACAGAACATCCGGTCGCTCAATGAGCTGCGCTACTTCACCTCGCTGCAGGCCATCAGCGACGATGCCTTCAGCGGCTGCCAGCAGCTCACCACCGTACAGCTGCCGCGCCAGCTGAAGCACATCGGGGCACGCGCCTTCAAGGACTGCAAGAGGCTGACCACCGTGGAACTGCCTACCGCACTGACCTCCATCGGCGCCGAGGCTTTCAGCGGCTGCACGGTGCTGACGCTGTCATCGCTCCCCGTCGGCGTGCATGCCCTGGAGAACGGCACCTTCAGCGACTGCAAGGCGCTGACCACCCTGACGCTGCCCTCAGTGCTGAACAAGCTGGGCGACGAGGCCTTCAGCGGCTGCACCGCCCTAAAGGAGCTGACCGTCAGCACCATGGACCCGCAGGCCATCAGCATGGGCAACAACGTGTTTGAAGGCAGCGGCGCCCCGCAGGCCGTGCTACACATTGAGCAGGGCACACGCTCGTTCTTCGAGGGTCACCCACAGTGGAGCCTGTTCGGCACCATCAAGGAACACCGCAACCGCACCGGCGGACAGTTCACCACGTTTGCTGCCGGAGCCCAGGTATATCTCTACCACGTGGGTTCGGGCCGCTTCCTCACCCGTGGCGAGGCATGGGGCACACAGGCCGTGGTGGGCACCGACTCCCCCATGCGCTTCATGCTGCGCCGCACGTCAACGATGCCCGAGGGCACCTACTACCTCTACTCCAACGACACGGGCAACGCTGACCGCCACTACCTGTTCCGCACCAGCGAGGACAGCAATGTGGGCAAGGGCGTGCAGGCCGCCTTCGTCGACGGCAACCTGGACAAGCGCGCCCACTGGCTGCTGACCGACGTGGGACAGGACACCTACACGCTGAGCGTGCCCGAGGGCTACGACGGCTATGAGGCCGGCTGCCGCTGGGGTGTGCTCACCGACCATGCCAGCCAGTACACACAGCCCACGTGGGGCGTCTACAGTGACATCGTCTACGAGGATCACGAGCAGGACTGCCAGTGGCGCTTCGTGGCCTACGACGCCGACCGCGAGGCCAACTACGAGGCGGCCGCCACGCTGGAGAACCTCATCAGCATGGCCACGGCACGCCGCATAGTCTGCGACAACGAGCAGGCCGTGCTCGACGACATGGGCAGCACCACCGACGCCATGCGACAGGCACAGCGCACGCTGCGCCAGAAGCTGGGGCTGATAGACTTCAGCGACGACATCGTCAGGCAGACCTGCACAAGCCGCTTCGACCTGGACGGCGACGGTGAGATCAGCATCAGCGAGGCCGGGATGATCAACTCGCTGGGCAACAACTTCCAGGCACTGGCCATCACCAGCTTCGACGAGCTGCGCTACTTCACCAGCATCAGCCAGCTCGACGGCAGCAGCTTCGCCACCTGCAACAAGCTGACCAGCATCACCCTGCCCGAGAGCGTGGAGCGCATCTACTACTACGCCTTCCGCGGCTGCACGAAGCTGACCAGCATCAACCTGCCTGAGTATGTCAACACCATCGGCACCGGCGCCTTCAGTGGCTGCACACAGCTGAAGACCGTCAGCATAGACAACCCCAACCCCGCCTCCATCGACATCGCCACCGATGCCTTCGCCGTCAACATCATCAAGACGGCCACGCTGCTGGTGCCCGTAGGCTCGAAGGAGCTCTACGAGAAGGCTCCCGTGTGGTGCAACTTCGGCACCATCGTCGAGCATCGCACACACACGCAGCCACGCCGCTCGCCAGTGACGGAGGGTGCACGAGGCTATATAGTAAATGTACGCGCGAGGAAGATGCTCGCTGCCGGCGAGGCATACGGCACACAGGCCGTGGTGAGCCGCAGCGGCGCACTCTATGAGTGGTGTCGCACCGCCGCCATGCCCCAGGGCCAGTACTACCTGAAGAACGTGGCCACGGGCAAGGTGGTGTTCCGCGTCAGCACCGACCAGAAGGTGGGCGACGGCGTCAAGGCCTGCTTCGTCGACGGCGACGTGAGCGCCAAGGCATACTGGCAGCTGGACTCCGTGGCTCCCATGACCTACACCCTGCAGGTGCCGAAGAATGGCGACGGCTATGTGGCCGGACAATACTTAGGCGTGGACAACAGCCATCAGAGCAGCGCTGCCGACTACACCAACGGGCTATACTGGGACATCAGCTACGAGGGACATGAGCAGCACTGCCAGTGGGCCTTCATCACCCAGGAGGACATGGCGGCCGCCAGCGAGGCCGACGCCCGCGTGGACGAGCTGGGCGAGCTGCTGCAACGCGCCGCCGCCAAGGGCAACATCGACGCCCAGGAGGAGCAGGCCGCGTATGACAACCTGCTGAGCAGCGACGACGACATCAGCCAGGCCATCAGCTCGCTGCGCCGCAAGCTGCACTACATCGACATCGACGACCTCCGCGCCAGGGCCATCTGCCTGGAGCAGTGGGACGGCGACGGCGACGGTGAACTGACGACGGAGGAGGCCGCCCAGGTGTCTGACATCGGCGAGGTGTTCCGTAACCAGCCACAGCTGAGGTCGTTAGAGGTGCTGCGCCACTTCACCGGACTGACAGCCATCCCTGACAACGCCTTCCGCAACGCCACGTCGCTGGCCACCGTCTATGTGCCGGAGAACGTCAGGCAGGTGGGCGAGATGGCCTTCACCGGCTGTCCGCTGCGCTTCGTGGTGCTGCTGGCCGACGACGCCATGGTGAGCTCTGCCGCCATCAACGGCATCCGCTCGCAGGCGCAGCTCTTCGTGCCCGCCGCCCTGGTGGAGGCCTATCAGGCCGATGCCATCTGGCAGAAGAACGCCGCCAGCGCGTTCACGGGCATCCCCGTGGTGACGGCCCTGCCCGCCAACCGTCTCTATGGCCGCACCAACGCCAAGCTGACCTACGAGGTGAGCGGCGCACCCATCGACGGCGAGCCCGAACTGGTATGCGACGTGCTCAAGGAGGCCACCACACCCGTGGGCGACTATGCCATCAGCGTCACCCCGGGAACCATCACCAGCGAGGGGCTCATCTGCCAGGACGGCATCCTGACCATCACACCGGCCGAGCTGACCATCACCGCGAAGTCGTACACCAGGGCCATGGGTGAGGACAACCCGGTCTTTGAGTTCACCTGCAGGGGCTTCCGTAACAAGGAGACCGACGAGGTGCTGACGACGCAGCCCACCATCACCTGCGAGGCGACGAAAGACAGTCCCGCTGGCGAATATGCCATCGTCATCAGCGGTGCGACGGCACAGAACTACGCCATCACCTTCGTCAACGGCGTGCTCACCGTACAGGAGCCCAGCGCCATCACCGGCGTCAAGGCTGACCAGCAGGCTACGGAGCTCTACGACATGCAGGGCCGCCGCGTTGCCACCGACCGCCGTGGACTCTACATCGACCGCACGAAGCGACGCGTCGTGAGGAGGTAAGATTTTTATGACATTCTCTATTCTCGCGCAGAGGCGCAGAGCATATTATGTTTTCGCCGAGATATCAAGCGACACAATGACTAACTCTGCGACTCTGCGCGAGAATAAAGACCTGGCAGAACTGCCGAAACTTAATTAGATTGTTATTTTTTCCCTTTTTTTTGTTCATATAAAGGAAATTATTTGTAACTTTGCAACCGTATTCGAATACTAAGTAATTTTTCAGAACTATGAACAAGAACTTCAAGCTTCTCATAGGGCTTGCTTGCGTGTCGTTGGGATTAACGGCATGTAAGGAGGACTATTTCGACCAGGAGAAATACGACAAGCTGCTGCAGCAGGCGTTTCCGGTGGATAACGTCGACCCGAACCACACCTGGGCTGTCTATGGCTCGGCCACTGCCAACATCGAGATTGGCGGTGCCAACGGCCAGAAATACTATGTAGCCGTCTATCAGGACAACCCCCTGACCACCACACCCGCCGTCCTGCTGTCGTGTGCCAACATGGTGTCGGGCACGCCTGCCACCCTGCGCTTCAGCTACAAGCTGGCCACACCCATGGTGTATGTGGCCTGCTTCGACGAGAACAACAGGCGCGTCATCCAGCCCATGACCATGCAGGATGGACAGGCCGTCGACATCAGTTTCTTCGGCAAGAGCACCAACGGCACTGCCAGGCGTAACACTCCGCTGTGGGGTGCCTCAAGCCGCGCGAAGAAGACCTTCACCAGAGCTGGGGCGTCGTATGACCTCTTCAGCTCGGCTGAGGGAACCGACGTTAACGACTGGCACTACAGCATCCCCATCACCGACGAGCAGAAGGCGCTCTTCGTGGAAGGCAACTATTTAGGCTTTGACTACGAGGTGAGCTATGACTGTGAGGTGACCGTCAAAGCGGGATATGCCGAAAAGGCAAAAGTGACGTTCAAATCAGGCACGAACAACGCCGAGCTAAAGCTGACGGCTGACCAGGCCAACTCGCTCAAGTCGGACGGACTGTTCCTGAACATTTACAATGTAAAGCTGAAGCGAGTGTATATCAGAGAAGCTGACGGCTCTGAGACGGGCGGTGGCGGCTCTGAGACGGGTGGTGACAGCACCACGCCGACACAGATGGAGGAGGCAGACTATGTCAAGGCGAGCGAGACGATGATTACCGCCAACGACTGGGTGAATCCCTCCTGGCGTAGCTCAAAGGTGACGGTCAACCTGAACACCATCGACACCAGCAACGAGTTCAACACCCTGAACCAGAACGCCATCAACAACAACCAGGTGGCTAACGACAACCGCGACAAGAAGTGGTGGCGCGTAGAGGGTGATGTCACGCTGAATCAGAACCTGAACGGCGACCAGAACACGCTGAACAAGGCCGTGGTGTATGTCAAGAGCGGCACGCTGACACTCACCAGTGACTACACCGGCGTCACCTTCATCGTGGGCGATGGCGCCACACTGGCACTGAGCGGCGAGCGTCGCTTCGGACAAGCCTCGCGCATCATCGTGCTCAACGGCGGCACACTGACGGCTGACAGCCCTGTCGCACTCAACGGAAAAGCAGAGTCGGTGGGCTTCTACAACGCCGGAACGGCCACCTTCGCCGCATCGCTCAACCTGGCCAACGGCGGAACGTATGAAGCAGGAGCCGTCCTCTACAATGTGGGCACCATGACGGTGGGCACGCTGACCTCAGCACGCTACCTCTATAACTATGGTGACCTGACCATCACGAACGACTTCACCATTGGCCTCAACAACGACAGCCCGATACTGAACTACAACTTCTACAACCAGGGCACGATGAATGTGGCCAACGCCACCATCTCAAACGCGGTGAACTATGGCACGCTGAACGGCACCAGCCTCAACATCTCGGACAACTACTACTTCAACGCAGGCTTCTCTGAGTTCAAGACGGTCAAGGTGAAGCAGCTGGCCAACACGGGCCACCTGACCTTCGAGGAGAACAACGACACCAACAACGAGCGCTGGACGCTGAGCAGCTGCTACCTGCACATCAAGAAAAGCCAGACAGCCACCACGGGCTTCCGCCGCCTGTATATGCTCAGGAACAGCCGCATCGACCTGGACGGCGACATGTACTTCCAGGAGAACAACGACTCGTACATGGAGGACAAGAGCCTGCTGAACGTGGGTGGCAAGTTTGTAGTGCCCAACGACGGTGCCAACATGTATGCACCCACCGGCGACGGCGAGTTTGCCATCATCAAGATTGCCGGCAACATCGAGATGACCAAGTGGAACGCCATGACCAGACCCAACGACGGCACCCTCTATCTGGACTGGGCACACGCTGACGACGGTGTGAACCATGCAACCATCGCCAACAAGGAGAACTACTCAGCAGCTGACGCCGTCGCACGCATGGAGGAGACGATGGCCAAGGCCCTCATCTCGGAGAGCACGGCACCGGCCAACATCAGCATACCGAAGGCTGAGACTGACGACGACTGCACGGGCGATGGCTACAACACCACCAATACCCACATCGACATCATACCCGAAACCGGCACGTCCTACCGCTTCTGCTTCGAGGACTTTTTCCCCCATCCGGGCGACTATGACTTCAATGACTGCGTCATCACCGTGACACCCACCGTGACAGACAACGTAGCCACCCTCGTGATGAGCCTCGACGCCGTAGGCGCCACCAAGCAGATTGCAGCCGCCATGCGTGTCAAGGGCCTCAGCCCCACATCGGTGACTAACGCCACCAACAACTTCACCGACTATGCCGCACAGTATGCGTCGATGAGGCTGATAGACCCCGTTGAGGAGAATGGCACGGGACTGTTCTACGTCCCCGCTGACCACCTGGGCAAGGACGCCAACGGCAACCAGATCAACGACCTGGTGGTGAGCCTCTTCAACGATGCCCACTGGGTGATGTCGGGCGCCAATGCCGGCGGTAACAACCGTGACATGCACAGGTTCTTCTACAACACCGTTGACCCCACCATCGACTATCCCACGGCAAAGATTGCCGACCCGGTGACGATGAGGCTGACCATCACATGCAGCAGCAACGAAGAGGCACAGCTGTTCAACGACGTGACCAACCTCGACGTCTTCATCGTCGAGATGTATGACGGCCGCACATGGGAGGTGCACACCTATCCCTTCAAGTTCGACCAGGTGCTGAAGAAATGGGCAGACTATGACGTCAAGCTCATACCCTATGCCAACAGCACCACCAAGAACTACCCGTGGGCCATCCAGGTTCCGGGCGACTTCCTCTACCCCATTGAGTTCCAGAGCATCAGCGGCAGCAAGATACAGGCCAGCGACACCGACAACTATGGCAACGCAACGGCTGCCTATCCGCTGTTCAAGCAGTGGGCCATCTCGCCGAACACCACCGATGCCGACGTGCAACAGTGGTACCTCAGGTCGAACATCGAAGACATGAAGCTGGTATGGCGCAAGCCGTAAACCGAAGAGGATGATGTGACAACAGTCATGAACGAAGCCACACTACACTATGCGCTGGCGCACGCCGATGACGACGTGCGCCAGCTTGCTTTACAGGGCTGCCGCGACGCCGCGGTTGACCTGCCGCTGGCGCTGCAGCAAATCAGCGGGCGACAGGCGGCACGCATCAAGGTGCCCTCATGGGCAGCACGCGACGGCATCCTCTACCCGCCCCACCTGTCAATGGAGCAATGCAGCAGCGAGACCACAGCCCGCTACAAAGCACAAATAGCAAGCCCCACCCCTCCCACCCCTCCCAACACTCCCTGCAGTCCCAGTGGCCCCAGTAGCCCCAGCACTCCCAGTGGCCCCACCACTCCCCCCCCTCCCTATCGCAAGCTCGTCGACCTGACGGGCGGCTTCGGCGTAGACTTCGCCTTCATGTGCGAGCACTACGACGAAGGCATCTACGTAGAGCGCAACGCGGAGCTGTGTGCCATCGCCCACCATAACTTCCAGGAGCTGGGGCTGAGGCAAGCCTCGGTGGTGAACGCTGAGGCCGAGACGTTCCTTCATCATCTGGAAGAGCATGTCACCACCATCGTCGTCGACCCGGCACGGCGTGACACGCATGGCGCACGCACCTATGGCATCAGCGACTGCACACCCAATGTGTTGCCGCTGATGGACGAGTTGCTCAGCAAGAGCGACCATGTACTGCTGAAGCTCTCGCCCATGCTCGACTGGCGCAAGGCTGTCAGCGATGTTGGTCCGCAGCATGTGGAGCAGGTGCACATCGTGGCCGTGGGCGGCGAGTGTAAAGAGCTGTTGCTGTGGCTATCGGAAAAGGGGTGCAGCGAGCCAAGGCTGTATGCAAGTGACCTCTCCCCCAACAACCCCAACAACCCCAACAACCTCTCCAACCTCTCCCCCAAGGAGAGGGGGGTGGTTAGTTTTGCTATCGACAGCCTCACCCCCGACCCCTCTCCCAAGGAGAGGGGAGTGGTTAGTTTTGCTATCGACAAAACTGGGAAAGGCAACATCAAGGAAGAGTCTATATACCCCCCTCTCCTTGGGAGAGGGGTTGGGGGAGAGGTTGGAGAGGTTGGAGAGGTTGTTGAGGTTGAAGAGTCTCCTTCTTTCCTCTACGAACCCCATGCGGCCCTGATGAAGGCAGGCCTCTTCACAGAGCTGGCGCAGCGTTACGGCGTCTCGGCACTGGCCCCCAACAGCCATCTCTTCGTCAGCGACACACTGGTGGACGCCTTCCCCGGCCGCAGCTTCCACATCGATGCCATCAGCACGATGAACAAACAGGAGCTGAAGGAGAAGGTGCTGCCGCTGAAACAGGCGAACATCAGCGTGCGCAACTTCCCCATGAGCGCCGACGCACTGCGCAAGAAGCTAAAGCTAAGCGAGGGTGGAAGCACCTATCTTTTTGCTTCCACCCTCGCTGACGGCAGACATGTCATCTTCGTCTGCCACAAGGCTTAACGCTGATTACTCAGTGACGGTCACCATGCGCTTGCGCTCCACCTTCTGCATCACGGTCTCCTCAACCTCAACGTCCTTGTACTCCGTCACGGTCACCTTGCCCTCGGCATCGATGATGACGCAGCGGTTCTTGTCGTTGTTGTCGGGGAAGGGCTGCACGGTGTCACCCTTTGAGTCGATGATGACGTTGTCGGCATTGACGCCATGCTTCTCCACCAGATCCTTCTTGAAGGTCTCGGCACGGCGCTCAGCATACATCTTGTTCAGGCGAGCGTTGCCCGTTCCCTTGTCAGCATAGCCCACGATGTAGACCTTCGACTCGGGATTCTTCTTCATGAAGTCTGCCACCTCGCGCTGGATGACGCTGGGGTCGACGTTGTCGCTGACACGGATGTCGTAGAACACCTCCTTGTGCAGCTTCACCGGCTTCTCAACGGTGTAGGGCTCCTTCTTCGTGACGGTACGCTTCACAGGCTCGTCCACCCAGTAGGTCTCCTCCACCTGGCGCGTCACGGGCACGTGCTTCTTGCCCTTGTAGGCAAAGCGGTAGCTCAGGCCGAGCATGGCGGTAAACTGCCAGTCGTCGGCATCGTTCACCTTCGAGTTGAAACGGTCGTCAATCGAGTTGGCGTTCACCTCCAACGACAGGCCCAGGGGCTTCGACTGGTTGGTCTCCAGACGCAGACCAGCGCGCAGGTTGTGGCTCAGGCGGTTGTCCTCCCAGGCTAAGGGTATGCGCTGGGGTGCCACGGCCAGATCCTTCAGCTCATCGTTGTCCCAGGCGTAGTTCAAGCCCACGCCGCCGAGCAGGATGAGGTTCAGGGCACGGTCCTGGTTGCCGCAGAACAGGTTCGACAGGTTCAGCATCAGGTCCACATCGGGAGTGATGTACTTCCACTTATAATACTGGTCCAGGTCCTTGAAGCCACTCTTCGACTGCCAGGCGTTCACGTGAAGGCGAGCGCCCACCACCGGTGTGAAATAGTGTCCGAAGCTCAGCGCCGCCGTCGGCGTGATGAGCTTGTCCATAGGAGCATTCGTTGAAGTGAGTTGTACGCCACCCTGTGCCTCCACGTAGGAGTAGGAATGCCAACTCTCCGTCTGCGCTGTTGCAGCACCGCCCATGAACAGCAGTGCAGCTGCCACGGTCATTAGTCTATTCTTTTTCATTCCTTAATAGTGTTTTTAAATAGATTCTGAGTGCAAAGATACGAATTAGCCATCAAAAAACAAAGAAAAAGTCAAAAAAATGCTGACTTTTTGTTGTTTTATGCTAAAAAAAGCCTACCTTTGTGCTTCCATTGGTGAAAAACAGATAAGAACATGGCAACCATAGAAATCCGTAAAGTAGAAAACAAAAAGCAGCTGGAGCAGTTCATACAGCTGCATTACGACCTGTATCGCGGCAATCCCTACGACGCGCCCAACCTGCACAGCGACGAGGTGCAGACGCTGTCGCCATGGACGAAAGACCCCAACGCCGCCTTCGAGTTCTGCGACGTGGAGTACTACCTTGCGCTGAAGGAGGGCAAGGTGGTGGGCCGCGTGGCAGCCATCATCAACCGCCGCTACAACGAGCAGTGGCAGCGCCCGGCCGTGCGCTTCGGGTGGCTCGACCTCATCAACGACATTGATGTGATGCGTGCCCTGCTCGGGGCCGTCGAGGACTTCGGCCGTCGCCATCAGATGAAAGAAATCATCGGTCCCCTGGGCTTCACCGACATGGACCCCGAGGGCATGCTGACCTACGGCTTCGAGGAGCTCAGCTGCATGGCTACCGAGTATAACTTCGCCTACTATCCTGAGCTGATGGCACAGATGGAGGGCTACGAGAAGGACAACGACTACGTGGAGTACAAGCTCTTCGTGCCCAAGGAGGGGATGCCGGAGAAGTTCATGAAGATATCAGAGATGGTGATGAAGCGTTACAAACTGCAGGTGAAGAAGCTCACCAAGCATGACATCTTCGGCCCGGCACAGTATGGCCAGAAGGTGTTCGACGTCATCAACAAGACTTTCGGCCATCTGTATGGCTACAGCGAGATGTCGCAAAAGCAGATTGACCAGTACATCAAGATGTACTTCAAGGTGCTGGACCTGAACATGGTGACGCTCATCGAAGACCATTCCCTGGAAGACCACCCCGTGGTGGGCGTGGGCATCACCCTGCCGTCGCTGACGAAGGCGCTGCAGAAATGCCGCAACGGCCGCCTGTGGCCCTTCGGCTGGTGGCACATCCTCAGGGCACTGAAGTTCCACAAGACCGACATCGTTGACTGTCTGCTCATCGGCGTCCTGCCCGAATACCGCTCAAAGGGTGCCAACGCCCTGCTGTTCTACGACCTCATCCCCATCTATCAGAAGCATGGCTTCCTGTGGGGCGAGACACATGTGGAGATGGAGACCAACGGCAAGGTACAGAGCCAGTGGTCGTATCTGGAACACGAACAGCACAAGCGCCGCCGCTGCTACAAGAAGGCACTGTAATAGCACACACCTCCAATATTAAACGAATACTTAACTAAGAATGAGAAAGATTCTAAGCCTGCTCGCAATGATACTGGCCCTGACAGCACAAGGCCAGATGATGGACCCCGTACACTTCACTTCAGAGCTGAAGATGCTCAACGGCAAAGAGGCGGAGATTGTCTTCAGTGGCACCATCGACGACGGCTGGCATGTGTATGCCCCCAACCAAGCGGCCGATGGGCCTACTGCTGCCTCGTTCAACGCCGTGACCATGGACGGCGTAGAGACCGTTGGGCCGCTGAAGGGCCAAGGCAGTCTCATCAGCCAGTATGACAAACTGTTTGAGACACAGGTGAGCTACTATGAGAAGAAGGTGACCTTCGTGCAGAAGGTGCGTTTCACCAAGCCCCAGTACAACATCGACTGCTACTTAGAGTACGGTGCCTGCAACGACGAGATGTGCATGCCCCCCACAGAGGTAGCCCTGAAGAAGAGTGGCGAGGCCCCAAAGGCCCCCCCTTCGTCCCCCGAGGGGGACACTGCAGTCCCATCCCCTGACAACACGACTACCCCCCAAGCCCCCCTTTCGTCCCCCGAGGGGGACACTATAGTCGCATCCCCTGATAGCACAACTATAGAAGCCCCCTCGGGGGCCGTAGGGGGGGCTTTGGGGGCTGTAGGGGGGACCGACGCCTCTGCCCTCTGGTCCCCCGTCATCGACGAGCTGCGTTCTGAGGGCGGCATCGGCGAGCTGTCGCAGCGCTCACTGCTCTACATCCTCCTCATGGGCTTCATCGGAGGACTGCTGGCCGTGCTCATGCCCTGCATCTGGCCCATCATCCCCATGACGGTGAGCTTCTTCCTGAAGCGTGACAAGACCGACAAGAAGAAAGGCATCAGGGATGCCATCACCTACGGCCTCAGCATCATCGTCATCTACCTGGTGCTGGGCCTGCTGGTCACGGCGCTGTTTGGTTCTGACGCCCTCAACGCCATGTCGACGAATGCGGTGTTCAACGTCTTCCTCTTCCTCTTGCTGGTGGTCTTCGCCCTGTCGTTCTTCGGCTGGTTCGAGATTCGCCTGCCTGAGTCGTGGGCAACGAAGGTGGACGCCAAGGCCGACGAGCTGCAATCCGCAAACCTCAAATCCAAATCCTCAAACATCAAGTCGCTCCTCTCCATCTTCCTCATGGCCTTCACGCTGGTGCTGGTGTCGTTCTCATGCACGGCGCCCATCATCGGCCTGCTGTTGGTGGAGACGACCACCAGTGGCAACTGGCTGTCGCCCACCGTGGGCATGTTCGGCTTTGCCGTGGCCCTGGCGCTGCCCTTCACCCTCTTTGCCCTCTTCCCCTCCTGGCTGAAGCAGGCTCCAAAGTCTGGCTCGTGGATGAACACGCTGAAGGTGGTCTTAGGCTTCATCGAGCTGGCCTTCGCACTGAAGTTCCTCTCGGTGGCCGACCTGGCCTACCACTGGCACATCCTCGACCGCGAGGTGTTCCTCTCATTGTGGATTGTCATCTTCGCCCTCCTGGGTGCCTACCTCTGTGGCTGGCTCCGCTTCCAGAGCGACGACGCCGGTGGCGAGCGCAAAGCCATGCCCGTGGTGTGCATCATGGGTGGCATGGTGTCGCTGGCCTTTGCCGTCTACATGGTGCCGGGCCTGTGGGGTGCTCCCTGCAAGGCCGTCAGCGCCTTTGCCCCACCCATGAACACGCAGGACTTCAACCTCAACACGCACGTGGTGGAGGCCCGCTTCACCGACTACGACCTGGGCATGGCCGCCGCGCGTGCCGAGGGCAAGCCCGTGATGGTCGACTTCACCGGCTTCGGCTGCGTGAACTGCCGTAAGATGGAGGCCGCCGTGTGGAGCGACCCCGCCGTTGCCGACAAGCTGACCAACGACTATGTACTCATCTCGCTCTATGTCGACGACAAGACACCGCTGCCAGAGCCTTTCGTGGTGACGGACAACAACGGCAACGAGAAGACGCTGCGCACCGTGGGCGCAAAGTGGAGTTATCTGCAGAGCTATAAGTTCGGTAGCAACGCACAGCCGTTCTATGTCCTGTTAGACAACGACGGCAAGCCGCTCAACGGCAGCCGTGCCTACGATGAAGACGTGGACGCCTACCTGCAGTTCCTGAACAGTGGCCTGCAGCGCTATGCTGACAGAAAGCAATGACAGGCGTCAGATGTTGATGCCGTTGGTCTGCTTCAGCTCGGCCATGACGAAGGTACTCTCAATGGAGCCCACGGAGTCGATGTCGCCCAGCTTGGTCAGCACAAACTCCTGATACTGCTTCATATCGGCGGCGCGCACCTTCAGCAGGTAGTCGTAGGCCCCTGACGTGTTGTAGCACTCAGTGACCTCCGGTATGCGCATGATGCGCCTGACGAAGGTGTCGGCTATCTCATGGTTAATCTGCTTTAGCTTCACCTTGCAGTAGACCTGGAGGCCCAGGCCCAGCTTGTCAGCATCGAGCACCGCTACATATTTACGTATATAGCCCTTCCGCTCCAACCGTTTCTGGCGCTCGAAGACGGGTGTCGGTGTCAGGTGCACGGCATCAGCCAGTTCCTTGGTGGTCAGTTTCGCGTTCTTCTGCAGTGTACGGAGTATCTGCAGGTCAATCTCGTCGAGTGTGTCCATTATATAACGTTATTATAAAAAGAGGCCTCACCCCCAACCCCTCTCAGCCTCACCCCCAACCCCTCTCCGAAAGGAGAGGGGCGTATATAGTTTTGGCTCTGTACTTTCTCCCTGAGAGGAGCGTATATCGTTTTACATCTGTATTGTTTACCTTATGGGTAGGCCCTTCAACAGCCTATTCCGCCTTGAGACTATATACTCCCCTCTCCCCCGCGAGAGGGGTTGGGGGTGAGGCTAAGAGGGGCCGGGGGTGAGGCTATTTCCGCCTTGAGACTATCTACTCCCCTCTCCTTGGGAGAGGGGTTGGGGGTGAGGCTGTTGGGGCCTTAGTAATTCTTCCGGCTTGCTTACAAACGTTGTGGCGCCATGCTGCTCCAGGAACGCACGGTCGCGGAATCCCCACAGCACGCTGATGCAGGGCATGCCACTGGCAGCGGCGGTGGCGACGTCAACCTCGCTGTCGCCCACATAGACGGCATGCTCGCGGCCAACGCCCAGCAGGCGCAAGGCCTCGTTGACGGTGTCGGGGGCCGGCTTCTTGCGGATGCCCTCCGCCTCGTGCTCACCAATGGCCACCTCGATGGTGTCAGCAAAGAAGTGGCGGCACAGCTCCTGCGTGGCGGCATAGAACTTGTTGCTCACCACGGCGGTGCGGCAGCCACGGCGGCGCAACGCGCTGAGCATCTCAGGGATGCCATCGTAGGGACGGGTGGTGTCGAGCGAGTGCTCCATGTAATGACTGCGGAAGGCCGCGAAGGCCGACTCGAACAGCGGGTGAGAGGCTCCGCCCGGGACGGCGCGCTCCATCAGCAGGCGGACGCCGTTGCCCACAAAGCGGCGCACGTCGTCGATGCTGTGCTGAGGCATGCCGTTAGCCGCCAAGGCATAGTTCACCGACGCTGCCAGGTCGCCGAGCGTGTCAAGCAGCGTGCCGTCAAGGTCGAAGATGAATACACGAGGGGTGGTCTGTATCATTGAAGTGATGGTTTTGATACTGCAAAAATAGGGCTTTTCCGGCATTTCCGTACCGCCAACAGAACATTTTTCTTCGCAAGGGCCGTTTTTCTTGACTTAGAAGAATGATTTTTCTATTAAAAGCTATGTTTGCAGCTATTTATTCCGTAATCAAGACAATATTTGGCCGTTTACACCAAACGTCGTACCTTTGCACCCAGAAATCAATTAACAAACTAACACAAGAAAGGAATAAGCTATGAGTACAAAGAAGAACTACCGTTTTGAGACCCTCCAGCTCCACGTAGGCCAGGAACAGGCCGACCCCGCCACCGACGCCCGCGCCGTTCCCATCTACCAGACCACGAGCTATGTGTTCCACAACAGCCAGCATGCCGCCGACCGCTTTGGGCTGCGTGACGCCGGCAACATCTACGGTCGTCTGACCAACTCGACGCAAGGTGTGTTCGAGGACCGCGTGGCAGCGCTCGAGGGTGGCGTGGCCGGTCTGGCCGTGGCCTCTGGCGCCGCCGCCGTTACCTATGCCCTGCAGAACATCGTGCAGGCCGGCGACCACATCGTGGCGGCCGACAACCTCTACGGCGGCAGCTACAACCTCATCACCCATACACTCTCCACACAGGGCATCACGAACACCATCGTCAACGTGAACGACCTCAACGCCCTGGAGTCCGCCATCCGTCCCAACACAAAAGTGATATATGCCGAGACCTTCGGCAACCCCAACAGTGACGTGCTCGACATTGAGGGCGTGGCCGCCGTGGCCCACAAGCATGGCATCCCCTTCATCGTCGACAACACCTTCGGCACGCCCTACCTCATCCGCCCGCTGGAGCATGGCGCTGACATCGTCGTCCACTCAGCCACCAAGTTCCTCGGTGGCCACGGCTCATCGCTCGGCGGTGTCATCGTCGACGGCGGCAAGTTCGACTGGAAGAAAAACCCCGACAAGTTCCCCACGCTGGCCAAGCCCGACCCCAGCTACCACGGCATCGTCTTTGCCGACGCAGTGGGTGCCGCCGCCTTCGTCACCCGCATCCGTGCCGTCATTTTGCGCGACACCGGCGCAACAATTTCACCCTTCAATGCGTTTATATTATTGCAGGGCGTAGAGACACTCTCACTGCGCGTGGAGCGACATGTGGAGAACGCGCTGAAGGTGGTCGACTTCCTGAGCAAGCATCCGAAGGTGGCCAAGGTGAACCACCCCGCCTTAGAGAGCCACCCTGACCACCAGCTCTACCAGAAATACTTCCCCCAGGGCGGCGGCTCCATCTTCACCTTCGAAATCAAGGGTGGACAGGAGGAGGCCTGGCGTTTCATCGACGCGCTGCACATCTTCTCGCTGCTGGCCAACGTGGCCGATGTGAAGAGTCTGGTCATCCACCCCTACACCACGACACACTCGCAGATGTCGGAGCAGGAGCTGAAGGAGCAGCACATCACGCCCAGCACCGTGCGCCTGTCAATAGGCACCGAGCACATCGACGACATCCTGGAAGATTTGTCGCAGGCTTTCGACAGCATTTAAAAGATTTATTTGTACCTTTGCAGACGTAAAACAGAAACCGCAAATGAAAGGCAAGACAGTCTTGGTGACAGGTGCCAACAAGGGCATCGGCTTCGGGATAGCCAAGCACCTCGGACTCAATGGATGGCAGGTAATCATTGGCGCACGCGATGAGCAGCGAGCAACGAAAGCCATTGACCAGCTGAAGGCCCAGGGCATTGAGGTGCTGGGCTGGGTGAACATCGAGCTGAAGGATGGCGAGTGCATCCAACGGGCGGCCAGCGAGGTTGGCCAGCGCTTCCCCCACCTGACACTGTTGGTGAACAATGCCGGTATTCCTGGCGACATGAGCGTGGACAGCGCACACACAGAGGTGAGCGTCATTCGCGAGACCCTGGAAGTGAACTTCGTCGGCACCTTTGCCCTGACCAAAGCGCTGCTGCCCCTGCTGCAGAAGAACGAAGGCCGCGTCGTCAACATCACCGTGCCCTCAGAAATCAGCCCCTACTGGCATCCGCTGGCCTACGTGGCCAGCAAGGCTGCACAGAACGCCATGATGGGGGTGATGGCCATAGAGAACGCAGTGGAAATCTTCGCAGTACACCCAGGCCCCACCACCACCGATCTGAACGGGAACATGGCCCTGCCTGGCTTCCACGACACAGAGACCGTGGGGCGGAAGGTTGCCGAACTCATCGACGACGGCCAGAACCACCAAGGCGAGTTCATTGAACTGTATCCCATCGTAAAAGAACATTAACCCCCAAGAAAACGAACCCCAACGATTATGAGTAAGATAGCAAAACAGCTGACCGAGCTCATCGGCAACACCCCTCTTCTTGAGCTCAACAAGTTTTCACAGGCTAAGGGCATCGAGACGCCCGTCATTGCCAAAGTAGAGTATTTCAACCCCGGTGGCAGCGTCAAGGACCGCATCGCCCTGGCCATGATTGAGGACGCCGAGCAGCGTGGCATCCTCAAGCCCGGCGCCACCATCATAGAGCCTACCAGCGGCAACACCGGCGTGGGTCTGGCTCTGGTCAGCGCCGTGAAGGGCTACCACCTCATACTGACCATGCCCGAGACGATGAGCGTGGAACGTCGCAACCTGGTGAAGGCCTACGGTGCCGAGGTGCGCCTGACGTCGGGCAAGGACGGCATGCCCGGTGCCATCCGTGCCGCCGAGGAGCTGCGACAGCAGATTCCTGGCAGCGTTATCCTGCAGCAGTTTGAGAACGCAGCCAACCCCGCCCGCCACTATGCCACGACAGGACCGGAAATCTGGACACAGACCGACGGACAGGTGGACATCTTCGTGGCCGGCGTAGGAACGGGCGGCACCATCTCAGGCGTGGGCAAGTATCTGAAGGAGCAGAACCCCCAGGTGAAGATTATCGCCGTGGAGCCTAAGTCATCGCCCGTGCTCAACGGTGGACAGAGTGGCCCGCATAAGATTCAGGGCATCGGTGCCGGCTTTGTGCCCCAGACCTATGACGCTACAGTCATCGACGAGGTGGTAGACGTGGAGAACGACGACGCCATCCGCACGGGACGCGAGTTGGCCAAAGTCGAGGGACTGCTAGTAGGCATCTCGGCCGGTGCTGCGGCCTTCGCCGCCACACAGATAGCCAAGCGCCCGGAGAACAAGGGGAAGCGAATCGTGGTGCTGCTGCCCGACACGGGCGAGCGCTACCTCAGCACCGTCCTCTACGCTTTCGAGGACTATCCGCTGTAACCCTCCAACCGTAAAATCGCAGACACAGGCACAGCCCCCAGCGGACTGTGCCTGTGTCTGTGTTCTGCCATCTGTAAACTTTCAAGATAGAAGTGCAATTTCTTGGGAGGGCAAACAGGCTCTCTC
>CAMVKN010000065.1 GCA_947168045.1 uncultured Prevotellaceae bacterium
GGCTCGCCCCAGTAGCGCTGGCGGCTGAAGATGGCGTCGCGCAGGCGGTAGTTGACCTTCACGCGGCCCAGCTTCTGCTCGGTGACGAACTTCTTGGTGGCGGCGATGGCCTCCTTCACCGTCAGTCCATTGAGCGAGAATCCGGCCACGGCCTGCTTGCCAGCCATGGGCGAGTTGCACATGATGCCGTCCTTGGCATCGAAGCTCTCCTCGCTGACGTCGGCACCCTCGATGACGGGCACGATGGGCAGTCCGAAGTGGCGTGCGAAGGCATAGTCGCGGCTGTCGTGAGCCGGCACGGCCATGATGGCGCCGGTGCCGTAGCCTGCCAGCACATATTCGGCTATCCAGATGGGAATCTTCTCGCCCGTCACAGGGTTGATGGCGTAGGAGCCAGTGAAGACGCCCGTCACGGTGTGGTCTATCTGTCGCTCGCGCTCGGTGCGTTTCTTCACATAGGTCAGATACTCGTCGACGGCGCCGCGCTGCTCGGGTGTGGTGAGCAGGTCCACCAGGTCGCTCTCAGGCGCCAGCACCATGAAGGTGACGCCGAAGATGGTGTCAGCACGGGTGGTGAAGATGGTGATGGAGTCAGGAGTTTGGAGCTTGGAGTCAGGAGTCTGGACTAAAGGAAACTCCATCTCCGTTCCCTCTGAGCGGCCTATCCAGTTGCGCTGTGCCTCTTTCAGCGAGTCGCTCCAGTCAATCTCGTCCAGTCCGTCGAGCAGGCGCTGGGCGTAGGCCGATGTGCGCAGGCACCACTGGCGCATCTTCTTCTGCACCACGGGGAAGCCGCCGACGACGCTAATGCCGTCGACCACCTCGTCGTTGGCCAGCACCGTGCCTAACTGCGGGCACCAGTTCACCGTGGCCTCGGCCAGATAGGCGATGCGGTAGTTCATCAGCACCTCCTGCTTCTTCTTCTCTGAGAACGATGCCCAGTCGGAGGCGGTGAAGTGCAGCTCCTCGGTGCCCAGGGCGCCGCAGTTCTCGGTGCCCATCAGCTCGAAGTGCTCAATGAGCTTGATGGTGGGCTGCACCTTGTTCGATGAGGTGCTGAAGTAGCTCTTGAACATGCGCTGGAAGGCCCACTGCGTCCAGTGGTAGTAGGCGGGGTCGCAGGTGCGCACCTCGCGGCTCCAGTCGAAGGAGAAGCCAATCTTGTCGAGCTGCTCGCGATAGCGGTTGATGTTCTGCTCGGTGGTGATGGCAGGGTGCTGTCCCGTGCGTATGGCGTACTGCTCAGCGGGCAGTCCGTAGGCATCGTAGCCCATGGGGTTGAGCACGTTGTATCCCTGTTGCCGCTTGTAGCGGGCATAGATGTCGCTGGCGATGTAGCCCAGGGGGTGGCCCACATGCAGGCCAGCGCCGCTGGGGTAGGGGAACATGTTCAGCACATAGAACTTCTTCTTGTGCTCGTCCTCAACTACGCGATAGGTGCCGTTCTCCACCCATCGCTTCTGCCATTTCCTTTCAATGTCTCTGAAATTGTATTCCATCGTTATCTTACTTAATGATTTTCTTTACTTTAGCCTGCAAAGATACGGCAAAAACCCGAGAACGCAAAAAAATAGCTGAAAAAAGTGCGCCATCAGTCTGTTTTCTTCGGTTCGCGCGGCATGCTGAACTCGCAGCCGCAGTATTGCTGGTTGTAGAAGGCATAGGCTCGCAGCAGCTGTGCACGGCGGTCGGTGAGGCCGCCCTTGCGCCAGTTCTGTGCCCAGAACAGCGTGCCGGGCACGGCCTGCTGCGCCTGCAGGCCGGCGGCGGTGATTTGCTCCAGGCTCTTCCAGCGCGAGGAGGCCAGGGTGGTGGTGAAGTAGCGCAGCTGCAGCTGGTGAGCCTGGTGTGCAGCCGCCGTCAGCCGCAGGGTGAAGCACTGCAGGCAGCGTGCGCCGCGCTCAGGCTCGCCTTCCAGTCCGCTGACGGCGCATCGCCACTGCTCGTGGTCGTAGTCGCCGTCAATCCACTGCAGCCCCAGGCTCTCGGCGTGGCGCTTGCTCTCGTTCTTGCGTATGTCGTACTCTTCGCGGGGGAAGATGTTCGGGTTGAAATAATAGATGGTGGGGCGCACGCCGTGCTGCAGCATCCACTCCACGATGGCCGACGAGCAGGGTGCACAGCACGCATGCAGCAGCACCTCAGTGCAGTCGTCAGGCACAATGATAGCCGGTTGTTTATGCTTCATAACAATCTCAATTCTCAATTCTCAAATCTCAAATCTCAAACCAACAAATGGTAGCTGCCACCGACAATGGGCCGCACCACGCCCTTCAGCTCTAACTGGAAGAGGATGGCCGTGAGCTTCCCGATGGGGATGTTGGCCTTGACGGACAGCACGTTCAGCTGCAGGTCGCCGGTCCCACGGAGCACCTCAACCACTGTCTGTTCTTCGGCCGTCAGCTCAGGGAAGAGCGTCCGCTCTATGCCCTCGCTCTTGGCCTTGTGCAGCTGGGCAGCGGTTTGCCAGCCCATGAACTCAATGAAGTCGCTGGCCGAGGTGATGAGCTGTGCCTTGTTGTCGCGAATGAGGTTGTTGCACCCCTCGCTGTAGGGGGCACCCACAGGTCCAGGGAAGGCCATGACGTCGCGGCCATAGTCCTGGGCGATGCGGGCGGTGATGAGCGCTCCGCCCCTGCTGGCCGATTCCACGACGATGGTGGCGTCCGACATGCCCGCCACGATGCGGTTGCGCATGCGGAAGTTGTTGGCCATGGGCTCCGTCTCTGACATATACTCCGTCAGCAGTCCGCCCTGTCTGACCATCTGCAGGGCCGTCTCGCGGTGGCGTGGCGGGTAGAGGTCGTCCAGGCCATGGGCCAGCACGCCCACGGTGTCGAAGCCGTGGCTGAGGGCCTGCCGATGGGCACAGATGTCGATTCCGTAAGCCAGCCCGCTGACGATGAGCACCTGCGGGCACAGCTGGCGCAGGTCGGCGATGAAGTGCTGGATGAGGTCCTGTCCGTAGGTGGTGCAGCGGCGCGTGCCCACCAAGTTGATGACCTGCTGCTGGTTCAGGCTGGCAGTGCCTAAGTAGTAGAGCACGATGGGCGCATCAGGACAGTCGGCCAGTCGGGCAGGGTAGCGGTCGTCACCATGGCAGAGCACCTGTATGTGGTGCTTCTGTATGAAGGCCATCTCGTGCTCGGCACGTGCCAAGGCGCTGTCCCAGTCCTGCAAGGCAGTGGCCAGCCGCTCGCTGCAGTCGGGCATCACGGCGCGGATGTCGTGGCGGTGCTCGTAGACGGCCTGTCCACCACCTGCCTGGAGGTAGAGTTGCAAGGCCGTTTGGAAGCTGAAGCCTGTCATGCGCGTCAGCGCCAGGGTGTAGAGCATTTCTTGTTCAGTCATCATGATGCTGGGGTGTTCAGTGGCTGCAAATATACAAAGAAGCGTGCAAACACGCAAATGAAATGCCGCTTTATTGTGTGATAAATCGCTCGAAGGCACGGTCGTAGTCCTCGCTACGTCCCAGTCGGCCGTTGACCAGGCACACCAGTTCAATCTTTCCACGAAAGCAGAGTTCTTCACGAGGCGAAGTGGCAGCGTCGAGCGACTCGTCGTTGGCGCGGAAGATGTCCTGGTAGAACACATACTTGATGCCCTCTTTCTCTAAGCGCAGACGCGAGATGAACTCATCGTCGGGCCGCAGTGGCGCCTTGTACTGCAGCTGCATGCGGGCCACCACGGCATCGACGCCCTTGCGGTGCATCTCAGCGAAGCTCAGCCCGCACTCCTTCAGAAAGAGGTGGCGCGTGTGCTCGCAGTAGTGGATATACTGGGCGTTGTTCACAATGCCTTCGATGTCACATTCGTAGTCGCGCACCTGCATGCGTGCCTCAAAATGGTAGTTTCGTGAGCCCCCTAAGTTAGGGGGTTGGGGGTCTGAACCGGTAGTTGTTTGTAATGATTTCATTGATATGTGCTTGAATTGTTTCCTAAGATTAGATTCCTGACTGATGGGGGCTCTGGCGCAGATACTCATAGCCAAAACGACAGCGCAGACAGTCGCGGCGGTCGCAGTATTCGCGCTTGAGCTGGATGAGGGCTTGGCTGTCGCCGGCGCTCTTCACGGGCAGGCCACACTGCTGCCACATGGTGATGATGTGGTTCTTCTCGGCCTTCATTTGCTCCAAGAGGTCGAAGGCGCGGTCGCACAGCTCGTCCTTCTGGCGGTGGCGCCCCACGGCGAAGAGCATGGGTATGGCGGTGTTGATGATGAGCAGGTCGACCGATGAAATGGACAGCTTCTTGTCGCTTCGCTTACTCTCGGAGCCGAAGAGATAGTGCGTCTCCCAGTAGGGCGTGACATGGGTGGCCAGCAGCGCGCGCAGCGCCTCGACCGTCTCACACTCGACGAGGGCGCTGAGGCTGGTGCGCCGCTCGTGGTACAGGGTGGCTAACTGGGCGATGCGGATATGGGGGAAGTTCTGCGGGCGCAGGCGGAGGAAGCGCCAGGACGCATAGTCCATGGCCTGCAGCTGGAACTTGTGTGCCAGGTACAGGTACTCGTTCTGCAGGCGGGTGAAGTAGCCCTCGGTCAGGGCGGCATCACGATAGCGCGGGGGGATGCTCTGCACGTTCAGCAGCCCGGCTTGACCCATGAAGAGCGCCTCCACCTGGAACAGGTCGTCGCGGTGCTTGCCAGCGGCGCTGAGCGACAGCTGGCGTGCCCACTGCTCGAAAGCGTCGCCGTTGATGCCAAAGCCGTAGTTGCGGGCCAGCGTCTGGAAGTAGGCATCCTCCCACGAGTCGTTAGCCCGGCGGGCACGCTCGCGGATGGCTTCCGTCTTCTGCTCCAGGCGCTCCGTCTGAAGGGCGGCCATCCATGAGTGTACCATCAGGGGACTGAGACCGCCAATGATGCGGTAGCAGGGCGGGAAGTGGTCGGTGGCCAGCAGCTCCTGATAGTGCTCAGCCACCTCGGCAGGCACCGTCAGCACCACCTGGGGCAGATAGTGGCGGTCGTCGGTCAGCACGTCGGCATCGGCATCGCCAGTGATGTGCAGCACCACGTTGTTATACCGCGCATCGCGGTCGTGACCGTGCTGGTACCACTCGCTGCTGTGCTCATGAATCTCCACATTGCCCACCCACAGCGTGCCGCCGATGCGCAACTTGGCGTTGAAGAAGTCGGGACCGGCGTCGCGATTGTGCAGGCCAGGGTCGATGACCTCCACCAGCTGGCCGTCGGTGGTGCGTAACTCGCTCAGTGGTAATAGCTTGTGCTTCCAGACGTAGTGTAAGAGCTGTTCCATACTCGGTATTCTTTGTGCAAAAATAAAGAATTATTCTTAAATAAGTAGCTTTTCTTTGTTTTTTTTCTTACCTTTGCACCGATTTTTTTATAATTCTTACGTAAGATGAAAATAGCTTTAATCGGCTACGGCAAGATGGGCAAGATGATTGAGGAGATTGCCCGCGGCCGGGGCCATGACATTGTGAGTATCATTGATATTGACAATCAGGAAGAGTTTGAGAGCGAACGCTTTGCCAGCGCCGACGTTGCCATCGAGTTCACGGCGCCGCAGGCGGCCTATGGCAACTACCTGAAGTGCTGGGCCAAGGGCGTGAAGGTGGTGAGCGGCTCGACGGGATGGATGAAGGAGCACGGCGACGAGGTGCGCAAGCGCTGCACGCCCTCAGCCCTTAACCCTCAACCCTCAACCCTCTTCTGGGCTTCTAACTTCAGCATCGGCGTGGCCATCTTCTCGGCTGTCAACCGCTATCTGGCAAAGCTGATGAACCAGTTCCCGCAGTATGACGTGGAGCTGGAGGAGACACATCACGTACACAAGCTGGACCATCCCAGCGGCACCGCCATCACCCTGGGCGAGGAGATTGTTGCGGCGCTGGACCGCAAGACGGCATGGGCCGAAGACACCACCGACCCGCAGCTGCTGCGCATCGACCACATCCGACGCGGCGAGGTGCCTGGCATACACACCATCCGCTATGACTCGGACGCCGACTGCATCACCATCACGCACGATGCCCACAGCAGGCGCGGATTCGCTCTGGGTGCCGTGCTGGCGGCAGAGTACACGCAGCAGCACCAGGGCCTGCTCACCATCAGCGACATGATTACGTTCTAAAAATTTAAGCTTAAAAGCCTCCACTCCCCTCCCATCAGGGAGGGGCCCGTGGTATGGTTCTGATTATGAAAAAGAAAGAAAAGAAGCCGCTGAACATGAAGCGGCAGTGGATAAAGTTCGGCATCGTCACCGCGCTGTACCTGCTCTTCCTGCTGTGGGTGAAGTCGTGGCTGGGACTCATCGTCGTGCCATTCATCTACGATGCCTACATCACCAAGAAAATAAAGTGGCAGTGGTGGAAGGACCGCGAGGGACCTGTACGCACCATCATGTCGTGGGTCGACGCCATCGTCTTCGCACTCGTGGCCGTCTACTTCATCAACCAGTTCTTCTTCCAGAACTATGTCATACCCAGCAGCTCGCTGGAGAAGTCGCTGCTCACCGGCGACTACCTCTTCGTCTCGAAGCTCAGCTACGGGCCGCGCATACCGCAGACGCCGCTGACCATGCCGCTGACACAGCACACGCTGCCAATAGGAGGACTGAAGTCGTACATAGAATGGCCACACTGGGACTATCGGCGTGTCAGCGGACTGGGTCACGTGGAGCTGAACGACATCGTGGTGTTCAACTATCCCGCCGGCGACACCATCTGCTCGAGGACGGAGTTCCAGACCTACTACTATGAGCTATGCTATGAGCTGGGCTATCAGGCGTTGGAACAGCTCAACGGACCGCTGCCAGGGCTGCAGCAGCTCATCGACTCCATGTCGCCACAGACGCGATACACCTTCTACCAGCAGCTCTACGCATCAGGAAAGGCGGTCATACAGAATAACTACGCACAGTATGGCGACATAGCAACGCGGCCCACCGACCGCCGCGAGAACTATGTGAAGCGCTGCGTGGGACTGCCCGGACAGACGCTGCAAATCAAGGACCGCGTCGTCTATCTGGACGGCAAGCCCAACAAGGAGCCGGACCTGGTGCAGTATGGTCACACCGTGGTGTTCAAGGACGGGGCCGTGCTCACCAACGACTTCATGAAGGAGCATGGCATCACCTGCGAGGACCTGGGCTTCCCACCGGGCTCACAGCGCAACGACCTGCAGTTCTCGCGCCGCACCGTCATACAGGCCATGCCGCTGACCAGCGCCGCGAAGGCCGCACTGATGGCGCGCAAGGACCTGGTGGACAGCGTGGCGCTGAACACGACGCCGCCAGAGGAGGACTGGCGTAAGGTGTACCCAAAGAACGGAAACCTGCACTGGACACGCGACAACTATGGCCCAATATGGATTCCGAAGAAGGGCGAGACCATCGACCTGGCTGACACCGTCAAGCTGCCTGGCAAGGACCCGCTGCAGAACCTGGCCATCTATGAGCGTTGCATACGTGCCTACGAGGGCAACAAGCTGGAGGTGAGGAACGGACAGATTTACATCAACGACCAGCCCACCACGAAATATACCTTCAAGCTCGACTACTACTGGATGATGGGCGACAACCGGCATAACTCGGCCGACTCACGCTACTGGGGCTTCGTGCCTGAGGACCACATCGTGGGTAAGCCTATCTTCATCTGGTGGAGCAGCGACCCTGACCGTGGCCTCTTCTCGGGCGGCATACGCTGGAGCCGTCTCTTCCGCTGCGTTGACAACATCAAGTAGCCCCCGTCCAGAAGGTTGCGATAGAATCGCAACACAAAGAACGAAGAATGCGCAAGACTGCGAAGTTCATCCTGGTCCTGGCTGTGGCCCTGGTGCTCATGCTGTGCTTCAGGGCCGTGGCGTTCACCATCTGCACAGTGGATGGTGAGGCACTGGCACCGATGTTCTGCAAGGGCGACCGACTGCTGGTGAACCGCTGGAGCTACGGACTGCGCGTGGGAAGCGACGATGGGCTCATTGGCTACACCCGCATAGGACGGCAGACAGTCAACAGGGGCGACATCGTGGCCTTCGAGAACCCTGGCAACGACGACGAGGTGCTCATCGCGCAGTGTCAGGCGTTGCCGGGCGACACGGTACAGTGGAAGGGACGGAAGATGGTGGTGCCAGGGACGGTGAACTGCGCCGGGCGCGACCACTACTGGATGGTGGCCATCGGCAACGACACCACCATCGACTCCAACACCCTGGGCTTCATCTCTGAAGAGCTGCTCATAGGGCGGGTCACCACCATCGTCTACAGCCACGACCCTGATGAGCCCTTCTGGAAGGGCTGGCGGCACGAGCGCACCATGCAATCCTTGTAAACACCCCTTTCAGCATGTCCGTCCTCCTCTCCACCACCTATTTCGGCCCTGTCCAGTGGTACCAGAAGCTCTATCGCCACGACCGTGTGCTGATAGAGGCCCATGAGCCGTTCAAGAAGCAGACCTATCGCAACCGCTGCTACATAGCCACCGCCCAGGGCCTGCAAGCGCTGACGGTGCCCGTCGTCCACGCCCCCGCCGTGTCCGGCGCTTCCCCCGCCGTCACAGCGTCCGGCGCTTCCCCCGCCGTCATTGCGTCCGGCGGTTTTCCCGCCGGAATGTCTCCCTGCCCCTCTTCCCCTGACATCAGCACGGTGCTCATCAGCGACCACGGCAACTGGCAGCACCAGCACTGGCAGGCCATCACCTCAGCCTATGGCGACTCGCCCTTCCTGGAGTATTACGAGGACGACCTGCGCCCCTTCTTCTTCGAGACCGACCGCTGGCCCCGCCTCATTGACTTTAACGAGGCCATTCGCCAGAAGATGTGCGAGCTGCTCGACATACAGCCCCATGTGGCGCTGACCACAGCCTACGCCACACCCAGCAGTCCGGTATGTTGCGATGGCATCGCGACCCCCGCCGACTGCCGCGACACCATCCGCCCCAAGCAGCCGCTGCCCGACGACACCTTCACACCCCGCCCCTATTATCAGGTATTCAGCCACCGACACGGCTTCCTGCCTAACCTCAGTATCCTCGACTTATTGCTCAACATGGGGCCAGAGAGCATTTTTTACCTACGCTCTTGATATATTCTTCAAAAAGTTTTGTTTTTTGGATAAAAATTACGACCTTTGCAGCCAGAATGAAAACATTATTTAATTATTGCTAAACTATGGCTGAAAGAATGGAAGTAAAGGAGCTCGACCAGGTGGTCGTACGCTTCTCAGGTGATTCCGGCGATGGCATGCAGCTGGCCGGAAACATTTTCTCTACTGTCAGTGCTACCGTTGGTAATGGCATCTCAACATTCCCCGACTATCCGGCTGACATTCGTGCCCCGCAAGGGTCGCTTACGGGCGTCAGCGGGTTCCAGGTGCACATCGGTGCCGGGAAGGTGTTTACGCCGGGAGACAAGTGTGACGTGCTGGTGGCCATGAACGCCGCAGCACTGAAGACACAGTACCGCTATGCGAAGCCTGGGGCCACCATTATCATCGACACCGACTCCTTCGGACCCAAGGACCTGGAGAAGGCACAGTTCAAGACTGCCGACTATCTGGGTGAGATGGACATCGACCCTGACCGCGTCATTGCATGTCCGATGACACAGATGGTGAAGGCAGCGCTGGAAGACACAGGCATGGACAACAAGGCCATGCTGAAGTGCAGAAACATGTTCGCACTGGGCCTGGTGTGCTGGCTTTTCGACCGCGACCTGAGCCTGGTGGCTAACTTCCTCAAGGAGAAGTTTGCCAAGAAGCCTACCATCGCAGAGGCCAACACCAAGGTCATACAGGCCGGCTACGACTATGGTCACAACACGCACTCGTCGGCCACCAACGTCTACCGTATTGAGTCGAAGGTGAAGGAGCCCGGCCGCTATATGGACATCACGGGCAACAAGGCTACGGCCTACGGTCTCATTGCTGCCGCAGAGAAAGCCGGACTGCCCCTCTACCTGGGCAGCTATCCCATCACGCCGGCCACCGATATCCTCCACGAGCTCAGCAAGCACAAGTCGTGCGGCGTCATCACCGTGCAGTGTGAGGATGAGATTAGCGGTTGCGCATCGGCTGTCGGTGCCTCGTTTGCCGGAGCACTCGCCGTCACATCGACCTCTGGCCCTGGCATCTGCCTGAAGAGCGAGGCCATGAACCTGGCCGTCATCGACGAGCTGCCGCTGGTCATCATCGACGTGCAGCGTGGTGGTCCTTCCACAGGCCTGCCCACGAAGAGCGAGCAGACCGACCTGCTGCAGGCCCTCTACGGGCGCAATGGCGAGAGCCCCATGCCTGTCATCGCTGCCCTCAGCCCGACGGACTGTTTTGACGCAGCCTTCGATGCGGCCAAGATGGCACTCGAGCACCTCACGCCCGTCGTGTTGCTCACCGATGCCTTCGTGGCCAACGGCTCGGGCGCCTTCCTGCTGCCAGAGTCGATGGACGAGCTGGAAGACATCAACCCGCCATACGTCACATCAGAGCTGAAAGACCACTATACACCTTACTTCCGCGACCCGGAGACGCTGGTGCGCTATTGGGCCATCCCCGGACAGGAGGGCTATACGCATATCCTCGGCGGTCTGGAGAAGGACGGACGGACAGGCGCCATCAGCACCGACCCTGAGAACCACGACGAGATGTGCCGCCTGAGAGCCGAGAAGGTAGCCCGCATACCGGTGCCCGACCTCGTGGTGGAGGGCGACCGCGACCGTGCCGACCTGCTCATCGTGGGCTTCGGCTCCACCTATGGTCATCTGTACAGCGCCATGCAGGAGCTACGCCGCAAGGGGCACAGGGTGGCACTCGCGCAGTTCCGCTACATCAACCCGTTGCCGAAGAACACAGCACGTGTGCTGAACAAGTACCGTGAGGTGGTGGTAGCCGAGCAGAACCTCGGGCAGCTGGCCGCCTACCTGCGCTCGAAGGTCGACGGCTTCGTCCCGCACCAGTTCAACCAGGTGAAGGGCCAGCCCTTCGTCGTCAGCGAACTGGTGGAGGCTTTCGAGAATATACTTGAACCTCGCAGGTCACGTACAAGCATAGCATCTGTCAGCCTCTCTATGGGGGACTAACTTTTTAACAACGAATTAAGACGAATGAAACGAATTGGAACGAATTCGTTCAATTCGTTCAATTCGTTGTTTAAAAAAGAAGATTATTCGTTGTATAAAATAGATAAAGACATGAGCAATTACACGTTTAATGACTATAAGAAGGGACAGCCGCGGTGGTGTCCCGGCTGTGGTGACCACTTCTTCCTGGCTTCATTGCACAAGGCCATGGCTGAGACGGGTGTGGCTCCGCATGAGATGGCAGTCATCTCAGGCATCGGCTGTTCAAGCCGTCTGCCTTACTACGTCAATACCTATGCCATGCAGACCATCCACGGGCGTGCGGCTGCCATCGCTACCGGCGCCAAGGTGGTGAACCCCAAGCTCTGCATCTGGCAGATTAGCGGCGACGGCGACGGACTGGCCATCGGCGGCAACCACTTCATCCACGCCATGCGCCGTAACATTGACCTGAACATGGTGCTGCTGAACAACCGCATCTATGGTCTGACAAAGGGACAGTACAGCCCCACATCGCCCCGTGGCTTCGTCAGCAAGAGCAGCCCCTATGGCACCGTGGAGGACCCCTTCCGTCCGGCTGAGCTCTGCTTCGGTGCTCGCGGACATTTCTTCGCACGCTGTGTGGCTACCGATGCCAAGGGCACCGTGGAGGTGCTCAAGGCCGCATACCAGCACAAGGGGGCCAGCGTCACTGAGGTGCTGCAGAACTGTGTCATCTTCAACGACCACTGCCACGATGTGGTATACAACAACGAGGGACGCCGCAAGAACGCCATCTATGTGCGTCACGGCGAGAAGCTCGTCTTCGGCGAGAATAACGAGTTCGGCCTGGTGCAGCAGGGCTTTGGCCTGAAGGTGGTGGAGATTGGCAAGGACGGCTACACCCTGGACGACGTATTGGTGCACGACGCCCACTGCGAGGACAACACGCTGCAGCTGAAACTCGCCATGATGAGTCCTGAGGACGGCTTCCCCATCGCACTCGGCGTCATACGTGACGTGGAGGCTCCCACCTACGACGAGGCCGTGCATCAGCAGATAGCTGAGGTCTCAGCTCAGAAGAAGTACCACAACTTCATGGAGCTCCTTGAGACCAACGACACCTGGGAGGTTAAGAGTTAGGAATTAGGAGTGCTCCTAACTCCTAACTCTCAGCTCCTAACTCTCAACTCCTAACTCTCACTCCTCAACCCCTAACTATCACCCCTCAACTCCTAACTCTTAACTCCCAACAATGTTGATACTGTTTAAGCTCCTTGGCTCCTTGGCTCTGCTGATGTTTGGCATGAAGTCGATGAGCGACGCCCTGCAGAAGATGGCCGGCCCGCAGCTGCGCCATGTCCTGGGGGCCATGACCACCAACCGCTTCACCGGTCTGCTGACGGGTACCCTCGTCACGGCCTCGGTACAGTCGTCAACGGCAACGACGGTGATGACCGTGTCGTTTGTCAATGCCGGACTGCTCACGCTGGCACAGGCCATCTCTGTCATCATGGGTGCCAACATCGGCACCACGCTAACGGCATGGATCATGGCTTTTGGGGCATCCTTCGACATCAGCATCGTGAGCTACGTGGGATTCTTTGTCGGCATCATCCTCATCTACATGAAGAGGCACCGCTATGTGGGCGACTTCCTCTTTGGCTTGGGACTGCTGCTCTTAGGACTGACCACGCTGCGCATGACGGGAAACGAGATGGACCTGGGGCACAACCCCTCGGTGCTGGCGTTCTTCCAGTCGTTTGACCCCGACTCGTTCTGGACTACGCTCGTCTTCCTGCTCCTGGGCGGCGTGCTGACGTTCTGTGTGCAGTCGTCGGCAGCGGTCATGGCCATCACCATGCTGCTCTGCGGTAGTGGTGCCATGCCCATCTACCAGGGCATCGCGCTGGTCTTAGGCGAGAACATCGGAACTACCATCACCTCGAACCTGGCAGCCCTCTCGGCCAACACACAGGCCCGCCGCGCCGCCTTGGCACACATGTTCTTCAACATCTTCGGCGTGCTGTGGATTCTCATCGTCTTCCGCTGGTTCATCGACGGCGTGGTCTACTTCGTCGACAACATGATGGGACAGGCCAATGCCAGCATGCAGTCGAAGCTCACCTTCACCCTGGCCGCCTTCCACACGGGCTTCAACGTCATCAACGCCAGCATCCTCATCTGGTTCATCCCACAGATAGAGCGCTTCGTGTGCTGGGTCATCAAGTCAAAGAATATGGACGAGGAGGAGGACTTCCGCCTGCACTTCATCACCGCCGGCTTCATGAAGACGCCTGAGCTCTCAGTGCTTGAGGCACAGAAGGAGATACAGTCGTTCTCAGAGCGCATGCAGCGCATGTTCGGCATGGTGCAGGAGCTGCTCGATGAGTCATCGTCCATCGGCAAGAGCGAAAAGGCATCGAAGACCGACGAACAGAAGTTTACCAAGCTCTTCTCGCGCATTGAGAAGTATGAGGGCATCAGCGACAACATGGAGCTGGAGATAGCCAAGTATCTGGAGCAGGTCAGCGACGCCCATCTGAGTGACGAGACAAAGGGAAAGATACGTGCCATGCTGCGCGAGATTAGTGAGCTGGAGAGCATCGGCGATGCCTGCTACAACATGGCGCGCACCATCAACCGCAAGTACCTGGCCAAGCAAGACCACTTCACTGAGAAGCAGTACAGCCACCTGCACCAGATGATGGGTCTGACGGAGAACTCGCTGACGCAGATGAACCAGCTGATGAGCGGCCGAAAGGACTTCTACGATGTCAACCGCACGTTCAACATCGAGAACGAAATCAACAACTTCCGCAACCAGCTGAAGGCGCAGAACATCGTCGACATCAACAACCACGAGTACACATACGCTGAGGGCACCGTCTACATGGACCTCATCAATGAGTGCGAGAAGCTGGGCGACTATGTTGTGAACGTCGTGGAGGCTCGCATGGGCACCCGTCAGCGCGAAGTGTAGACGAACCTTAAATCTCAATTCTCAACACTCAAATCTCAAATCTCAACACTTAAATCTCAAATCTCAAATCAAGATAAATGACATTTACCGAACAGGCCAATAAGATTTTTGTGCAGGCCATCAATGACTATCATCTGACGGACAACGTCGACACGCCCATACGCAATCCCTATGAGCGCGGCACCATTGAGTATCGCCTCTATCTGAAATGCTGGATTGACACCGTTCAGTGGCACTACGAGGACATCATCCGCGACCCGCACATCAACCCCGAGGAAGCGCTGGCACTGAAACGTCGCATTGACCAGTCGAACCAGGACCGTACGGACCTCGTGGAGGATATCGACAGCTATTTCCGCCAGGTCTATAGCCATGTGAAGCCTCTGGACGACGCACGTCTGAACACCGAGAGCCCTGCATGGGCCGTCGACCGCCTGAGCATCCTGGCGCTGAAAATCTATCACATGAGGGAACAGGTGGAGCGTGCTGATGCCACCGATGAGCACCGGCAGAAGTGCCAGGCGAAGCTCAGCGTGCTACTGGAGCAGCAGATGGACCTCTCCACAGCCATCGACCAGCTCTTGGAGGACATCGAGGCCGGCCGCAAGTACATGAAGGTGTATCGCCAGATGAAGATGTATAACGACCCTTCCACCAACCCAGTGCTGTATAAGAAGTGATGAGTGGAAAGTGATGAGTGACAGGCCATGAAACATAAGCAACACATACTGGTCATCCGCTTCTCAGCCCTTGGCGACATCGCCATGGTGGTGCCCGTGGTCTACAGCCTGGCCATGCAGTACCCTGATGTGCGCATCACTGTGCTCAGCCGGCCCTTCGCCCGACCCCTCTTCGATGACCTGGCGCCCAACGTCAGCTTCATGGCGGCCGACATCAAGGACGAGTACCACGGCGTGCGCGGGCTGAACTCGCTCTACCGCCGCCTGGTGGCCAAGCAGTTCACCCATGTGGCCGACCTTCACAATGTGCTGCGCTCTGGCTATCTGCGACTGCGCTTCAACATAGGCCGCTTCCGTGTGGAGCACATTGAGAAGCACCGCCGCCAGCGCCGCCATCTCGTAGCACACAAGAAGAAGTCGTACGAGCAACTGCCCACCTCTTTCCAGAACTACCTCGATGTGTTCAGCCGTCTGGGCTTCCCCATCGCCCATCCCTCGTTCCGTTCCATCTTCCCCCCCGAGGGTGGCAACCTCAACCTGCTGCCTGCCGCCGTAGGGCCCAAGCGCTCATGGGAGCAGTGGATAGGCATCGCACCCTTTGCCGCACATCAAGGCAAGGTCTACCCGGTGGAGATGATGGAACAGGTCATTGAGCAGCTCATCAGCCAGTATCCCAAGGCACGCATCTTCCTCTTCGGCCGTGGCCAGCAGGAGGATGTCGTCTTTCCGCGGTGGTGCCAGCGCTTTGCGCCTTGCGTCCATGTGGGAAGCATCCTCGAAGCCATGCATCAGGAGCTTATCCTGATGAGCCATCTTGACGTCATGCTGTCGATGGACTCAGCCAACATGCACATGGCGTCGCTCACCGCCACGCCCGTCGTCTCCGTCTGGGGTGCCACCCATCCTTACGCCGGCTTCCTCGGATGGAACCAGTCGATGCAGAACACCATCGGTCTCGACCTCAGCTGCCGTCCTTGCAGCATCTATGGGCAGAAGCCCTGCAAGCGTGGCGACTATGCCTGCCTTTATGGCATCACCCCAGCAATGATTGTAGAGAAAGTCTCTGCCATATTAACCCCTAAAACACCTGAACAATGAAAAAGTACGTATGCAACGTCTGCGGATATGTCTATGATCCCGCAGCTGGCGATCCCGACAGTGGCATCGCCCCCGGCACCGCCTTCGAGGACATCCCCGCTGACTGGGTATGCCCCATCTGTGGCGTCACCAAGGAAGACTTCTCTGTTGAGGAGTAGGCCTACAGGATGAGTTGGAGGGCAAACTGATAGATGACGATGCCAGCGGTGACGCTGACGTTCATCGAGTGCTTCGTCCCTAACTGTGGTATCTCAATGCAGCCGTCGGAGGCATCAATCACCTCCTGATGGACGCCCTTCACCTCGTTTCCAAACACAACGGCATAGTGCTTCCCTTGTTCTGCATGGAACTGGGGAAGCATTGTTGATTCTGTGGCCTGCTCAACGCTGAGCACCGTCAGCCCGCGCGCCTTCAGCTCGCCGACGGCCTGCAGGGCGGTCGCACAGTGGCGCCAGCTGACGCTATCCTCGGCTCCCAGTGCCGTCTTGTGAATCTCAGGGTGGGGGGGCGTGCCAGTGATGCCGCACAGCACCACCTCCTCCACGCGGAAGGCATCGGCCGTGCGCAGCACCGACCCCACGTTGTGCATTGACCGCACATCGTCGAGCACCACCGTCAGCGGTAGCTTCTCAGCCTTCTGAAACTCCTCGGCCGTCAGCCGCTGCATCTCTATCGTCTTCAGTTTCCTCATCATAGTAGCGGTTATGAGCGGCAAAGTTACGAAAAAACGAGTGAAATGAAAAGAAAAGCTTGTTTTTCTTTTCATTTCCGAGTGTAATGTAACTTCGGCGAAGCCAAAGTTACGAAAAAACGAGTGAAATGCAAAAGGAAAACTTTTGAAATCCTTTTCTTTTTTTGTCGAGACGGAGAATCCGCTTGCGCTTTCATTACAAAGACATGCTCAAACGTTTTTGTGATTTTATAGCAAAAAATCGGCGGCTATTTCGTAGAAATAGTGTACCTTTGCATGCTTCTTAGTATATAAGAAGGAAAAATGTAAATTGATTAATATAACTGAATACAATCAATGAAGGAAATTAAGACAAGGAAAGCGTATGAGAGACCCCCGATGAGAGTCATCGAGTTGAAACTAAGGCCGCAGTTGCTGACAACGAGCGGCGAGAGAAGCCCGTATGGATCACCCCAAGACAATAAAAAAAAGAATAATGAACAAGATTAATTTAACAGAGATGAAAAGAAAAGACTACACAGCACCGACGACAACGGTCGTCGTGATGCAACATACGCAGATGCTCATGGTGAGCGGACCGGAAGTCAAACGCAGCAGCTATGGCAAGGCCAACGACGGAGTGACCGGCGAACTGGACAGCGACGGAAACTGGAAATGGGATTAATAGAAGGAGGACACGACTATGCAGAAGTTTATCACAGACATCAAGTCCCTGGCCGCCCTGCTGATGGCAGGAGCCGCCTTTGCCGCCTGCTCCGGCGACGACAACATCGTGGAGGAGCTACCCGCAACCCCCGCGCAGCACACCTACACCATGACCATTGAGGCCAGTAAGGGAGGTGGCAGCGATGCCACTACCCGTGCACTCTCGATAGACGGTAGTGGCGCACTGAACGCCACGTGGGAGACCAGCAACGAGGTGAAGGCGTATAACTACACCAAGTCTTCAGCACTCACCGGCAGTCTGAAGCCCCAGAGCGACGGTGCCTCGGCCACGCTCACAGGCTCGCTCACGGGCAGCGTCGCCGTTAACGACATCATCAACCTGCGGTGGCCGTCGGTCGATGCCGACTACACCGGGCAGGACGGCACACTGGAGACCATCGCCCAGCGCTACGACTACACGACGGGCGTCGCCAAGGTGACGAGCGTCAACGGCACGACCATTGGTGCAGAAGACTCCTCTCACGGCGGCCCCGTGCTGTTCACCAACAGCCAGGCCATCGTGAAGTTCACGCTGATTGACAAGGCCACCGGCTCGCCCATCAACGCCACCCGGCTCACCATCGACGCAAAGTTCAACGGTGAGTCGCGCCTTATACAGTCCATCACGTACCCCGACGCTTATAAGATTGGCCCCATCACCATCAACCGCACCACACCCACCGACAATGTCGTCTATGCAGCGCTGCCGTTCAGCAGCCAGGCCAAATTTACCTTCGCCCTTACCGCCACCGACGGCACCCACAACTACACCTACGAGAAGGCCGACGTGACGATGCTCAACGGCCGATACTACGAGGTCAAGGTGAAGATGACTAGGGATACTTACCCCATCGCTCTTAGCGAAGTGACGAGTGACTATCTCGGAAGTGTAGTGACAACCGACGGAACCGTTTATGCTACCGTAGCTGATGCAATCGCTGCAAACAAGACCGCAGCAGGCATGATAGCATACGTGAGCGGGATTGGGCAAGGACTGGTTATAGCCCTGGCCGACGAAGCCGGCACGATGAACTGGAACACGGCCATTACAACAGCCGCAGCCCACACACCTGCCGTTACGGGCTATTCATGGAGGTTGCCCAACCTGGACGAATGGAAGCAGATGTTCAGTGGCAAAGGCGGCAATGAAGGAAGTTATACCGGCCTGAATACGGCTATCACCAATGCGGGAGGAGTAGTCTTGCAAGACGGCGGCGCTTGGTATTGGTCTATTACGGAGCACAGTGATAGCAAAGCCTGCTACGTGGACCTCCGCGATAATGCTGCCACCTTCGGCGCTTTTATTAAGGTCGGCGATACTTCCAATTTGTCCGTCCGTGCCTGCCTCGCGTTCGGTCCTGTCAGAGGTCATGCGCTTGCATCATCCGCTGTCGGCGAAATCGTCGGCTCAGACGGACTGGCATACTACACATCCGACAAGAACGACCTACCCTCGGGCGTGACCGCTGTGGGCATGGTGGCCTACAAGAGTACTGCAGGTGAAAGTCTGGCCATTCAACTCAATGCCAGCCCTGCAAGCAAGAACTGGTCAGATGCCAAGACATACGCTTCAGGCCTTACCGCCGTTCCTGGTGGCACTTGGCGCTTGCCGTCTATGGCTGACTGGCAGAATATGTTCGTAGGTTGTGCCAAGTCTGGCGACGCAGGTGTTAGCGACGACGTAATGGATCCCATTGCAGGCTTCAAGGAAAAGATTGGCGCTACAGGCATAACATGGCAGTCGTACTTCTACTGGTCGAGTACTGGTGGTGGATCGTTCGCTTGGAGCGTGTTCGTGTCCTTGGATGGTAGCAATGCCGACGCGGACTTCGGCGAGAACGTCACGTCAGATTCGAACCTTGTTCTTGGCTGCCTCGCTTTTTGAATCAAAGGGACCTGTCTCCTTGATTCCTAGTAGTCATTGGGACAGATACCTGGGGTGAGATCAGGAGTCATTGATCTGTTCCCCAAAGATGAGAATAAGAAACGGAAGTCAGCGGCTTCCGCTTCTTCTTTTCGCTACCTCAGACAAAATCTCCGCCAAAAGTTTGGCGCATTCAAAAGTGACAAGGGACTGGTCTACTTATTATAATTATGGTCGTCCGTCGTGGCGGTCTTTTCCTTTGTGCCCTTCTGTAAGGTTAGTAGGTGATTTCTGTAATGTAATAGTACAATACACCATTACTGCAATATTCCATTAGCGCAATAACGCAATAGAGCATTGTCTCAATACTATAATGCCCTAATACCGCAAAACGTCAATGCTGTATTACAATATTATAATAATGTAGCAAAACCATAATACCGCAAAACATCAATATCACAAATCAGCAATACATTATTACTACATTACGCTAATATCGCAAAACAATAAAACTAACGTGAGTTCGACGTAAGAAAAGTGTCCAAAAAGTTGTAGGAGTGAAATATTT
>CAMVKN010000066.1 GCA_947168045.1 uncultured Prevotellaceae bacterium
TGGCTGTGCGGCGTAGCCGTTAGGCCGTATATTGAATTTTTAACGAACTATTGTTTTGGGTTTTCATTTGTTTTTTCAAGACGCTTTAGCGTTGGTAATCACACAAGTGGGCCATTCTCAGGGTCACATCCAGCGGGCTGATGATTTTTCTTACGCAAAAACAACAGTGATTACAAAAAAATTCGTAACTTTGCAGCCGCAATCCATCTGCGAACAACAACAAACGACTATACGATGAACATGAAGAAAATGGTTTTAGGTGCCTTAATGCTCTGTGCGGGCATGAGCGCCAACGCTAAGGAATACAAGTATGAGAGCGTGGAGGGTGACCTGACACAGACGCGCATCTATACGCTGGACAACGGTCTGAAGGTCTATCTGAGCGTCAACGCCGAGAAGCCACGCATACAGACCTTCATCGCCGTGCGCACCGGCTCGAAGAACGACCCCGCCGAGACGACGGGTCTGGCCCACTATCTGGAGCACCTGATGTTCAAGGGCACTGACAAGTTCGGCGTGACCGACCCCGTGATGGAGCGCCCGCTGCTGGACGAGATTGAGCAGCGCTACGAGCAGTACCGCAAGCTGAAGGATGCCGACGCGCGCCGCCAGGCCTACCACGAGATAGACAGCGTGAGCCAGGTGGCCGCACAATACTTCATTCCCAACGAGTATGACAAACTGATGGCGGCCATCGGCGCCGAGGGCACCAACGCCTACACCAGCAACGACGTGACGTGCTACACCGAGGACATACCCGCCAACGAGGTGGAGCAGTGGGCCAAGATTCAGTCCGACCGTTTCCAGAACATGGTCATCCGCGGCTTCCACACCGAGCTGGAGGCCGTCTACGAGGAGTATAACATCGGCATCGCGCAGGACCAGCGCAAGCTGTGGGAGGCCATCAGCGCCATGCTCTTCCCCACCCACCCCTACGGCACGCAGACCACCATCGGCACGCAGGAGCACCTGAAGAACCCCAGCATCACGAACATCAAGCGCTACTTCGACCACTGGTACCGCCCGAACAACGTGGCCATCTGCATGGCTGGCGACATGGACCCCGACAAGGTCATCGCCACCATCGACTACTACTTCGGCAAATGGCAGCCCGGCCAGGACGTCAGCCAGCCCGTGTTCCCCGCCATGAAGCCCATCAGCGAGCCAAAGGACACCACCGTCTACGGTCTGGAGGCTGAGACGCTGTGGCTCGGTTTCCGCTTCGACCGTGGCAACTCGCTGCAGGTGGACACGCTGAAGATTGTCGGCGAGATGCTCAGCAACGGCACCGCCGGACTCATCGACCTGAACATCAACCAGCAGATGAAGATGCTGGAGGCCTGGGCCGGCGCCGAACAACTGCGCGACTACAGCGCCTTCATCCTCGGCGGCACGCCCAAGGAGGGCCAGACCTTAGAGGAGGTGCGCAGCCTGCTGCTGGGCGAGATAGAGAAGCTGAAGCGCGGCGACTTCAGCGACGACCTGCTGCCGTCGGTGGTGAACAACATGAAGCTGAGCTACTATAACTCATTAGAGAGCAACCGCGCCCGCGCCAACATGTTCGTCGAGACCTACATCAACGAGGTGCCCTGGAAGCAGGAGGTGGGCTACCTGGACCGCATCAGCGGCATGACGAAGGAGCAGATAGTGAGCTTCGCCAAGCGCCACTTCGGACAGAACTACGTCACGGTGTTCAAGCGCCAGGGCGAGGACAAGACGCTGCAGAAGATTGACAAGCCTGCCATCACCCCCATACCCACCAACCGCGACCTGATGAGCCAGTTCGTGAAGGACATTCAGCAGGCCCACGTAGACCCGATAGCCCCCCGCTTCGTCGACTTTGAGCGTGACCTGACCTACGGCACCATCAAGAAGGGTAAATGGCAGGCTATGGACCGCGCCACCTTCAATGCTCAGTTCTTCACTCTCACCTCTCAGCTCCCCACCCTCTACGTCAGGAACGTCGAGAACGGGCGCTTCACGCTCAGCTTCCGCTACGACTTCGGCGAGGAGACGGAGCTGAAGTACAGCTACGCCCCTGGCTACCTGGAGTACCTGGGCACGAGCAAGCTGACCAACGAGCAGCTGCAGCAGCAGTTCTACAAGCTGGCCTGCCGCTACAACATCAGCGTGGGCGAGCGCAACATCACCGTGACGCTGAACGGCCTGTCGGAGAACATGGGCGAGGCCCTGGCACTGTTAGAGCACGTCATGCAGGACGCACAGGTGGACACGGAGGCATACGAGCAGTACATTCAGCTGATAGAGAAGAGCCGCGCCGACGCCAAGCTGAACCAGCAGCAGAACTTCGCCTACCTGGTGCAGTATGGTTTGTACGGGCCCTATAACCCCTACCGCAACCTGCTGACCGCACAGCAGCTGCGCCAGACCAACCCGCAGGAGCTGCTCGACCTGCTGAAGAACCTGAAACAGTATGCCCACACCATATTATATTATGGTCCGATGACCGAGAAGGAGCTGGCCGCCGTCGTGGCCAAGCAGCACAAGACAGGCAAGAAGCTGCTGACCGCCCCTGAGGGACGCCACTACACCATGGAGGCCACGCCGAAGAACGAGGTGCTCATTGCCCCCTACGAGGCCAAGAACATCTACATGCGCATGGTGCACAACGAGCAGCGCCAGTGGCACCCTGAGGAGGCTGCCGTGAAGGCCCTGTTCAACGAATACTATGGCGGCGGCATGAACACCATCGTTTTCCAGGAGCTGCGCGAGGCCCGCGGACTGGCCTACAACGCCTATGCTGCCTACATAGAGCCGGCCTACAAGGACCGTCCTGAGTACTTCTTCACACACATCATCTCGCAGAACGACAAGATGATGGACTGCGTGCGACAGTTCCACAACATTCTCGACACCATCCCGCAGAGCGAGCAGGCCTTCCGCATAGCCAAGGACGCCCTGACGAAACGTCTGCAGAGCCAGCGCACCACGAAGTTCGGGCTCATCAACGCATGGCTGTCGACACAGCGCTTAGGCATCGACTACGATGAGGACGAGCGCATCTACAACGCCCTGCCGTCGGTGACGCTGCAGGACATCGTCAGCTTCGAGCAGCAGCAGATGGCCCACAAACCCTACCGCTACATCATTCTGGGCGACGAGAAGGAGCTGGACATGGAGGCGCTGGGCAAGATTGGCCCCATCCGCCGACTGACCACCGAGGAGATTTTCGGATACTAACTTTAACTGCATGCAAACTAACGTTCGACAATTCGGAGGTACGAAGGTGCGGGGGTACGGAGGTACGAGAATAGACCTTACGCAAAAAAAAACGGGGGTGCAAGCTATCCTCGTACCCCCGCACCTCCGCACCCTCGAATCAACCCAATTCATCATTACTAACAACACTAAAAACTATGAGTATGAAAAAGACCATCATGGCACTGACGTGCATGGCAGGCCTGACCCTGCTGACGGCTTGCGGAGGCAGCAAGGACAACAAGGGCGGCGCAACCGCCACAGGACAGGACGACGAACAGCAGACCGAATACGTGGAGCCTAACGACGCCGAAAGCAGCGCCCTGGACAAGTTCAAGACCACGCTGACCGCCACCTACGGCATCTCGCTGGCCGACATCGCCCCCGACTTTGAGTGGATGGTGCAGAACGCCAACGGACAGGACCTGTTCTATGGCGAAGAGAAGGGCACGAAGGTGGCCGCACACTTCCAGAAGAACGACAACAGCGACGTGACGCAGGACGAGTTCAACGCCTTTGCCACCAAGCTCTACAACCTGACCAAGGGACTGTCGCAGGACGGCAAGAACGTCAACGGCTTCGGCAACGCCGAGAGCCTCGACGCCGCACTGGCCGAGAAGACCATCGATAGCTGCATCGGCAAGAACGAATATGGCGTTGACATCATCTGGACCGGCTGGGAGTTCCGCAAGGACAACACCTTCTACCGCGTTGACCTGATGAAGGGCGCTGACAGGAGCGGTGCCCCTGAATACATTGACTTCACCATAGACAAGTCGTTGCAGAAACCACTCAGCGAGCTGATGGACGAAGCCGACAAGGCCATGGAGCAAGCTGGCTACTAATAAAAACACTTTACTGTGGAACAAAAGGAAACAGAACTTCTATCACATATCGACTATCCTGCAGACCTGAGGAAGCTGGACGTGAACCAGCTGCCCCAGGTGTGCGATGAGCTGCGGCAGACCATCATCCATGAGCTGGCCGTCAACCCGGGCCATCTGGCCTCCAGCCTCGGTGTCATTGAGCTCACCGTGGCTCTGCACTATGTGTTCGACACCCCCAACGACCGCATCGTCTGGGACGTGGGACATCAGGCCTACGGGCACAAGATTCTAACGGGACGGCGTGAGCAGTTTCACACCAACCGCATGCTGCACGGCCTGCGCCCGTTCCCCTCGCCCGAGGAGAGCGAGTACGATGCGTTCATCTGCGGACATGCCTCGAACAGCATCTCGGCGGCCTTAGGCATCGCGGTAGCCAACAGAGTGAGGGATGACGAGTCAGCTCCTCACTCCAGGAAGGTGGTGGCCGTCATCGGCGACGGTGCCATGAGCGGCGGCCTGGCCTTCGAGGGTCTGAACAACGTGTCGTCGAGCCCTAACGACATGCTCATCGTGCTCAACGACAACAACATGTCCATCGACAGGTCGGTGGGCGGCATGAAGCAGTACCTCTTAGGGATGAGCACCAACGAGACCTACAACAAGGTGCGCTTCAAGACGGCCCGCTTCCTGCAGCGCATCGGCCTGCTGCACGACGACCGCCGCAAGGGCCTCATCCGCTTGGGCAACGCCCTGAAGAGCGCCATCTCGCACCAGCAGAACATCTTCGACGGCATGAACATACGCTACTTCGGGCCCTTCAACGGGCACGATGTGAAGGAGCTGGTGCGCATCCTGAGACAAATCAAGGACATGCGCGGCCCCAAGCTGTTGCACCTGCACACGAAGAAGGGTCACGGCTATGCCCCGTCGGAACACTACACGCCCGTGTGGCACGCACCCGGCAAGTTCAATGCTGAGACCGGCGAAATCATCAAGAACGAGAATGAGAGCAAGAAGATGAAATACCAGGAGGTGTTCGGCCGCACGCTGCTGGAACTGGCCCAGCAGAACCCCCGCATCGTGGGCGTCACCCCAGCCATGCCCACGGGCTGCTCGATGAACATTATGATGGAGCAGATGCCCGACCGCACCTTCGACGTGGGCATTGCCGAGGGACACGCCGTCACCTTCTCAGCCGGCATGGCCAAGGAGGGTCTGCTGCCCTTCTGCAACATCTACAGCGCCTTTGCCCAGCGTGCCTACGACAACATCATCCACGATGTGGCCATCCTCAGGCTCAACGTCGTGCTGTGCCTGGACCGCGCCGGACTGGTGGGCAAGGACGGGCCGACGCACCATGGGGCCTTCGACCTGGCCTACCTGCGACCCATCCCCAACCTGACCATCGCCTCGCCCATGAACGAGCACGAGCTGCGCCGCCTGATGTTCACCGCCCAACAGCCCGACATGGGGCCCTTCGTCATCCGCTACCCGCGCGACCGCGGCGTCCTCGACGACTGGCAGTGCCCCTTAGAGGCCATCCCCGTGGGCAAGGGACGCAAGCTGCACGACGGCACCGACGTGGCCGTGCTGACCCTCGGCCCCATAGGCAACGACGTAGAAGAAATATTAGCTCCCCCCGCCCCCCCCAGGGGGGGAGAAACTAACGGTGGCAGTTCTGCTTACCCCCCCCAGGGGGGGACAGGGGGGGCTCCTTCTGTCGCCCACTACGACATGCGCTTCCTGAAGCCCCTCGACGAGGACATCCTGCACGAGGTGGGCCAGCGGTTCCAGCGCATCGTCACCATCGAGGACGGCGTGCGCAACGGCGGACTGGGCAGCGCCGTCATGGAGTGGATGGGCGACCACGGCTATGCGCCGCACATCACCCGGATGGGCCTGCCTGACAACTTCGTAGAGCACGGCACCATCGAGGAGCTGCGCCAGATAGTCGGCCTCGACCCGGAGAACATCAAGCGTGTCATCGCTGAGACAGCCCTCAATTCTCAAACCTCAAACCCCAAATCATGAAAATCGTCATTGCCGGCGCTGGAGCCGTAGGCACACACCTGTCAAAGCTCCTGTCAACAGAAAACCACGACTGCGTGCTCATTGACGACGACGAGGAGCGTCTGAGCGGCGTAGACTCTAACTACGACATCATGGCCCTGTGCCAGTCGCCCACCAGCATCCAGGCGCTGAAGGACGCCGGCACCGGCTCGGCCGACCTCTTCGTTGGGGTCACACGCTATGAGAGCCGCAACATCACGGCCTGCATGCTCGCCCATGCCTTGGGAGCGAAGAAGACGGTGGCGCGCATCGACAACTACGAATACCTCAAGCCCCACAACCTGGAGATGTTCCACCAGGTGGGCGTCGACTCGCTGGTCTATCCCGAGGTGCTGGCCGCCTCCGACATCATCAACGGCCTGAAGCTGTCGTGGGTCAGACAGCGGTTGGACATCCACGACGGCGCGCTGGTGCTGCTGGGCATCAAGCTGCGCGACAACTGCCAGATTCTGAACCAGCCCATCAAGGACCTCTGCGGCCCTGACGACCCCTACCACATCGTGGCCATCAAGCGGGGCGGCGAGACCATCATCCCCGGCGGCCTCGACATGCTGAAGAGCGGCGACCTGGCCTACTTCATGACCACACCTGAGTACATACCCCACATCAAGGGCACCGTAGGCAAGAAAGAGTATGAGGATGTGCACAACGTCGTCATCATGGGCGGCGGCAAGACATCGGTGAGGGCTGCCCTCACCCTGCCCGACCACATGCACGCCAAGATTATTGAGAGTTCGCTGGAGCGCTGCGAACAGCTCAACGAGCTCATCGACCGTCCTAACGTGATGATTATCCACGGCGACGGCCGCGACCTGGGCCTGCTGCGCGAAGAGGGCATCAAGAACACACAGGCCTTCGTCTCGCTCACGGGCAACGCCGAGACCAACATCCTGGCTTGCCTGACGGCGAAGAAGCTGGGTGTGCGCAAGACCATCGCCATGGTTGAGAACCTCGACTATGTATCGATGGCCGAGGGACTGGACATTGGCACCATCATCAACAAGAAGACGGTGGCCGCCAGCCACATCTTCCAGATGATGATGAAGGCCGACGTGCGCAACATGCGCTCGCTGATGATGGCCGACAGCGAGGTGGCCGAGTTCGTGGCTGCCGAAGGGGCACGCATCACCAAGGCTCCCGTCCGCCAGCTGGGTCTGCCGTCGGGCATCGCCATCGGCGGACTGGTGCGCGGCAAGCAGGGCATCCTCGTCAACGGCAACACGCAGATAGAGGCCGGCGACAGCGTCATGGTGTTCTGCCAGCGCCACACGATGGAAAAAGCCGAGAAGTTCTTTAAGAAGAGCATCCTGCCTTGGTAGCAGCTATCCTCGTGCCTTCGCACCCAAGTAAACACGAAATGTAACAACACGCAATCATATGACAAAGACAAGACTTTGTGCACTCGTCGCACTGCTCATGGCAGTGGCTGGTATGCAGGCACAGACCAAACGTTCGGACGATTTCCGGGCTCGTTATGAATTGAAAGAAGTGGTGGTGATGAGCCGCCACAACATCCGCTCACCGCTGTCGTCAGGCGGTGCAGCCCATATGCGCGTTACGCCTCACGAGTGGTTCGCATGGTCGTCGCCGAGCAGCCAACTGTCGCTCAGAGGCGGTGTCCTCGAGACCGAGATGGGACAGTTCTTCCGTAAGTGGGTGGTTGACGAGGGTCTGCTGCCCGACAACTACCGTCCCGTGGGCGACGAGGTGCTGTTCTATGCCAACTCGCGTCAGCGCACGTTTGCCACGGCGAAATATTTCTCAGCAGGATTCCTGCCTTTCGCCAACGTGGAGATTACCCACAAGTACGAAGAGGACAAGATGGATCCCGTATTCACGCCAAAGTTCACGAAAATGAACGACAGCTACCGCCAGCAGGTGCTCAGCGAGATAAACGCCTTGCACGGCGGTCCGCAGACATGGATGGCAACCCATCAGCCCACGCTGACGCTGATGGAGGAAGTGCTCGACATGGCGCATTCGCCTGCTGCCCAGAACGACACCCTGCACTTCTGGTACGATGACACGCAGTTCAAGATTGAAAAAGGCGACGAGCCGAAGATGACAGGCGGCATCACGCTGGCCAACAGCGTGGCCGATGCCTTGGTGCTGCAATGCTATGAGAGCGAGAGCACGACGGCCTTCGGCCACGAGCTGACCATAGATGACTGGCGTGCCATCTGTGCTGTGAAGGAGGTCTACGACGGACTGCTGTTCACCACCCACACTGCTGCCGTCAACTTAGCCTACCCGCTGGTGAGCCGCATCCGCGAGGAGCTAAGCCGCACAGACCGAAAGTTTATGTTCCTCTGCGGCCACGACTCCAACCTGGCCAGCATCAGTGCCGCCCTGCGCTTCCAGCTGCCTGTGACTGAGAATGCGCTGGAGGCACGCACCCCCATCGGCTCGAAACTCGTCTTTGAGAAATGGAGCGACGGCACCGACGACTATGTGGCCGTCAACCTGGTCTATCAGTCACTGGACCAGCTGCAAGGCCGCAGCCTGCTCTCACTCAGCGAGCCGCCAATGGTCGCAACCATCACCATCGAGGGGCTGACCGCCAACGCCGACGGCCTATACCGCCTGAGCGACCTCGATGCCCACATGGCCGAGGCGATGGCTGAGTATGAGGCCATTGAGGATGTGACCACTGCCGTAGAAGCCATCAGCGAGCCGCAGGAAGCATCGCATCCCGCCGCCATCTACAACATGCAGGGACAGCGCCTTGATGCCCCTCAACGAGGCATCAACATCGTCGATGGCGAAAAGACATTCGTGAAGTCAGCCTATTAAGCAAGTAAGCCACAAAACTGTGTACTTGCGCACCTTAGAATGAGGAATGATTAACTGGAAAATCATATCAAAGATTCTCGGCTCGCTGCTCTTCATAGAGGCGTTCTTCATGGCGCTATGCCTGGCCATGACCCTCATCTACGACGAGCAAGAGGCACTCATCTTCATCACCTCGACAGCCCTGACGACCACCGGTGCCTTTTTCTTCCGCTACTTTGGACATGAGGCCGAAAACTCGCTGAGCCGCCGCGATGCCTACGTCGTGGTGACCTTGGTGTGGGTGGTGTTCTCGCTCTTTGGCATGATGCCGTTCCTGCTCAGCGGGGCGGTGCCCAACCTTGCCAGTGCCTACTTCGAGACGATGTCGGGCTTCACCACCACGGGCGCCACCATCATCGACGATGTGGAGTCGCTCTCCCACGGTCTGCTCTTCTGGCGCTCACTGATGCAGTGGATTGGCGGTCTGGGCATCGTGTTCTTCACCGTAGCCTTGCTGCCGTCGCTGGTGGGCGGCAGCGTGAAGGTGTTCTCAGCTGAGGCCACCGGCCCCATGCGCTCAAAGCTACACCCCCGCTTGTCAACCAGCTCAAAATGGATATGGAGCATCTATCTGCTGCTGACCATTGCCTGCGGCCTGTCGTTCTGGGCCTGCGGCATGGACTGGTTCGATGCCACCAACTATTCGATGACCACGACGGCCACCGGCGGCTTCTCCACCCACAACGGCAGTATCTTCCTTGCTTCGCCCACCATCGAGTATCTGGCCATCCTCTTCCAGTTCCTCGCCGGCATCAACTTCACCCTGCTCTACCTCTTCTTCTTCAAGTTCAAGGCAGGTGCCATTCTGCGCAACAGCGAGTTCAAGCTCTATGTTGCCACCATCGTCGGTGCCACCCTGTGGATTATGTATCTGCTCATCACACGCATGGGCTACGACGTAGAGGAGGCGCTGCGCTCATCGCTCTTCCAGGTGGTGTCGTTCATGACCACCACGGGCCTGAGCAACACCGATGCCGGTGCGTGGCCCCACCTGACGTGGGTCATCCTCGGCGTGCTGATGTTCATGGGCGCGTGCGCTGGCAGCACCACGGGTGGCTTCAAGAGCATACGCGTGCTGATGCTGCTCAAGGTGATGCGCAACGAGTTTCACCACATCCTTCATCCCAACGCCATACTGCCCGTGCGCATGGCGGGACAGAACATCCCCCAGGGACGGTTGGTCACCCTGCTGGCCTTCTTCACCCTCTACATCATCATGCTGCTCGTCACTGCCGTAGCAATGGTGCTCTCAGGCATCGACATCACCAATGCCATGACCATTGCGCTGAGCCTGATTAGCAACGTGGGGGCCGGACTCGACACCAACATTGGACCGCAGATGTCGTGGGCCGACCTGGGCGATGGCCTGAAGTGGCTATGCTCCTTCCTCATGCTGGTAGGACGTCTTGAAATCATAGCCGTCCTGGTGCTCTTCACCCGTTCCTTCTGGAAAAGGAGCTAAGCGTTGTCTGCAGCCGCTGCAATCGTTTGCGCGCCACGATGCCCTTATTCTGCCTTTGCTGAACATCGGCACTGGAAAAAAAACATTATCTTTGCGGTGGACTAAAAACTGAACAACATGATAAAGATTCTTTTCAACATTGAATATCTCACCGGCGATGGCGAGAGACTGGTGCTGAACCTGATTGGCGACACACCGCAAGGCAAGCTGAGCACCCAGCCCATGCAAACCGCTGACGGGCAGCACTGGTGGTGCGAGCTTGACGACTCGTTTTCCTTCCCCCACCCGGTGAAGGAGGGCACCTTTTATGACTATTTCTACAGCGTGTGCCGCGACGACCAGGTGGTGCGCCAGGAGTGGCTGATGGAGCCTCACCGTTTAGAGCTGGCTGCTGTCAGGGGAAACCGCTACGTGGTGTATGACCACTGGATGGACATCCCCGAAGATGCCTACCTCTACTCGTCGGCCTTCACCGACTGTGTGATGGCACGCGAGCGACGGCTGAGCACACCGACTGAGTTTGAGCGCACCGTGCGCCTGAAGGTGCGTGCCCCCCAGCTACGTCAGAGCCAGCGCTTAGTCGTGGTGGGAGCACCTTTCTATCTCGGCGGATGGGATCCGGCTCAGGGCATACCCATGACTGAGCACGAGTGCAACGAGTGGGTGGTGAGCCTCGATGCCGACCGTCTGCCTGGACGCTTCGAGTTCAAGTTCGTCATTGACCCGGTGCTATTCGAAGAGAACGACCCCATTGGGAGCGTGTTCTGGGAGATGGGCGACAACCGGTTCATCGAGTTGCCCTCAGTGGGCGTGCAGAAAGGCGACGTGCTGGTCTACGAGCTGTCGCAGAGCCGCTTCGAGCTCCATCCGTGGAAGGGTGCCGGCACCGTCATCCCTGTGTTCTCGCTGCGCACGGAGGGCAGTTTCGGCGTGGGCGACTTCGGCGACCTGAAGATGATGATTGACTGGGTGGCACTGACCAAGCAGCGCGTGCTACAGCTGCTGCCCATCAACGACACCAACCTCACGGGCACATGGCAGGACAGCTATCCCTACAACGCCATCAGCATCTATGCGCTGCACCCACAGTACATGGACCTGCGCCAGTTGCCACCACTGAAAGACGAGGAGCGCCGACAGTACTATGAACAGCTGCGCCAAGAGCTGAACGCTCTGCCTCAGATTGACTACGAGCGCATGTTCACTGCAAAGATGGAGTATCTGCGCGAGCTGTTCGAACAGGAGGGAGCCAAGACCAAGCGCACCAAGGCATACAAGGCATTTGTGGAGCAGAACAAGGAATGGCTGGAGCCCTACGCCGAGTTCTGCGCGAAACGCGACGGCGCCACCTCCCCCCACCCTTCTTTCTGGCACTTCGTCCAGTTCCATCTTGACCAGCAGATGCGTGCCGCCCATGAGCACGCCCGCCAGCAGCATGTCATCCTGAAGGGCGACATTCCCATTGGCGTCAACCGTGATGGTGCCGACGTGATGGCTGAGCCGCGCTACTTCAACCTCAACGGACAGGCTGGCGCGCCACCCGATGCCTTCAGCGAGGACGGACAGAACTGGGGCTTCCCCACCTACAACTGGGACGAGATGCTTCGCGACGGCTGTCAATGGTGGGTGCGCCGCTTCAGGAAGATGGCCGAGTATTTCGATGCCTACCGCATCGACCATGTGCTGGGCTTCTTCCGCATCTGGGAGATTCCCATGCCCGAGAAGAGCGGCCTCTACGGACAGTTCCAGCCCTCGCTGCCCATGACGCGCGAGGAGGTGGAGGCTTACGGAGTGCCCTTCCACGAAGAGCTGTTCCTGGCCGACCACAAGGCTAAATCGCAAATAGCAAACCAAACATCTCAAACCATCAATGCCTGGCATCCGCGCATCAACGCGCCGAAGATGCCTGAGTTCCAGACACTGCTTAACGAGGACCAGCGCCAGCGCTTCTGGAATCTCTACAACGACTACTTCTACCGCCGCATGAACCAGTTCTGGTACCATGAGGCCATGAAGAAGCTGCCGCGCCTGACGCAGGCCACGCGCATGCTGTGCTGTGCCGAGGACCTGGGCATGGTGCCCGACTGCGTGCCCTGGGTGATGAACGAGCTGCGCATCCTCTCGCTTGAGATACAGTCCATGCCTAAGGACCCATCGGTGCGCTTCGGCCACCTCAGCCGCAATCCCTACCGCTCGGTCTGCACCATCTCCACTCACGACATGTCCACGCTGCGCCAGTGGTGGGACGAAGACCCTGCCCGCACACAGGACTATTACGCCACCATGCTCTACCGCAGTGGCGAGGCACCCCACCCGCTGCCGGGATGGCTGGCCAAGGACATCGTCAGCCGTCACCTCACCTCGCCTTCCATGCTCTGCCTCATCTCACTGCAAGACTGGCTCAGCATGGACGAGCAGCTGCGGCTGCCCGACCAGAACGCTGAGCGCATCAACATTCCTGCCAACCCACGCCACTACTGGCGCTATCGCATGCACCTCACCATCGAGCAGCTCATGGCCGCCAACAGTTTCAACGAGGAGGTGAAGGAGCTGATAGAACAAAGTGGCAGATAGACCATCCTGCCTTGTCAGAAGGTGGATGCTACCAAAAAAGAATAACCAATACAAATATGAAGTTCGCAAAGACACTATTCCTTATGTTAGCAGTATCGCTCGGCGCTACGGCAGCTGAAGTGGCATCGCCCAATGGGCATGTCAAGTTGAAATTCTACACCGACGATGACGGTCGGCCCACCTACGAGCTGTTCTATAAGGACCGTCCCGTGGTGCTGCCCTCACGCCTCGGGCTGGAGCTGGCACGTGACAAGCACGCCTCAAAGGGCGGCGAGGAACATGACCTGCTTGACCATTTCTCCATCGTTGATGAGCAGACCGACACCATCGACGAGACATGGCAGCCCGTGTGGGGCGAGAGCCGCGACATTCGCAACCACTACGTCGAGTATGCTGCAACGTTATTGCAACAATGGAAGCAGCCCCGTGTCACCGCCGGCAATGGCCAGCGCGGCATGTACGAGGAGCCCCACCAGCGCTCCATCGTCATCCGCTTCCGTGTCTATGATGAGGGCATCGGCCTGCGCTATGAGTTCCCCCAGCAACCAGAGCTGAACTACTTCCTCATCCAGGAGGAGCGCACCGAATTCAGCATGACCGGCGACCACACCGCCTGGTGGCTGCCCGGCGACTACGACTCTCAGGAGCAGGAGACGCAGGAGAGCAAGCTGAGCGAGATACGCTCGCGCATGGACCATGCCGTGAACTGGGGCAACAGCTCCGTGGCACCCTTCAGCCCCACCGGCGTACAGACGTCGCTGCAGATGAAGACGCAGGACGGCCTCTACATCAACATCCACGAGGCAGCCTGTGCTGACTATGCCACCATGCACCTGGAGCTGGTCGACGAGCAGACGAAGGCCTTCACCACTGAGCTGCGCGGTGGCAGCAATGAGTACACCCCCGCACCGAAGCCCTCACGCGCAAAGCTGCCACGGCCCTACACCTTCGTCAGCCACCTCACGCCTGACGCCACCGGTCTGAAGGGCTGCATGCAGACACCCTGCACCACACCCTGGCGCACCGTCATGGTCAGCGACGACGCGCGCGACATGCTCTCCAGCAACCTCATCCTCAACCTCAACGAGCCATGTGCCATCGATGACACCTCGTGGATTCACCCCACCAAATACTGCGGTGTGTGGTGGGAGATGATTGTGGGCAAGTCCAGCTGGAACTACACTGACCAGTTCCCCAGCATCCACCTCGACCGCATAGACTGGACGAAGGTGAAGCCCAACGGTCGCCATGCCGCCAACAACGAGAAGGTGAAACGCTACATCGACTTCGCGGCCAAGAACGGCCTCGACCAAGTGCTCGTCGAGGGATGGAACGTAGGCTGGGAAGACTGGGCAAACATGTGGAAGCGCGATGTGTTCGACTTTGTCACGCCCTACCCTGACTTCGACCTGAAGATGCTCAACGACTATGCCCACTCCAAGGGTGTGAAGCTGCTGATGCACCACGAGACATCATCCAGCACGCAGAACTACGAGCGCCATCTGGAACAGGCCTTCCAGCTGATGAACGACTATGGCTACGATGCCGTGAAGACGGGCTACGTGGGCGACATCATTCCCCGCGGCGACCACCACTACTCGCAGTCGATGAACAACCACTACCTCCATGTGGTCAAGGAGGCCGCCAAGCATCACATCATGGTGAATGCGCACGAGGCTACCCGCCCCACCGGTCTGTGCCGGACATGGCCGAACATGGTGGGCAACGAGAGTGCACGCGGCACTGAGTATGAGGCTTTCGGTGGCAGCCGTCCCGACCACACCTGCATCCTGCCGTTCACACGCCTGCAGGGTGGACCGATGGACTACACGCCCGGCATCTTCGTCACACGCCTGAACACCTGGAGCGGCAACCAGTCGTGGGCACGCATCACACTGGCCGGCAGCCTCGCGCTCTATCTCACCATGTACTCACCCTTGCAGATGGCTGCTGATCTGCCTGAGCACTATGAGCGCTTTGACGATGCTTTCCAGTTCATCCGCGACGTGGCCTGCGACTGGGACGAGAGCATCTACTTAGAGGCTGAGCCGGCCGACTACATCACCGTGGCACGCAAGGCCAAGGGCACCCCGAACTGGTTCATCGGCGGCAAGTGTGACGAGAACGGCCACGAGGCCATCGTCAAGCTTGACTTCCTTGACAAGGGACGCAAGTACGAGTGCACCATCTATCAGGATGCGCCTGACGCTCACTACGAGACCAACCCCCAAGCCTACGTCATCACTAAAAAGACGGTGAAGGCAGGACAGACGCTGAAGCTCAAGGAAGCGCCCGGCGGCGGCTTCGCCGTGTCGCTGATAGCATTGTAGACATCCTGCTAAAAAAAAGGTGCACCGTGGTGCACCTTTTTTGTTTCCTTATACATATATATATTCTCGCTATTCGTCCCATATAGTGGAGCGTGATGCAGCTTTCCCAGGGTCAACCAGTGCGCTGTCATCAGAGATACTTATTGTTCTCTCTCGCGAATCGCAAACCATTTGCTGTAGGGCTACGCTGCAGACCATGATGGCAGGCTGCACGTATGGCTTCTTCATATTCTTCATAACGACGTTTTGCTTATTTAGGTTATTTGATGTACATCTTCTTTCCTCCCTGCAGATAAATGCCAGGCTTCGCCGGCCGTACAACCTTCTGGCCACCCAGCGTATACCACACGTAGCTGCCGGTGCCGCCAGAGCTGCGCACTTCGCCAATGCCTGTAGCATTCTCAACCAGGACGGTCAATGCACGGGCATTGCCGCCAAGCGACTTGCCTTCAGGACCTTCAGGAATCCAGAGATAGCACTTGAAGGCTCCCAGTGTGCCCGGTGCACACTTCACGAACTGTCCATTGTAGAGGATGTAAGCCTGTCCTCCCTCGTTGGTGATGGCTTGCTCGCGAGGTGATCCCCTGAACACGTCTGAGGGTTCGCCATCGTAGACTACGCTCATGGCCTCGGGCACGACATAGTTCTTCTCTGTTCCCAGTTTGTGGAGCAGCATGGGCGTTCCGCTCAGGATGTAGTCCTGACGGCGTATCATCACCTGTGCCGTCTCGTAGTTGATGCCCGTCACGATGTAGGCTTCCAGTCCTTCGGGCAAGTCGTAGTCTTGCGTAGAATAGATGGTTGTCCACTCGTTGTCTTTCATCATCACTGTGGGGTGATAGGTGGCGCGCTCTGCTGATGGCAGTGCGCTGCTGCTGTATCCTTCCATGACCTCGCGATATGTATAGGCCGCTGCCGCCGGGTAATAGACGTCAGTCACCCCTTCGTCAAAGGCCCCGCGGTCGGCAAAGGGCGGTGTCGTGCTTTCCAGCGTGACGCTGGTCAGACTGCTGCAGCCGTCGAAGGCATATTCACCAACGTAGTCAACGGTGGCGGGGAGGGTAACGCTCTCAATCGTCGTATTCTCCTGGAAAGCCTTGTCGTCGACGGCGGTGATGGTGTACTCTGTACCTCCGTCACTCACCGTCTGCGGAATCTCTACCTCACGCTCCGCGTAGTTCATTGGTGCGCCAATGCGGGCGTCAGTTTCCGATTCGTTAGTAGTCATGCCCAAGCCGCCGGTAATCTCTCTCGTGGCCGTCGCGAGGGGCATGATGACCACCTTCTTCACCGTCGTCTCGTCTTTCAGGTCAAGTCCGCTGCGGTCCTTGTTCAGCACGGCTCCTTCAGGCTCTACAATCTGGCAATCCAGGAGGATGAGCGGCTCGACGTAGAAGGGATTATAGTAGTCGGCCTCCTGATTCTGAATCGTGACAGTGGAATTCTGTATTTTGAAGGGCTGTCCTTTGCAGTTCAAGCCCATCGTTCCCCCGTTAACAGTCACGGTACAGTCTTTGATGTAAAGGGTTCCGTCACGCTCATTGCCAAGGGCGCAGATGCTGCCGTATGAGCCTGTTCCTGCGGGAACGTTGGTGGTCAGCGTTCCGCCGGTCGAGCTGCAGATGGTAGTCCACTTGGCCAGCTCCATGGCAAATTGCTGTCCATTGTCATCGGCCGACCCCTCGATGTTGTTGATGACGTTGTTGCCAATCAGGTTGATGGTCAGCCCCAGAATCTCGCTGCGCAGTCCGTCGGTGGTGCCATGACCGTTGATGGTGGCATTGTTGAGCGTCAGCGTGTTGGTAACGGCGTCGTAGCTCACCTTGCCGTCGCCCAGCACGTCGGCGGCATTAAGGCTGGTGACGCGCGTCGAACCGAGATACAGTGGGTAGGCGGTCAGGTCGTCGGGGGCGCTGGGGTCGGGAATAATCGTGACCGCCTTGGCCACGTTTCCGTCAGCATCGGCGATGTAATTCTGCCCGGCCCCGATGTTTAACGCATAGAAGTCGCTGATGACGGGCGAAACAATCTTGCTCTTCCTCAGTGTCAGCTTCTCCGTTTGGATGGCGCTTTTCGCGCAGCCGCTGATGGTGACGGTACTGTTGTCGATGAGCGTCTCGCCATAGATGCCTATCCGGCCCCCCGTCACGCTGACGGTGGTGCCGTCGATGGTCAGCGGTGAATTGGAACTGATGCCGTAGGTCCACTCGGTGCTGGTGATGCTGAGGTTAAGCGTTCCCGCCCCAGTAATCTTTCCCACATAGCCGTTGATGGCCGTGGAAGAAGAGCCAATGTTGCTGGTTCCGACCAGGTTGACGGTGGTAGGCAGGTTGTTGACGATGCCGCCCTCAATGGCCGAATAGACAGACGACGTGGTGGTGAACGTAGCATCGTTGAGTGTCAGCGTGTTGGTAGAAGCGTCGTAGCTGACCTTGCCGTCGCCCAGCACGTCGGCGGCATTGGTGGAGCGCACATATTTCTTATTGACGATAACGGGATATTTCACCTCGTCCTCAGGGACAGGACCGATGTGCATGGCGTGCAGCAGGGCACCGTCATAATTTGTGTCATAGCGCCTCGACCCAGAATAGTCTTTCACGAACGACGGTGCTGGCTCTGGCGTGATGTAGTCACAGCCCTCCATGGAGATCCATTGGTAATACGTTGTGGTTACGGCAAAAGCTGTCGACGTATTCTCCAGGGTAATGTCTGCATTTCTGGCGGTCAGCGTGCCATCGGACACATAGATGCTGTTGGCAAAGCTGTGGATGTTGAGCGTCACGCCATCGACCAGAAGCTCCTTGCAGCTGATGCCTTGGCTTTCGCTGTCTGCCGTGGTGTAGCTGGTGATGGATAGCGAACCGGTGCCGTAGATAGTGAGTTTCCCCACAACGTTGATTTTGCCAAGGTTGATGACGTTGCTGCCTATCAGCTGAATGTTCAAGCCGCTGGCTTTTGCCGAGATGCCGTTTGCCGAGATGACAGCACCGTCAAGGGTCAGCGTATTCGTCGCAGGATCGTAAGAAACGGAACCGCCGATATTATCGTCGGTGATATGCGCAGCATTATCGCTGTCAACGGAACGCCCGCCTACAGAAATCTGGTAATCAGTTGCCGCCCACGACGGCATACTGACAACAATGACGGCCAAAAGCAAGACAATTCTTTTAATTCCTACCATAATGATTATTTTTAATGATTATTTATGTGTTGTTTGCAAGTATTATGCACAATTATCTGCGGCAAAGATAGTAAGAATTATCGAAAGAAGCAAACGCAGTTTATAAAAAAAAATAAGATTAATAATGATTAACTCGCGGCATTAAATAACTGCGCAGTCATTTTACAATGCCGGCTAATGCTTTCCTGCACTATTCATCGCCTCACAGTCAACTGTAAAGGGGTCCTACAAAAACAAATGAATTATTGGACTTTCACGTGAGTTCGACGTAAGCCTTACGCAATAAGTCTACTTTTGTCAATGATTTCTAAATTCATTTCAGGCTTCTTTGGCAGCAGGTTGTAGGCAATAAGTCCGGCGAACAAGTTTGTGGCAAAGTTGTCGATGGAGCGGTGTCTGGTATGCTCAATCTGGCATACATTCTTCAACTCGTCATTCACAGTCTCAATAACTGAGCGTTTCCTAGGGCGCAGGTCTGAAGGAACAGCAGCAGGTGAAGGGCCACCTGTGCCTGCCGCT
>CAMVKN010000067.1 GCA_947168045.1 uncultured Prevotellaceae bacterium
GGCGGGGCGCTCTCGCCTCAGTCGCGTTTGCTGGTGCAAACATAGTAACTTGAATCATATAACAAGACGCAAGCCTGGCTGTCATAACTCCATGCTTTATTCTCATAAAGTGGCCACTTATTCTCATAAAACGGCCACTTTTTTCCGCCACTCAGCCACCTACCTCACTCTTTCGATGGTACGCTAAAGCGTCTGTAAGAAAACAAAAGAAAACCACAAAAACAAATGAAAACAAATTGTTTTTTCTTGTTTTCTTTGTTTTAATGGGTTTTATAGAGACGCTTTAGCGTAAGGTATAGTCGAAGCCATCCACGTCGACGTAGCCTCCCGTCTTCTTGGTGGCATAGTTGAAGATGGCAAACTTAGTGCCCATGAACAGCCGGCGGTAGTCGAAAATCATCTTGTAGCCACGTGTGCCTATGGGCATCCACTGCTCGCCGTCCAGGCTGTAGTAGAAGCAGGCCAGGTCCTTGCCCACGTTGAAGTCGGCATCGATGCGCAGCCACACCTTCGCCGAGCGCGAAGGCAGCTGCAGCGCCACGCTCTCCACCACCTTCTCGTCCACCTTCGTCACGGCCTTCTCCTTGTCCGTCAGCTGCACCGACTGCTCGCTCATCTCCAGCACATATTTCTTGCCCTGTCGCTTCACGGTCAGCAGGCCGCTGTCACCGTTGAAGGCAGCCAGCCCGCAACGGTCGCCGTCCTTCATCTTGCTCACATCCAGACTGACAGCACCGCTGCACGTGGGGCCCTCCATGCGCTGTGTCAAGGTGTTGGGCGCCAGGTAGATGTTCGGCACCACCCTGCTGGTCTTCAGCCGCAGGAAACCGGGGCGCTCCGTCAGGCTCCATGCCTGGTCCACGGGGTTATGGTTCCACTGCCAGTGCAGGCCCAGACGCGTAGCGCCGAAGTCGTCGGCACAGACGATGCCCGTTGCCGGCTGGTGACTCTTGTAGGGGCGCATCGTGGCCGGCACCTTGCCCTGCTCATCGCCTATCATCGGCCATCCGTCAATCCACCTGACGGGCGACAGCGTCAGCACACGCCCCACCCCACCACGGTCTTGGAAGATGATGCCATACCAGTCGCCCTCCTGCGTGTCGACGATGGTGCCCTGCCCCACGTAGGGGAAGCCCCCGAAGTCGCTCTCCAGGATGACGGCCTTCTCGTAGGGGCCGTGAATGTCGTCGGCACGGTAGCACACCTCGCGCCGGTGACGGCCCGGAGCCCACACATGGCTAATCATCAGCAGATAGTACTTGCCGTTGTGCTTAATCATGCGCGAGCCCTCCAGCAGGCCACGCTCGTCGGCCTCGCGCTGGAAGATGTGCATGTGCGTGCCCTCCTTGACGTCGCTCAGGTCGGCCTTCAGTTCCATCAGCTCGCCCGTGCCATACACCACATACACGCGCCCGTCGTCGTCGAAGAACAGCGAGCAGTCGTGGAAGTGGCGCATTCTGGACAGCACCGTCCACGGGCCCTCGGCCTTCTCGGCGGTGAAGATGTAGGTCTGGCCCATGGGTCCAGCCTCGTTGGGCGCCAGCAGGGCATAGAACCGACCATTATGGTATTTCAGCGAGGTGGCCCACTGTCCGCGTCCGTAGACGGTGCCCTCCGTCAGGTCATACTTCGGCGAGTCGGTCAGACGGTCGAAGATGTAGCCCACCGTCTGCCAGTTCTTCAGGTCCTTCGATGCCATGATGGGAGCGCCGGGCATGAGGTGCATGGTGGTTGAGACCATGTAGAAGGTGTCGCCCACACGGATGACGTCAGGGTCGGGCACGTCGGCCCACAGCATCGGATTGCTGATGGCGCCCTCAGCGGCCACCGGCTGCTGCAGCGCCTTTGCCACCTCAGCCTCCACGTCGCTCATCTTGTCCGTTGGCTCAAAGCGCTTCAGCACCGTGCCGTCGCGCCCCACCAGGAACTTCGTGAAGTTCCACTTGATGTCGGACTTCTTGTCATAGTCGGCATCGCGCTTGCGCAGCATCGCGTCCATGGCCTTGCCACGCTGGTCGGCCACGTCGAAACCGCCAAAGCCCTTCTGACTCTTCAGGAACGTGAAGAGGGGCGAGGCGTCGGCACCGTTCACGTCAACCTTGTCAAACTGCGGGAAGTGGATGTCGAAGTTTGCCGTGCAGAACTGGTGAATCTCCTCGATAGTGCCGGGAGCCTGCTGGCCAAACTGGTTGCAGGGGAAGTCGAGAATCTCCAGCCCGCTGTCGTGGTACTTGCCGTAGAGAGCTTCCAGCTCGGTGTACTGCGGGGTGAAGCCACAGCGCGTGGCGGTGTTCACAATGAGCAGCACCTTGCCGCGGTAGTCAGACAGCGGCACCTCCTGGCCCACATCGTCCTTCACTGTAAAATCATAGATACGCTGCGCTGAACCTGTCAGCACACAGGCGACTGCCATGAGGCATGCAAGAATAGTCCTTTTCATCGTCGTATTGGTTTTGCGTCACAAAATTACGCATTTTTCTCTGAATAAGCACCAAAACATCATAATTATTTTACGCCCATCCTCACATTTGCCCAAAAAGAGGCTGCGCACCGTTTCTGGATGCGCAGCCACACTGCTAACTTAACACTTATCACTCATCACTTCCTCACCTGCCGTGCCTGTGACCCCGCGGGGCAGGCGGCGGGGCGGCGTGCCCGGTGTTCCTCCATGTCGAGCCACCGTGGTGACGGGCCACCGGCCTTTGACGCGGCTTGAAGAAATGGTTGCGGTCGCTGTAGCGGGCGTAGACGGCGAAGTTCCACGCGCCGTCGCGCCATGTCAGCGGACGATGGAAGTAGTTCATGCCGATGTACTTGTCGTACTGCCTGACCGTGAGCACATGGCGCAGCTCGGCGTTGCGGTTGTTCCACCAAGGGCCGTAGGCATCGGCAGCACCGTTGACATGCAGCAGATAGTCGAGGTTGATGCCGTAGACAGCTTCATACTGCACATCGCTCAGGCTCAGCTCGTGGGCCATCTTGTCACTCAGGAACAGGGCCTCCCTGCTTGCATCGCTATAGCTCATTGCGTTGACCGTGATGGCTATCGTCATCATCAGTGCCAGGGTAAAAATCTTCTTCATAGTTGTATCTCCTATTCGTTAAAGGGTTGAACTTCAGTTTGCGTGATTTACTTTTCACATTGCAAAGGTCGGCATTTTCTGGTTCCCACGCAAGGGAATCTTCCTAAACGTCAGCATGAAAATCCCTATACTTCAGGGGGATTTCCCTTTAACAGGAAATAGATAATATTCAAAAGAACGAGGCGCTAAGCCAAGATAAGGACAAAAGAAAAGCCTGAAAATATTTTGTCGTTCAGAATAGTTTGCGTATTTTTGCAGTGAGATTGGCTTGAACAGGCCAAGCGACACCCTGCGGGGATGCCGGACGACCAATACGAAACGACAAGAGTGAGAGGAGTATGAGAAGGACGATACTGTGGATGCTGATGCTGCTGGCCTTGACGACACGGGCACAGCGGACGGTGGTGAGCGGCCTGGTGACCGACGCCACCAACGGCGAGCCGCTGGCAGGGGCCAGCGTGACGATGGACAGTCTGCAGGTGGTGACCAACGACGACGGCTACTTTACACTGAAGAGCGACGCCCTGGGACAGACACTGACGGTGACGCACGTGGGCTATCGGTCGCAGCGCATCAACGTGGCCACGGCAGGCAGGGCGGGCACCCCAGCGGAAGCACAGCAGGTGCGCGTCAGGCTGCAACCGGCCAGCATAGCGCTGCAGGAGGTGCTGGTGACGACTGAGAACGCACGCGACCTGGTGAGGTCGGCCATACGGCTCATACCACGGAACTACAGCACGAAGGCGGAGCTGCACCAGTGCTTCTACCGCGAGATGGTGATGAAGCGTCAGAACTATATCAGCGTGGCCGAAGGGGTGATAGACATGTATAAGACCGACTACCGACGGGGCGCGGGACGCGACCGCGTGGCCATCAGCAAGGGGCGGCGACTGCTCAGCCCCAAACGCAGCGACACGGTGAGCGTGAAGGTGATGGGCGGACCAGTGACGGCACTGCAGCTGGACGTTGTGAAGAACACTGAGTTCCTGCTGAACAACGAGGAGCTGGACCTGTATGACATGAAGATGGAGCAGCCCACCACCATCGGCGACCGCGCACAGTATGTGGTGAGCATCTCGCCCAGGGTGGTCATGCCCTACGCGCTCTACTACGGCCGCCTATACATAGACCAGCAGACGCGCGCCTTCACCAGGGCTGAGCTGTCATTAGACATGAGCGACCGCGCGAAGGCCACCAACATGATGCTCGTCAAGAAGCCCGCCACGCTGCGCTTCAAGCCCAAGGAGCTGTCGTGTGTGGTAGACTACCGCCTGTGCGACGACGGCATGACGCGCATCAGCTATGTGCGCACCACCTTCCGCTTCAACTGCGACTGGCGACGCCGTCTCTTCGCCACATCGTTTGCGGCCTTCTGCGAGATGGCCGTCACCAGCACCGCCGACGGCGAGGCCAGACCCATACAGGGACGGGCGTCATTCGACCAGCGCGACGCGTTCTTCGACAAGGTGGACTACTTCCTCGACCCGGCCTTCTGGCAGGACTACAACATCATAGAGCCGACGGAGTCGCTCGACAAGGCCGTGGGCAAGCTGCTGAAGAAGCATGGCGTGGAGAAAAATGGAAAAATGAGAAAATGAGAAAATGAAATAATGAGATAATGAAATAATGAGATAATAAGAAAATGAACTATTCATTCATCGTACCCGTATTCAACCGCCCGGACGAGGTGGACGAGCTGCTGCAGAGCATGAGCCAGCAGACACTGAAGGACTTCGAAGTGGTGGTGGTCGAGGACGGGTCGCAGACAACGTGCAAGAGCGTGTGCGACAAATATGCCGGCACACTCGACCTACATTATTACTACAAGGAGAACAGCGGCCCCGGACAGAGCCGCAACTACGGTGTGGAGCGCGCCACGGGACAGTATGTCATCATTGTCGACAGCGACGCGGTGCTGCCCCCCGGCTTCATGCAGGCCGTCGACGATGAGCTGCGCCGCCAGCCGAGCGACGCCTGGGGTGGTCCCGATGCCGCCCACGAGTCGTTCACCGACATACAGAAGGCCATCAGCTATGCCATGACGAGCTTCTTCACCACCGGCGGCATACGCGGCGGAAAGAAGCAGATGGAGAAGTTCCACCCGCGCTCGTTCAACATGGGCGTCAAGCGCGAGGCATACCTGGCCCTGGGCGGCTTCTCGAAGGAGCGTTTCTCCAAGCTGTCGCTCTATGGCGAGGACATCGACTTCAGCATACGCATCTTCAAGGGTGGCTATTCGTGCCGACTCTTCCCCGAGGCATGGCTGTGGCACAAGCGGCGCACCGACTTCAAGAAGTTCTGGCGGCAGGTGTATAACAGCGGCTATGCCCGCATCAACCTGTGGCGCAAATACCCCGAGGCACTCAAGCCCGTACACGCACTGCCCTCGCTGTTCACCCTGGGCAGCGCCGCCCTGCTGCTGGGAGCCCTGGTGGCGCTGCCGTGGTCGTGCTCGGCATGGCTGGCACCACTGCTGCTGTTGCCACTGGTGCTGTACGCACTGCTCATCTTCATCGACTCGTCCATACGCAACAAGAGCGTGAAGGTGGGTCTCATCTCCGTGCCGGCCGTCTTCGTACAGCTCTATGGCTACGGCATCGGCTTCCTGGAATCGTGGTGGAAGAACTGCGTAGTGAAACACTGACAAGAAGGATGAGCGACAAACTGACCATTGCCCGCTGGGCCGAGGAGGACCGCCCGCGTGAGAAGCTGGAGCGCTTGGGGCCGCAGGCGCTGAGCGACGCAGAGCTGCTGGCCATCCTGGTGGGCTCGGGGTCGGCCAAGGAGGACGCGGTGACACTGATGAAACGCATCCTCAACGACTGCAACAACAACCTGAACAGCCTGGGCAAGCTCACCATCGCCGACCTGTGCCACTACAACGGCGTGGGACCGGCGAAGGCCATCACCATCCTGGCGGCCTGCGAGCTGGGCAAGCGGCGACAGGCGGAGACGCCCGAGGAACGCCCCGACGTGGGCACCGCCACCCGACTCTACCGTCTGATGCGACCGCAGATGCAGGACCTGGACGTCGAGGAGTTCTGGACGCTCTACCTCAACCAGAACTGCCGGCTGATTAAGAAGGTGCGCATCGCCCACGGCGGCATCACCGAGGTGAGCGTCGACGTGCGCGTCATCATGCGCGAGGCCGTGCTGTGCAACGCCACCGTGCTCGCCATCTGCCACAACCACCCCAGCGGCAGCCTCAGGCCCAGCACCCAGGACAACGAGCTGACAAAGAACATCAAGCGGGCATGCGACGTCATGCGCCTGCGGCTGCTCGACCACGTCATCATTACCGACGGAGCCTATTACTCATATCACGAGCAGGGCAAGCTGTAAGGATTTCCTGTACAGCAGAAAAGCCTTAACGTTTCTTTTCCTGCCGCCATGACACATCATCGTCCAGGCAGGGAAGGGGGAAGAGGCGGAGATACCTCAATGAGATTGCTGTTTTTCTTTATACATTATTATAATACGCGCGCGAAAAGCACTCTCATCACAAGAAAAAAAACGCAATTAACTTTTTTTACGAGAGAAAAGCGCAGTTTTTTTACTTTTTTTACTAAATTTGCGGCAAATATAAACATATTTGGGAAAACCAAGCATGAATCTTTAAGATGAAGCTAAAGCAAGCATTATTACTTTTCCTGTTTTTGCCGTTCATGGGCTGCCTCTCATCCTACGGGCAGCATCTTGCCATCAGCAACAATCTGCTGTTTGATGCGGCTGGGGCACTCTCAGCGGGCGTCGAGATTCCATTGTCGAAAAAGACCTCGTTTGAGACCTACGGCAGTCTGCGGCCCTGGAAGAGAGGAGAGCAGAAAGTGCACAAGCACTGGGCGGTGCAGAGCCAGCTGCGTATATGGCCCTGCCAGGTGATGAATGGCTTTTTCTTCGGCCCCTACGTGCACGCCGGAGAGTTTAACATCGGCAACAAGAGCTTCTGCTTAGGCCTGCTCAACGGGCTGAAGCCCAACCGCTATGAGGGCTGGCTGGCAGGTGGCGGCATCGGCGCCGGCTATGAGTATGCCTTGGCAAAGCACTGGAACATCGGTGCAGAGCTGGGCATAGGCTATACCTATATAGACTACAAGAAGTTTGACTGTGAGGTATGCGGACCACAGAGGGATGACGATGTGTACCACTACGTAGGCATCTCGAAGCTGGGGCTCAGCCTTATCTACGTCTTTTAACTAAAACATTCGCTGTTGCAACATGAGCATGAATGACTATAAAACAGGTCGCGGACTCGCGCGCCTACTCACGTTTTCGATGCTGCTATTCCTTCTGTCGGGAGTGCAGAAGGCCCAAGCAGCCGACTACGACTATGTGTTGAAAATCAATCGCTCGGCACTGGCCGTGGTCGACAGCAATGTGGTGGCGTCCTTCCAGGTCACTGCCATACAGGATGTGCCCGCCATGCAGTCGGTGGTGCTGGCGCCGGAGCTGATAGACACCGTCACGATGCGGAAGGTGGAGCTGCCGATGATATTCATCAACAGCCGCAACCAGCAGATTTACTTTGAGCGCAGCCTGAAAGACGAGTATCCCGATGCCATAGCCGTGCGCAAGAAGAATGGCCAGAATCTCGACATCGACTATCTGCGCTCGGTGAAATATGAGCCATGGATGGACAATGCCGTGCTGAAGCTGAAGAAGCAGAGCTGCGCCTGCAGCAACCCGCAGGACAGGGGCGAGATGATTATTGCCATGTTCCCCAAGGAGGAGGTGCCGCCCGTCATCAACCTCTTCCCCGTCTATCTGCTGCCGCCTGCCGACAACTCGGTGAAGGTGCGCGAGGAGCGCGGCTCGGCCTTCCTGTGCTTCGAGGTGAACAAATGGGACATCAAGCCCGACTACATGACCAACCCCGTGGAGCTGCAGAAGATACACAACAGCGTGAACCTGGTGAAGAACGACTCCGACGTCACCATCCAGCGCATGACCATCGAAGGCTTTGCGTCGCCCGAAGCACCCTACGAGCACAACCTCATGCTCAGCGAGAACCGCACGGAAGCACTGAAGAGCTACCTGCTGCGCACCAACATTGCCAAGGGCATCAGAATAGAGGCTACGGGCAAGGGCGAGAACTGGGAAGGCTTCATGAAACAGCTGAACAGCAGGAGCGACGCGCCGCAGCAGAGCCGGCTGATGAGCATTGCCACCAGCAGCATCTCGCCAGACGAGAAAGAGAAGCGGATGCGCAAAGAAGCTCCCGAAGGATTCAGATATGTGGTGGAGAACTGGTTCCCCGAACTGCGCTGCACCAACTATACCGTCATCTACACCGTGCGCCCGTTCACCATCGAGGAGTCGGAGCGAGTGTTTGAGACACGCCCAATCAACCTCAACCTGAACGAGATCTACCGTCTGGCTGACAAATATGCCAACGACCAGGAGAAATACTACTCCATCATCCGCAAGGCTTACATGCTCTATCACAACGACTCATACATCAACCTCACCATGGCATGCCTTGCCATCAAGAAAGGCGAGGCCGACGAGGCTGCCGAATACCTGAGCAAGGTGAACGACTGCCCTGAGCGGACGATGAACGAAGGCCTCGTGGCCTGGATGAGGGGCGATGCCGACAAGGCCGTACAGCTTGTGGAAAAGGCACGGCAGCAGGGAGTGAAGCAGGCAGAGGTGCAGCTTCAGGAATTTGGAAAACTCAAAAACAAACAATAAATAAAAAAAGAAAACTATGTTCCAGTCAATCAAATTCATCTTTGCACTGCTATTGGCCAGTGCCGTCGTTTGCAGCTGCAGCCAGCGCGAAGACATTGACGATGCCGTTGACACCAACACAGAAACCACGGTGGAAGAGGCTAGCGTCGTATTCCGTCTACAAGCCAACGCCCCGACGGCTTTGACGACACGTAGTGTGGAAGACAGCTACAATCATGTACAGGGAACGCAGGAAGAGTACCAAGTGAACAACGCCAGGATCTATCTCTTCGACGCGCCCACCAAGCTCTTCGTCAAGAGCATCATGCTCACCAACCTGACGCGCACAGGCACCGATGCCAACGGCTACGTCATCTATGAAGCAGAGCACGTGTCGGTGCCACAGGGCACATACGACATCTTCGTCACCGCCAACACCGGGCGCTATATCAACAAGACGACGGAGAGCGAGTTCCTGGCCGACATCGACAGCCTGACATACGTCAGGGGTGCCATCCAGGACATTTCGGGCGGCATCGTGATGACCAACCGCGCATCCGAGAACACCGGCACCGTGATTACCAAGAGCGAAGACAATGAAGACAATGTGGTGAGCATCACGCTGGAGCGCGTCCTGGCACGCATCGACATTGCCAAGAGCAGCAATTCATTCCCGCTGACCGACGAAGCCAACCAGCAGTATGCCTCCATCACCCTTGAAGGCCACTACATCGTCAACCTGCCCAAGTATTACTACTCCTACCGTCACACCGCCGCCCTCACCTCCATGGACGAGCCCGTGTGGGACATCAACGAGCACTTCGGCAACGTGAAGGACGTCAACGGTTATGTCATCGACCCCGACTTCTTCAAGAAAACCATCGATGCCACCAGCTTCACCAACGCCGGCAAATACTATGAGAACTTCTACGGCGACTACAGCAATCCCAATGCCGTGGCATGGACAGCCTTCAAGCCCGCCAGCGAGACGCCGCAGTACAACACCACCTACTGCCTGGAGAACTGCACACTGGCTCCCGCACAGAAGAACGGCTACAGCACCGGCGTGCTCTTCAAGGCAAAGCTGGAGCCCTACAACAACGTCTATCATCTTGCCGACAACGGCACCCTGCAGGTCATCACCGACAAGAACCAGTATCCCGAAGTGCTCTACTACTTCAACTACAAGTTCTATGACTCGCCCCAGGCACTGGCATCCGCTATCGGCATCAACGACATCAACGGCAACAGCTTCGACCTCTACCAGGCAAAGAAATACGAGAAGGACGACGACGGATACCACTGCTATTACACCTACTGGATCCGCCATCTTGACAACTACAAGCCCACCAGCATGGGCGTGATGGAGTTTGCCATCGTGCGCAACAACCTCTACCGCATCCTCGTCACCAATGTGTCGGGACTGGGATACCACGAGGTGACCGTCAATCCTGACACGCCCGACGAGGGTGAGACCTATCTCAAGGCTGTGCTCAACGTGAAGCCATGGATTGTAAGAGACCTGACAAACATTATACTGTAAATCCATTAAAGTTGCAGACCGTGAAGAACCGTGTCAAACTGTGGCTCGTTTCCATGCTGTGCGTCATGCCATTGGTGTCCTGCACGTGGGTGAAGGACGACACTGACGACTGCCCCTACGGATTCTGGCTCAAGCTGCACTACACCTACAATATCCTGGATGTAGAGGCGGCGCCGGAATACGTCACGGATGCACACGTCTATGTCTATGACGCAAACGGGAACTATGTCAAGCGCATTAACGCCACTTGGAACGACCTGAAAGCCAACGACTACCGCATCAGGGTGGAAGACCTCGCTGAGGGCGACTATCAGTTTGTGGTGTGGAGCGGAATGGGCAACAGCCAGTATTCAGTAGCCGGCGACACACAGGCAAAGGATGAATACCGGCTATCGCTCGTCGAGGAAGGCGGTACTTCTGCCCAGGAATTGCCGTCACTCTTCTACGGCAGCCTGCCCACCGTTCACTACGACAAATCCTATGCCGTGCATCACATCGACATGATGAAGGACACCAACCAGCTGGTCTTGCTCGCCGTGCCCGTCGCGGAAGACACGGAGGTGTCGGTCAACGACTTCAGCATGAAGGTTGTCACCGCCAACGGCATCATGGACGCACGCAACCAGATAGCAACTGAAGCGGCAACCACCTACCTGCCTTTCGCCCAGGAAGATGTCACCTTCGACGACCCCGACTATGGAGAGCTGCATGGCGCCAAGTTCGGCATCAGCACACTGCGGCTGATGGAGAACAGCGACTGCCGCATCATCCTCGAGAAGAGCAGCACGGGTGAGACAGTGTTCAACATCTCGCTGCCAGAATACATCGGGATGATTGGTTCGCTCTACACCAACCTGGGCAGGCAGCTGTCCGTGCAGGAATATCTGGACCGGCAGGACTTCTATACCATCGTTTTCTATCTCTCTGGCGACCTCGACCAGCTCATCCAGCTGCGGGTCAACAGCTGGAGAGTCAGGGCTTATAATCACTTAAAACTTTAAGTGCGTGTTCCACAGAGTGAAAAGACATTGTGCAGCCTCGCCCGCTCCTAAGGATGCCGTGTGCGCAGCCGTTCCCCCGTTCCGCCGGGGCGGGAGAAGCGGCGTCGTCAGCACCCTTCTGCTGCTGTTGCTCGTCCTTCTGATGCCTGCATGTCAGCATGACATGGAGCAGGATGACTACGTCGCGCCAAAGATGAATGGTGGTGAGCAGCTTGCTGAAGACAGCATGGTCAACCTGTCGCTGAGACTGAGAGTGGCAGCAAGCCAGAGCACAACAGATGAGAACTATTTCCACAACGAGTACATAGTCAGCCGACTGGAATTGTGGTTCTTCGATGCCGAGACGAAAAAGTTCTTTGCCCGCCTGGTGACGAGTGACCTGACAGAGGCCGAGACTGCCATCTCCAACCAATACGACATCACCTATCTCCTCAAAGACGTGAGGCTCAAGGCCGGGGTGTATGACATCTTTGCCATTGCCAACTATGACTACAGCACAGAGGACATAGAAGACGAGGCAGACTTCCTCAACCTGGTTGATGCCATGACCTACAGCAAAGGCATTGAGGCGTCAATACCCGAGACCGGCCCCGTGATGACCAGCCGCGCCACCGAACTGCTGGCCGTCAATCTGGTGCCGTGGATTGACAAGGAGTATGTGCTCAGCGTAGATATTGAGCGAGTGATGGCAAAGATACAGATAGGCGTCCTCCACAACACCTTCCAGCTGAAGCATGGTGAGAGGAAGTATGCCGACATCAACATCACCAACTACAAGCTGGTCAACCTCAACAACCGCTATTACCTGTTCCAGCATAAGGACGTAATGGAGGAGTTCAATGACCAGCCGCAGTTCGTATTGCCCGACAACTTCAATGACTATAGCGACGAGGGAGAACAGTATGTCGTAGACCCGCTCTTCTACCTGAAGACAACGAATGGTGCCGATGCTGCAGCCTTCTCCGGCTACTACAACTCATGGTTCGGCAACTTCACCACCACCGATTTTGCCTCCATGCCTTCGGCCGGCAACTATGGCTACGCCTACATACTTGAGAACACGTCATTCAAGACAAGCCAGAAGAACGGCTATTCGCCCGGCATCGTGTTCAAAGCGGCCGTCAGTCCCGTCTTCGTCTATCTCTACGACGACACGCAGAAGACGCTGAAGGAAGACAACCGCCCGGAGTATTGGCCCAGCACCATCTACCTGTACAAGTACAACTTCTACGAATCCATCAAGGCTATCAACATGGCTGGCGACCTCTCGCTCGACGAGTTGGAGACCTATACGGATGTACAGCTGAAGGCCTACGGCATCAAGCAGTGCAAGTTTAACATGGGTGTCTACGAAACATACTACACCTATTGGATACATCATCGCAACAGTCCGTCTGCCAACATGGGGCCCATGCAATATGGTATCGTCAGGAACAATTTCTACAGGATTGTCGTCTCCGGAGTCAGCGGCGTAGGCAACAGCAGTATAGCTCCCGACGTCATGCGTGACAACTATCCCAACTCCTATGCAGACGTCATCGTTGGCGGACAGTGACCATCAGCATGTTTTACAGATGACACAAGAAAGAAAAACACAAATAGAAGAGCACATCGTAGACGTGCTGAAAACGGTCTACGACCCCGAGATTCCCGTCAACATCTTTGACCTGGGAATGATTTACAAGATAGACGTAAAGGATGACAATGACGCGGACAGCGACACAGGAGCCATCGTTGAACTGGACATGACGTTCACTGCTCCCAATTGTCCTGCCGCCGACTTCATCCTTGAAGACGTGCGCACGAAGGTAGAGAGCGTTGACGGCGTAAAGGCGGCCACCGTCAACCTTGTCTTCGAGCCCGCCTGGGACCAATCAATGATGAGCGAGGAGGCAAGGGTGGAACTGGGATTCTAATTAAGTGTTGAGTGTAGAATTGAGAGTGTATAGTTTGCTACCGCCTTTCCATTATGCCACGAAAAGAGAGTATATTGCGTATTAAATCTGAGCTGTTTGCTGACAGGATAGTAAAGCTGTATCAGTATGTCTTGAAAAAGAATGAGACAAATATGTCCAACCAGATTTATCGCAGTGGTACGAGCATTGGAGCAAATATTGCAGAAAGTATTAATGCGCAAAGCAAATCAGACTTCATTAACAAGCTAAGTATTGCGCTAAAAGAAGCAAATGAGACAGAGTATTGGCTCAATCGCCTTTACCATGCACACTACATTGACGAAAAAGGGTTCCATTCAATGAAAAACGACAATGACGAACTCATAAAGATGTTAGTTTGTTCAATAAAAACGACAAAGAAAAGTATAGAATAAATAGTAAAGAGGAAATGCGGTAGCAAACTCTAAACTCTACACTCTAAACTATCAACTATCAATGAAACCTGTCTATTTTCTTTCCGATGCCCATCTCGGCTCATGGGCCATCACGCATCAGAGGATGCAGGAGCGGCGCCTCGTGCGGTTCCTCGACAGCATCAAGGAGAAAGCAGCTGCCATCTATCTGCTGGGCGACATGTTCGACTTCTGGTTCGAATATAAATATGTGGTGCCCAAGGGCTACACCCGCTTCCTTGGCAAGGTCTCTGAGCTGACCGACATGGGGGTGGAGGTGCACTACTTCACGGGCAACCACGACATCTGGGCCTACGACTACTTAGAGCAAGAGTGTGGCGTGACCATCCATCGGCAGCCGCTGACCACCGAGCTCTATGGCAAAATCTTCCTACTGGCCCACGGCGACGGCCTTGGCGACCCCGACAAGAAGTTCAAGCTCATACGCTGGGTGTTCCACAACCGTGTGTGCCAGCGGCTCTTTGCCGCCGTCCACCCACGCTGGGGCGTGTGGTTCGGACAGACATGGGCGAAGCACTCGCGCCTGAAGCGGCCCGACGGCGAGGAGCCGCCATACATGGGCGACGACCGCGAGCACCTCATCCTACACACGAAGAAGTACATACAGTACCACTCTAATGTTGACTACTTCATCTACGGCCACCGACACATCGACGTTGATAAGCAGCTGACCCACAAGGCCAGGGTGATTATCCTCGGCGACTGGATTAGCCACTTCAGCTATGTCGTCTGGGACGGCGAGCACCTGCTGGTGCAACAGTACATTGAGGGTGAGAGCCAGCCGTAGGATTCGCCGCAAGTGGCGAAGGGTCTTTAGAAACGATTGGGTAAAGACTTCGTCTATCCATAACAGCAGTATTTGTACGCTTCGCGCCCTCCAAAAACAAAAGAAAACAAAATAAAACCAACAAAACCTGGTTTTATTTTGTTTTTCTGGTTTTATTCTGTTTTTGTAAGACCGCTTTGCGGTTGAACACGAGGCGATGAATCATGTAGGTTAGAACAAGTCCAAGCTTTCCAGCTCAGTCAGGTCGACGCCAGCTTCTTCAGCCTCCTTCTTCAGGCGCTCGCCTTCCTTCTCAGCTTCCTTAGAGAGCTTCTCGGCCTGCTCCTCGAACTTCTTGCCAATCTCTACCAGCTCCTGCGGATCCTTGTCCTTGTAAAACTCCATCAGCTCCTTCATGGCAGTCTCAACCTCACCCTTGATAGGCTTCAACTTCTCAGCCAGCTCTGTCACATCGTCTTGCGTTCTGATGTGCGAGCGCTTCAAGGCGCTGACAGCATCCTCCACCAGGCTGAGCAACTTGTCTTCGGGAGCACGGTCAAAGAGGGCCAGACCACCACCCTCATCGTCCTCGTCGTCCTCGTCCACCAGCTCGGTGCGCTCATCGTCATCGTCCTTGTCGTTCTTGTCTTTCTTCGACTTCTTGTCTGAGCAGCCTGCCATGACGATGCTCATCATAAAGAGTGCGGCAAGGCTAAAAATAAGTTTTTTCATAGTTATTAAGTTTTTAGTTGTTTGGAAAAGAACGCGGGGATTCCTCACAGAGGACTCCCCGCTATCTTAAAACATTGTTTCTGTCTTAGAACAAGTCGAGCGCATTCAGCTCGCTCAGGTCAACGTTGGCTTCAGCAGCCTCCTTCTGCAGACGCTCGCCTTCCTTGGCAGCCTCCTCAGCAAGCTTATTCATCGATTCCTCGATGCCCTTACTCATCTCCTCCTTCTCCTTCGGATCCTTGTCCTTGTAAGCCTCCATCAGCTCTTTCATGGCAGCCTCAACCTCACCCTTGAGGGGCTTCATCTTCTCGGCCAGAGCCTTGACATCGTCAGCAGACTTGATGTGGGTGTCCTTCATCACGCTGACAGCATCTTCCATCAGGCTGACGATTTTCTGCTCAGGAGACTTGCTGCATGAAGTGAAGCTCAGGCTCACCATGAAAGCTGCGAGGATAGCGAAAATAATTTTCTTCATAATTGTAACTTAAATTATTAGTTAGATGCCTACTCTTTACAGGATTTTCGGCATTACTCCTTTCGTTTCCGTTTTGCCAATTGACGTTATTGACGGCACAAAGTTACACATTTTTTTTGAATCCGCAACTTTTTTTGCCTTTTTTTTTACTATCAGAGCAAATTCATGGTGTCCGTGGCTATCATCAGCTCCTCATCGGTGGGGATTACCAGCACCTTCACGCGCGAGTCGTCAGTGGAGATGATGGCCTCCTCGCCGCGCACATTGTTGCGCTCGGCATCGACCTTGATGCCCAGGAACTCCATGTCCTTGCACACCTCGGCACGCATGCTGACCTGGTTCTCGCCCACGCCGGCGGTGAACACCACAACGTCGAGACCACCCATGGCGGCAGCGTATGCACCGATGTACTTCTTGATGCGATAGAAATACATGTCCTGTGCCAGCTTGGCCCTCTTGTCGCCAGCCTTGGCAGCGTTCTCCACGTCGCGCATGTCGCTGCTGCCACCGGTCAGACCGGCCACGCCGCTCTTCTTGTTCAGCAGGTTGCTCATGCCGTCGGCATCCAGACCCAGCTTCTTCTCAATGAACGTCACGGCGCCGCCGTCGATGTCGCCGGCGCGGGTGCCCATCACCAGGCCCTCCAACGGTGTGAGGCCCATGCTGGTGTCGATGCACTTGCCGTCCACCACGGCAGCTATCGAGCCGCCGTTGCCCACGTGGCAGGTCACCATCTTCGTGCCCTCAGCCTTGATGCCCAGGAACTCGCAGGCACGCTGTGACACATAGCGGTGGCTGGTGCCGTGGAAGCCGTAGCGGCGTATGCCGTACTTCTCGTACAGCTCGTAGGGGATGGCATACATGTAAGCCTTCGGCGGCATGGTCTGGTGGAAGGCCGTGTCGAACACACCCACCTGGGGCAGGCCCGGCATCAGCTCCTTCACGGCGTTCACACCCTTCAGGTTGGCGGGGTTGTGCAGCGGAGCCAGGTCAGAGCACTTCTCAAACTCCTTCAGCACCTCGTCGGTCAGGATGACGCTCTTGTTGAACTTCTCTCCGCCGTGCACCATGCGGTGTCCCACGGCGTCAATCTCCTTCAGGTCCTTGATGACGCCAATCTCCGGGTCTGTCAGCAGCGAGAAGATGAACTTCACGCCCTCGGTGTGTTCGGGGATGTCGTGCATGATCTGTTTCTTCTCGCCGTTGGGCAGTTTCACCTTCACAAACGAGCCTTCCAGCCCCACACGCTCGGCACCGCCGCTGGTCATCACACTCTTGTCGTCCATGTTGTACAGTGCATACTTGATGCTGGACGAGCCACAATTCAAAACTAAAATCTTCATGATTTCTTTTTTTTATTTAGAAACGAATTAGAATAATTGGAATAATTATCTCACGAATTGGAATAATATGCTAATCAGTAATGTAGAACTTATAGTTGTCCTGATTTAAAAGCACGAAATCGTCTTCATTGTGAAGATACAAATAGCGTTCCGTCCCAAGGTCTTATGAACCTCCATAGCAACGCCTACTGCGTCATATAAATCCATATACTCTTGCCTTGTCATTTCCTTGGTCTTTTTATTATTCTAATTCGTGGTCAGATTATTCCAATTATTCCAATTCGTTTCTTATTAAATAATTAAAATTTACTTCTTTGCGTCCATGGCCTGGCAGGCGGTGATGGCGACGAGGTAGTAGATGTCCTCTACCGAGCAGCCGCGCGACAGGTCGTTCACCGGGCGAGCGATGCCCTGCAGGATGGGGCCAATGGCCACGGCGTCGCCCAAGCGCTGCACCAGCTTGTAGGCGATGTTGCCCACCTCCAGACAGGGGAAGACCAACACATTGGCCTGTCCGGCGATGTCGCTGCCGGGCGCCTTCTTCTGTCCCACCGACGGCACGAGGGCGGCATCGGCCTGCAGCTCGCCGTCAATCTTCAGCTCCGGGTCCAGCTCCTTGGCCAGCCGTGTAGCCTCAATCACCTTGTCCACCACCTCGTGTGTGGCACTGCCCTTGGTCGAGAAGCTCAGCATGGCCACACGGGGGTCCTGGAAGCCTGCCACGCTACGGGCTGTCTGCGCCGTGCACACGGCAATCTGCGACAGCTGGTTGGCATCGGGCATGGGCGTCACGGCCACGTCGCCGACGACGAGCACGCCGTTCTCGCCGAACTCCGGCTTCTTCGTAATCATCAGCATGGCACCGCTGACGCAGGTGATGCCGGGGGCACACTTGATAATCTGCAGGGCGGGTCTGAGCGTCTCGCCGGTGGTGCTCAGCGCACCCGAGATCTGACCGTCGGCACCCTCCGTCTTGATAATCATGCAGCCCAGGTAGAGCGGGTCCTTCATCAGCTCGCGAGCCTTCTCGATGGTCATGCCCTTCTTCTCGCGCAGCTTCTGCAGCAGCTGTGCCATCTCCTCGCTCCTCTCATAGTTCAGCGGGTCGATGAGTGTAGCCTTGTCGATGTGTGTCAGTCCCTTCTCCTTGGCCAGCTGGTGCACCTTCTCAGGATTGCCAATCAGGATGAGGTCGGCGATGTCGTCCTGCAGCACGCGGTCGGCGGCGGTCAGGGTGCGCTCCTCCTCAGCCTCAGGCAGCACGATGCGCTGCTTGTTGCTCTTGGCGCGCTCAATGATTTGTTCAATTAGTCCCATAGTGTTGTTCTTTTAAAAGTTGTTTGTATGATTATTTGTTGACTAAACGTTCAAGTTTGCAAAGTTACACAATAAATCCGAAATACGGGCACAAAAGTCGAAAAAAGTTGTCACCGCATCGCAATGGCAGCAGCATCCTGACACCAGCCCCAGACGGCCTGACCGCTCCTGCTAAAAAAACACATTTATCTTACATTCTTACATTCGCAACTGATTACCAGCACTTTACAAAAAATTATCTTACATTTATTCAAGTTTCTGAAGCTCTCTATTCTCGCGCAGAGGCGCAGAGTATACTATGTTTTCGCTGAGTTGTCAATTCTTGAGAAGAGTTCGCAGAGGCGACCGGAACGGTCGCATCCTCCTAAAACTCCTAACTCAAAAGCATCACTCTAAAGCGACTGTATGCGTAACTCTGCGACTCTGCGCGAGAATAAAGACCAAGCAGAACTACCGAAACTTAAATTATATGATAAATTACATGGTAATTATATGTCAAAAACTCAAGTTACTATGT
>CAMVKN010000068.1 GCA_947168045.1 uncultured Prevotellaceae bacterium
CCCGCGGGAGGGGTTGGGGGTGGGGCTGGTGGGGGTGGGGCTGGTTGGGCTATTGGGGTTGATGCTGCTGGTGCTGCTGCTAACAGTGACATGCCGGTTTGACCTGTCGCTGATGACCTGTTGGACGATGTCGGCCACCTGCTGCTTCAACTCGTCGATGAACTGCTTGGGGTCGTATTTCTTTGCTTCGATGTCACGTAGCTTCTTCTCCCAGATGCCAGTCAGCTCGGCACTCTTCAGCAGCTCCTCGTGAATGAGGTCGATGAGTTCCATCCCCGTAGGCGTGGCCACCAGGTTCTTGCGTTCCTTCCTGATATAATGGCGCTTGAACAGCGTCTCAATGATGGCCGCACGTGTGGAGGGCCGCCCTATGCCATTCTCTTTCATGGCCGCACGCAGCTCCTCGTTGTCCACCAGTTTGCCTGCCGTCTCCATGGCACGCAGCAGCGTGGCCTCGGTATAGTACTTGGGCGGCGTGGTCATCTTCTCAGTGAGCGTCGGCTTGTGTGGCCCGCTCTCACCCTTGGTGAAGGTGGGCAGCATGCGCTCCTCGTCGTCAGGCTTCTTCTCGTCATCGCCCTTTGATTCTTTGGCATAGACGTCGCGCCAGCCTGGGTCAAGGATTTCCTTGCCGGTGACTTTGAACTCAATGGACTGTCCTGGGGATTCTGGGGATTCTGGGACTACTGGGGCTTCTGGGACTACTGGGACTTCTGGGGCTTCTGAGGACTTGACCTCACCGAGGACTGTCGTGGTGGAGAACTTACAGTCAGGGTAGAACACGGCAATGAAGCGACGAGCCACAAGGTCGTAGACGCGCTGCTGCATGTCGCTGAGGCCTCCGGGGACGATGCCCGTGGGGATGATGGCATGGTGGTCAGTGACCTTCGACGAGTCGAACACACGCTTGGACTTGGGCAGCGCCTTGCCACCCAGCGGGCGCACCAGCTCAGCGTAGGGTGCCACCCCGGCGAACTTGGTCTGGAACAGACCGTTCATGGTCTGTGGGCACTTGGCATAGACGTCATCACTAAGGTATTGGGTGTCGACACGCGGATAGGTGGTGAGCTTCATCTCATAGAGCTGCTGGATGAGGTTCAGCGTCATCTCGGCCGAGAAGCCGAACTTGCGGTTACAGTCCACCTGCAACGACGTGAGGTCATAGAGCTGGGGCGGCTGTTCCTTGCCTTGCTTCTTCTCCACCTTCGTCACCTCAAAGGGCTTCCCCTCAATGAGCTGGAAGGCAGCCTCGCCCTCCTCCTTGCTGGTGAACTTGCCCTTTGTAGCGGTGAACGTGGTGTTGCGATAGACGGTGGCCAGCACCCAATAGGGCTCGGGCTTGAAGTTGTCAATTTCCTTCTGTCGGCTAACGATGAGTGCCAGCGTGGGGGTCTGCACCCTGCCGATGCTGAGCACCTGTCGGTTCTGCCCATACTTTATGGTATACAGGCGCGTAGCATTGATGCCCAGCAGCCAGTCGCCCACAGCACGACTCAGTCCGGCCATATAGAGCGACTGATAGTCCGTCTGGTCCTTCAGCTTGGCAAAGCCCTCACGAATGGCCTCGTCGGTCATCGACGATATCCACAGGCGCTTCACCGGACATGTCACCTGGGCCTTCTGCATCACCCACCGCTGGATGAGCTCACCCTCCTGGCCGGCATCGCCGCAGTTGACGATGCTGTCGGCAGCCTTGAAGAGCTGCTCGATGATGGCGAACTGCTTCTTCACGCTCTGGTCTTCCTTCAGGCGGATGCCAAAGCGCGGGGGGATCATCGGCAGGGCCGAGAGGGCCCACGCCTTCCACATGGGCGTGTAGTCCTCCGGCATCTTCAGCTCACACAGGTGGCCAAAGGTCCATGTCACCTGATAGCCGTTGCCCTCCCAGAAGCCGTCACGGCGCGACGTGGCTCCGATGATGCGAGCGATGTCGGCCGCCACACTGGGTTTCTCTGCTATGCAAACAATCATTATTTTAGCTTTTGGGGGTGCAAAGTTAACCATTTTTTTCCTCTTATGTGCGAAAAGCTGAAAATAATTCTGAATTTATTTTGCAATTTCCACCTTTTGTCGTAACTTTGCAGCCGATTTCGAAATAACGTTTGATGAAGACAGACAAGAAGCAAAACCAGTACCGCACGAATGAACAGATTCGCGTGCGCGAAGTTCGTATTGTGGGTGACAATGGCTCAACGGTCATGCCTACCCGCCAGGCCTTGGACATGGCTCGCCAACAGGGTGTCGACCTTGTTGAGATTTCGCCTAACGCCAACCCGCCCGTATGTCGTCTCATCGACTATTCGAAGTTCCTCTACCAACAGAAGAAGCGGCAAAAGGAAATGAAAGCCAAGCAGGTGAAGGTGGAGGTGAAGGAGATTCGCTTCGGACCCCAGACCGACGAGCACGACTACCAGTTCAAGCTGAAGCACGCCCAGGAGTTTCTGCAGGACGGCAACAAGGTGAGGGCATACGTGTTCTTTCGTGGCCGCAGCATCCTGTTCAAGGAGCAGGGCGAGGTGTTGCTGCTTCGTTTCGCCAACGACCTGGAGGAATGGGGCAAGGTAGAATCGATGCCGTCGCTTGAAGGCAAGAAGATGTTCCTCTATCTGGCTCCGAAGAAAGCCGGTTCAGCCAAGAAGAGCCAGCAGGCCCGCGACCGTGAGGCCGCCGAGGCTGAGCTGAAGGAGTCGGGCAAGGTTCAGCCCAAGCAGCCCGATGTAGACATTGACGTAGAGACTCCGGCCAACGGCGGTCTGCTGGCCAATGCCAAAATCAGTGCCGATGCGCTGAAGAAGCTGACCGAGAACAACGACTAAAGTATGAAGTCTGAGGTCAAAAAAAAACTGAAGTCAAAAAGGTGCGCTGCGCCCGGTATATGCGTTGCCACCGCTTATAAATAACCAATTAAAAAATTAAAAAACATGCCAAAAGTAAAGACAAACTCCGGAGCCAAGAAGAGATTCTCGTTCACCGGAACAGGTAAGGTCAAGAGACACCACGCTTACCACAGCCACATTCTGACCAAGAAGACCAAGAAGCAGAAGCGCAACTTGGTGGGCTACGAGATTATTGACAAGAGCAACTTGAAGCAGGTACGCGACCTATTGTGCCTCCGTTAACCAGAACCTATTGTCGAACATTAAAACAGTAAGAAAACTATGCCAAGATCAGTCAATCATGTTGCATCGAGAGCAAAGCGCAAGCGCATCCTGAAGCTCACCCGTGGCTACTTTGGAGCCCGCAAGAATGTTTGGACAGTAGCTAAGAACACCTGGGAGAAGGGTCTTACCTATGCCTATCGTGACCGCCGCAACAAGAAGCGTAACTTCCGCGCCCTGTGGATTCAGCGTATCAACGCTGCTGCCCGCATGGAGGGCATCAGCTACAGCAAGCTGATGGGTGCCCTGACGAAGGCCGGTATTGAGATTAACCGCAAGGTGCTGGCCGACCTCGCCCTGAACAATCCCGAAGCCTTCAAGGCCATCGTGGAGAAGGTGAAGTAAGAATTTGTAATTAAGAACATAAGAAAGCGGGAAATTGAGTCATTCAATTTCCCGCTTTCTTTATGTCTCATCATCATTCGGAGGGACTCAGAGCTTCCACCATGCTTTCTTCTTGCGTCGCGGCTGCTCGTAGGAGTCGAAGGTTGTGCCCTGGGCCTCCTCGCGCAACAGGTCACGCCATGTGACACCATGACTAATCATGCGATAGATGGTTCCCCAGTCAGGCAGCCCGCCGATGTTGCGGTCATCAATCCAGTAGTCAATGCTGTTCAGCTTGCGCGTAAAGTGCGGATTGTTATGAAACGTCTCCTCTGGATAATCATGATTGATGGCATAGAACTCCACACCGCGCTCACGACACCAGTTGACAGCATCGTCGAGCAGTTGCCCCTCGCGGACCGTCCACAAGATGAGCTTGTGGCGGTCCTTGATGAGCATCTTCAGTGTGTCGGTGGCGAAGGGGCGCTCCTCCCCAATTTCAGGGTAACGGTGTTCGACAATCGTCCCGTCAAAGTCAACAGCTATCGTTGCCATGATGCCAGAGTTCTATCGTTTAATTGACCTATCGTCCTTATTACCATAGTTGCCATAGTTGCCATAGTGACCATAGTGACCATAAGAGCCATAGGAACCGTAAGCACCATAGCGACCGTAACGGCCATAGCCGTAGTAATAGCCATACTTCTTCTTCGACATGTCAACGCCATTGAGCACCACGCAGATGTTGGGCATCTTCTTCTCAGCGGCCAGGGTGTTGAGCATGACGAAGCTGGACTTCGGCGTGTAGTCGGCGCGGCAGACGAAAGCGGTGACGTCGGCCACCTTGCCAATCTGCAGGGTATCGGTAACCAAACCCACGGGAGCTGTGTCGAGGATGATGTAGTCGTATTCCTCACGCAGCATGTTCACGATGTTGCCCAGGTTCTCGCGAGCCAGCAGCTCGGTTGGGTTGGGGGGCACCGGGCCAGCCAGCAGCAGGTCGAGGTTCTTGTTGATGCCTGAGGGCTGGATAACGTTCCTCAATTCAGCCTTCGACACCTGATCCTTGGCCAGGAGCTGGGTGATGCCTCTGTCAAGGTCAGTGATGTTGAAGAGGCGACCCAGAGCCGGCTTACGGATGTCGAGACCCAGCAGGATGACCTTCTTGCCCAGCAGGGCGAAACTCATCGAGAGGTTGGCGGCGTTGAACGTCTTACCCTCACCTGATGTGCTTGAGGTGAAGAGGATGACCTTCTGGCCCTCAGTCATCATGAACTGGATGTTGGTACGCATGGCGCGGAACACCTCGTCAATCTGGTTGTTCTGGTTCTCCTGCACCACGATGCCGGCAGCGTTCTTGGCCTCGTCGCTGGCCACAGCCACATCGGCCACGATGGGCAGCTGCGTGAGGCGTGCCACATCCTCATGGCCCTCAATCTTGTAGCGCAGTATCTGGATGAGGTAGATGATGAGCAGGGGCAAGAGGAAGCCCAGCAGGATGGCGGCAAGCATGATGATGGAGTTCTTGGGGCTCACCTTACCGGCATAGGCGGGGTACTCGATGACGCTGCCCTTGTCAGCAATAGCGGCAATCGACATGGAGTTCTCCACCTGCTTCTGCAGCAGAATCTGATAGAGTGCCGACTTCACCTCCTGCTGACGGCTTATCTGTGTCAGGATACGCTCATGCTCAGGCGTGTCGGACACACGGCTGCTGTAGGCAGCATACTGTCCTTCGATGCCCTGCCGCTGGATGTCGGCAGAGCGGCGTGCCTGCTGCAAGGCCGTCTTGATACTGGCGGTGAGGTTGTCGAGGGTGTTGGTCAGGGTGATGACCTGCGGAGCACTCTCTGATGCCGAGCGCATCAGCCTGTCGCGCTCCTGCACCGTCTTGTTATACTCGTTGATGAGCGATGCCGTGATGGGGTCGCTCATACCAACGTTAGAGGGGATGATCTGGTACTTGTTGGCGGGGTCGTTGACGTGCTCGCGCAGATAGTCGAGCAGCATGATCTGCGTGTTGGCATCAGCCAGACGGGCAGCGTACTGGCTCGACTGCGTCAGCGACTGGGTAGCGTCGAGGCGCAGCTCGGTCAGGTTGTGCGTACGCTTGAACTCCTCCAGCTCGTTCTCGGTCATGCCCAACTCGTTGTTGATAATGCCCATCTGGTTGTTGATGAACTCCTCCGTCTTGTAGGCTATCTCGTTCTTGTCAGCATTGGCCTGGCGGTTGTAGCAGACCACGAGTTGGTTCAGATAGTCGATGCCACGCTGGATGTTCTTGTCCTGAAGGGTCAGCATGGCGATGGAGGTCATCTTCGACGTAGGCTCGGCGGTGAGTGCCTTGGCATAGCGTGCGGCCATGGTCTTCGGCGGAATGATGTTCACTATCATCTTGTCGCCGTCGGTCATGGACTCGACGTCCTCACCCACGTTTGAGGTGAACGTCAGCACACCATAGGGTGTACTCAGCGTGTCGGGCATATTGGTAAACGAGCCTTTGAAGGGGATGACATCGTCCTCGCTCTCCACATTGTAGGTGCCACCCTTGCGTGAGAGGACAAACGAGAAGCCCTGCGGAGCCAAGTTGTCGAGTGTGGCAAGCGATTCCTCGTCCAGGTCAACGTTCACGGGCTGACGCTTGTAGATGAGCGAACGCTTGAGCTTGCCCTCGCTGTAATACTCAGCATACAGCTTCAGGTCTCTGATGGCATCCTCGGCCAGCTGGCGCGTCGTCAGGATTTCCACCTCGTTGTCGATGCCGGTCGAGTTCGAGATGATGCCCAGTTCCGGCATGCCGGCCAGTGCCTGGGCGCTACGGCGCGGGTTGTCCTCATCCTTGATGAGCATCTTCATCGTCACGCGGTAGACGGGGTCAGTGTACCTCAGGTAAATGGTTGCTGCACAGAAGCAGATAAAAATAGAGACAAGGAACCACGGCCAGTTAAGGATAAAGATTCTGAACACATTCCTTATGCTGAACGATGATTCCTCCTCAACCTTATCGGCGGCATCCAGCAGCTCATTGTTGACTTCCAATTTCTTGATATCTTCCATTGTTGCTTTCCTATAAATATAATAATGTGTAACTTTTTCTTATGAGTTTGTGGCCAGCTGCAGCAGGTAGCGCCCATAGTCGTTCTTCTTCATGGGCTGTGCCAGGCGTTCCAGCTTTGCGGCATCAATCCACCCCCGCTTGAAGGCTATCTCCTCCAGGCAGGCCACCTTCAACCCCTGGCGTTTCTCAATGACCTCAATGAAGGTCGATGCCTCCGCCAGCGAGTCATGCGTGCCGGTGTCCAGCCATGCGAAGCCACGCTGCAGCGTCAGCACCTTCAGCCGTTGCTGCTGCAGATACTCCTGGTTCACGGTGGTAATCTCCAGCTCGCCGCGTGCGCTGGGCTTGATGTTCTTGGCTATCTGCACCACGCTGTTGGGATAGAAGTAGAGACCCACCACGGCATAGTTGGACTTCGGGTGCTCGGGTTTCTCCTCGATGCTGAGGCAGTTGCCCTGAGCATCAAACTCGGCCACGCCGTAGCGCTCGGGGTCGTTGACATAATAGCCAAAGACCGTTGCCAGCCCGTGCTGCTCAGCGTTCTCCACGCTCTGACGCAGCAGTCCCGTGAAGCCCGAGCCATAGAAGATGTTGTCACCCAGCACCAGGCAGACGCTGTCGTCGCCGATGAACTTCTCGCCAATGATGAACGCCTGAGCCAGACCGTCGGGTGAAGGCTGCTCAGCGTACTCGAAATGTACCCCATAGTCAGAGCCATCGCCCAACAAACGGCGGAAGCCCGGCAGGTCGTAAGGCGTCGAGATAATGAGAATCTCACGTATGCCTGCCAGCATCAGCACCGAGATGGGGTAGTAAATCATCGGCTTGTCGAAAATGGGTATCAGCTGTTTGCTGATGCCCTTAGTAATTGGGTAGAGGCGAGTGCCGCTTCCACCTGCTAATACAATTCCTTTCATGCAATATTACGTAATACGGGTGCAAAGTTACACATTTTTTTTTGCCCCACAACATTTTTGGCAGAATTTTACACAATATTAAGTAGATATATACGTACCTTTGACTGCCGTCAAAAGAACTTGCACTCGGAAAAGCGAAAGAAAAAAAGGATTTTCTTTTGCTTTTCGCTCGCTTATTCGTACCTTTGGGCTTTGCCCGAAGGTACTCTCGCTCGGAAAAGCGAAAGAAAAAAAGGATTTTCTTTTGCTTTTCGCTCGCTTATTCGTACCTTTGCACTTCAAAAGCTAAACACTTATGAGCATTGAAGAGCAACTGAAGCGGCGCATCCTGATTCTTGACGGCGCCATGGGCACCAAGATTCAGTCGATGGGGCTGACGGGCAACAACGACGAGTTGTGTCTGACAGCTCCCGACGTGGTAGCCAGCATCCACCGACAGTATATTGACGCTGGTGCGGACATCATCACGACCAACACCTTCTCGGCCAATCGCATCAGCCAGCAGGAATATGGCTGTAGCGACAAGGCCCGGCTGATGGCCCTCGAGGGCGCACGCATCGCACGCCGCGTAGCCGATGAGCAAGCCCCCACCAGGGGGGAACAGGGGGGGCCTTGGGTGGCAGGCTCCATGGGCCCCACGTCGAAGTCGCTCACCCTGGCCTCCGACATGAATGACCCAGCCCTGCGCACGGTAGACTTCGACGACATGGCCGCCGCCTATCTTGAACAGGCCGAGGCCCTGATGGAGGGCGGCGCTGACGTGCTGCTGCTTGAGACCTGTTTCGACGCGCTGAACACCAAGGCTGCGCTCTATGCCATACAGCAGCTGAACGACCGTCTGCACACACTGATACCCGTCATGGTGTCAGCCACCATCAACGACCGCAGCGGGCGCACGCTGACAGGGCAGACGCTGGATGCGTTCTACATCAGCATCAGCCACTACCCCCGGCTACTCAGCTTCGGACTGAACTGTTCGTTTGGTGTCAGCGAGCTGCGTCCTTTCGTCGAGCACCTGTCCCACCGCCTGCCCGTGTTCCTGTCGTTGCATCCCAACGCCGGCCTGCCCAATGAGATGGGCGAGTACGACGAGCTGCCTGAGTTTACCGCCGCCCACCTGCGCCAGATGGCCGAGGCGGGGCTGCTGAACATCGCGGGTGGCTGCTGCGGCACCGACGAGCGCCACATAAGCGCCATCAGCCAAGCCCTCAGAGGCATTGCTCCCAGGAGTTTTGAGTGTAGAGTGGATAGTGTAGAGTTTGCTACCGCCGTCCCGTTAGGTGAAGGTATGGCGGTAGCAAACTCTACACTCTACACTCTAAACTCTAAACTCTTCCTCTCCGGCTTAGAGCCCCTGACCCTTCCGCAGCCCATGCTGGTGAACATCGGCGAGCGTACCAATGTGGCTGGCTCGCGCAAGTTTGCCCGGCTCATTGCTGAAAGGAAATACGACGAGGCCATGAGTGTGGCACGCCACCAGATAGAGGGTGGTGCCAGCATCATCGACATCAACATGGACGATGCCATGCTCGACAGCCGTGAGGCGATGCAGACCTTCTGCCGCCACATCGCATGCGACCCTGCCGTGGGGCGCGCCGTACTGATGATTGACTCCAGCGACTGGCCCACCATCGTGGCGGGACTGAAGAACGCACAGGGCAAGTGCATCGTCAACAGCATCAGCCTGAAGAACGGCGAACAGGACTTCCTCGACAAGGCTCGCGAGCTGCGCCGCTTAGGGGCCGCCGTGGTGGTCATGGCCTTCGACGAAGCAGGACAGGCCACCACCTTCGAGCGCAAGACGGCCATCGCCCAGCGAGCCTATCAGCTGCTGACCGCCATCGGCTTCCCACCGCAGGACATCATCTTCGACGTGAACATCCTCTCCGTGGGCACTGGCTTGAAGGAGCACCAGGCCTACGCCGTCGACTTCATCCGCGCCGTGGCCTGGATAAAGGAGCACCTACCCCTTGCCAAGACCAGCGGCGGCGTGAGCAACCTGTCGTTTGCCTTTCGTGGCAACAACAAGGTCCGCGAGGCCATGCACTCCGCGTTCCTCTACCATGCCGTCCGCGCCGGCCTGGACATGGCCATCGTCAACCCATCGATGCTGCAGGTCTACGACGACATCGAAGCCCCCTTGCTGAAGGCCGTCGAGGACGTCATCCTGAACAGTGACGACGGTGCCACCGAGCGGCTCATTGCCCTTGCCGAGCGGTTGAGGGTGGAAGGTGAAAGGTTGAAGGTCCACCCTACACCCTCCACCATCCACCCTACACCCTCCACCATCGAGGAGCGTCTGTCCTATGCCCTGACCAGGGGCGACAGCAGTCACCTAAAGGACGACATGCCCGAGGCACTGAAGAAATATGGCAGCGCCATTGGCGTCATCGAGAAGCCGCTGATGCAGGCCATGGAACACATCGGCCAGCTGTTCGGCGAGGGCAAGATGTTCCTGCCACAGGTGGTCAAGTCGGCACAGGTGATGAAGGACGCCGTGGCACTGCTGATGGAGACAGAGCCGAGCGGAGAGCATGAAGAGCAAAACGCGGAGCGCCATCCCTGTGTGGTGCTTGCCACGGCCAACGGCGATGTGCACGACATCGGCAAGAACATTGTGAGCATCGTGCTGGGGTGCAACGGCTTCCACATCATCGACCTGGGCGTGATGGTGCCATGCGAGACCATCCTCGAAGCGACGCTCCGGCACAACCCCTGCTTCGTGGGCATCAGCGGACTCATCACCCCCTCGCTGAAGGAGATGGAGAAGCTGTGCCAGCTGTTCCAGCGCCAGGGACTGCTGACGCCCATCGTCGTCGGCGGTGCCACCACGTCGCCCCTTCACACTGCCGTACGGCTGGCCCCGCTCTACGATGGCTGCGTCATCCACGGCGGCGACGCCTCGCAGACCTCGCTCATAGCCAAGCATCTGCTGATAGACGCCCCTGCCACCATTGCCCGCATCAAGGGCGAGCAGCAGGAGCTGCTGACTGCCTATCATGAACACCACACGCCGCTCACGCCCTACGCCCAGGCCAACGCCCAGGCGCCACACATCCCCCACCCTGCCGGGCTGCCGACCGCCGCCATGCTGAATGTCCAATTCGCGAATCAACCTCTCACCTCTCACCTCTCATCTCTCATCTCTCATCTCTCATCTCTCATCGACTGGCGCATGTTCCTGCTCTTCTGGGGCTTCAAGGGCGAGACCCTGCCACAGCTGCTCGTCAACCCCGAGGCGGAGCGCACCCTGGCTGAGGGCAAGCAGTACTTAGAGGACGCCATGGCCAAGGACAGCATCCAGCTGCAGGTGCTGCTTCACCACTATGATGCCACGCGCCGCGGCAATGACATCGTGCTCGACGACGGCACCGTGCTGCCCATGCTGCGCAGCCAGAGCGCCGCCAGCCACCACCGCTGCCTGGCCGACTACTTCGACGAGCAGCAGCCCTCGCCCATCGGCCTCTTCACCGTCGTGGCCCGTCCCAGGGTGGAGCCCGGCAACGAGGCCGACCGTCTGATGTGCCACGCCCTCTGCGCCCGTCTGGCCGAGGCCGCCGCCGAGCGTGCTACCGCCGTTAATAGTGTAGAGTGTAGAGTGCATAGTGTAGAGTTTGCTACCGCCGTCCCGTTAGGTGAAGGTATGGCGGTAGCAAACTCTACACTCTACACTCTAAACTCTAAACTCTCACCACTAAGAGTAGCCTTCGGCTATGCCACCAGCCCCGACCACTCGCTAAAGCGCATCGTCTTCGACCTGCTGGATGCTGAGCGACGCCTGGACATCAGCCTCACCGACCACTACTCCATCCAGCCCTCGACGTCCATCTGCGGACTCCTCATCTACCACCCTGAGGCACGCTACTTCCCCGTGGGCCGCATCGACAGCGACCAGCTGGCCGACTACTGCCGGCGCCGCGCCATCACCCTGGCCGAGGGCGAGCAGCTGCTGTCGAAACACATCACACAAAAAGACCACACATGACCATGACCAAAGTAATCGACATCCTCAACACCGCCAAGAAGCCCTTTGCCAGCTTCGAGCTGGTGCCGCCGCTCAAGGGCAGCGACGTCAGCCGTCTCTACGACAGCATCGACCCGCTGATGCAGTTCCATCCACCGTTCATCAACGTCACCTGCCACCGCGACGAGGTGGAGTACGTGCCCAATGCCAGCGGCACCTACACCAAGATGACCCTGGCCAAGCGCCCCAGCACCGTGGCCATCGTGGCCGCCATCATGCGCCGCTACCCTGAGCTGGAGATAGTGCCGCACGTCATCTGCGGCGGCGCCTCGCGGTCGAAGGTGGAGAGCGAGCTGCTCGACCTCCACTTCCTTGGCATCCGCAACATCGTGGCCCTGCGCGGCGACGCCATCCCCGGCCAGCGCCATTTCATAGCCGAGGCCGACGGCTTCAGCCACAGCTCAGAGCTGGTGGCCATGATTAGCAGCCTCAACCACGGACAATACCTTGACCCCACGGTGAAGAACGGCCTGTCCACCGACTTCTGCGTCGGCGTGGCCGCCTATCCCGAGAAGCACTTCGAGGCCGCCAACATTGACACTGACATCATGCACCTGAAGCAGAAGGTGGAAGCCGGTGCCGACTATATCGTCACCCAGATGTTCTTCGACAACGAGCAGTTCTTCCGCTTCGTCGACCGCGTGCGCCAGGCAGGCATCACCGTCCCCGTCATCCCCGGACTGAAGCCCATCTCCAGCCAGCGGCAGATTGACCTGCTGCCCCGCTCCTTCCACATCGACATACCGCAGCCCCTGGTCGAGCGCCTCAGCAAGACAAAGAGCGCCGACGACGCCTACCAGACGGGCATCGAGTGGGCCATCCGTCAGAGCCGCGACCTGCTGCGCCATGGTGCGCCGGCCATCCACTACTACACCATGGCCAAGCCCGACAACGTCTGCCAAATCGTCAGCGAAGTGTTTTAGTAAGATAACGCACGAGTAATACTATTTAAAAAAGAAATACATGAACAACATCGCCAAGCTTTGTGCCGCCATGCTCCTGGCAGTGACGGCCATCCCCGCCACAGCACAGCCCACCCACAAGGACCTCGACACCAAGTACGCCACCGAGCTCATCAAACCTGGCGCGCCGGCCCCCGACTTCAAACTGAAGACGCCCGAGGGCAAGACCTTCCGCCTGAGCCAGCTGAAGGGCAAGACCGTGGTGCTCGACTTCTGGGCCTCGTGGTGCCCCGACTGTCGCAAGGACGCCCCTGAGGTGGTGCGCCTCTACCAGCAGTACCACCCCAAGGGCATCGAGTTCGTCGGCGTGTCCATGGACACCGACGTGGAGGCATGGAAGAAGGCCATAGCCGACTACGGCATCGCGTACCCGCAGGTCAGCGAGCTGAAGAAGTTTCGCGAGACAGCCATCGCCCAGGCCTACGGCGTGAAGTGGATACCGTCAATGGTGGTCGTCGGCCCCGACGGCAAGGTGCAGCTGTCCACCGTGCTCACATACAAGGTGGACAAGCTGCTGAAGGAGCAGACCTCGCCACGCCAGCGGGGACAGGAGGAGCGCGTGACCATCGACGGCCATCACGGCCAGCTGGCAGCCATCATCCAGAAGCCACAGCTCAGCCCCGGGCAGCAGTGCCCCATGGTCGTGCTCTGCCACGGCTTCGGAGGGCGCAAGGAGGGGCAGCTCTTCGAGCTCATCGCCGACAGCCTGCAGGCCAACGGCATCGCCACCATCCGCTTCGACTTCAACGGCCACGGTGAGAGCCAGGGACTGTTTGAGGAGATGACCGTGCCCAACGAGATAGAGGACGCCAAGAAGGTCATCGAGTATGTGCGCGACCTGCGCTACGTCGACGGCGTGGCCATAGCGGGCCACTCGCAGGGAGGCGTGGTGGCAGCCATGACGGCCGGCGAACTGGGCGCCGCCGACATCAAGGCCGTGGCACTGCTGGCACCCGCCGGCGTGCTGCGCGACGACGCCATACGCGGCATGACCGTCGACGCCAGTGGCAGCTACGACCCCCTGGACCCGCCAGAGTATGTCGAGCTGTGGGGCAGGAAGCTGGGGCGCAGCTACATGACCACCGCCTTCAGCCTGCCCATCTACGAGACGGCCGCCCGCTACGCCGGACCTGCCATCATCATCCATGGCAACGCCGACAAGGTGGTGCCCTACACCTACGGCCTGCGTTTCCACCAGCAGTGGCCCGGCAGCGACTATGTCCTACTGGAATACTACGACCACGGCTTCACCCAGAACGTCTACCGGCCCGCAGAACTCGTCGCCGACTTCCTCATACGCAAGCTCAAGACAGAGAAAACAAGCCACTAACGCAAGCAAAAGTGGCGGAGTTATGAAAAACACCGATTTTTCCCTTACGCGTAAGGAGCCTTGAGGCTTGGCCTCAGGTCAAGCCTCAAGGCTGTGAGTCGTCACGGAACCTCCGAGGCGTCACGCCTGTCTCACGCTTAAAGAAATTGTTGAAGGCAGGCGAGTTGGGGAAGTTCATGCGCTCAGCTATCTCATAGGTCAGCAGCGGGGTGGTCTTCAGCAGCACCTTGGCACGCAGCACGGCCGCACGGTTAATCCAGTACATCACGCTGTGCCCACTGGCCTTGCTGATGACGGCCGAGAGGTGATGGGGCGACACCCGCAGCCGTTCAGCATAGAACGGTATGTTGCGCTGGCGGTCGCAGTGTTGATTCACCAGCGTCTTGAACTGCTGAAACAGCAGCTGGCTGCGTGAGGGGATGGCTACAGGCGCCATCAGCTCTGACTCCTGTTTCATATAGGCTATATTCGACATCATGGCGGCCACCATCTGTCTGACGCTGTCATGGCGGAAAGGTGACGGGCTGGCCATGTCCCATAGCAAGTAAAGCATACGCAGCAGCAACTCATAGTCCTTCGGCTTTGCCTTTACCACCATCGTCTCGGCAATGTCAAGCTGCCATTTGATGGCAATGCCACATATCTTTGTGTCCTGGCTGCAGCGCTCAATCTCCAAGATGATGTCAGGGGGCGTCAGGATGACGGTACCCTTGTCTACGTGATATTCCTCAAGGTTCAGGTGCACGTCGCCCTCACCGCTGGTCACGACAAGCAAGCGGGGTTCCGGAAGCTGGTAGATGTGGCCTTCGTGGAGAAACGAACTTTCATAGGGGCTACCGTTCAGGATGATGCTGATGACATCATTGTCGAACACATGGCTCTCCGTGCCTGCCACCTCGTGCAGGTTGACGCAGTCAACCGAGAAATAACTGATGGGTTTAGTGTTTGCCATAGGCAGAAAGATTTCTGATTTGTATGATGAAGCTGCAAATTTAGTATATTTTCCCGAGAAAAGAAGCAAGAAACAACGAAAAACGTACAAATTCGAATTCTTTTCATACAGATTCGTAACCGAAATACGAAGAAATAGGCGTAAATTTGCAGCATGAGACACAAAAAGGAAATCAAAAGACAGAAAAACAAGATGCTTATGAGACGATTGTTGTTAGCCTTGTCATTTGTCATTGGCCACTTGTCGTTCAGCCAGGCGCAGACGCTGGACGAGTGCCAGCAAGCAGCTGAACAGAACTATCCGCTGATAAGCCAGTACGGCCTCATCGAGAAGACAACCGCCCTGACGGTGGCCAACCTCCAGAAAGGATGGCTGCCGCAGGTGTCGGCCACGGCACAGGCCACTTATCAAACCGACGTGGTGAGCTTCCCCGACCAGATGCAGGCCGTTTACCGGCAGATGGGCATCGACATGAAGGGGCTGACCAAAGACCAGTACCGGCTGGGCATTGACATCAGCCAGACGGTGTTCGACGGGGCGGCCATCAAGAACCAGAAGGCCATAGCCCGCCAGCAGGGGAAGGTGCAGGAGGCACAGACGGCAGTGAACCTCTATGCCGTGCGCAAGCGGGTGAACGAGATGTACTTCGCCCTGCTGCTGCTTGACGAACAGCTGCTGCTGAACCACGACCTGCAGGAGCTGCTCGACGGCAACGAGCGTAAGCTGGAGGCCATGGTCAGAGGCGGCACGGCGGCCGAAAGCGACTGGCAGAACGTGAGGGCAGAGCGGCTGAACGTGGTGCAGCAGGCCACGAGCCTGCAGTCGCAGAAGCGCATGCTGCTGACCATGCTGAGCGCCCTCTGCGGCATGGAGGTGAAGGAGGTGAGGAAGCCGGAGCCCAGCAGACAGCAGGGGAGCCAACGACCGGAGATGCGCCTCTTTGACGCGCAGCTGCAGCTGGCCAACGCACAGGAGAAGGCATTGGACGCGGCACTGATGCCCAGAATAGGCATCTTTGCACAGGGATTCTACGGCTACCCCGGCCTGAACATGTTCGACGACATGATGGCACACCGCTGGAGCCTCAACGGCATCATTGGCGCACGGCTGACGTGGAACATCGGTGCGCTCTACACCCGCAGGAACGACAAGGCGAAGATACAGCTGCAGCGCGGGCTGACGGAGAGCAACCGCGAGGTGTTCCTTTTCAACAACCGCCTGGAACAGATTCAGCAGAACGAGAGGATAGCCCAGTACCAGCGGCTGACGGCCGGCGACGAGGAAATCATTGCCCTGCGCTCGTCAGTACGCAGTGCTGCCGAGTCGAAGCTGGCGCACGGCATCATCGACGTCAACGACCTGCTGCGCGAAATCAACCAGGAGAACGCCGCCCGCGTGCAGCGCTCCATGCACGAGATAGAAATGCTGAAGGAGATATATGACAACAAATACACCACGAACAACTGACATGACCATGAAGAGAATACTATTACTGGCAGGAGCAGCCCTACTGACGGCCGCCTGCGGAGACAGCAAGAAGGAATATGACGCCACCGGCACCTTCGAGGCTACTGAGACCACGGTGTTTGCCGAACAGAGCGGCACCCTGCTGACGTTCAGCGTCAATGAGGGCGACGAACTGGCCATGGGCTGCGAGGTGGGACTGATAGACACCACGCAGACATGGCTGAAGATTCAGCAGATAGACGCCACAAAGGAGGTGTACCAGAGCCAGAAGCCCGACATGGAGCGCCAGATAGCCGCCACCCGACAGCAGCTGGCCAAGGCACAGCTGGACGAGCAGCGCTACCGCGAGCTGGTGGCCGACGGCGCCGCGCCGAGCAAGATGCTCGACGATGCCAGCAGCCAGGTGAAGGTGCTACAGCGGCAGCTGGACGCACAGATAGCGACGCTCACCACCAGCACACGCACCCTGGACAAGCAGACGGCAGCCGCCGACATGCAGGTGAGCCAGCTGCAGGACATGCTGCGCAAGTGTCACATCGTCACGCCCACCAAGGGAACGGTGTTAGAGAAATATGTGGAGCGCGGCGAGTTTGTGACCGTGGGCAAGCCGCTCTTCAAGATGGCCGACACGCAGGACATGTTCATGCGGGCCTACGTCACCTCAGCCCAGCTGCATGACATCAAGCTCGGACAGAAGGTGACGGTGCTGGCCGACTATGGCGACGGGCAGAGGAAGACCTACGAGGGCACCGTGGCATGGATATCGTCAAAGTCGGAGTTCACACCCAAGACCATCCTCACCGACGACGAGCGTGCCGACCTGGTCTATGCCGTGAAGATAGCCGTCAAGAACGACGGATATATTAAGATAGGTATGTACGGTGAAGTGAAAGTACATTAGCATTAGAACCTATGAATGAAGCAATCATTGTAAGTCACGTCACCAAAACCTACGGGAGAAAGGGCCGCACTCCCTTCTCCCGCTGGAGGGGGAACGAGGCTCCAGTGAAGGCGCTCGACGACGTGTCGTTCACCGTGGGCAAGGGCGAGCTGTTCGGGCTGATAGGTCCTGACGGGGCTGGCAAGACGACGATGTTCCGCATCCTCTGCTCACTGCTGCTGCCCGATGCCGGCACGGCCACGGTCGACGGCTACGACGTGGCCAAAGAGATGCGCGACGTGCGCTGCCGGGTGGGCTACATGCCAGGCCGTTTCTCGCTCTATCAGGACCTGACGGTGAGGGAGAACCTGGAGTTCTTCGCCACCCTCTTCGGCACCACCGTGGACGAGGGCTATGACGCCATCAAGGCGGTCTACTCGCAGATTGAGCGCTTCAACGACCGCAAGGCGGGGGCACTCTCGGGCGGCATGAAGCAGAAGCTGGCCCTGTCGTGCGCTTTGGTCCACAATCCCAGCGTGCTGTTCCTCGACGAGCCCACCACGGGCGTTGACCCGGTCAGCCGCAAGGAGTTCTGGGACATGCTGGTCACGCTGAAGGAGCGCGGCATCACCATCGTGGCCTCAACGCCCTATCTCGACGAGGTGCGCCGCTGTGAGCGTGTGGCCTTCATCGACGGCGGACGCCTGCAGGGCATCGACGCGCCTGACGTCATCCTCGACCGCTTCAGCCATGTCTTCAACCCGCCACCCATCGTCCAGTCTGCTGCTGTGTCACAGCAGCCAACGGACCACGACAACGTCATCGAGGTGTCACACCTGGTCAAAGCCTTCGGCACGTTCCGCGCCGTCGACGACATCACCTTCAGCGTCAGACGTGGTGAGATTTTCGGCTTCCTCGGTGCCAACGGCGCGGGCAAGACCACGGCCATGCACATGCTGACGGGCCTCAGCCAGCCTACCAGCGGAACGGGGACGGTGGTGGGCTACGACATCCGCACACAGCACGAGCAAATCAAGAAGCACATCGGCTACATGTCGCAGCGGTTCTCGCTCTACGAAGACCTGACCATCGCTGAGAACATCCGGCTCTTTGCGGGCATCTATGGCGTGGGCGACAAAGAGATAGCCCGAAAGACCGACGCACTGCTGGAGCGCCTGCAGTTCACTGCACACAAGCACGACCTCGTCGCCTCGCTGCCCTTAGGGTGGAAGCAGAAGCTGGCCTTCTCGGTGGCCATCGTCCACGAGCCGGGCGTGGTATTCCTCGACGAGCCTACCGGCGGCGTTGACCCTGCCACGCGCCGACAGTTCTGGCAGCTCATCTACGCTGCCGCCGCCAGAGGCATCACCGTCTTCGTGACCACACACTATATGGACGAAGCCGAATACTGCGACCGCATATCCATCATGGTCGACGGCAAAATCAGTGCCCTCGGTACACCCGACGAGCTGAAGCTGCGTCTTCACCAGCCCGACATGGACCATGTGTTCACCTACTTAGCCCGGCAGGCCAAAAGGAGTGACTGAAAGACCTCCCCAAGCCCCTCGCCTCCCCAAGCCCCTCCAAAGGAGGGGATGTTTTAATAGATAAAGCAATGAGAAAAAACGATAACAATACGAGTAATAATGTAACCAAACATCCCCTCCTTCGGAGGGGCTTGGGGAGGCTCTTCCTTCGGAGGGGCTTGGGGAGGCTCTT
>CAMVKN010000069.1 GCA_947168045.1 uncultured Prevotellaceae bacterium
TCGTGGAGCCTCTGCTACACTACTTCGCGTTTGCTGGTGCAAACATAGTAACTTAATTATTATTATTGTATTTTGAACATTCCTCAACACTTTCGAGAGTTTGAAAACGCGTACGGACGCATACCTTATCTGAATGGAGGTATGTTCGATGAGCACGAATTGGAAAAGAACTATCCCGACATTGACATTGCTAATGAAGCCTTCGATAGCCTCTTTGCCTTCTTCGACAACTGGCACTGGCATCTTGACGACCGCCTGACGGCTACAGGTCGCGTCATCAACTTGGATGTGCTGAGCTACATCTTCGAGCAGTATTTCAACGACCGTGCAAAGATGAGAGCCTACTACACCAAGGAGGACATCACGGAGTATATCGAACGCAAAACTGTTTAATGATTATGAGAGAAACAAGTACACAAAGCCTACTCACTATAAAAAAACAGGTAATGATGTCATATATGATGAGTACTATCCCAAAAAGTCAAAAACCATCACCGAAGAAATTGACAAAGTCCTTGCAAAACACTACGGTTTTACGGAAGAATAACCCGACTTCATCATCCGCTCGGCTATGCCACTTTGCTTGCCAATGTAACCGACGAAGTCGCTGCGCTTGTCGAAGAACTACGATATCAAATACCATATGTGCGATGAACTTTCTGATTAAGCTAGAGCAGAGGATACTTGTATCCTTTGCCGAGCGTGAAGAAAGTCGAACTTGGTTCAGTTAAACGAGTAAAATTCGCCAACAAGATGAATTTTTACGTCAAAATGATGGCGGGATGGAATAAATTGCTTATATTTGCAGCCGAAAACATTAATTAAAGAAAAGATTATGGCACAAGTATCAATGACCGTCCGTATGGATGCTGGCATCAAGGCTCAGTTTGAGGAACTCTGCTCGCAGTTTGGCATGAGCGTAAACACGGCGATGAATATCTTTGCTAATGCAGTGGTAAGGAAAAGGAAGATTCCATTCGAAATCGCTGCTAAGCCATCAGAAGATAACGTATTGAATGATTTCTATGCGTTTCGGAGGGAAGTTGCAGCCAGCAACAGGCCCGAACTGACGATGGAAGAAATCAATGAGGAAATCAGGTTGGCACGAGAGGAAATGAATCGCAAGAAAAAGGCAACAGCATGATTTATGCAGTTATCGACACAAATGTCATCGTGTCTGCTTATATTACAAAGAACCTGTCGGCCTCTACGTCAAAAGTATGGGCTGCTGTTTTGCAGGGGAAAATTATCCCCGTATATAGTGATGAAATAATTGACGAATATACCGAAGTACTACACCGCAAGAAGTTCGATATCCCAGAACACTTAATAAAGTGGGCTATAGACAGGATTTTGATGAATGGTATTCACGGAGAAAGAGTGCCTTCCTCTGAGCATTTCCCTGACCCTAAGGATGTGGTGTTCTACGAAGTGACCATGTCGAAAGAGGATGCCTATCTGGTGACTGGCAACAAGAAGCATTTCCCTGAGAAACCGATTGTAGTGACACCAGCGGAAATGGTGGAGATATTGAAAGAGCACGGACTTCTGTAATGGAATCCTAACCCGCTCGGCTCTGCCGCTTCGTTCGTCGAGGAACGGGACGCGAGAAAAACCGAGCGGGCCCAGAGAATCTGACAACGATGGCACCTACTGCTGTGCCTTGAAGGCCTCAGCCTGCTGTGCTATGAGTTCCGCATCGTTGAAGTAGTCGATGCGCATGGCGTGGCGCACCTCGTCCATGGTCCGTGCAGCCACCTGACGAGCCTGCTCGGTGCCCTTCCGCAGGATGTTATAGATTTCGGGAATGTCCTGCTCCAGCTCATGGCGACGCTGACGCATGGGCTCCAGGAACTTGTTGAGCACCTGATTGAGGAACTTCTTGCACTTCATGTCGCCTAAGCCGCCACGCGTGTAGTGGTCCTTCAGCTCGTCCAGGTTCTGATACTCCGGCCAGAAGTCGGCAAAGTCCTGGTCGGTGCTGAAGGCGTCGAGATAGGTGAAGACGGCGTTGCCCTCCACATGTCCGGGGTCGCTGACGTTCAGGTGGGTGGGGTCGGTATACATGGAGCGCACCTTCTGCCACACCTCATCGGCTGAGTCGCTCAGATAGATGCAGTTGCCCAGGCTCTTCGACATCTTCTCCTTGCCGTCGGTGCCAGGCAGACGGCGGGCGGTGAGATTCTCAGGCAGAAGGATGTATGGCTCTACGAGCACGGGGGCATAAGTGTTGTTAAAGCGGTTCACCAGCTCGCGCGTCACCTCAAGCATCGGCTCCTGGTCCTCGCCAGCAGGCACGGTGGTAGCCTTGAAGAGCGTGATGTCAGCAGCCTGGCTGACAGGGTAGCAGAAGAACCCGAGGGGGATGCTCTCGCCCTCGAAGCCACGCATCTTTATCTCCGTCTTCACCGTCGGGTTGCGCTGCACGCGGCTCACCGAGACGAGGTTCATCAGATAGGTGGTCAGTTCTGCCAGCTCAGGTATCTGGCTCTGTATGAAGATGGTGCACTTGGCAGGGTCAAGGCCAGCTGCCAGATAGTCGAGCGCAACGTTGATGATGCTCTGCCTAATTTTCTCAGGATTGTCAGCATTGTCGGTCAGTGCCTGCACATCGGCCATGAACACGAACATGCTGTCATAGCCGCCGGCGTTCTGCAGTTCCACGCGGCGGCGCAGTGAGCCCACATAGTGGCCCAGGTGGAGTTTGCCCGTTGGGCGGTCTCCGGTCAAGATTACTTTTCCCATTTTCTTTTTATGATGTTATAATGTTATTCTGTCTCTAACTGCTCTACGCGTTTCTCCATGTCACGGTAGGCCTGGTTGAGGTCGCCCTGGGTGATGTTGATGTCGCGGTTGACGGGACGGTCGGGGTCGCGCAGCGAGTGCGAGAAGAGCCACTCGTAGGTCTTGTAGGTATAGAAATAGCGAGCCAGGGCGCCATGCGATGCTCCCGGCAGCCAGTCGTAGCGCAGGCGCTGGGTGATGCCGGCCTGCTTCATGCGGTTGACCACCACCTGCGACTCGCGCACGCTGACGGCCCTGTCGGCCGTGCCATGTATAATCCACAGGGGGGCGTCGCCCATCTTCGACTGGTCTTTCAGCGTACAGCCGCCACAGAGCGCCATGGCTGCTGCCACCTTCTCAGGATAGGTGCCCACGAAGTCCAGCGTGCCATAGCCGCCAAGGCTCATGCCCAGGACATAGACACGGGCGTGGTCGTAGGCATAGTCATTGTTGTCGAGCCACTCCAGGATGTCGTTCAGCTTCTTGGGGTTCCACGGCCCGCCGGGGTTCTGCGGGGTGATGACCAGCGCGGGCACCTGACGGCCCATCTTGATGGCGGCCACCGTGCCATAGCGCAGGGCACGGTTCAGGTCGTGGCCGCAGAGGCTGGCACCGTGCAGAAAGAGCACCAGGGGTGTTGACTCCTGGGTGTAGTAATAGTCCTCGGGGGTATAGACCCAGAAGTTATATCCCCCGGGTATGACGCCCTTCTTGGCCGAGAGCAGGTCGGTGCCCTGCGCGGCTGCGCCGCTAAATGACAAATAACAAATGATAAATGATAAACCTATCAGGCGGAGCAGTCTCATCATAATATATAATACTTAATCGTGTAGCGATAACTCTTAGTTCTTAACTCTTGATGGTAAACTTATAAATCTTAGTACCCCGGCAGCCCACAACCAGACTGTTGCCCACGACGACGGGCGACGACTCAAAGTTGGCCCCCATCGACTTCTTGCACAGCACCTCGCCGTCGCGTCCCCTGACGAGCCAGACGACACCGTTGGCATCAGCCGTGAAGACAAAGAATTCGTCGGCCTCGTTGGTGAAGCCCACTGGCGACGACCAGCAGAAGTTGCCATAGCCCAGGGTGTAGCGCACCTGTCCGTCGACGGTGCTGATGGCCGTCAGCTGTCCGCGGTCGGGATGTGCGCTGTTGCGACAGATGTTGGCAAAGATGACGTCATGGCAGTCGCCCTGGCCCAGCAGCGGTGTGGCATACATGCCGCCGTCGAGCACCTTCGAGCCTAAGTCAATGCGGTTGCAACTGATGAGCTGTTCCCACACCACCTCGCCGGTGAGTGCCTTCAGCTTCATAAAGCGGCACTGGCCATTGGTGCCCTGCTTGTCAACCTCGCAGGCGCAATACAGATAAGGTGTGTCATCCTCCACGCGGCAGACGATGGTGCCGTCGCTGTCGTCGAGGTTCTTGACATGCCATACGGGGCGCATGGTGTTCAGGTTGACACAGACGATGTTGCCGTGGTTGTCAGAGAAGAACCCGTAGTTGCGATAGACGCAGAGGCTGGACTCTATGCCTGGGGCGGCACCGTTCACCCTGTAGCGCAGGGTGCTGACGCGGCGCAGCTGTCCGCTGCGCTCTCGCTCAAACTTGAACAGGCTGCCATTCTCGCCGGGCCAGAACAGGTAGCCGCCGGCCACGATGGGCGAGGAGTCGAAGGCTTGCCATCCACGCCATGCCCTCTGGTCGCTGAAGAAGGTGCCGCGCTGGTGGGTGGTCAGCGAGAAAGCCTGGCACCCCAGCGGCTCGCCCTTGGGCACGCCCTGCCCCACATAGAGGTTCATCAGCTCGGGGTCCAAGGACATGGTGCCCTTCACCACATTGTGCAGGTCAAGGGGCTGGCGCGAGGGCTTGCCCGTCTGGAAGTTGAGGAAGAACGCCTCGCCACACAGCGAGCCCACCATCACCTCCTCGGGGCCGAAGTCAGCCGTCAGTGGCGCACCGCCACTACGCAGGCTGTCCATCTCTTCGTCAGTCCAGTGCACATAGAGGGGCTGGCCCGTCCAGCCCGTTCCCCCACCCCACTGTCCGAAGCGCGTCTCGGCGCGCCCGTAGGGGGTGTCGTAGCTCCATGCGACCTCGATGTCATTAGGTGTGCCCTCCACACGACCGCCGAAGTCGGCATTGCGCATCAGCCCTCGGCGGAAGGTCATCACACGGTCGGGGCGGTCATAGAGGTCGTCATAATAGGTCAGCGGACGGGCGGTCGAGTCGATGTCCTCGACCACATAGTGCAGGGCAGCCACCGATGCGTAGGCTGTATCGGGCAGCGTCAGCTCAGCCAGCGTCGGAGGCTTGGGTGCCTCAACGGCGGTGCTGTCAACAGCCGATGCCGCCGTCTCCCGTTTCTGTCCGGAACACGACGAAAAAGCCACGCAAAGCACCATCGGAATGGCGACAAGATATGGAGTATAATTAAATCTCAAATCTCAATTCTCAATTCTCAATTCTCAAATCTCAAACCTCTGACAGAATTTCTCTCCTTCAGCATATCCCTCCTGATAGAGCCGCTCCAGCTTCTCGGGGTCACGGCAGATGCGGTCCACCTCCATGGGGCGATGCGGACGTATGACCACCACCTCGCCCCAAGCCTCCATGCGCTCCACCAGCTCTAACTGGCGGTTGTATGCCTCCACGCGGTGGCTCAGTGCCACCCTCAGACGGGGGTAGTTGCCATAGATGAAGCGGGGCACCTTGCGGTCCGTCTCCGTTGAACGGAAGCCGTGGTTGCGGGTCATCACCACCACATTCATGGGGTGCCCCGTAGCCACGGCATGCTCAACGGGAATGGAGTCGACGATGCCACCGTCGAGCATGGGCTTGCCGTCCACGTCGGTGATTTGTGCCACGTAGGGCAGCGAGCTGCTGGCCTTGACGATGGCCATCATGCGGCGGCGGTCGCTCTTCTCGGTCAGATACTCGGCCTGACCTGTCTGGCAGTTGGTGCACACCATCTCGAACACGCCAGGATTGCGTCCGTAAGCCTCATAGTCGAAGGGCAGGATGTCGTTGGGGAAACGCTCGTAGAGCAGGTTCGGGTCGAAGATGCTGCCCTTCACCACCAGGTTCTTCAGCGATATGTAGCCGTACTTGCGCAACAGGTCGATGTCGGAATAACGTGCGCGGCGGGGCTGCCGGCTCATGTAGCTCATGCCGTTGCAGGCTCCGGCCGACACCGCCACCACGTAGGGGAAATAGACCTCGTGCTTCATGAACGCATCGAGCACACCGCTGGTGAAGACGCCGCGCATGCCGCCGCCTTCGAGCACCAGCCCGGTGTCGCTACTCAGTCGTTCCATGTTTCCAAAAAGCACAAGGGGAGCGCAGTGTTACTACACCTCCCAGCCCACGGCCGATGCGCCGAGCACAGCGGCTGAGGCACCGTCGAGTCCGCTGACGAGGAACTGAGCCTTGCCACGGAAAATCTTCAGCACATGCTCGTCGTAAGCACGCTTGATGGGTTCCATGATGAGGTCGCCAGCCTTGACCATGCCTCCGAAGAAGATGAAGGCCTCAGGCGATGAGAAGGCAGCGAAGTCAGCACAGGCCTCGCCCAGCATGTGACCGGTGAACTCATAAATCTCCTTGGCCAGCTCGTCGCCCTTGCCAGCAGCGATGCTGACGTCGAGCGAGGTGATGTCCTCGGGCTTCATGTTGCGCAGCAACGAGGGGCGCTCAGTGGTGGCCAGCAGCTCGCGCGCCGTGCGGGCCACGCCGGTAGCCGAGCAGTAAGCCTCCAGACAGCCGGTGCGTCCACAGCCGCAGCTGCGTCCTTCCTTGCCACGCACCATGGTGACATGGCCCAGCTCGCCAGCAAAGCCGTCGCTGCCATAGAGCAGCTGACCGTTGACCACGATGCCGCTGCCCACGCCGGTGCCGAGGGTGATGACGATGAAATTCTTCATGCCGCGGGCCACGCCATAGACCATCTCGCCGATGGCGGCTGCATTGGCATCGTTGGTCAGACCCACGGGGATGCCGCCCAGCTTGTCGCTGAACATCTGTGCCAGGGGCACCTTCGTGTCGTGGGCCCAGGGCAGATTGGGTGCAAACTCAATGGTGCCGCTGTAGTAGTTGCCGTTGGGGGCACCAATGCCCATGGCCTTGATTTTCTCTATGCCGCCCACCTGCTCAATGACGGGCATGAGGGCGTTGACAGAAGCCTCTACGTATGCCTCGGCGCTGTCGTAGCCACCAGTCTTGATGGCTGTCGTGGCCTTGATTTCGCCGCGCGAGTCAACGATTCCGAATACGGAGTTCGTACCTCCTAAGTCCAAGCCAATGACGTATGGCTTTATTCCTGCTTGTTCGTTCATACAATGATTGGTATTGATTAGTGATGTCTTTGTGGGTGCAAAGGTAAGGCATTTTTTGCAAACGCCATAGGTTTTAACTCTTTTTTTACATGCCGCCAGGACCTCACTCCATGGGGAAGAGACCGTAGAGCTTGGCGTCAATCATGTCGGTGACCTGCTTCAGGTCGTCGGGGTTGTCGCCAAACTTGCACTTGTCGCCGTCGACGACGATGAGCTGCCCCTTGTACTGGGCTATCCAGTCTTCGTAACGCCGCTCCAGACCCTGCAAATAGTCCAGGCGCATGGTCTGCTCATACTCGCGGCCACGCTTCTGTATCTGTGCCACAAGGGTGGGAATGCTGGCACGGATGTAAATCATCAGGTTAGGCAGGCTCACCAGCGACATCATCAGCTCGAACAGGTCCTTGTAGTTGGCGAAGTCGCGGTCGCTCATCAGCCCCTGACCGTGAAGGTTGGGTGCGAAGATGCAGGCATCCTCGAAGATGGTGCGGTCCTGGATGATGGTGTCCTCCGACTTAGATATCTCAACCACCTCCTTGAAGCGCTTGTTGAGGAAGTACACCTGCAGGTTGAACGACCACCGCTCCATGTCGGCATAGAAGTCGGCCAGGTAGGGGTTGTTGTCAACGGGTTCAAATCGTGGGGTCCATCCGTAGCGATGGGCCAGGAGGCGTGTCAAGGTGGTCTTGCCGCTGCCAATGTTTCCGGCTACTGCTATATGCATAATTCTTAATGCTTAATGTTCAATGGTCGTTTTGTCCTGTACGCTCTGCCCATTACCTTGGATGGGGAAGAGGCCGAAGAGCGTGCGGTCGATGCTGTCCACAATCTGCGCAAAGTCGCGCGGATTGTGCTGGAAATCGAGACGGTCCTTGTCAATGGTGATGACACGACCGGTGTACTTGTTGGCAATGAAGTCGTCGTAGCGGCGGTTCAGATTCTCCAGGTAGTCCAGCTGTATCTGTTGCTCATAGTCGCGCCCGCGCTTCTGGATGTTGCCCACCAGATGGGCCACCGAGGCACGCAGGTAAATCATCAGGTCGGGCACACGCACCACCGTCATCATCTGTTCGAACAGCTCCATGAACGTCTCGTAGTCGCGGTCGCTGAGATGCCCCATGGCACGGTTGTTCTCCATGAACACGTAGACGCCCTCGAAGATGCTGCGGTCCTGAATGACGGTATGCTGCGAGTGGGCTATGCTGATGAGGTCGCGGAAGCGCTCCTTCAGGAAGAACACCTCCAGATTGAACGACCAGCGGTGCAGGTCGCGATAGTAGTCCTCCAGATAGGGATTCTCGGCCACGGTCTCATACCGCGGCTCCCACCCGTAGTGGCGGGCCAGCATAGCGGTGAGTGTGGTCTTGCCGCTGCCAATGTTTCCTGCTATGACAATGTGCATCTTTGTAGAATGCTTAATGCTGCTTATTTTCGGCAAAGGTACGAAAAAGACGGGAGAAAAGAAAAGAAAAATAGTTTTTTTTCCTAAATTTTTCTATACGCCGTCATGTATTATGAATTTAATTTGTAATTTTGCACCGTCATTATAACCTTCATGCTTATGAAACGATTCATCATAGCCCTGCTCCTGGGCATGCCCATAGCCGCCACGGCCCAGGACAACACGTGGGAGAGACCCAGGACAGAGGTACAGCAGAACCCTGACCAGAAATACCTGGCAGGCGCCGTGCCCGAAGTGGACGGCAAGGTCACGTTTACCACTACCATCAGCGCCCCCGGAAAGAGTGCACAGCAGGTGTTCGACATCGTGCTGGCGCAGATGAACGAGCTGCTCAAGGGCGAGGAACAGTATGAGAACAGCCGCATCACCCTGCAGGACAAGGAGAAAATGGTGGTGGCGGCCAACCTTCAGGAACAGCTGGTGTTCAAGCGTCAGCCGCTGAACTTCGACTACACGCGGATGATGTACACGCTGCTGGCCGAGTGCAGCGACGGGCAGGCCAAGCTGACCTTCACGCGCATACATTATTTATATGATGAGGAACGCGAGCCGCAGGCCCTCAACGCCGAGGAATGGATTACCGACCGCTACGGCCTGAACAAGAAGCAGACCAAGCTGGCACGACTCAGCGGCAAGTTCCGTCGCAAGACCATTGACAGGAAGGACTACCTCTTTGAACTGTTTACCAACGCACTGAAGTAAATGACCGACGAGGAACTGCAGAAAAACGTGGAGGAGGCCATGGCCAACAGGCCAAAGCGGCACAACCTGGAGCCGTTTCGCGACTCCTCGCGCACCCGGGTGCTACGCATGTGGCTGAACATCATCTTCATGCTGGGGGCCATCACCGGACTCATCGTCTACTTCAACGCCGACCACGATGTGGCCAAGTGGATTCTCATCGTGTCGCTGGTGTTCAAGTTCGTTGAACTCTTCCTCCGCATCTTTAAGATTTAGAGCATTTGAATATCAAAAAGCATCACCATCAACACTCGCACGGACAGCAACGCTCCGTGCTGTTGCTGTTTATGGGGCTGATGGCCGTGCTCGGCGGCCTGTCGTTGCCTTGCAGTGCACAGGATGTCAACCAGATTGACGCCAACGGCAACATCACCCAGCGCAACAACAACTTCAACCCGCACAGCAACGACACCACCAAGGCGGCCAAGGTGGTGCCCAAGGGCATACATGTATGGACGGTAGACCGTCGCTTCGGCGATGTCCGCCCTGCCGAAGTCGACACCATGCCGCACCTGTACCCGCAGTCGACCATGGGGCCTGGCATGCACGGACAGTACAACACTGTGGGCTCGAACTTCACCGCTCGTCTCTCGCGCATCTTTACTGACAGAAAGGAGGCCACGCAGACCTTCTTCACCGACACCTACGACCAGGTGCTGCGCCAGCCCGACGAGTGGCACTTCACCAACACCCTGTCGCCCATCACTAACCTCAGCTATGGCAGCTGTGGCGACAAAACCAACGGCGAGGACCTGCTTGACGCCCGCTTTGCCGTCAACGCCAACAAGCGCACCGGACTGGGCTTCGACCTGGACTACCGCTACGCCAGGGGCTACTTCCAGAACCAGAACAACAGCCACTTCCTGGCGTCGTTCTATGGCTCGCACCTGGGCGACCGCTACCAGTTGCACCTCCTCTTCCAGACCTACCACCAGAAAGCGGCGGAGAACGGTGGCATCACCAATGACAACTACATCACCCACCCTGAGCTGTTTACCGAAAGCTACAGTGACAACGAGATACCCACACAGCTGAGCAACAACTGGAACCGCAACGACTTTCAGCGCCTGTTCCTGACTCACCGCTACAGCGTGGGCTTCTACCGACAGGTGCCCATGACGGCCGAGGAGATTGAGGCCAAGAAGTTTGCCATGGAGGCTGAGGCCGAGAAGAAGCAGAAGGAGATGGAGAAGAAGAAGGAGAAGGGTGAGCTTGAAGGGCCTGCACCGTCAGGACGCCCCGACGATGCCAAAATCATGGGCGATGCACCGCAGCCCCTTCCCGCTGACTCGCTGAAGGCCGCCAGCGACTCGCTCGGCACCCCGCCCACCACAGGCGACGGACGCATCAATGTCACCTCGAAGCAGCAGGCTGACTCGCTCATCGCCGCCGAGAAGGCACTCACTGACAGTGCCAGCCTCTTTGTGAAGCGCGAGTTCGTGCCCGTCACCAGCTTCATCCACACGGCCGAGCTGCTCAACAGCTCGCACATCTATCAGGCTTACTCCACGCCCCAAGACTACTATGGCAGCACCTACTTCAACCAGCGACCGCAGGGGGCCTACCGCGGCGACTCCATCTATGACAACACGAAGCACCTGTCACTGCGCAACACGCTGGCCATCGGTCTGTTAGAAGGTTTCAACAAATACGTTCCCGCCGGACTGAAGGTCTTTGCAGCCCACGAGCTGCGCCGCTTTGACATGCCCGAGCTGGTGGGCACCGACTCCGTAGGGCTGCACCGCTGGACGGAACACAGCGTCAGCGTGGGCGGACAGCTGACGAAGACCTTAGGCACGGCCCTGCACTACAACGTCACGGCTGAGGCATGGCTCGCTGGCGAGGATGCCGGACAGCTGAAGGCCGACGCTCATGCCGACCTGAACTTCAAGCTCTTCGGCGACACCATCCGCTTGGACGCCGTGGCCGCCATCCACAACCTACACCCGGTGTTCATCCAGCGGCAATACCATGCCAAGCACTTCTGGTGGAACAACGACCTGAAGAAGGAGACGCGCACCCACCTAGAGGGACGCCTCAGCTACAAGAAGACGGGCACCTCGCTGCGTGTGGCACTCGACGAGATTGAGAACTACACCTACCTGGCCATGAGCTACGCCCGCAACGAGGAACAGCTCACACAGCTCAGCGCCGCCTTCCGCCAGCACAGCAGCTCGCTGGCCGTCCTCACGGCACAGCTGGACCAGCAGCTGAAGCTGGGACCACTCCACTTCGACAACATCGTCACCCTGCAGACCAGCAGCAATGAGGATGTGTTGCCGTTGCCACGCCTGAATGTGTTCTCCAACCTCTACCTGCAGTTCATGGTGGCTAACGTCCTGCGTGTTGAGCTGGGTGCCTCAGCCACATGGTTTACCAAGTACGAGGCTCCCGAGTTCCTGCCGCAACTCAATCAGTATGCCGTGACGGTGCCTGCCGAGGGGACGGAGTTCTCGCGTATGAAGATGGGCAACTTCCCCTTCGTCGACGTCTACGCCAACCTGCATCTGAAGCATGCCCGTTTCTTCGTGATGATGACCAATGCTACGGGCACCAACTTCAACCGCATGTCGTTCCTCACGCCTCACTATCCCATCAACCGCTCCGTCCTCCACCTCGGTGTGTCGTGGAACTTCTTTAATTAAGCCATCAGCTGAGTGGGGAGGTGACTGAAAGGAAAAAGTGGCCTTTTGAAGGGCAAATTCTCGAGAGAATTTGAGAATAAAGCGGCACTTTACGAAAATAAAGCGGCACTTTATGAGCATAACTCCATGCCTGGCGAAATTATCTCCATGCCTGGCGAGCATAACTCCATGCCTGGCTGAATTATCTCCATGCCTGGCTGTCATCAATCGCGATTTTTCTCGCGTGCGCGCGCGCATAAGGGCACACTTTCTAATAGGTATGATTAGTTACAGACCCCACCCCCAGCCCCTCCCCTTGAAGGGAGGGGAGCGGCTACCGCCTTGCCCACCGCATGGGATTCCGCAGGCACTCCCCTCCCTTCAAGGGGAGGGGGCTGGGGGTGGGGTCTGTAACTTGAAAGCGGCTTTACCCACACAAAATTCTGCAGTACCAACGCCCACAAAAAAAAGCCTCACCCTGGGGGTGAGGCCTTTTTGTTAGAACTGGAAATAGATGAACGGCTGTATCTCGCTGCTCTTCACCTGTATGACAATGAAGATGACCACAGCGATGAGCAGCGCGGCCACCACCACACCACCCCGCTTGATGACGCTCACAACGCCATCGCACCAGCGGTCGGGCACGAAGTGGCTGACGTAGCCGAAGGCCATCATGGCAAACACCACCCAGTAGCCCTCAACCACCTGCATGAACACCTCAGGATGGAAGTCGGTGAAGATTTTGCTAATCATCGTCCATGAGTCAGCAAACGTATGGTTACGGAAGAAAATCCAGCAGAACACCACGAAATGGAAGGTCAGCACCACGGCCAGCACCCTGCGTATGCCGTGGCTCTGGTAGTGTTTATCGTGATGGAAGATGTTCTCGCGCATCCACTTGTGAACGGCCAGCGCCACGCCATGCATGCCGCCCCACGCCACGAAGTTGAGACTGGCCCCGTGCCAGAGTCCGCCAAGAAGCATGGTGACAATGAGGTTGACATACTGCCGCACTTTGCCCTTGCGGTTGCCGCCCATCGAGATGTAGATGTAGTCGCGAATCCACGATGACAGCGAGATGTGCCAGCGCCGCCAGAAGTCGGTGATGCTCTGCGAGGTGTAGGGCGCGTTGAAGTTCATCGGGAAGCGGAAGCCAAGCAGCAGTGCTATGCCGATGGCCATGTCGCTATAGCCTGAGAAGTCACAGTATATCTGCATGGCATAACCATAGGCACCCAGCAGGTTCTCCACGCCGGTATAGAGCGAGGGGTTGTCGAAGATGCGGTCGACGAAGTTCAAGGAGATGTAGTCGCTGATGACGGCCTTCTTGAACAGTCCAATCATAATGAAGAACACACCACGGGCAAACATATCGGGTGTGATGACCAGGGGCTTGCGTATCTGCGGTGCGAAGTCACGGGCACGCACGATAGGACCTGCCACTAACTGAGGGAAGAAGCTGACGTAGAACGCATAGTCGAGCAGCGAGGGCAGCGGCTTGAGGTCGCCACGGTAGACGTCGATGACGTAGCTCATGCTCTGGAACGTAAAGAACGAGATGCCCACTGGCAGGAAGATGTCCCACGGCTGGAAGTTGCCCCCCACCATCTGCATCCACATACCGGCAAAGAAGTTGGTATACTTGAAGTAGGCCAGCAGTCCCAGGTCGATGATTAGGGAGAGGGCCACCAGCCACTTTGATTTACTATTTACGGATTTACCATTTGCTATTTGGCCTGCGGCATCCCTGGCCTTGAGTGTGGCAATGCGCTGCGCTATAATATAGTCGCTCAGGGTCACCACGGCTAAGAGGAAGAAATAGAAGCCACTGGACTTATAATAGAAGTAGTAGCTGAAGGCCGTGACGAAGAGCAGGCGCAGCGTCCGCGTGTGCTGCATCAGCATGTAGCAAAACGAGAATCCCAGAAACAGGAACAGGAACAGTCCCGAGGAGAAGATGAGTGGTTCCTCAGGGTTATACGTCAGTTGTTGTAGTATGCGGTCAATCACTATCAGTCAATTATTAATTCATGTTTCACATTAACTTCTTACCTCTCACCTCTTACCTCTTACCTCTTACCTCTCAACTCTCACCTCTCACCTCTTACCTCTCAACTCTCACCTCTCACCTCTCAAAACCCATAGCTGTGGTATCCTGCCATGATGGCGTCATAGAGGAAGCGCGCCAGATGCCTTCCCCCCTTGAAGTTGATGTGCGTGTAGTCCTTGTTTGCCATGCCCTGCTCCACCAGCTCCTTCATGCTGTCGCGGCCGCCCATGGCCTCAAAGAGACTGAAGAACGCCACGCCATGGTCACTGGCCATGATTTGCTGATAGGCCACCAGGGCCTCCACGCCCTTCATGGTGTGCAGACCTGAGCTCGACCGTTGGTCACGGTCTGGCATGCCCACGACGAGGATGCTGGCCTGGGGATAAGCACGGCGCAGATGGTCAATGGCTTGTCCCATCTTGCTGGTGTAGCCTGAGTAGTTGCTCTGCCGGGCGTTGGCCACGTTCAGTCCATAGTGCACGACGATGAGGTCATAGGGTCTGAGGGCAGCAAACTGCGACAGCGTGGCATCGGGTATCTGCGACAGCGTGAAGCCGGCCGAGCCACGCATGCTGAAGTTGTCTACCACCACGCCGCTCACGGGCTCTAAGGCCACGCCATAGAACAGCGTGCCACTGCCGATGTTGCGCAGGGTGTAGCTCACCTGTGTCATGGGCACGCTGTCACGACACTCTATGGCCTGCAGGCGTGCCGCCCCCACGATGGTGTCCACGCGGGTGCTGTCGCCGTTCATCGTGGTATGCAGCTGTACGCCGCCGTCACTACGCAGGTAGAAGATGGCCTTGGCCCACTGTCCCTGATGACGGCGGGCACGGCCACCCTTATAGGTGATGCGCGCGCCTTCGCTGGCCGTGAAGTAACGCTGGGCAATGCCTTGGTTGGTACTGCTGAACGGACGCTTCACCACCTCATACTCAGTGATGCCGCTAAAGTTGTGGACGACGCTCTGGCGGAAGCCGTGCACCTGACTGGCACAGTCTACCCAACCCACGCCGCTGCCGCCGAACTGGTCCTGCAGCATCTCACGCAGGTCTTGCGAGAAGATGTCGCCCTCGATGAACGAGTCGCCATAGTAGGCGATGCGGACGGGCCGTCCCAGCTGGCGTGCGCTGGCCAGGGCCTGATAGAAATGATACATGCCACCTGCACGGCCTTGCGAGTAGTCGAGGATGGGTGTCACGCCCTCGGGCTGTGCTGCCACGGGCACCGCAACCACCATTGTGCTGTCGCTGCCCGTTGACTGTGCCACGATGCCCAGACCAGTGGTGTCGGTAGGCAGCAGCGTCGGTCCTGCCGTCGGCTGCTGCAGCTGCTGTCGGCTGCCAGCCTGCGTCGAGTCGGTCGTGGCGCCAGGTGTCACCACCGCCACGATGGGCTTTGGTGGCTCCGGCACGTCAGGCACGAATCCCAGGTCGTCGTCTCCAGCTTCAGGCAACACATCGCTCAGCACATTGACACGACGCAGTTCCGTCTCGCCAATGGTCAGCTGTGGAAGGAAGTGGAGCGCCAGCAGGATGGCCACCACCAACGCTACAAATACAAATGTACGCGCTATCTGATTCATAATTTGGGGTGCAAAGGTACAAATAATTGCGGATATACAATCACCTTTCCACAATTATTTTATTGACTTGCATCAAGCATCAATCAAGACCCTCCCCCAACCCCTCCCTTGGGAGGGGAGTGGTCACCTCTTCCCTTGAAACAGCCGACAAGACTTCTGCCTACAAATCTATCTACTCCCCTCCCAGGGGAGGGGCTGGGGGGAGGGGCTATTTGCTTTTCATCACGAATCCTCCTCTCGGCGCACAGCGTAACGTCGACGGCACGGTGGCCAGCGTGAGGATATCCCATTGCCGGACCTTGCCGTCATCCTCGAGGCCGATGTTAGCATCGAGGAAAGCCTCCATAGCCCCCAGTCCTGCTGGCAGCCGCTCCAGGGGAATGTTGAGCGTGGCTATCTCGTCGGTACCATTGATGCCCACCACATACCACGTGGCGCCACTACGGCGCGCTATCACCACGGTCTCGCCGGGATAGCCCGACAGGAAGCGCGTCTCGTCCCATGCCACGGGCAACCGGCTGAGGAACTGCTGCACCTTGTCCGGCTGGGCCAGATAGCTCTCAGGACGGTCAGCCAGATGCTGCAGGCCACTCTCGAAGAGTACCGTCAGCGCCAGCTCGTGGGCGCGCGTCGTGATGTGCGGGTGCTGCGAGTCACTAAACGTGCAGGGCGTATAGTCCATGGGGCCAATGACGTTGCGGGTGAAGGGCAGCGTGGCGTTATGGCGGGCAGCACGGTCGGTAAACGTCGGTACGTTGTTATACCACTCCGCACCATAGACGCCCTCGGTGGTCAGCAGGTTAGGCCATGTGCGCTGCCAGCCACGCGGGATGGTCGCCCCGTGGAAGTTCACCAGCAGGTGGTGGCGAGCGGCACACTCCAGCAGGTCGATGCAGTAGTCCATGTTCCGTTGCGTGTCGCCTGAGAAGAAGTCAATCTTCACTCCTGCCACGCCGATGCGCTCACACCATGCCAGTTCACGTTCTCTGTCCTCGGGTTTGTTCAGGCGGTACTTAGGTCCCGGCGCGCCGTCCACCCAGCCCACGCTTGAGTTATACCAGATGAGTGGCTTCACCCCCTGACTGCGGGCATAGGCCACGGCGTCCTCGATGGTCTTGCCGTCCTTCATCTCGTCCCACTCGGCATCAATCAGCACGTAGGGCAGACGTAGCGTCACGGCCATGTCCACATATTTCTTAATAATCTGATAGTCGTTCGAGCCGTGGTTGTAAGCCCAGTATATCCACGACACGACGCCGGGGTGAATCCAGCTGACGTCGTCGAGCCGTGAGGGCTCTGACACGTCGGTGACGAGCGTCGACTCCACCACGTCGGCCTGCGAGCCCACGATGAGCACGCGCCAGGGTGTGTGCCAGTTGCCCGAGGGAGCCGTCGTCGTGGCGTCGGGCGTCACGCGGAACAGTTCGCCGTCGTTGTAGAGGCACGAAGCGCTCTGCCCCCGCTCAATGTTCGCCTCGCTCACCAGCACGAACAGGCCGTCGGCAGGCTCCAGCAGGGCGGGATAGCCCCAGCGGTTGTTAAAGCCGTCGGGCGAGAGCGATGGCGGCGTGAAGCTCCGCTCCGCCTTCACCTTTGCCGTGGTGCTCAGGGGGAAGAACCCCTCATAGGCCTCCGTCCATTGCTGCATCCAGCGTCGTTCGCCCTCGGCTATGCGGTAGGTCGTGGCCTCCAGTAGTTTCTCCTGACTCGCTCCCCCACCCTCTCGTTCGTAGCGGAAGGCCAGCCCGTCGTTATAGAGGCGTGCCACCAGCCTGCAGCCGTGCGGCAACGTCGCCACATACTCGTTGCCCTCGTTGGTGCAATGCAAGCGTTTGCCCGTCAGCATGTTATACTCCTCGCTAATGCGGCGCACCAGCCGCAGCGGTGCCCCGGGACCCTTGCCCGTCGGCTCGCCTAGTCCCACCACCGGTATCTCCATCGCCAGCCGTCCTTCATGGTAGAGGGCATAGCCCGTCGGCTGCGTCTTCAACGTCAGCCGTCCGTTGGGCGATGTTGCCGTAGCAGCCTCGCCGTGTCCCCATGCCAGCCCTGTGGAAGCCAGCACGAGCAGTACTGTCAGCATTATCTGTCTCATATTTTTTATTTTTTTGAGGGGAGAGGTAAGAGGTGAGAGGTGAGAGGATAGTTTTTCCCCTTTATTCTTTATTATTATTTGGGCGTGCCAACTAATCTCTCACCTCTCACCTCTTACATCTCCCCTCTCTTGCCTGCTGCAAAGGTAAAGATTATTTTTCAAATATGCAATCATCCATCACTTTTTTCCATCCTTTTCTTTCGTTTTTCATTCCTTTTTTATATCTTTGCCCCATCGTTGAATAAAAAAGAGAATAGTATGAAAACGAAATGGTTGTTATGCAGCTTATGGGTTGTCGCCGTGCTGTTTGTTGCTGTGCAGCCGGCCATGTGTGAGGAGATTAATGAAATCAAGAGTCTTCAATATTTCGGCTCAGGAGGCATGACTGTTAACAGTAGTGTGAGCTATGAGCTGACATGTGGTGACGAGTGTACGGTCATAATCAAGCGTGACGGAGAATTTCGGGGAAGTGATACGAGGATTGATTAGTATCTTGAACAGTGTAGAGGAAGACGACAAGGAAGGTGGCATACTTGTTCCAGTCCTCATCGGTGCAGGTGCCCTCGTCATCGTCTTGGTGGTGGTGGGTGTAGTAAGGAAAAGGAAAAAAGCCTCAGCCAACCACTAAAGCCCGCTATATATAGCGCCTCTATCTCATCACGTCCCAAACCTGTAATTTTGCAAATCTCCTCAGTGTAGGCGGTCGCGATCTCTAACGGGTTCTCTCATGTATTTAGACACCTCTAAACAACAATAAGCAATGAAAAACACATAGAGATAAAACTCTGTATATCAACTACTTTTAGATTTTAACACTTCAGACTTGCTTTTTGGTGGTTCTCAAAAATCCGCTTACCTTTGCAACGCATTTCTACCGCGGAGAATTTTGAGGGCTTTTATTTTGCCATCTCGTGGACAGGGTTGACAAAGGTTGACAAGAGTGGACAACGGTTGACTGAAGAACGAGAGGGAAAAGATCAAGGAAGTGACCTCATTTGATGGAAGTACAACGAGA
>CAMVKN010000070.1 GCA_947168045.1 uncultured Prevotellaceae bacterium
TCTACAAAGAGAAACTACTAAGCGACATTTACGACGAAACTTATCCGTTTGAAGAGTAAAGAGTATATGAGAATCAAGGATCTAATAGAAGAAGGACAGGCAATTATGAATACGCTACCAAAGGGTGGCCATTATTATGATATTCCTAACAAGCAAAGGTATTATACTTGGACGAATAATATTGAGACTTTTCTTGAAGACATCAAATTTGCTCGTTCAAGGATAAACCAATTCAAATATTATGCATTGAATTTCCGTTTTGATGAAATGTTGGGGATGTTACAATCTATTCAAGATAATAGCCAGAGTGAGGAAACTATTAAAATTAGTGACAAGTCACACCTCACGCTCACTAATCGTGCCCTCAATAATATCAATATCGAAAGTCTTATTCTCACCATCCGTGGGCAGAAGGTGATGGTCGATTTTGACTTGGCGATGCTCTACGGAGTCCTTAACAAGCGCCTTAACGAACAAGTGAAACGTAATATAAAGCGTTTCCCTGATGATTTTATGTTCCAACTCACTAAAGAAGAGTGGAACATCTTGCGGTCGCAAATTGCGACTGCAAAAACACCAGAGGATGAGGCTATCGCAATTTTGCGGTCGCAATTTGCGACCACAAAAAACCTCTCTAAGATCAGAACGCTCCCATATGCTTTCACAAGAAATGGCATAGGAATGTTGAGTAGCGTACTTGGGTCTGAAACGGCAGTGGCAATGAATATTCGAATCATGCGTGCATTTACTGCCAGCCAACAAATCATGGAAAGCAACGCTTTCTTGTTCAATCGGGTTTTTCATTTGGAGCAGCGCCAGCAGGAAACAGATGAGAAAATCAGTGCTCTTATGACAAAAATGGACGATATATCGCCTAAGCTTTTGCCTGAGCAGATTTTTGCTACGGGCTGCGTATGGGATGCATGGACTTACGTTTCAGATTTGGTGAGAAGTGCCAAGAAGAGGATTGTGCTGATTGATAACTTTGTGGATGATCGCGTGTTGACACTCTTAGACAAGCGTGCAAATCATGTAGAGGCAACTATTCATAGCCGCTACTACGAACCGTTCCAAATAGACCTGAAAAAGCATAACGAGCAGTATCGTGAAATTAAATTCATACAACTACCACAAAAGAACCATGATAGGTTTTTGATTATTGACGATGATGTCTATTTGCTTGGTGCAAGCGTGAAGGATATGGGGGTTGGCATGTGTGCAGTTACGAAGATGATGGTATCGCCAGAGACGATATTGGGCTATTTGAAATGACAAGGAACGCAAGGAGTAAAGGAGTCATGGATACAGGTACTTGATTTGTAATGTTTTCTATCTTGATAGCATCATAGAGGCATGGGGGAAGATTTATTTTCAGCTATCTCTTTGTGCTTTTGTTTTTTTTGTTTAACTTTGCACTTCACTTTGAATCCTTTTTCATACAGATGGCAAAAGAACAGTCACAGGTAAGGGAGCGGCAGCGGACAACGCTGAAGGAGCCGCGGCGATATAAGGTCATCATCCATAATGACGACTTCACCACCATGGAGTTCGTCGTGATGATACTGATGCAGGTGTTCCTCAAGAGCGAAGAGGACGCCGAGGCACTGATGCTGCAGGTGCACCACTCAGACAAGGCGGTGGTGGGCATCTACAGCTACGACATTGCCGTGTCGAAGGCACGCAAGGCAACCAATATGGCGCGCGAGGCCAACTACCCGTTGCGCCTGACTGTTGAACCGGAAGAGAACTAACGACCATGCCACAGATTAGACAGACAAAGCGCGCCACACGGGTGTTGAACAAAGCATACGAGTGCAGTATGAACTACAGGCATGAGTTCGTCATGCCCGAACACCTGCTGCTGGAGCTGATTGACGACTTCAACTTCAACGCGGCGCTGAACATCTTCTGCAGTCCCTTCAAGCTGCAGGACGACCTCAAGAAGTATCTGGAGAGCGTCGAGACGCCGCCCGAGGACCAGGAATCCCTGCCGGAGATATCGGCACAGCTGTCGAAGGTGATTGAGCTGGCCGTGCAGACGGTGCACTCGAGCAGCGCCGAACAGCTGGACATCCCCCATCTGGTCAAGGGGCTCCTCGCCCTCGAGGACTCATGGGCGGCCTACCTGCTGAAGGACTGTCTCCAAGGCAAGGAGGCCAACTTCATGAGCCAGCTGATTAACTTCTACGACTTCGATGACAACCTGGACCACACGGAGGACGAGGAAGGTGAACAGACCGCTGACAAGGCAGCCTGGAAGCGGCTCGTCACCTGCATGAACGACCTCTACAAGCAGCACAACCCCCTCGTGGGAAGGGAGATGGAGCTGCAGCGCACCATCCAGGTGCTGTGCCGGCGCGACAAGAACAACCCGCTGCATGTGGGCGAGCCAGGCGTGGGCAAGACAGCCCTGGTGTGGGGACTGGCACGGCTCATCGAGGAGGGTAGGGTGCCCGACAGGCTGAAGGGCAGTCGCATCTATCAGGTCGACATGGGCACGCTGCTGGCTGGCACCCAGTACAGGGGCGACTTCGAGAACCGCATCAAGCAAATCATGGACGGCGTGCAGGCCGAGAGCCAGAACAATATCATCTATATCGACGAGATTCATACCCTGGTAGGGGCTGGGGCCACCAGCGAGGGCGCCATGGACGCGTCGAACATGCTGAAGCCCTATCTGGAGTCAGGCACCATCCGCTTCATCGGCTCTACCACCTACGAGGAATACAACCGCCACTTCTCGCGCTCCAAGGGGCTCATCCGCCGTTTCCAGCAGATTGACATTGACGAGCCTACCGTCGACGAGGCCAAGCACATCGTCGGTCAGCTGGTGCCACGATATGAGGAGTTCCACCATGTGAAGTACGCCGCCGACGCCGTGGATTTTGCGGTGGAGGCCAGCGCCAAGCATGTCAACGACCGTTTCCTGCCCGACAAGGCCATCGACCTCATCGACGAAGCTGGAGCCAGTTTTGAGTGTAGAGAGGAGAGTGGAGAGTTTGCTACCGCCGTCTCACGCCCTGAAGGGACGGCGGTAGCAAACTCTACACTCAACACTCAACACTCTCCACTAATAACCAAGGCTGACATCGCCGACGTGCTGGCCAAGACCTGCAAGGTGGATGCCCTGGCGGTGGCCGAGGAGGACGACTACCAGAAGCTCTCCACCCTCAGCGACCAGCTCCTGAGCCAGATATACGGTCAGGACGAGGCCATACGCCAGGTGGTGGAAGCCGTGCAGATGTCGAGGGCCGGACTGCTCGACGACAACAAGCCGCTGGCCTCGCTGCTCTTCGTCGGTCCTACCGGCGTGGGCAAGACCGAGGTGGCACGCGTGCTGGCGAAGGAGCTGGGCATAGCGCTGATACGCTTTGACATGAGCGAGTACACCGAGAAGCATGCCGTGGCCAAGCTCATCGGCTCGCCGGCCGGCTATGTGGGCTATGAGGACGGCGGACTGCTGACCGACGCCATACGCAAGTCGCCCAACAGCGTGCTGCTGCTCGACGAGATAGAGAAGGCGCATCAGGACATCTACAACATCTTGTTGCAGGTCATGGACTATGCACGGCTGACCGACAACAAGGGACGCAAGGCCGACTTCCGCAACGTGGTTCTGATAATGACCTCAAACGCCGGTGCGCAGTTCGCATCGCAGAGCATTGGCTTCAACCACAGCGTCAGCCGGGGCGAGGCGATGATGAAACAGGTGAAGCGCACCTTCAAGCCAGAGTTCCTCAACCGTCTGTCGGGCACTGTCGTCTTCCATGACATGGACCGGGAGATGGCCACCCTTATCCTAAAGAAGAAGCTGAGGGAGCTGGACGCCAAGCTGGCGGCCCGCCAGGTGTCGATGACGCTCACCGACGCTGCCTTCGACCATCTGTTGCAGGAGGGCTTCACCCAGGAGTATGGCGCCAGGGAGATGGACCGCGTCATCGCTCAGCAGCTGAAGCCGCTGCTCATGCGCGAGATGCTCTTCGGTGCACTGCGCAACGGTGGCACTATCACCGTCAGCATGGACCATGGCGCCTTGGTAATCACAAAGTAAAAACGGTACTGCATGGGTGGGGTCAGTCATTAACCCACACGAAATCTTGAAGAACCTACTATGATGTAGCATCGCTGCGTCGCTGCCGCTCCATGTCTGCACGGCTGCGCGACTTGGTAACCAGCCAGACGCCACCGAAGACAAAGACGACGGCGAGGGCATGCGTGGGCTTGAGCACGCCGATGCCCGTCAGGACGCTGACGATGACCGCCACGACGGGCTGCACGTAGTTGTAGACCGAGACCACGGTGGGACGTAGCGTCTTTTGCCCTATCATCGTCAGGATATAGCTGATGTAGGTGCCGAAGAAGACGACATAGCCAGCCTCTAACCATGACTGCATGGGGATGGGCTGGCTGACCACCTGCTGCACATGGCCAGCAGTGAAGGGGATGACCAGCACCGAGGCCCAGAGGAACATCCACTTGTTGACGGTGAACACCGAATAGCGGCGGATGAGCGGATTGAACAGCGACAGATAGAGGGCGAAGGAGAACTGTGCCCCCAGACACAGCAGGTCGCCGCGGATGTCGCCCACCTTGTCGGTGGCATGGGCTGCCGAGGTGAGGATGAGCATCAGCGCGCCGCTGCAGCCCATGAGCACGCCGATGGCCTTCTTCCCCGTGATGGGCTCCTTCAGGATGAGTGCGGCCAGGAGCATGGCGAAGATGGGCATCGACGTGGTGACGATGGAGGCGTTGATGGGCGAGGTGAGCGACAGCCCGATGGTGTAGCAGCACTGGTTGGTGACCAGTCCGAAGACGGCGGCACCGATGAACAGCAGTTTGTCGCGCAGCGGCACATGCTCCTTCTTGACGAACAGCGACGTGAGCCAGAACAGCAGACAGCCGCCTAAGACGCGCAGCGACACCATGGTCAGACCGTCGAGGCCGTGCGTCATCGCATCCTTGCCCACCGGAGCCATCAGGCCCCAGAAGGCGCATGCAGCGAACATCGACAGGTGCGCTATCAGTGGTTGATTTCCTTTGATTTTCATTTGAGGCTGCAAAGGTACGACTTTATTTTGAGACGTGGAATAATTGGGCTCGGTAAATTTGGCCGTAAGCAGAATAATTGCTATCTTTGCAGCATCTATCAACCCCAATCCAACCATGAAACTGAAAACAATCCTATTTACCATGACTGCAATGACCATGACCATGATGGCACAGGCGCAGCAGGCTGCACCGCAACTTCATGAGAACAACATCGACGAGGTGATGAAGGCAATGACGCTGGAAGAGAAAGCCAAGCTGCTCGTCGGCGGGGCCAACAACTTCTTCAGCGAGGGTGCCGTGGTGGGTGGCGAGGCCAGTCTGGTGGCCGGCGCTGCAGGCACGACGCCCGCCATTCCCCGTCTGGGCATTCCCGCCACGGTGCTCACCGACGGCCCTGCCGGCGTGCGCATCGACCCCACGCGCGAGGGCACAGACAAGACCTTCTACGCCACCGCCTTCCCCATCGGCTCGTGTCTGGCCTCGACGTGGAACACCGACCTGGTGAGCCAGGTGGGCCAGGCCATTGGCAACGAGACGAAGGAGTACCGCTGCGACGTCATCCTGGGCCCCGGCATGAACCTGCACCGCAACCCTCTGTGCGGGCGTAACTTCGAGTACTACTCTGAGGACCCGCTGCTGACGGGAAAGATAGCTGCTGCCTACATACGCGGCGTGCAGCAGGAGGGCGTGGGCGTCAGTGCCAAGCACTTCGCCGTGAACTCGCAGGAGACCGACCGCACCAGCGTCGACGAGCGCGTGTCGCAGCGCGCCGCTCGCGAGCTCTGCCTCAGGGGCTTCGAGATTGCCGTGCGCGAGAGCAACCCATGGACCATCATGGCTTCCTACAACCGCATCAACGGGCAGTTCTCGATGGGCAACCACGACCTGCTGACGAAAATCCTCCGCGACGACTGGGGCTTCAAGGGCATCGTCATGACTGACTGGATTGGCGTGCGCGACGGCCTGACCACCGTCAGTGAGGTCCATGCCGGCAACGACCTGATGGAGCCTGGACAGCAGCGGCAGATTGAAGAAATCATCGCGGGGGTGAAGGAGGGCACGCTGGCGCTGGCCGATGTGGACCGCAATGTGCGCCGCATGCTGGAATATATTGTCAAGACGCCCAGCTTCCGCCATTATCCGGCCAGCAACAGTCCCGACTTCAAGGCACATGCCGCCATCACGCGACAGAGTGCCTGCGAGGGCATCGTGCTGCTGAAGAACAACGGCACTCTGCCCTGGGGCCTGCCCTCAACTCTCAACTCTCAATTCTCAACTCTTAAATCTCAAACCTCAAATCTCCGCTCGGCTCTGCCGCTTCGCTCGTCGAAGAAATCTCAAATCAAGACGGTTTCTCTCTTCGGCGAGAACAGTTACGATTTCCTTTCAGGTGGCACCGGCTCGGGCTGTGTGCACCCGCCCTACGTGGTGGACATGCTGGAAGGGCTGAAGAATGTGGGCATAACGTCGTCGCCCGTGCTGACTGACATCTACCGCAAATACATTGACTACGCCAAGGTGAAGTTCCAGGCCGAGCGCCATCCTGCAAAATGGTATCAGTTGGAGATGTTCGGACAGCAGAAGTATGCCGAGATTGGCATCAGCCCCATCCTGATTATGAAAGAGGCGAAGGGCAGCGATGCAGCCATCATCACCATTGGCCGTCAGGCCGGCGAGGGCGTTGACCGCGACATCGAGACGGAGTTCAACCTCGTGGCCGAGGAGCGTGCCCTGATTACCGATGTGTGCAACGCCTTCCACGCCGAGGGCAAGCCTGTGGTGGTGATTATCAACTCAGGCAGTGTCATCGAGACGGCTTCGTGGAGCAGCTACCCCGACGCCATCCTCTGCGCCTGGCAGCCGGGCATGGAGGGCGGCAACAGCATTGCCGACATCCTGACGGGCAAGGTGAACCCCTCGGGACGGTTGACGATGACGTGGCCCCTCGCTGCCACCGACCATCCGTCGACGAAGAACTATCCCGGCAATGTTGACTTCTACCAGTTCAAGGAGTGGGCCGGCAGCAAGACCCCCATCTCGGGCTATGACTACACTAACCACGAAGAGGACATCTATGTGGGCTACCGCTACTTCAACACCTTCGGCCGCGGCGTGGCCTATCCCTTCGGCTATGGTCTGAGCTACACCACCTTCGCCTACGAGAAGCCGAAGGCCACTGTGCAGGGTGATTTCATCACCCTGGAAGTAACGGTGCGGAACACGGGCAGCGTCAGTGGCAAGGAGGTGGCCCAGGTGTATGTCAGCGCTCCACAGGGAACGCTGGAGAAACCCGCGCGCGAGCTGAAGGCCTTTGCCAAGACGCACGAACTGCAGCCCGGCGAGAGCCAGCGGCTGACCATGCAGATAAAGAAACGCGAGCTGGCCTCGTTTGACGAAGCCAACTCGCAGTGGTTGGTCGAGGATGGCACCTACCGTTTCCTGGTGGGAGCCAGCGTGGAGGACATTCGCTGTGAGACCTCTGCCCGGCTGTCGGCCTATACCGAGGCGGTGAGCAATGCCTTGGCACCGCAGCAGAAGCTCAACCTCCTGCGATTCAGGGAATAACGACCTTGAACTCGTTCTTAGTCGTTCACGCTCGGAAATGGGAGCAAGCTCCCACTTCGCTCATTGAATCACGACTTTTTGTCCGTTCTGGATGTAGAGCCCTTTCCGCAGGGCGTCGCCACTCAGTGTGCGTCGCCCTTGCAGGTCATAGAGGGCTGAGGATGCTGAACCGAGGCTGGCACCGAGTTGGCTGATGCCCGTGGTGGTGTCGTCGGCAGCCAGCAGCCGGATGTTGTCGATATACATCAGCGTGTTGTTGGCGGCACCCACGCTGGCCGATGCCCTGTAGCCCAACGAGATGGTGACGTCAGCCTGAGGCTCAGCAACGGTGAAGTCAAAGAAGAGCTGCTCCCAGCTGTTGGGCTCCTGAGGGTAGGCGAAGTGGTTGCCGTTGTAGACGACGCCGGTGAGCGACGTGTTTGTGTTGCCCCCCGACGTGCTGACGGTGGTGCCGCTGGCAGCCGTCTGGTTGAGACACTCGTAGCGGACATCCATCAGCACGCGGTAGCTGCCGGCGGGCAGCACTGCCTTCTGCGTGATGGTGTTGTCGCCCTTGTCCCATGAGTTCAGCACGGTGAGCACGCGGTCGCCGCAGTCGGCGTCGCTGACAGGGCGCGAGCAGCGGGCGGCGTAGTTGCCCACATTGGAGGGACTGGCGCAGAACAGGGTCTGGCTGTAGGGCATGGAGTACATGCGGCAGTAGTTGGAGCCGCCGCTCAGCTTGTTGCCCGCCGTCCAGCCCTTGACGGGCAGCACGTTGGGCCACTTGCTGTTGACGGCGCTGACGGTGTTGACATAGCAGGGGTTGTAGGTGACGCTGCCCAGGGTGACGCTGCCGTCAGCCTTGCCGTAGGTCTCGTCCAGCTCGAAGGAGGCGTTGGCAAGATACTGCGATGTGACATCCTTGAAACCCTTGGTCAGGTCCTGGCTCGTCTCTTCGGGAAAGGTGTCGGTGTCCTCCGCCACCAGTTTGTTGTCAATGAGTGAGACCTTTACGATGCGCTGTCCCAGGGTGATGGCCTTCGTGTCGTTGGCGGCGCTGACGGTGACAGGGTTCTGTCCCTTCACCAGGTTGCGCAGGTAGATGACGGTGTCGTCGTCGGCATCCTGCACGGCTTCCACGCCGCTGCCCTTGATGAAGAAGCGGAGCACGTTGGCCACGGAGTGGTTCTCCTCAACGGCGAAGACGGCCTTGGCACCACTGTTGCTGATGTCGGTGAGGACGCTGAAGACGGGTGCACCGAGGACTGTCGTCACCTTGCTGAGCTCACACGGCTGGTCGCTGGCGAAGTTGGCCAGCAGCAGGTAGGCCGTCTGGTCGGGGTCGGTGGCGATGGCACCGTTCCATCCCTCGGCAGTGTCGAGCTGCACCAGCCTGTCAGCCATGGCAGCCGTTTCCTCAGCTGTGATGTTTGAGTAGTACACCACCTGTCGGCGGTCCACCACGTCGCCCGTCTTCACTGCACGGTTCTGTGCCTTGTAGAGTGCGTAGAGCTTGGCGGTGTTGACGGAGTTGTTGTTGGCTTTCTCGCCGAAGGCAAACTGCTTGTCGCCGGTGGTGACGATGCCCACGGCGTCGTCGATGTTCAGCCACGAGCCGGAGAGGGTGCTCAGCGTGGACCCGTCTGACTGCTTGGCACCGTTGGCGGTGCGGAGCGTGCGGCGCGTCTTTGTCAGCTCGTCGACGCTGATGGCCATCAGACCGCCTTTCTCCTTGGTGATGGTGGCGTTCTGGTTCGCGCGTACATAATCTATATAGATGACGGCGTTGCCCGGCGTGGAGTAGATGGCGAAGCGGTTGTTCAGCGTGGCGTCGTTGGTCTGCAGCTCGCCGTTCATAGCCCAGGCATTGTCCTTCAGCTGGTAGACGCCGCTGACCACGGGGGTGGCGTTGGTGCCCTTGCCGCTCACCTCATACCAGCCCAGGAAGTTGCCGGTGTTGTTGGCGCGATAAGGCACGATAATCTTGTTCTTGTCCACGGAGTTGGCAGCGATGTAGCCGGTGTAGCTGTTCAGGCCGGTGCTCCATGAGAAGGTGGTGAAGCGGCTGTCGGTGGCGGCGCGGACGATGTTCTGCGAAGCAAAATGCTTTGCCTGTGCGAAAGTGCGGTTGAAGTCGTCCCACGCCGTGGGGGTAAGGTTGCTGGTCGGGAGCACCTCGTGCATCAGCCACGTCATCATCACGCGGTGAGCCTCGACGCCCATGCGGCGGGCACCCACGTCAGCGCGCAGCAGCCACGAGCCGTCGTCGGTGGTGGTCTGGCGTGCCTTAATCATCTTGTAGGCCAAGTTCTCAAGCATCAGCGCATGCGGGTCGCGCAGGAAGCAGGCATTGGTGCTGTAGCTGGTTATCTGGTCATAGAGGAACAGGCTCCAGTCGTTGCCGTTGGGCATGGCTAGCTCGCCGTCGGCCAGCGCCAGCCAGTAGAGCACCTCCTGCATCACCTTGTCGTTGTTGTGCATCAGGGCGTTGGTCTTCCACTTCTCCTCTCCGTAGAGTCCCTGCTGGAACAGCTTCAGGGCCAGGGCGGCCTCGCCCAGCTCCTGTATGACGACGTTCTGATAGCTGGTGTGGAAGTAGTTGTGGTTCTGCAGCGTGTAGTCGTCGTAGAGGTTCTTGCCCTTGTAGAGGTCCTTCACGGTCTTGCCGTCATAGTCGGGGTCGATGACGGTGGCATCGGTGGCGTCATTGATGTGCGAGTAGCTGTTGATGGCGAACTCGCGCAGCCGCTGGAACCACTGCGGGGCCAGCGCGTCGTTGGGGAACAGGCCCAGCGTGGCGGCCAGGATGTCGGCCTCCCATCCGTTCTCCTCGGCCTTGGTGTCGCCGTTGAAGCCGGTGGGGATGCTGCGTTGCAGCTCATAGTTGCACTCGGCTTTCAGCAGCTGGTAGATGTAGTTCTTCTGTGTGTCGCTGAGCTTGTCCCACTGGAAGAAGGCGCTGTAGGCCACGCTCATGGCCCATAGCGAGCTCTCCCACGCGTGGTCGCTGTTGGAGACGCTGCCCCAGTAGTTGTTGCCTGAGCACACCTTCAGCTTGTTGGCCTTGTGGGTGCTGTAGGCAAAGACGAGGCTCTTCATGGCCATGGTCTCCAGGTCGTTCCATGTGACGCCAGCCGGCAGCGTCACCTTGTCCTTGCCATATTTCACGAGGAAGGCACAAATCATCGACAGGTCGGCGTTGGGCCTGACGCCCTGCTCGTTGTTGCCCATGGTGTTCTCGCCACGGAAGCAGCCGCACGCCTCGCCGAGGCTGTTGGGCGCGGCGCAGTCCTGGAAGTCGTTCTTCAGGTAGGTGGCGAAGGTGGCGAGCATCTGCAGCAGGTCGGCCTTCATCTGGTTCTCGCCGACAAAATCGGCGAGCACTGTGCCTTCGGTGGGGCTGCTGATGGCGGGCAGGTCGGGCTCAGTGTAGTCGTCGGGCAGGAGGAAGAGCCGCACGTTGTCAAACATGACGCATGAGCCGCCTGACGTCCAGCTGACGTCGAAGCCAATGGTGGCCGAGCCGGTGGCAGCCTGCTCGAAGTCGAGGCTTACCGTCTGCCATGCCATGGACGGCATGCAGCCCTGACTGCCTTGTCCGAAGGTTATGGTGCTGCTGCCGCTGCTGGCCACGAGGCTCAGTGACGAGGTGGCCTGGTTGGCATAGGCTGAGCGGACCGAGGCCTGCAGCTGGTATTTGCCCTTTGGCAGCTGGCTGATGGTCTGGTGCACGGTGGTGGTGCCACCGCTCCAGCCCATGCGCAGGTAGTAGGCCTGCTGGCCGTCGGCCAGTGTGGTGACGAGGCCGAAGTTGTTGTCGGTATAGCAGTCTTTCGTCACGATGAGGCTGACGGCGCCTGCCGTGTTACTCACCGTCCAGCCCTGTGGAGCGCTGACGGTGTAGCCACGCAGACCGTCGGCGCTCTCCGTCTTCGCCTGTAGCGAGCTGATGTTGTCGGCCTCAAACGAGGCATTGGCCACGTAGGTGGCGGTGACGTCCGTCTTCTCGGCAGCCAGTGTCGCCGTCATGGTCATGGCGCAAATGAATGTAAAAAGGCTTCTCCTCATTGTTTTATTGATTGTTAAGTATTTCTTTTCTAACAACGAATTACACGAATTTTACGAATTTTACGAATTACACGAATTTTACGAATAACCGCACTTAGCATAAATTCGTTTCATTCGTTTCATTCGTTGTTTACTCCTTATATCTTGTCGAGTGCCTGACGGATGTCGTCGAGGATGTCCTCTACGTCCTCGATGCCTACTGAGAGACGGATGAGGTCGGGGGCAACGCCGGCCTGGCGCAGCTGCTCGTCGCTGAGCTGGCGGTGGGTGTGGCTGGCGGGATGCAGCACGCAGGTGCGTGCATCGGCCACGTGGGTCACGATGTTAATCATCTGCAGTGAGTCCATCCACTTGATGGCCGTCTCGCGGGTACCCTTCAGTCCGAAGGCGATGACACCGCACGAGCCGTTGGGCAGGTACTTCTGTCCCAGGGCGTAGTAGGGGTCGTCCTTCAGTCCGCAGTAGTGCACCCAGGCCACCTTGGGACAGTCGTGCAGGAATTCGGCCACGCGCTGTGCGTTCTGGCAGTGCCGCTCCATGCGCAGGTGCAGTGTCTGCAGACCGATGTTCAGCAGGAACGAGTTCATCGGTGCCGGTATGCTGCCCAGGTCGCGCATGAGCTGTGCCACCAGCTTCGTGGTGTAGCCCATGCAACCGAAGGCCTTGACGTAGGTCAGCCCGTGGTAAGACTCGTCGGGTGTGCACAGGCCGGGATACTTGGCCTGTCCGGGCCCCTCTGTGGCAGCAGTGGCATCGTTGGCCATGTGGCTACAGGCCATCCAGTCGAAGTTGCCGCTGTCCACCACGCAGCCGCCCACCTGTGTGGCAAAGCCGTCCATGTATTTCGTTGTGCTGTGTGTAACGATGTCGGCACCCCACTCGAAGGGCCGGCAGTTGATGGGTGTGGCGAAGGTGTTGTCGATGATGAGGGGCACGCCGTGGCGGTGGGCGATGCTGGCAAAGCGCTCGATGTCGAGCACGGCGCAGCCAGGGTTGGTGATGGTCTCGCCGAAGAGCGCCTTGGTGTTCGGGCGGAAGGCGGCGTCTATCTCCTCATCGGTAGCCTCGGGGCTGACGAAGGTGCACTCGATGCCGAGCTTCTTCAGCGTCACGCCAAAGAGGTTGAAGGTGCCGCCGTATATCTCGTTGGAGGTGACGAAGTGGTCACCGGCCTGGCAGATGTTGAACAGGGCGTAGAAGTTGGCGGCCTGACCGCTGGAGGTGAGCACGGCACCCACGCCACCCTCTAAGGCGGCAATCTTGGCTGCCACGGCGTCGTTGGTGGGGTTCTGCAGACGGGTGTAGAAGTAGCCCTCCTTCTCTAAGTCGAACAGCTTCGCCATCTCGTCACTGTCGTCATACTTGAAGGTGGTCGACTGGATGATGGGCACCTCGATGGGTTCGCCATTCTTGGCTTTGTAGCCCGCCTGCACGCAGAGCGAGCCTTGACGTAGTTTCTTTTCCATTGTATGTTCTGTTAGCTTGGTTCGTTTCGGAGGTACGGAGGTACGGGGGTACGGGGGTACGGGGGTACGAGGATAGTTTTTTCGCCGCAAAGGTACAAAGAATTTATGAATTACGGCATGCAAACCACGCTTTTTTGAACTTGTGGGAAAAGAAAAGCAAAAGAAAAGCAGGAGGCGGCCCATGGCGGGCATGCCTCCTGCTTGCTGTGCGTGCCTCTTGCGGCACTGGGCGATGGCTTACTTGCGCACCACCTTGGCGGTCTTGACGTTACCCTGGCCGTCGGTGTACTGCATGATGAGCAGCCCCTTCTGGCCCTGCTCCACGCTGCGGCCCTGCAGGTCGTAGTAGCGGGCGTCCTGCTTGTTGGCAGCGTTCACGCTTGTGATGGCGGTGGTGATAAGCTTGTTAAGATCAGCGATGTAATCCTCAATGCTGTACCATGCGATGGCCGAGCTGTGCTCGATGTCCATTCCGCGATAAATGCTCTTCACGCCAATCTTCTTCCATGTGGCAATCTCCTCAGGATTCTGGTTAAGGTACACCGTAGAGCCGCCAGGAGCGATGTCATAATCGTCAGTGAAGGTGTAGGGAATCTCGGTTAAGTCCTCGGTCAGCTCTTCATAGAGGTCGGTGGTGAGTGTCAGCTCTTTTTGGATGCCTTCACCATCGACAATGTAGATGATGTAGCTCATCTTCTCTTGCAGCATGGCGTTGCCTTCCACATCCTTCATGGGGATGTTGAACTTAACGGAGGGATAGGTAGCTAAGGTCAGCTCGGTGTCGCCTTCCTTAGGCTCGTTGTAGAGTTTGAAGGATGCTACCTCTGGGTCGGCAGGTGTTGCTTCCTTCTCAATAATCTTGGACAGCACCACATTGGTATATTCGTCCATAAAGAGACCATCATAGCCGTCAGCTGATGTGGTGAAACCCTCTTCAGCGGTGAAAGTGCCGGTCTGGGCATCATAGATAAATGTGGCTCCGTTGAAGCTGAGGTCCATGTCGCCAAAGAAACTTTGATAGACACCTAAATAGGTGGTGGGAATGGTGACGACATTGCCTTCGATAGTGCCCTTCACCCAGTTGTCATCCACATAGCTGCTGAGGTTGTGGAAGTACACCTCGTTTTCGCCGTAGAAGCCCACTTCAACCTGGCTCTCAATGTCCTCTTCATAGTAAGTGTCAAAGCCTTGGAAGAAGTAAGATTCCACCACAAGATCCTCGGGCACCTCAACGAGCTTGGGGCCTTCGCTGCCAGCGAAGAAGATCTCAATCATCTGGATGCGAGCCTGATTTCCCGACACATTGGGAACGGTAAACACCACCTCGTCAGCCTCGCCGGTCCATGTGCCGGTAGTGCCTTCCAGGCTATACTCGCCCTTGTCAGCCTCCAGGCTCATTTGTGTTGCGTTGCCTGTCATGGTGAACACAATCTTCACCATTGGCTTTTCGGCCGTGATGGTCAGCGTGTTGCCGGCGTACATACGGAGCGCCGTACCGCTGTTGTAGTATTTGGGATCAAGCGTTCCTTCACCCTTGTCAAGGGTTCCTGTGACATCCTCGCCAATGGTGATGGACGCTACTTCCTCACCATTTTCATAGCCCTGCTCGGCTGCTACCCATGTGTAGTCGCCCGAAGCGCTGGCATAGTCCTTGATGTGGTACCACTGAATCTCGGTTTTGTTGGTCTCGCCACCGCCAGTGTAGATACTCTGGATGCCGATGTTGTTCCATGCACTGGAATAGAGGTCGTTCAGATAAATCTGAGTATCGTAGAAGTCGTAGTTCTCAGAGAAGCCGTAGGGAATCTCCGTCATCTCCTCGGTCAGTTCCGAGTGAGTGTCTGGGGTGAAGGTCAGCGGGGCAATCTCGCCCTCAGTGTCGGTATAGATGATGTACGACAGCTTCGAGGTTATCATGCCGTCGCCATTGACGTCAACATTGGGAACGTTGAAGGTGATGTACCAGCCATAGCTGCCATTCTTCATGCCCGTGATAGACGGATTGGCAGGCATGGCGGCCTTCTCAATCACACCCTTCAGAACGGGATTGGTGGCATAGACATCAATATATTGGCTACCTAATAATGAATAGACATCACCCTCAGCAGTGTAGGTGTCGGTAGCAGCGTCGTAAGTGAAGACGGCCTCTTCAATGAAGTAGCTGTCATACCCGGAATAGGTTCCCAGATATTGCTCGGCGGGGAAGGTGATGGTGTTGCCTTCCTTCGTGCCCTTGATGAGGGCTTCGGGGATGTAAGAGCTGAATCCCTGGATGTAGACATCGTTGCCGTCGATACCCACGGCAGCCTTGCCACTGGCAGCATTACCGTCGTAATCGGTATAAGACAGGGCATATTCCTTCAGCTCTACGCCTTCAGGCAGGGTCACGGTCTCAGGTTCTGCGGGCTTTTCCTTTGTGAAGACGGCATTTTCCCAATAGCAGTAGGCGCTAACTTCTGTTGCGCTCCCGCTCTCCAAAATGTAGGTTGTAGTAGCTTCGAGCACGCCGTTGGTGCTGTCGAAAGTGAACACGATAGCCTCAGACAGAGTCTTGCCATCGTCGCTGCCAACGATGTATTCCGGACCATATTCATCCTCGCCAACTAACTGTCCGTTGGCGAAGGTGGCCGTGGTACCGTTGAGGGTGCCCTTGACCCATGCCTCGTCGAACCAGTAGGCCAAGCCCTGGATGTAGATGTCCGTACCGTCGATGGCCACATTGATGGAGGACATGTCTTTTGTGGCATTTGACCAGCCACTTTCAGTACCTTTGTAGAACTGTCCACCGTTGGTGTAGTAGGTCTCTGGCGTGACACCACTGGGCGGTTCCACCAGCGTTCCAGCCTCGGGTGCCTTTGCCATCCTGCTCTGCTGGGTGGCAGTTGTCTTCAAGGTCTTCTGGACGGGAGCCACCTGTAGCACGGCGCGTTCAAAGACGCGAGCCTGCGGCAGACGTGCCTGCCTTTGGGCAAATGCCATCACTGAGATGAGTGCAGCAATGGCGATAAGTGTAAACTTTCTCATAAGCAATACTTTTAATGAAACAATATTGTGTGTAAACTATTGACTACGCTTGCTACTGGTTACAAGTTGCAAAAATAAGCATAATTATGCAAATGGCAAAAGAAAATGGCGAAAAAATGAATAACTATAAGTAAATATTGACCAAAAGCAACGAATGATAAGTATTCGCCCCGTTGCGGAATCAGTAGAGTAGGTAACGGTCGATGAACGACTGCACGATGGCATACTGGCTGAGCGGCAGCTGACAGTGGCCGTGGCCCCCGATGATGTCGCAGCCGAAGCGGTCGCCGATGCCAAAGCGCTGCCACACCTTTGCGGCGGCCTCAGCTGAGACGCGCATCGACGCGTCGGCCAGCCACACGAAGTCGGGGTTGCCTAACAGCAGCAGGGCGCGCGGGCAGACCATGGCACACAGCTCGTGCTGGTCGTAGGGCAGACGGTAGACGTTGTCGCCGCCAAAGTTGTCGCGCTGGCTCTCAAGGAACCAGTGGTAGTCGGTCTTGTCCAGGTTCTCCACGTTGTCAGTCAGCTCATAGGAGGCACGCCAGGCTGCTGCGCCGCCGCCACCCGGCTCCTGGGCGATGGTCAGGGCGATGCGCTCGTCGAAGGCACCGCAGTAGAGCGCCATCTTGCCAGCGTAGGAACAGCCGCTGACGCCGATGCGGCGCGTGTCAATCTTTGTCACCTCGGGACCTAAGAGCTGCAGGCCGTCGATGAGGCGGCTCATGCCCCAGGCCCACTCGCTGTAGGCACCGTTGGCCGTGAGGGTGGGGTAGAGACGGTCGAAGGCGTGCTCGCCACGGTCGTGGTGGGGACCCCACTGCTTGTAGTCGTTCACCTGTGCCGAGTGGAAGTTGAGGAAGGCCACGGGGCGACCCTCAAAGAGCTGCGGCGGCAGGGCGAGCATATCGGTGCCAATCATCAGGGCGTAGGGGGGCCGTCCCACGTGGGGATAATGGATGGTGGAGCGCAGGGTGAGTGTCTCGCCGCCCACGGTGACGTCGACGACGAGGGCGCTGTCGCCCTCCATGTGTGCCTGCACCTGTCCTGGCTCCACGGCGGGCTTGGTGCCGATGCCATAGTGCTGGATGAGCGACCCTATCTCATTGCGGCGGCGCTCCCAGTCGCCGAAGCCGCTGACGCCCTGCAGGGCATCGGGAAGGTCCTTGATGACGGGCAGCTCGCTCGGGGCAGCAAACCGTGTCAGCACATATTGTGCGCCGGTGTTCTCCTTGTCGTAGACGCGTGGCTGTGCCACCATTGTGGCTGCTGCCATGAGTAGCGTGGCTAATGACAAAACTCTTTTCATGTATTCTACTGGTTTAGTGAAGCGCTTATCGTCTGAACTGCCACCAGTCCAGCCGGACGTCGCCGCTGACACGGCTGAAGCAGAGGTAGAGGTCATGCACCCCCTTGGCTCGGCTGACGCTGGCGTGACACATGCGGTAGTCGTTGACCGAGCCAGTGTCAGTGATGCGTGCCGTGCCGATGACGGGCCCGTCCTGACGGTCCAGGCGCAGGGTGACGGTGGCGGCACCCTTGGCAGCGGCGCTGACGGTGAAGGTGGTGGCACCCATGCCGAAGTCGACGCCACGCAGACGGATGTACTCACCGTCGTTGAGGTCGGTGACGTACATGTTGCGCCGCCCCGTTGAAGGCTGCATGTCAGCCACGATGCCCGTGTTCTCGATGCCCATCTTAGCCGTCTTCAGACCGTAGCCCCAGTTCATGGTCTCGGCCTGGACGATGTTGTAGGGGTTGAGCCACTGCAGCTGCTGCAGAGGCTGCTGGTCGAGCCAGTAGGGCAGCTCCTGGATGGTGCCGTCGGTGTTGTACGTCAGCTCAGCGCCCGAGACGCTGCGGCGCTCGTGGTGCGTGAGCGTCTCAAGGTGCATCAGGTCGTAGTTCTGACCGAAGGCGTAGGTGTGGCCCTTGAAGTCGCAGATGCCCGGGTGGTTGCCACGGTCGCGCGGCGTGGGGCGCATGATGTAGCCCCGCGTGGTCCACGGACCAGTGGGGCTGTCGCTCATGGCATAGCCCAAGCCCTCGGGACAGCAGGTGGAGGCGAAGGCCAGATAGTAGTGCCCTTTCCGCTTGTAGAACCACGGACCCTCCTGGTAGTGCTCAATCTTGTAGTCGAGCTTCACGATGTCACCCTTCACGCTGATCATGTCGTCGTTCAGCTTGACATAGTAGGTGTTGGGATTGCCCCAGTACATGTAGGCCTGTCCGTCATCGTCGATATAGACGGTGGGGTCAATGTCGTCCCAGTGCTCCTTCTGCCACACCAGGGGTTGGCCCAGCGGGTCGCGGAAGGGACCGTAGGGCGTGTCGGCCACCAGCACGCCGATGCCGTGGCCGTGCAGCGGGGCATAGAGGTAGTAC
>CAMVKN010000071.1 GCA_947168045.1 uncultured Prevotellaceae bacterium
TCCCCTCGAAGGGAGGGGAGTGCCTGCGGAGTCCCTGGCGGCGAACAAAGCGACAGCCGCTCCCCTCGAAGGGAGGGGAGTGCCTGCGGAGTCCCATGCGACGAACAAGGCGACAGCCCCTCCCCTTGAAGGGAGGGGAGTGCCTGCGGAGTCCCTTGCGGCGAACAAAGCGACAGCCGCTCCCCTCGAAGGGAGGGGAGTGCCTGCGGAGTCCCTGGCGACGAACAGAACGACAGACGATCCCCTCGAAGGGAGGGGAGTGCCTGCGGAGTCCCATGCGGCGAACAAGGCGACAGCCACTCCCCTCCCTTGTAGGGGAGGGGCCGGGGGTGGGGTCAGTAATCAATAAGTAATCAATTCACCGCCTGCTGAGCAAAATTTTTCACCCTTTTCCTTTGCCATGTCAGAAAATGTTACTAACTTTGCCGAACTTTTCGAAAGTTAACATTTTAACACAAACGATATGGCAAAAATGAAAGGCGCCATCGTCATTGATACAGCCCGTTGCAAAGGGTGCGTGCTCTGTGTGGAAGCATGTCCACAGAAGGTCATCGCACTGGCCGGCAAAGTCAATGTTCATGGCTATCCCTATGTAGAAGCTGTCAATGAAGAGGCCTGCGTGGGCTGCGCCTCTTGCGGCATCGTGTGCCCTGATGGGTGCATCACTGTTTATCGAAAGAAAGTTGAGAGTTAATGGAACAGAAAGAAGTCGTATTGATGAAAGGCAACGAGGCCATCGCCCACGCTGCCATTCGCTGTGGCGTAGACGGTTACTTCGGCTACCCCATCACGCCGCAAAGCGAGGTTATCGAGACGCTGGCTGAGCTGAAGCCCTGGGAGACCACCGGCATGCAGGTGGTGCAGGCCGAGAGCGAGCTGGCAAGTATATATATGGTGTATGGCGCTGCCGGTGCCGGCAAGCGGGCCATGACGTCGTCGTCAAGCCCTGGCGTGGCACTGATGCAGGAGGGCATCACCTATCTGGCTGGCGCTGAGCTGCCTGCACTCATCGTGAACGTGCAGCGCGGCGGTCCCGGCCTGGGCACCATCCAGCCCTCACAGGGCGACTACTTCCAGGCCACACGCGGCGGCGGCAACGGCGACTACAACGTCATCGTGCTGGCTCCCGCCTCCGTTCAGGAGATGGCCGACTTCGTTGACCTGGCCTTCGAGCTGGCGTTCAAGTACCGTAACCCCGCCATGATTCTCAGCGACGGCGTCATCGGACAGATGATGGAGAAGGTGGTGCTGCCACCGTTCAAGCCCCGTCGCACCGACGAGGAGGTCATCGCACAGTGTCCGTGGGCCTCAACTGGCAAGAAGAAAGGCACCGTGCGCCGCGTCATCACGTCGCTGGAGCTGAAGCCCGAGGTGATGGAACAGAAGAACCTGGCCCTGCAGCGCAAGTATGCTGAGATTCGCGAGAAGGAGGTGCGCTATGAGACGCAGCATCTCGACGACGCCGAGTATATGATTGTGGCCTTCGGCTCTGCCGCCCGCATCGCTGAGAAGAGTGTGGAGCTGGCTCGCCAGGAGGGCATCAAGGTGGGGCTGTTCCGTCCCATCACGCTGTGGCCCTTCCCCATGAAGGAGATTGCCGCCATGGCAAAGGGCAAGAAGGGTGTGCTGGTGGCCGAGATCAACGCCGGACAGATGGTACAGGACGTGCGACTGGCCATCAACGGTGCCGTCCCCGTAGCACAGTTCGGACGCCTAGGCGGCATCGTGCCAGACCCAGAGGAAATAGTTGGGGCACTCAAAAAGCTAAGCAACAACAGCCCCACCCCCAACCCCTCCCGCGGGGGGGAGGGGAGTATATAGACTCTTTCCCTGTGGAACGCAAACACGAGACGGCTGCACCTGACCGATATAGTCTGCTGAAATCGTTTGCGAGGCAAAATCGCAAGGAGATGACAGCAAGCGAAAGGGCGCTATGGGATGCTTTGCGAAGAGACTTAGATAGCTATAAGTTTAGACGACAGCATCCCATCGGTGACTACATTGCAGACTTTCTGTGCTTACGGCTAAAACTGGTTATTGAAGTAGATGGTGCTTATCACAGCGAACCACAGCAACAGCAAGAAGACCTGTGGCGCACAGAGTTCCTTCAAGACAAAGACTATAAAGTCATTCGCTTCACTAACGAAGAAGTTGACACTGATATAAAAAACGTAATTAGACGAATAAAAGAAGAAATAACAAACATTGAAGATAGTTATGAATAGCAATCCAACTGCAAATGTAACTACTCCCCTCCCCCCCGCGGGAGGGGTCGGGGGTGGGGCTTATGAGGACTATTCCCTTGTCTACAAAAAGCCGACCCTGCTGAACGACAACAACATGCACTACTGCCCGGGCTGCTCGCACGGCGTGGTGCACAAGCTCATTGCCGAGGTGATAGAGGAGATGGGCATGGAAGAGAAAGCCGTGGGCGTAAGCCCGGTGGGCTGCGCCGTCTTCGCGTACAACTATATTGATATTGACTGGCAGGAAGCTGCCCACGGACGTGCACCCGCCATCGCCACCGGCATCAAGCGCTGCTGGCCCGACCGTCTGGTGTTCACCTACCAGGGCGACGGCGACCTGGCCTGCATAGGCACTTGTGAGACCATACACGCCCTGAACCGCGGCGAGAACATCGTCATCATCTTCGTCAACAACGCCATCTATGGCATGACCGGCGGACAGATGGCACCTACGACGCTGATTGGACAGAAGACGTCGACATGCCCCTACGGCCGCGACCCGAAGCTGCACGGCTACCCGCTGAAGATGGCCGACATCGCCGCCGGACTGGAGGGCACCTGCTACGTCACCCGCCAGTCGGTGGAGAGCGTGGCCAGCATCCTCAAGGCAAAGAAGGCGCTGAAGAAGGCCTTCCAGGCATCGATGGACGGCAAGGGCTCCAGCCTGGTGGAGTTTGTCAGCACCTGCAACAGCGGATGGAAGCTCACACCCTCGAAGGCTAACGAGTGGATGAAGGAGAACATGTTCCCCTTCTACCCGAAGGGTGACCTGAAGGACACGACAGGCCTCACCCCCAACCCCTCCCGCGGGGGCGAGGGGAGTATATAGACTATTCCCTGAATGGCTGAAGGCTGAGTCCTTTGAGTAGAATAATTCAAGTTTCTGAAGCTCTCTATTCTCGCGCAGAGACGCAGAGTATACTATGTTCATGCGTAACTCTGCGACTCTGCGCGAGAATAAAGACCAAGCAGAACTACCGACACTTAAATAGAATAAAAAAAACTATCAAACATAGAGTAGAACTATGAGTAACAGTCAGATAACAAATGTAACCACTCCCCTCCCCTCCGCGGGAGGGGCCGGGGGTGGGGCTTCTATGAAAAAAGAAATCATCATATCCGGATTCGGTGGGCAGGGCGTGCTCTCCATGGGAAAGATTCTGGCCTACAGCGGCCTGATGGAGGACAAGGAGGTGACATGGATGCCTGCCTATGGTCCTGAGCAGCGCGGCGGCACGGCCAACGTGACGGTCATCGTCAGCGAGGAGCGCATCTCGTCGCCCATCCTCAGCAAGTACGACATCGCCATTGTGCTGAACCAGCCCTCGTTAGAGAAGTTCGAGCCGAAGCTGAAACCCGGCGGCATCCTCATCTACGACAGCTACGGCATCATCAACCCGCCCACGCGCAAGGACATCACCGTCTACAAGATTGACGCCATGGACAAGGCTGCTGAGATGAAGAACGGTAAGATTTTCAACATGATTGTGCTGGGCGGCCTGCTGAAGGTGTGCCCCGTGGTAGGCACCGGCGGTGTGGAGAAGGCTCTGAAGAAGACGCTGCCCGAGCGCCATCACAACCTCATACCGCTCAACATGCAGGCCATTGAGGAAGGCGGAAAAATCATCGAGAGAGTTGAGAGTTGAGAGAGTTGAGAATTGAGAGTTGAGAGTTGAGATTTGAGATTTGAAATCAGCTCATTAAGCATTGAGCATTAAGCATTAAAAAAAGATGCCTGAAATTTCCGTCCGTGGGCTTGAGATGCCCGAATCGCCCATCCGCAAGCTGGCACCGCTGGCCGCAGCAGCCAAGAAGCGCGGCACGCACGTCTATCACCTGAACATCGGCCAGCCAGACCTGCCGACACCGAAGCAGGGACTGGACGCGCTGAAGCACATCGACCGCACCATCCTGGAGTATTCGCCCTCGCAGGGCTATCTCAGCTACCGGGAGAAGCTGGTGGGCTACTACGCAAAGTACAACATCAACGTCAAGCCCGACGACATCATCATCACCTCAGGCGGTAGTGAAGCCGTGCTCTTCGCCTTCCTCAGCTGTCTGAACCCCGGCGACGAAATCATCGTGCCCGAACCGGCATACGCTAACTACATGGCTTTTGCCATCTCGGCCGGAGCACGCATCCGCACCATCGCCACCACCATCGAGGAGGGATTCTCGCTGCCAAAGGTGGAGAAGTTTGAGGAACTCATCAATGAGCGCACACGCGCCATCATGATTTGTAACCCGAATAACCCCACGGGCTATCTCTACACACGTCGCGAGATGAACCAGATACGTGACCTGGTGAAGAAGTATGACCTCTACCTGTTCTCTGACGAGGTGTACCGCGAGTACATCTACACTGGCTCACCCTATATCTCGGCCTGCCATCTGGAAGGCATCGAGCAGAATGTCATCCTCATCGACTCGGTGTCGAAGCGCTACAGCGAATGTGGCATCCGCGTGGGTGCACTCATCACAAAGAACGAGCAGGTGCGCCGCACCGTGCTGAAGTTTTGTCAGGCACGTCTCTCCCCTCCCCTCATCGGACAGATTGTGGCCGAGGCATCGCTCGACACACCCGAGGAGTACATGCGCGATGTGTACGACGAGTATGTGGAGCGCCGCAAATGCCTCATCGACGGTCTGAACCGCATCCCCGGCGTCTACTCGCCCATCCCCATGGGAGCTTTCTACACCGTGGCAAAGCTGCCCGTGGACGATGCGGAGAAGTTCTGCCGCTGGTGCCTGAGTGATTTCGAATATGAGGGCGAGACAGTGATGATGGCTCCCGCCGCTGGCTTCTATACCACGCCGGGCGCAGGCATCAATCAGGTGCGCATAGCCTACGTGCTGAAGAAGGACGACCTGGAGCGGGCCCTCATCGTACTACAGAAAGCCCTTGAGGCTTATCCGGGAAGAGTGGAGAGTTAGGAGTTACAAGTTAGGAGTTGAGTTAGGAGTGAATTTTCCACTGTTCATAGCACGGCACCTTTACGGACAGACGGCCGACCGCAAGAAGGTGAGCCGTCCCGCAATACGTATTGCCACTGCTGGCGTGGCCATCGGCCTGGCCGTGATGATTATCACGGTGGCCGTCGTGATGGGTTTCAAGACCACCATCCGCGACAAGGTGACGGGCTTCGGCAGTCACATACAGGTCATCAACGTGCGCTCCGTGGGTACCACGGTGGGGTTCCCCGTGGAGATGAACGACAGCCTGATGCAGCGACTCAGGGCCGTGCCCGGCATACGCCACGTGGAGCGCTACGCCACGACACAGGGCATACTGAAGACCGACGACGACTTCCTCGGGGTGATGTTCAAGGGCGTTGGCCCCGAATATGACACCTCGTTCCTGAGCGAGAACCTCGTCGAGGGACAGCTGCCGACCTTCCATGATGGCAATCCGCTGCCCGGTGGGCAGGCCAACTCCGAGGAGAATCCCTACCAGCTGGTCATCTCGAAGCTCATGGCACAGAAGCTGCGCCTGAAGGTGGGCGACATCGTCTATGCCTATTTCATCGGCGAGCACGTCACCCGACTGGCGTTCCACGTCAGCGCCGTCTACCAGACGAACATGAAGCGTTTCGACGACCTGTTCTGCATCACCGACCTATGGGTGGCTGCACGGCGCAACGGATGGAAAGGCAAGGAATGTAGCGGTGCCGAACTGCTGGTGGACAACTTCGACAACCTGAAGCAGATAGACGACCGGCTGACCGAGTCTTTTTTCACACAGGGACGCCTGGACAGTGCCGGCAACACGCTGAGCTCGTCCACCATACAGCAGCTCTACCCCTCTGTGTTCCAGTGGCTCGACCTGCTTGACATCAATGTGTGGATTATCCTCGCACTCATGGTGGCCCTGGCTGGCTTCACGATGATTAGCGGACTGCTCATCATCATCCTTGAGCGAACACAGATGATTGGCGTGCTAAAGGCCCTCGGTGCACGTAACACTGCCATTCGCCACACGTTTCTGTGGTTTGCAGTGTTCATCATCGGGCGCGGCCTGCTGTGGGGTAATATCATCGGCATAGGACTTGTCCTGCTACAGAAGGCTACCGGCTTTGTCACCCTTGACCCGCAGACCTACTACGTCAGCCAGGCGCCCGTCCTGCTGAACATTCCATTAATCCTGCTGCTGAACGTGGCCACGCTGATAGTCAGCGTCCTCTTCCTCGTTGGCCCCAGCTATCTTGTGGCACGCATCCATCCGGCACGCTCCATGCGCTACGAATAGTTTTTTCGTACCTCCGCACCTCCGAAAACTATTCCCGCTCCCCCGAACGGAAGGCCAAGGCTGCACCAATGGCCGTGCAGAACTGCGAGTACTTGGGAATGTGGAAGCGTACCTTGTACAGCTTTTCCAATGCGGGGAATATCTCTTTACACTGCGGCAGCTGCGACAGGTTGCCGATGAGCACCATGTCACGACAACCTGAGTCTTGGGCGGCCAACACCGAGGCCGAGCCTATGGTCTGCAGCACCATGGCAATGATGCCGGCGGCAATGTCCTCGCGTGAAGCATCGTTCTTCGCCTTGGCGAAGATGCTTGCCGTTGCCTCCATGGGCAGACCGGGAAGAGGCTGTGCCGAGATGTCACCAATGAGTAGGTTGATGTTCTTTACGTTGCCCTGCATGGCCAATGCTGACACCTGCTTGATGTCGCTGGTGTTGAGCATGATGCGCGACAGTCCCTGAAGCGTTCCACCACCAATGCCGATACCGCCGATGTGGCGTATGTCCGTACCATTACACATGACGAAGCTCGTGCCAGTACCCATTGACACCACGATGGCGTGGTCCAGGTGGCTCTCGTAGCGTGCGCCAAGGGCATCGGCTATGAACTCGTCGCAACGACTGGTCTGCACGCCATACACATCATTCTTGATATAGCCTGCCCCCACGCCGGTGAGCATCACATGCTCCACCGCGTCCAAAGTGATGTCGTTGTCGTGGAGATACTTGCCGAAGGCACCGTAGAGCGACGTAATAGGGTCGGCAGCTGTTATACGGATGGGGGCCGACGGTTTGCCGTCGCGCAGTCCCACAATTTTCGTGGTAGATATGCCCACGTCTATTCCAATGATGATTCCCATTGACTGATTGATTAAGATGTGAAGGGTTAAGATACTTTGTTTGTCTTGCGTTATCCGCTTTCCAATTCCTCGATGAACGCAAAAAAAGTTAGAGTTTTCCCTGTTCGCCAAGATACGAGTCTTTGAAACCGAGAAAGTAGAGCACTCCGTCGAGGCCAAGGCTTGAGATGCTTTGCTGTGCACCAGCCACGACACGGGGTTTTGCATGGAAGGCAATGCCCAAGCCAGCCTCGCTAATCATCGGCAGATCGTTGGCACCGTCACCCACGGCAATGGTCTGCGCCAGGTTCACCTTCTCCACCTGTGCAATCAGCTTCAGCAGCTCCGCCTTGCGATGGCCATCAACGACCTCGCCCACGTAGCGCCCCGTCAGCTTACCGTTGTCGTCCACCTCCAGCTCGTTGGCATAGACATAGTCAATGCCATAGCGCCGCTGCAGGTACTCGCCAAAATAGGTGAACCCACCGCTGAGGATGGCAATCTTGTAGCCACAGCGTTTCAGTATGGTCATCAAGCGGTCAGTGCCCTCAGTGATGGGCAGATGCTCGGCTATGTCCTGCATGACGCTCACGTCGAGCCCCTTCAGCAGACTGACCCTCCGAGTAAAGCTCTCCTTGAAGTCAATCTCGCCACGCATGGCACTCTCGGTGATGGTTTTCACCTGCTCGCCCACGCCAGCCCTTTCGGCCAGTTCGTCGATGCACTCCGTCTGTATGAGCGTAGAGTCCATATCGAAGCAGATGAGGCGTCGCATACGGCGGAACATATCGTCTTTCTGGAACGAGAAGTCAACCTCCATCTCTGCCGAGAGCTTCAGGAACTGACGCTGCATCTCCTGCCTGTCGGCAGGCTCGCCACGCAGCGAGAACTCAATGCATGCCCGAGTGTGTTTGGAAGCGTTTCTGATGCTCTTGCGTCCGGTCATGCGGCGAATGGCATCGATATTGAAGCCCTGGTCGGCAATGACGCGTGTGGCAGCCTCAATCTGACGGGCCTCTAACTGGCGTCCCATCACCATCAATATGTAACGATTCTTGCCTTGGTGGCCCACCCACTCCTCATACTCATCGTCGCTGATGGGTGAGAAGCCAATGTTCACTCCCAGTTCGGTGGCCTTGAAGAGCAGTTCCTTCATAACCTGTCCTGAGTGTTCCTCCTCCATTCTTATGAGGATGCCCAACGACAGTGTGGAGTGGATGTCGGCCTGACCGATGTCAAGAATCTGTGCGTTGTACCTCGCCAGGATTCCCATGACCGAAGCAGTCAGTCCCGGACGGTCCTGACCAGTGATGCGTACCAGTATTTGTTCTTCGTTCTTGTTTTCTTTCATTTTAAATGTTGACATTTATTAAATGATTAGCTTCCTAAAAACACAAAAGCGATGGACTTCACAGCCGATCGCTTCTATCTTCAATAGGTATTAGTTCTTTTAAGGTAAAAAGATTGTTTTCAGGATAACGCTGCAAAGTTAAGCAAAGTTTTTGATTGTCGCAAACTTTTCTTAAAGTTTTTTTTGTAAAAAATGTTGTGCGGGGACACAATTTCTTGACCTATGCTAAAAAAGCCACTTTTGGCCTGCAAACGATTACTTTTTCAGTTTTTTCAGTCGGCGGCGGGCATCGTTGGCGCTGGGCCAAATTTCCAACGCCTTCTCGTAGTTGCGAATGGCAGCATCCGTCATGTGCTCGTGTTCGCACTCCTTGCCAAGGAGAACATACTCGGCCGAGAGGCGACGCAGCTTGTCGTCGGTGTCCTTCTGTTGCTGGCGTAACTCTGCCAGTTGCTCACGCTGTTTGTTGATGATGGCCAGCTTGCGACGTATGTATCGACGCACCACGGGCTTCTCAATATCGTATCGCGAGTGGATAGCCAGGAAGAAATTGTCAAGGAACGCCTGGAAGTCGCCCTTGTCAAAGGCACGGATGGCGTCGCGGTATTGACGGTCGGCCTTGCCCTCCTGCATGGCCTGGCTGATGAGCATGGCATCATTGTAGCGGCGGGCGAACTGCACCACCTCGGCCCGGACAAAGATGTCCTGCTGGCGGATGGGGGCCACGAGGGTGATGCCCTGTAACGACGTACAACGTGACAGCGCCACATAGGTCTGTCCACCAGCAAAGGCCCCGCCGGTAAAATCGATGCACACCTGGTTGAAGGTCAAGCCCTGGCTCTTATGCACGGTGATGGCCCATGCCAGGCGCAAGGGGAACTGGGTGTAGGTGCCCAGCAACTGCTCTTCGATGCGTTGCTCCTTCTCATTGAACGAATAGCGCATGTTCTCCCACACCTCACGCTCCACGTCATAGTCCATGCCATCCTCGGTCCTGACGGTGATGATTCCCTCCTCTTCATCCATCTCGGTAATGATGCCCAGGGTGCCGTTCACCCAACGCTTATCCTTGTCATTGCGGATGAAGATGATTTGTGCGCCCAGCTTCACATGCAGCTCAATGGGCGTGGGGAACGATGTCTCAGGGAAATCGTCCTTCACCCATCCACGGAAGACGGTCAGCTGACCTTCCAGGTTGCCAAGGCGCTGTTCGTTGATGAAGTCGACGGTGTCGCGGCGGGTGGCCAACGTAATGGACAGCCCTTCTCCCGATTCCCGGCGGGTATGCCCGACGGTCCTTTCGTTAAGTGCCGCCAGGTCGTTCTGTGTAGCCTGGTTCTGACGGATGCGGTCGAGCATGGCAATAAAGCTGTCATCACGCTGACGGTACACCTTGCGCAGTTCTATGGACACAAGCTGCATCTGCTGCCACACCTTGGCATTGAAGAAGTAGGGACTTTGATAGAAAGGTCGCAACAGCTGGCGGTCTTCCTCCTTCAGCACCGGCTCCAACTGGTAGATGTCGCCCACCAGCAGCAGCTGTTTGCCGCCGAAGGGTTCGTAGCTCCGAGTAAAGATGCGAAGCACCTTGTCGATGAAGTCAATGATGTCGGCCCTGACCATCGATATCTCGTCGATGATGATGAGTTCCAGCTCACGCAGCAACTTGCGCTGGGCGCTGGTGTACTTCAGTGTCTCCTTGATGTGCCGCCGGTCATAGCGTGTGTCGTTGGGCAGCAGAGGATGGAAGGGCAGTTTGAAGAAACTGTGCAGCGTCTGTCCCCCGGCGTTGATGGCCGCAATGCCTGTCGGAGCCAGCACCACAGTCTTCTTCTTTGTGTGACGGACAACATAGCGCAAGAAGGTACTCTTACCCGTGCCAGCCTTCCCTGTGAGGAAAAGCGACCGGCGGGTAAAGTCGACAAGCTGCAGAGCGTCCTGCCATTCCTTGTTCTCGAGGTCTAACTCAAGCTCCTCGTCATCATTCTTCTTCCGACTGCTGTCCATTGTCGTCTATCTCAGGTGGTAAATCGTCGAAGGTGAAGTCATAGCTGCTAACGGGGAACTGCAACAGGCTGTCCAAGGGATTGGAAACGGGAACGTACTCATACTGCGACTTCAGGATGGTGGGGTCTTTGCAGGGCTCGAACTTGACCCGATAATGGCTGAAGCTGGGGTCACTGAGCACGGACTTCAGGAAGCGGCCACAGATGGGCAGTGCCGTCTTGCTGCCCTGTCCCAGCTGTCCGGTACGGAAGTGGATGGCACGATATTCGCCTCCCACCCAGGCACCACACACCAGCCGTGGACTGACACCAATGAACCAGGCATCTGAATTGTTGCTCGACGTGCCAGTCTTTCCACCGAAGTCGGTATCGCGGAACTGGTCGACATACTGTCGCAGACTCCAGCTCGTGCCACTGAGTCCACCCATCAGCATCTGCTGCATGAAGAAAGCGCTGCGATAAGGTATGGCGGCACGCTGCATGTCGCTGGCACGGTAAATCTCGTTGCCTTCACGGTCCAGTATGCGAGTGATGAACACCGGCTCGCGCACGTAGCCGTCGTTGGCCACGGTGCAGTAGGCATCGACGAGTTCCAGCAGGTTGACGTCGCTGGCTCCCAAGGCTAACGAGGGCAGTTCTTCAAGCTGACTCTTGATGCCCATGTTGTGGGCGGTGCGCGCCACATTGCTGATGCCCACCTCTTCGCCCAGACGGGCAGCGATGGTGTTGACACTACGCGCAAAGGCAGAGCGCAGCGTCATGGTGGCACCTGACGCCGAGCCACCGGCATTGTGCGGTGTCCATGAGCCGCCGATGCGGTAGTTGGCATCGACGTATGGCTTGTTGGGGGTCATGCCGGCGTTCATGGCCTGCGTGTAGACAAAGAGCTTGAAGGTAGACCCTGGCTGGCGCTGTGCAGTCACCTTGTCATACTTCCACGTGTCGAAGTCGATGTCGCCCACCCAGGCCTTGATATGGCCGGTGTGCGGCTCCATGGCCAGGAAGCCACAGTGCATGAAGCGTGTGATGTAGCGCAACGAATCGAGGGTACTCATCATTGCCTTCTTTTTGCCATCGTAGGTAAACAGCTCTACCTCGTGGGGAGTGTTCAGCCGCTCCCAGATGGAGTCGGGCTGGTCAGGGAACCGTTGTTCCAATGCGTGGTATTCAGGCAGATGGGAGGCTATCTTCTCTATGAAGCCGGGAATCTCACGATGATACTTGTCCTGCCAGGGATTCTGCCCGGCCCAGTGCTGGTCAAAGTTATTCTGAATGGTGCGCATCTGCTCCAAGGCAGCCTTTTCAGCATAGTCCTGCATGCGTGAGTCCAGCGTGGTGTAAATGCTCAGACCGTCGGTATAGGGGTCGATGCCGTGTGCATGGCACCACGCCTGCATCTGCTCCTGCAAGGCTGAGCGGAAGTAGGCCGCCTTTCCATCGTACACCGTCTCCATGTTGAAGTTCAGCTGGATGGGGAGAGCGGCCAGCGAGTCGAATTCGTGTTGCGACAGATGGCCATGGGTCAGCATGTTGCCCAGCACCACATTGCGACGCCGCAGACTGTTCTCAGGGTTGAGACGCGGGCTGTAGGTGGTGGTGGCCTTGAGCATGCCCACCAGCAGGGCGGCCTGCTCGGTGGTCAGTTCCTTGGGAGTCGTGCCGAAGAAGGTGGCACAGGCCGTCTTGATGCCATAAGCGTTGGAGCCGAAGTCGACGGTGTTGGCATACATGGTCAGAATCTCTTCCTTCGAGAAGTTCCACTCCAGCTTCAGCGCCGTCACCCACTCTTTGCTCTTCATCACGATGATGCCCAAGCCAGGGATGCGGCCCAGCAAGCCAGTGGAATACTGCGTACGCACGCGGAACAAGTTCTTGGCCAGTTGCTGCGTCAGCGTCGAGGCACCGCGGGCGCTGTCATGGAACACATAGTCCTTGAGCGCGGCGAAGAAAGCCGTCACGTCAATGCCATTGTGTTCGTAGAAGCGCTCGTCCTCAGTGTCGATGAGTGCCTGCCAGAACACGGGATTCACATCCTCGTAGCTCACGGGGGTGCGGTTCTCATTGAATATCTTGCCGAGCACTACGCCATCGGCACTGTAGATGACCGAGGCCTGAGGGGGCTTGGTGCTCTTGATGTCTTTCATGCTGGGCGACATGCCGAAGAGTCCGAACAGATTGATGTCGACAGCCCCCAGGTAAAGCACGATAAAAAGCACGAAAGAGGCGACAGCCGACAGTATTTTAACATACCAGGGTCGTCCCTTGTACAGGCGTGCATACCAATGGAATGGTTTAGCAATCACCTTCAATATAGCTGATAATATGCTCTTTACCTTCTGGTTCATACCATTTAACGTCTGGGTCTTTCTTAAACCACGTCAGTTGCTTGCGTGCGTAGCGACGGGTGTTGCCTTTCATTCGTTCCACTGCCTCGTCAAGCGTCCAGGTGCCATCTATATAGGTATACATCTCTTTATAGCCTACTGTGTTCAGCGCATTCATACTGCGGTAGGGCTGTAGCCGTCGGGCTTCGTCCAGCAGTCCCATTGCCATCATGGCATCCACACGGTCATTGATGCGCTGGTAGAGCGTCTCGCGAGGCAGCGTCAGTGCCACTTTCTTGATGGCGAAGGGCCGCTGCCGACGGCTGTTGGTGCGAAACGAAGTATAGGTGCGGCCGGTCATCAGACAAATCTCCAGTGCATGCACCACGCGCCGAGGATTCTGCCGGTCCACGATGGCATAGTGTTCAGGGTCGAGTCGCCGAAGCTCCTCGCACAGCGCCGCCAGCCCCTCGTCGGCCAGTCTTTGCTTCAGGGTGGCGCGCGTTGCCTCATCAACGGTGGGAATGTCGTCGATGCCGTTGCACACAGCGTCGATATACATCATAGACCCTCCGCTGAGCAATGCATAGTCCGACTGCTGGAACAGTTCGTTGAGCAGTGACATCACCTCCTGCTCATACATCGAGGCACTGTAGTACTGGTCGAGGCTGAGCGTGCCTACAAAATAATGTCGCACCTGCCGAAGCTGTTCCTCGGTAGGTGCAGCAGTGCCAATCTTCAAGTCACGGTAAACCTGCCGACTGTCAGCGTTGATGATAGGTATGTGATAATGACGGGCGAGGTCGATGCACAATGCCGTCTTGCCTACAGCCGTCGGTCCAGTAATAACAATCAGCGTTTTCAAGCCCTCTCAGATCTCAATCCTCAAATCACCTGATGATTCCGCGCTTTGAGTTTTCAATGAATGAACAGATGTAGTCCACCTCCTTAGAGTCAGGGTACTTAGCCCTGGCCTCGGCTATGCCATCTTTCAGGATGGCCTGGGCATAGATGGTACGATAGGCATCGTGGATGGTCTCGATGACCTGGGTGCTGAACCCCCTGCGGCGCAGGCCGATGAGGTTCACACCGGCATAGCGGATAGGCTCCTTGCCGGCAATGATGAACGGCGGAATGTCCTGGCTGGTGCGGCTGCCACCCTGAATCATCACATAGCTGCCGATGCGAATGAACTGGTGGAAGAGCACCTCGGCCGAGATGATGGCATTGTCGTCGACCACCACCTCACCGGCGAACTTCGTAGAGTTGCCAATGATGCAACCATTGCCGATGACACAGTCATGGGCTATGTGCATATTCTCCATCAGCAGATTGCCGTTGCCCACCACGGTTTTTCCCTTGGAAGCCGTTCCGCGGCTGATAGTCACATTTTCACGGATGCTGTTGTTGTCGCCAATCTCGCAGGTGGTCACTTCGCCCTGGAACTTCAGGTCTTGTGGCTTGGTGGAAATGCTGGAACCTGGAAAGAATTCATTTCCGTTGCCTATGCGTGCACCCGAATGAATGGTTACGCTGTTCAGCAGCTTGTTGTCAGAGCCTATCACAACGTCGGCATCAATGACGCAGAAAGGGCCTATCACATTGTTGTCACCCAGCTGTGCTTCGGGCGAGACAACTGCCAAGGGATGTATTTGGTTCATCTCAATATCAGTTTGCGCTAAATCGGCGGCAAAGTTACAAATAAAAAATGGAATAACCGAAACAAATATGGAAAATCTTCCGTTTCACCAGCGAGTTTCCCATAAATGCCGCAAAATGACGCATTAGAAATGTACTGTTCGCTCAGGCTCAGCGAAAGAGCAGAACCGGGCAGTGCCATTGGTGATGTAGAGCACGGCCATGTTGCCATCGTCAGCTTTGTACATGGACTTCAAGCCCTCGTTACGATTCAGGAATTCTTCCTTCACGGCCAGCGTCTCGTCATTGACCAGCGTTCCGGTAACACGCATCCACTCGCTGCCAGAGGCTTTCAGGGCACATATCTCAAATTTCCCGTTTGCAGCCATCTGCTTGTAGACGTCCTTCACTTTTCCCGTCATGATGTAGAGACGGTCGTTGATAATCTCTGATACGCCAAAGGCACGCACATGGGGCTGGTCGCCGTCAACTGTTGCGATGAAGAAGGTGCCACACTCCTTCAGGTAAGCTTGTACTTCTTGCATGTTCTGTAGCTTTGTTTGTGGGTCAATACTGTCAGGTGCCTCAGTCCCCGCTGTGGTCTCGGCCTGGACTGCTGCATCTGTCTTGTTCTCTGTTGCCTGCGAAGGCTTGTTCTGGGTGCAAGCCGTCATGGATAGCAGCACCGCAAAGGCGAAAATAATCTTTTTCATCTGTTATGGAGTTTAGGTGTTCTCATGTCCTAAAGATGTACAACAGCATTGTACGGTTATAATGCGAAGATACTGAAGACTGTTTATTAACAATAAGGCAATTAGGACAAAAAGTGGAGCTGGAGGGAATCGAACCCTCGTCCGCACAAGGAGACCATACGCTTTCTACACGCTTATTCCAGACTTCATTTTCGTGCTGTGGCAAGACCTGGACCACCAACCACAACCTTATCTCCTAAAACTTCATGCCGGCATCGGAGCCTGCCGACACTATTTCCGATTTTCCTGCGCCGCCTTGTCCTCAGATTCGGAACAACATCCTTGGGGCGACGTCTCGTTCCTCTACCTTGTAGTGGAATTAAGCCAGTAATCTACTATACTTCGATTAGGCAGCGAGAGCATACTCGTTGTTGCCAATTAATTTTCCTACAGAAGAGATTTAGGAGCCTCCCATAGACCCGCTCCGCGTGCTTACGTACCATCTCATCTCGCCGTCAAATCCTGTCAACCCCATGAGTCGGTATAGAAAAAGCGTTGCAAAGATACAAATAAGTTAGGAGTTAGAAGTTAGGACTTAGGAGTTTTTTCATCCGTGTTAGTATTTTTTAACTCCTCGCTCGGCTTCGCCGCAAATAGCCCTAACGTCTAACTCCTCACTCCTTACAGGTCGTTATAGTTTGCCACCTGGAACGTCGACGTACGCATGTCGCCGGTCTGGAATCCCTTCTTCAGCCAGCGCTTGCGCTGTTCGCTGGTACCATGGGTGAACGACTCCTCCACGGCGCGCCCCGTGGCCTGCTTCTGCAGCCAGTCGTCGCCGATGGCGTTGGCCAGCTCCAGACCCTTCTCCAGGTCACCGTACTCCAGCGAGTGATACATCTCGTCCTCATAGTGTGCCCAAACACCGGCATAGTAGTCAGCCAACAGCTCTAAGCGCACGCTGATCTGGTTCTTCGCCTTGTTGCTGCCGGCATTGCTCATGTCCTGATGTGCCTTGGTCAGCGAACCCGTGAGGAACTCCACGTGGTGGCCTATCTCGTGCGCAATGACGTATGCGTAAGCGAAGGTGCTGCCATTCACACCCAGCTGCCGTTTCATCTCAGTGAAGAACGACAGGTCGATATAGAGGTTCTGGTCACCCGAGCAGTAGAACGGTCCCACCGATGCCGATGCCGTGCCGCAGCTGCTGCTGACGCTGTTGGTAAACAGCACCAAGGTGGGCTTGGTGTAGACGCCACGCTTGCCCTCCATCTGGTTGGGCAGATTGTACTCAGCAAACACCTTTGTCCATACGTCCTCAGTGCTGGCCAGTATCTGTCGGCACTCACGTGCCAGCGCCTTCTCCTCCTCGGTAAACTTCGTGGTGTCCACCTGCTCGGCCGTGGGGCTGCCACCGGTCATCTGTCCCAGGATGTCGCCCAGGCCACCACCGCCACCGCTGATGATGCTGCCGAGGTCGATGCCTCCGCCGCCACCGCCGCCACCAAAGAGCGACATGACGATACCTAAGATTACTGCCAAGATGCCACCGCCCACTCCGGCTTTGGCACCACTGCTGAGCCCACGACGATCATCGACGTTCTGGCTCTCTCTTCTTCCAGTCAGTTTCATGCTATTAGTCGTTTTTTAGATAGATTTCGCGGGTGCAAAGTTACACATTTATTTCGTATTTACAATTTATTATGAAAAAAAAATACTCAATTTTAGGTACTGTCAGAAAAAAGCAGTAATTTTGCAGGCGTAAAATCAAAAACACCCAATTTTGCAGTTTACAACATTATGATTTATTCAAAAGAAGTAGAAAACATGTGCGTTGTGGCCAAAGGCCCCAACCATGGGCCGGCTCCCATCCCCGAAGAGGGCAAGTGGATTCAGGCCAAGGAGATTAAGGACATTTCGGGCTATACCCACGGCATTGGCTGGTGCGCACCTCAGCAGGGCGCTTGCAAGCTCAGTCTGAACGTCAAGGACGGTGTCATCCAGGAAGCACTCGTCGAGACCATTGGTTGCACGGGCATGACCCACAGTGCCGCCATGGCCAGCGAGATTCTGCCGGGCAAGACCATTCTTGAGGCACTGAACACCGACCTGGTGTGCGACGCCATCAACACCGCCATGCGCGAGCTGTTCCTGCAGATCGTTTATGGCCGCACACAGAGCGCCTTCTCTGAGGGTGGCCTCGTCATCGGTGCCGGCCTGGAGGACCTGGGCAAGGGTCTGCGCTCGCAGACGGGCACGCTCTATGGCACCGTGGCCAAGGGCACACGCTACCTGGAGCTCACCGAGGGCTACATCACCAAGCAGTTCCTTGACAAGGACAACCAGGTGTGCGGCTACGAGTATGTGCACTTAGGCAAGATGATGGAAGCCATCAAGGACGGCATGGACGCCAACGAGGCTGTGAAGAAGTTCACCGGCAGCTATGGCCGCACC
>CAMVKN010000072.1 GCA_947168045.1 uncultured Prevotellaceae bacterium
TATAGAGCACCTTCCTCTTGAAATCACCCTGCAAATTGAGCTATACGCCTAATTTCATAAAGCGGCTCTTTACGGAATTATCTCCATGAGTTATTTCAATAAGTCGGCACTTTTTTGGTGCAAGTAGTGCAAGTAGTGCAGGAAAAAATGCCGTTGCTGACAATAGTATATAGGCTGTGACGGGGAAAGCGCGAGGGGTTTTTAAAAAGTCCCTTCTGAGTTAAATAATTGGATGGGATGAAAACAAAAAAGAGAGCCTTAAAGCTCTCTTTTTGAAGGGTTGCGGAAGCTGGGGGATTCGAACCCCCGGTACGGGAACCCGTACGGCAGTTTAGCAAACTGCTGGTTTCAGCCACTCACCCAAACTTCCATCGGTATTACCCGACCAGGCACTTTCGCTCAAATGCGGGTGCAAAGGTACTAATTATTTTTGTTACCACCAAATTTTCTGCAGACAAAATGCACGCAAAACTGGAAAAAAGTGGTTTTCGCAGTCTTGCGTGCTTCTTCGTGGGGATGTGGACGTGCCTATTGCACCTCGACGGAGGGAACGTCAGCCCTGGAGCCTGCCCCGTTGAGGGTGAAGGTGTACTCCTTGTCCTCCTGGTTCTCCTGGTGGACGATGACGGTGCAGTCAACTGAGCCGATGTCTTCAGGCCCATAGAGCTGTACGAATGGCTGGTAGGTGCCGCGCGGTGGGCGGGCCCAAACGGCGTTCTCGCCGATGTTGTCCGGGTCGTTGATGTTGGGCTGCCAGTCCACGTCGAGCTCACCGCCCGTGGCGTGGTCAACCATGTGACCCTCGCGGCCGTCGAGGTAGTAGATCTCATAGCCGTTAGGCTCGATGATGTGGAGGTCGAGGTCGGCCGTGGGGTCATCCCACATCAGGGTAATCTTCAGTGCGCCGGTGGCTCCGATTTGCTGGCTGCGGTCAGACATGTCCTGCTTCTTGAGTTCGATGACGAGGTCGTCGTCCTCAAAGTTCGACAGCTCGTAGTCTTCCATCTCCACACGCTCGTAGCCCGACTTGCTGGCGCGGAGGAGTGTGATGACGGCTTCAGCATCGGTGTAGGTGAAGGTGCACTCGCCGTTCTCGTCGGTCTCCAGGCTCAGTTGCCTGCACGACTCATCGGTGGTCTTCAGCTTCAGCTTGGCGCCCTCGATGGGCTCTTCGGTGTCGGCATCGACGACCACGATTTTGGCTTCCATCTCTTCCGGTTCAGCCTCTTTCTTGGGCTGAAGCAGCAGGAGGGCAATGATAAGGCCTATAAAAATGCCAATAAGGATAGAGGTAAGTACTTTCATGTTGTGAACGTTTTATTATCGGGCAATCTTAACTTTGAAGTAGACGATGGCGGCTATCTGAATGATGGCCAGCAGGGGGACGATGACCTTGAAAGACATGTGTTTTGTCTTGTGGCGGAAGAAAATCATGCCACAGAGGCCGCCGAAGGCTCCATAGAGGAAGCTGAACAGGAAGAGCACTGCCTCGGGCACACGGCTGCGCTGGTAGATAGCCAGGTGCTTGTCCCAGGCAAAGAGCAGGAAGGTCATGATGCATGGCGTGGCCAGTAGGTATAGCATGTTCTCGGAGAGAAACTTGATGGTTTGATGGTCCATAGTTTAGAAAAAGTTTTTGTTGATGATTCTGGTTAATTCTTCCGTGCCGGGCTTGAGGGCGAAGATGACCAATGCGGCAAGGGCTGCCAGGATGAGCAGGGCCACGATGAGGTTCATCAGGTTGAAACCACCCTTCTTCGGGGCATTCTCTTGCAGCACGTATTCGTTCTCGTTGTTCTCAAGGGTGAAGTCGATGGGCTCTATCTGGCGTCCGTCCTCAGGTGTGATGTGGGCCTGAAGGGGCTGGTCGAGGGTGAAGTTGTCTTTGGTGAACTGCACCGAGCCCTGTTCGTTGAGCTGTCCCTCGATGGTCTGCCCACCCTGGGTGAGACGGTACTGCGCATTCTTCATGGGCTGTCCCTGGGCATCGATTACTGAGAGGGTGGCGATGACCGGCTCTGCCTTTGGCTCCTCCTTGGGCTCCTCAGGAGGCGTGGTGAATTCGAACGAGAGGGTGGTGGCGGTGCTGCCGCTGAGTGGCTCGATGCGCTGCTCGCCACGCAAGGTAGCTGTGCAGCTGGCACCACTGTTGAACGAGAGGTCGCTGAAGACGGCCTCGCCGTTGACCAGCGGCAGCTCATGGTGCTGGCCGTCGTAGTCGATGGCCACGGACTCGCCGCTGAGGGGCTGTCCGTCGAGGGTGGCGCGCACGATGACCGACGTCTTCGTGGTGATGTCGAACTCCAGCACCTGGTCCTTTTCCTCAGTGGTGAAGGTGAACTGGCGCTTGGTAGCATCGTCGATGACGGTGATGCTGACGCCGGCATACTCCTTGTAGGTGCGGACGCCCTGCTCGTCGGTGACGTCAGGCTTCTGCATCTTTGGCGTGACGACGGAGAAGGTGCGTTGCGGCTGGCGCACACCGTCGATGACGAAGGCGATGGTGGTGTCGTGCATGACGGGGCGCGGGGGCCAGGTCTCGACGAAGGGGCCTGCCTTCTTGAAGTTGTGGAAACCCCAGCCGGTGATGACCACGTCGAGGGTGCCGTCGCCATTGTCCTTGTAGAAGATGTACTCTTCGTAGTTGGGCACCTGGCATATCTTGCGGGCAAGGTTGTCATCGTTGGGCAGCTTGTCGAAGACCTCCTGGCGGATTTGCTCAGCCTTCTCCATGACGGCGGCCTTGTCGCTGTCGGGGGCCATGCCCATGGGGCGCCACTTGCCAATGGTGTCGACCATCCAGTTGTAGGTGGCGTTGCCCACCTTCAGCTGTGCGAAATACTTGCTTGTCTCGCCAATCTTGTCCTTCAGGCGCTTGTTGGCTTCTTGAGATGCGTTCCAGTCAATAGACCAGTGTATCTCATTGACTCTGACGTTTTTTATTTCCATATATGATGATGTTATTTAAGTTTCGTATGTTTAAGCTCTCACTTCTCACCTCTACAATTGAATGTCCAGCACTTCCTTCATGGCCTGCTGTGTCTTGGCCGAAGGCTTTAGGGGATTTGTCTCACTGGTGAAGATGTCGTAGCGCTCCCTGAGCCAGGGGATGTTGAGGATGTAGTCGGCCACATTGCCCTGGGCGCTGAGAGGACGACGGACCGACTCTATCTGTCGTTGGTCGGCTTGGCGGATGATGTCTCGGCGCAGACTGATGCTGAGCTGTACGTCGGCACGGCTGGTGGCACTCAGACCGTCGGCAGCATACTGGCTGTCGCAGCGTCGCATGACCATCTGGAGCCACTCTACACCGGGACGGTAGCGTGAGATGAAGATGTCGATGGAGTCGATGTCCTGCCACTGGGGGCGGCTCATGCCGAGGGCGGCCAGGCCCTCACTGTCGTAACGCTGCCCCAGGCGGCGCAGTGTGTCGCGCTGCAGTTGCAGTGCATCGGCATCGTAGGGCTTGTAGAGGAGTGCCATCATCTGGTCGTACATCTGCTTGTTGCTCAGGCAGCTTTCTGCCCTTAGCGCCAATGCTTGTGCCTCAGCGTCGGTGTCGGCATAGCGGGTGGCAAACAGCCTGATGCTGTCAGCCCGGGCTGCGGAGAGCATGTCAAAGCTGATGTCCAGATAGCTGGAATACTCCTGATAGAGAAGTCGCCGGCACTGCTCGTGATAGGCTTCCAGCTCCTGGCGTGCCGCCTCGCGGGCGGCATAGTCAGCCTGAAGGGTACTGTCCTGCATGCGCAGCGCCTGGCAGTCAGCTTGCAGCTGAAGGAAGTCGGCCTGCAGACGGTCGTAGTCCTTCTGCAGCTGCTTCAGGGCTTTGCGGGCATCCTTCTCCTTCATGGGCTTCTGGTCGCTGGCAGCGGCATCGCCGGTCTGTGCAAGACCGGTCATGGCCATGCTGAACAGGAGCAGTAGCAGTGAGTATTTTTTCATAGGCACGGTCTAATTGTTAAAGATGGTAGTAGGCAGTGACAGGATATAGGCCTCGATGTTATCGTTTGTCTGGAACTCAGCATTGTATTCCTGCCGTATGGTCCTGAACCGGGCGCGGTGGTCGCCGAGGTTGTCCTCGCTGAGTTGGTCTCTCTCTCTCTGGTAGGCATTGACGATGAGCCTGGCCAGTGCGTTGGCGAAGACCGTCTCGGCTTCTTCCAGCTTGGGGCCTACGCCCTGAAGGGCTTCTCTCACCTCGTTGACCTTACTGATGTTGCTGAAGAATGCGGACTGCTTGATGTCGCTTACCAGCTGCAGTTGCTTCTTCTTGAAATTGCGGAAGGAGGGGCCGTACTTGTTGCTCTCCATGTCGAACCTTGGCGTCAGGCGGAAGTTGGCCTGGGCCAGCGACAGCGCCTCCTTGTAGAGGGTGTAGGTGGCCTGGATGTCCTTGATGCGCCTGTCCTTGTCATAGCCGCGCGCCTTCTGCAGGAAGCGTTCCATGTCAGCCATATAGGGTTCGATGTCTGCCAGCCTGCACGTGGGGCGTGACCAGGCGTCGAGCACCGCCTGGCATAGCGCCCTGTTGGCGGCGTCGTTGAGCTGGTCGTTGAGCGAGGTGTAGTAGCTGCTGCCCAGGTCGTTCTTCTGCTTGTTGAGCATGATGTGGTCATCGTTGAACTGTGTCAGCTGCCACGTGTTGGACTGCCAGTGCTTCTCAATCTTCGACTGCAGCTTGCTGTAGAGCGCCTCCTGCTCGGGCGTGGCTTTCTCCTGACTGTCGCCGCCCAGGCTGAGCATCATCAGTCCTGCCAGGGCACCAGCCATGACAACAGCGATGAGTATGAGTTTGAGTGCTTTCATTTCTTGAACCTATATGGATAGTGCATGGTTAGCGGTCGCCATAGCCCGTACCTGACTGTCTTGCGCCTGTCGGCGGCGTAGCACTGGCGGGGCCCGCCTTTTCAGCGTCGCTTCTTTGCCGCGCGGCCTCGGCCCTGCTCTCTGTCTGCTGTTGTGGCTCCTCGGGGGCGGTGTCGGTCACCGGTTGTGGGGTGCGGCCAAGAGCGATGTCGTAGACATCCTTGAAGGAATGGTATTTGCCTTTGGCTCTGTTGGTTAGGAAGCGCTGGGTAATGGAAAGATTGTCCTTGTTGTCACTGACCCAGCCGATGCTGTCCAGACAGTTTGGGCCGCCATTACATTCCACCGGCTTCTTGATAGTGGCTTGCAGGTAGTGATAGTGCATGTCAGTGAGCAGACCCGTGGAAAGGGCGGAGTCAAGCGTCTCGCTAATCTTGTTGAACTCCCGCTTGGTCGTGGGCCACATGCCATCGTACGGTGTCTTGTCGAGCAGCGTTCGCAGACTGTCATAGACCACTATGCGCAGTTGCAGGTCGTCGTACTGGGCCAGCAGGGCCTCGTCCTGGATGGAGCTGTCGAGCGGTCTCTCGGCCCAGGCCGCCATCAGGGTAATCTGGTCGAAGGTCAGCGTGTCGTTGTCGAGCATCTCCGTGAAGAGCTTGATGTCCTTGGCCAGCTGCAGCTGGGCCGTGTTTTCTTCCTCTTCCTCCTCTTCATACATGTCTTCGTCGCTGTCAGCCAGCAGCGCGGAGTCGCTTGATGAGCGGTCGTGCGACGACGGGCTGAACAGCAAGAAGGCACCGACGCCAATAGCCACAAGGACTAACAGGGCGATGAGGTGCGTCTTGGTGAAGGCAAATTTCTTGCCTGACTGTGGCACCGAGGGAATGTTCTTGTTGACCAGGGTAGGGGAGTCGTCGCCCGGCAGCGCCTCCTCGCCGGCAGTGCCGACGATGCCTTTGAGCTGCGTCTTATAAGCAGCCACATTGCCTTTGTTGGCTATGACGATGCTCTTGAACGGGTGGAACTCAGGATGGTGCGGACTGTTGAAGAGCAGCGCGATGGCTTCATCGTCGAGAAGCATCAGGGCCTCTTCAGTGCCGCTCATGGGCAGGTGTGGCTTTGGCGTGATGGCGAGGTGGTAGCTGTCGACGATGTTGACGAAATCGTCGGGTGGCGGCAGCTTCTCCTTGAAGTTGTATGCCTCAGCATGTGCGTCGCGCAGGGTCATGCACGTCTCGATGAACTTCTCGCGCACCTGGAGCAGCACCTGCATGGGGCTGATGCCGCCGCTGATGCAATAGCCCTTGGGTATGGCGATGGCCATCTTCAAGACACCCGCACGCGACGACATGTAGCTGCTCACCCTGTTCTGGATGAGTGTGTACTGGGTGTGACTGGGCAGCACTTGGAGCGTGAAGAAGTATGGATTCTCGTCCATGCCCGGCGGCACCAGGTTTTCCAGCTGCTCAGGTGGATTGTTAATCCAGTAGAGCGGCTGGAAGCCACTGTTGCTGTTCTGGTTGCCGAAGATGGCTAATGATATCTTGTTGTCCATGGGTCAGCTTACCATTGAATAGTGAGCATTCTGTCGGGTTGATTAGTTGAAGATGTCTTTGAACTTGCCGCTGAAGTTGCCCTTCTTGGTGATTTCGGTGCTGCCCTTGAGCACCTCGATGAGCTTGTTGGCATCAGTGGGGTCATACTGGTAGACGCCACCCACGTAGAAACGTCCCAGGCTGAAGGTGTAGAGCATGGGCTGTCCGTTGGTGTTGGCGTTGATGCCATTCTCGCGGCAGAGGTTGACCAGAGGACCAATGATGTTCTTGTGCTGGTCCATGAAGCGGTTGTAGGCTTCGTCCTCACGCTCCTGGCCGCTGCCCAGAAGGTCGGCCTTGGAGATGACGATGCTGATGGAGTCAACGTTCTTCAGAATCTTCTTGTTCTCAGGCTGCGCCAGCAGGTCGACGAGACGGTGGAGGATGATTTTCTGGTTGACATTCCGGCGTACGAGGAAGGTGCGCACATTGCCCTCGGCATCGGTCTCGTTCACAAGGTGGTTGAATGCCACGCGCTTGGCCGTGGGGTCGACGATGATGAAGAACGACTTGCGGTTGTTGTTGCACAGCAGCTTGGTAGCACCGGCTCCCATGTCTTCGAAGGAGATTACGCCCTCCTCGTTGTCGGCAATCTTGAAGGCGAAATCCTCGCCGGCCATCTCCACAAGGTTGATGAGGTGCTTGTCTTTGCCGTCCTGTATCTCAGCTTCGATGGTGGCCACGAAGTCCTTCGGCGTCTGGCCGATGGTGAGACCCGCATCGAGGAACTGCTCCAATACGCAGGCATAAGGGCCTCCCGCGCGTACAGTATTTATATTCATGTTGGGTGAGCCGATGAGACCCATGAGTATGCAGGTCTTACCAGTGGAGGGGATGCCGAAGAGGAACACGTCGGTGTGGTCCTCAGCACACTCCTTGCGGCACTTGGCTATCTCCAGGTTGATGTCAGGCAGCGAATCGATGATGTCGTCACGCTCCTCAAGAATCTTGAGCGACTCGGCGGTGGCCAGTCCTTCGGCAATCAGCTCCTCCTTGGTGAAGATGCCCTTCTCTATGAGGTAGAACACCTGGTCAGGCGAATAGGCTGACAGTTGTTCGCGCATGGTTTGCAGCTCCTTCTGCTTCAGGTTGGCAAAATGCCGGCTGGCAGCGTCGTAGTTGGCGTCGTAGGGATTGGCGGCCATCCAGTCCCAGGTCTCTACGAGCTTAAGCTGGCTGATGGCCGGGGGAATGATGCCTGCGGCGACACTGCCTCCGCCAACGTGCTCATTGTCGCCACCGGGAGTGCTGCCACCGCCACCGGGTGTGATGATGCTCCTGGCCTCCTGCTGATACATGCCCTCAGGGAACAGCTGGAGATAGAGGCGTGCGGCTGACTTACGGTCTGCATCGCCCTCCTTGGCTTCGACCGTGGCCCACAGGTAGTTGTCAATCTCAGCCTTGTGGCTGGTGGCAGGATACTTGCGCAGGTAGGCAACGAGCGCCTCGCTGTCGTTCTTGTCAAGCTCGTCCCACGCATTGTCCTCCAGAAGGGAGTCTATCTCGGCAATGACTTTCTTGGCCTCGTCCACATGGTTGCCTAACGGCATGGCAGCCTCCCAATGGCTGACATACGCGTCAAGCAGCTGCTTCAGGGCTTCGTCTTTCTGCTTCAGCCGTGGCATGATGGCGCTCCACTCCTGCTGCTCCTGAGCATCGGGCTTGGGAGCTTTGATGATGGCTAACAGCTGTGCACGGCGCTCGGCACTCATTTCGCTGAGCTGACTGAGTACGGCCTCGGTGATGGTGCCGTCCTTGGCATAGTTGATGAGCCGTTGAAGGGGGAGCTTGTTGGATACCTTGTTCAGGTCGTCGATTTGTTTCTGACTTAAAACCATATCTTAATATTCGGAGTTTAACATTCTACCGCCATTCATGGCAGTTTCGTTTTTCTTAAGGTTACGAATCTTGCTGCTGCGTCGAGTCACCAGATAGTTGAACAGAATGAGCAGGTGGATGAGGACACAGGCGCCATAACCCCAGGGGGAGGAATTGAGCTTCTGCATCATGGCGGGCGTGGTCACCTCGGCCTCGTAGGTGTCGGCAGACTGCTGCTCGGCAAAGAACATGTGCACGTCGGGGTTGTCGTGGACGGCATAGTGGGGGATGCGCTTGGCAAAGTCGTTGAGTTGCTCCGTGATGTCGGCGCTGAGGTCGCTGACCTTCTTGATGAGCTGGGGCAGGCGCAGGATGTTCCAGCGTCTGACTTCCTTCTCGCAGTCACTGAGCTCAATGTCCCATCCGTTGGCCTCGCTGACATTGGCAATGGAGTCGGCGTAAAGCTCGTAGATGCTGCTGTCGATGGTGCTCGCATAGACGTCGTCGAGACAGGATTCGCCAAGCAAGTGACAGAGCAGCCGCTCGACCGAGGCATCCATGCGCTCCTCCCTGAGGGCCGTCTTGAGATTGTTGCAAAGCTCAAGTATCTTGGGACGCTCAGTGTTCTTGAAGTCGTCGATGGCCGTGTTGATGGCTTCGATGTCGTTGCGGACAGCGTCCTTGATGTCGTTCTTGGCGGTATAGACGTTGACAAACGGCGTCATCCACTGGAAGCTCAGCACGGCCAGGGCGATGTAGAGTGCGAGGGCCGTATATTCAGTGATGAGCCACTTGCCCTTGTCCTCAAGGTTGGTCTTCGACTTGGCCGTCATCATCAGCCACAGCAGTAGTGCGAAGACACAGCCCAGGCCACAGCCCTTGAGGATGCTGATGCCCGGCGTGTCGCCAGTATAGAGGAACCCCAGGAAGAGCAGGGCAGTGAGCAGCACAATGCCGAACACCGCGATGACGTTGGCTATGGTAATCTTTCCTTTTTCGTTGTTGCTTGCCATATTTTGATGAAAATAGGTATAATCAGTCTTGCCTGTGAGTCACTTTGCGCAGATAGATGGTGGTGCTGGTGCCATTGCCGTCAGTGGCTACGCACCTCAACAGGCTGGCGGAGTCAGGCGAGCAGACCAGTGTCAGCGGAACGAAACGGTAGGTGTCGTCAGTGGGATTGGTCTTGGTGCCGGCTTCAGTCATCACTATCTCGTTAGGCTTCCATTCAATGGAGAGCGAGGTGGAGTAGTCTTTCTGGGTGTCAGTGGCATAGATGATGGACGTGCCACCGGCCGTACTGGTGATGTCGTAGTAGCTGCGGCACTTCTTGCCCGTCGGCTGTCCGTCGGTGGTAATCTCAAGCAGTGTGGTGCTGCGCCACAGACCCACGAACTTCTCGTGGTCGGCCATGATGTCGTCGAAGTCGGCAAAGTTATTCTTCACCTTCATCAACGCATCCTTAATCTGTATGAGTTTGCCAATGGTGGCATCGCCCTCAATGGGCTTGCCTGTCTCCTGCAGAATCTCGATAATCTCAGCCGTGGAGAGCGTCGGGTCGAGGCTCTTCATCAGGGCGACGGCACCTGTCACAATGGGAGCGGCGAAACTGGTGCCGGGACCGATGTCATAGGTGTTGTAGGGCTTGGCGCCGATGATGTTGACGCCGGGCGCTGAGATGGTCGACTCCATGATGCCATATTGGGCGAAGTTGCCGAAGTTGCTGAAGTCGGCCTTGTGCAGTTCGGTGTCAACGGCCGACACCTTGATGGTGGCATTGCCGCGCTTGCTGGCGTCGAGACCCGTGAACACATTCTCATTGCCTGCTGCCCACACGATGGTGACGTTACGCTCGCGTGCCAGCTCGGCTACGTAGTCCCACACTGCCTGTTCTTCCAGGCTGATTTGCCGGCTGAGCGCTATCTGGTCTTCCACACCCAGCTGCATCACCTCGTCGGTGAACTGGTCGCCAACTGAGAGGTTGACCACGCTGGCACCCTGGTAGATGGCATAGAGCAGTCCCTGCAGGACGGTGAGTGACGTCATCATGTGACCCAGGCTGACGGGCATGAACTTGCACCCAGGTGCAATGCCGGCAGTGCCGCGCTGGTTGTCCATGTTGCCCAGGGCCTGCGAGGCCACCATGGAGCCATGCAGGAACGACACCTCGTCGCAGTCGCTGGCGGGCTTGACGTTGCTGTTGCGCCGGACAACGCTGTATGGCTTGACGATGCGGTCACTGTTCAGGTCATCGTGGTTCAGGTCGAAGTAGCTGTCGCAGATGGCAACGATGACGTCAGGGCTGCCCTTGGTAATCTCCCATGCCTCGTAGGCCTGGATGGGGGCAAAGTACCAGTTGGTCTCAGGATGTTCAAAGACAAGGTCGTTAGGCTGGTACAGGTTGCCCATCAGCCCTTCGGGGAAGACATAGAAGGAGATGTCGGTAATCTGCGTGGGTAACGCCTGCATAATCTGCTCGCGCTCGCTGCTGGGTATCTGTATCTGCAGCAACTGAGTCATGCGGTCGTAGTAGACCACTTTGTATTCTTCGCCGGGGTAGAGTGCCTTGAACTCGTCGGCCCACTTGTTGAACGTCTGGTCGTCGGCTGCATCAAGGATGACATTCAGACGGTCGCCGACGACCTGCCTCCCATCGTCGCTGGTGATGTCGTCATCATCGTAGGGAGGGATGTTGTTGTCACCAGGCTGCGGCAGATTGCGGCCTGGGTTCTGAATGTCATGCGGAAAATTTACGTCACCAGGGAGCGGCACCCTGCCCGGGTCCGGCGTTACGGGGTTGATGATGGGGTCTGGCACTTCGGCATTGGCTGTCTCGTCATTGCTGCGCGGGTTCTTGAACAGGCTCAGCAACACGCCAAGGATAAAGAGCAGGATGAGGAAGCCTAACAGGCGCAGTAACCATCCTCCCATGCCCCAAGGCTGCCAGAAAGGCTCGTTCCCGCCTGAGGGGGCCTCGTTTGAACCAAAATAGATTTTTTTCATTTCTTATTGATGGATATTGTTGATGATTTCAGATAACTTGCGGTTGGCCTCCTTGTCATAGTCGGGCACATCAAGGTGTGCGATAAACGACACGTACATGTATTCCAGCCAAGAGTAGTAGTTGTCCTCGAAGGAAACGGTCATGGCCTTCGGGTTGTCGGTCAGGTCATCGAACAGGGCCGTCAGCTCTTCCTCCTCGAATGATGAGGTGTGCTGCTTCTCAATGTAGTCGAAGATGGGCAGCTGGTACTGCGTGGCCACCTTGTGGGCATTGGCGCGGTCGTCGGCCGACAGCAACTCATAGCCAAGGTTGATGACGAAGTGGTTGATGGTGCTCGACAGGATGTCAGCCACCAGGCTCTCGTTGATGGTGTAGATGTTGATGATGTTCACATACTCGGCAATGGCTTCAGCCATTAGGTCGTTCAGCTTCAGGTAGTTGCTGGTATAGGCGATGTCATCAAGTAGTGTGGACATCACCACGCTGTCGAAACGCTGGTTGGTCAGAATCTGGTTCATAAAGTCCACTGACTTGATGTCCTTCTGCCACTGGTTGTAGACGTAGTCGGCAATGACAGACGAGTTGAGCTTCTTCTTGAAGGTCTTGGAGAAGAGCATGTTATAGTCAACGGAGCGCCCTGCGAGGTAGCTCTCGGCTTCTTCCCGGTTGCGCATGCCATAGAACATGATGAGGCGCTGCCAGCAGTCGTCGAAACTGCTACATCCCTTGAAGTCGTGGCACCGCTTCAGGATAATCTCGTAGTCGGCGAAGTTGTTGTTCTTCTCGCCCAGCTCGCCGCTTTGAATCATGTAGTGCACCATCTGCAGACAGCGGGTCTCGGTAATCTGCAGGGCCTGCAGCAGATGGCCGAAGAAGTAGTTGTCCTCGTTGCAGGTGAAGTCCATCTCGCGGATGATGGCGTTGGCCTTGCGGATGTTCTCCTGGAGAATCTCATCCACGTCGTCCGACACGTAGTATTCCTTCATAATGTCGTAAACGCGGCTTGTGGTCTTGCCTATCATCTCCTCGAACTGCTTCTCGCGTGCAGTTCCCATGCGCGAGGCAACCTCGTTCAGGTTCTCCATGATGTAGAGGGCGCCGTCGTTGTTCATCGAGGCTGCCACATCCCATGACAGGGCAGGGTCAGCAAAGAACTGTTTGACGTAGTCGTTCTCGACGAAGGTCTTGCGCATCATCTGGTAGTAGTCTTCCGACATAATCATCTCCTGCTCGCGGTGGGTCTCCTCGAAGCCTCTGTAAAGGCCAGACTTGGGACCGGAGAACTTATAGTCACGCAGCATGTAGCTGTTCTTGAAGTCCTCGCCCTCGCGCGTCCAGCTTCGCATCCAGTCGACGGTGTCACGATGGAAGCACTGCTTGTTCATAACCGTGTCAAGACGGCCCACCCAGCGCTGGTCAATGGCTTGCTCGGACACTGTAGAGCCAACGCCGAGCGACATGTCGAGGTTGAACATGGTGCCAATGTAGAACAGGGGAGAGACCTTAGTGGCTTCAAGCTTGCGGCGGCGGGCTTCAGGCGTACTGCCCACATAGTTATTCACCCACTCTTCAAGCAGCTTGTAAAGGCCGGTCACGTCATTGTCCTTGTTGTGATGGCAGTAGAGAAGGATATTGATGCCCATCTCTTCGTTGTATTTGTTGAAGAGGTAGGCCACCTTGCCACGGAGGAAGCAGTTGAGCAGGACTGAGTCTTCGCACAGCTTCTCAACATTCTCCTGTTCGCGCGAGCGCGCACCAGGGAAGTCGAGCAGGTCGTTGTCGCGAAGCATCTGCATCTCGACGTCATTGTGGTTCAAGCGTGGAGCCACATCGTTGCTGATGTGAGAGAAGTCATAGCGGCTCTTGCTTGACAGGAAGCTGTCTTCAATCTTGAACACCACCTCGGAGCAGATGGCACAGATGGCACTCTTGGGCATGTTGGAGGCACGCTTCACATAGTTGCCGTCGCCGGTACGGATATACGCGTCGGTGAGGTATTCAGTATGGGCTTCAAACAGCTGCTTCAGGCACTGCACGCTCATAATGGTGTTCTCGCGGACGCCTTTGTGCAGCACGGCGCCAATGGGCAAGTAGATGTAGCGGGCAAAGTCAAAGGTCTTCAGAATGTTGAAGATGCAGTTGTAGATGCGGGTGATGTTGGCATCCTGATGCCAGAGGTTGGCAAAGATGGCACCATACTCAGACGAGGGAATCTTGTCGATGATAAGGGCCAGCTTGGTGAAGAAGGACGAGTTGTTGAACGCCTGGGCATTGTTGATATGCTTGGCGAAGTAGTCATTCATATACAGGATGTCGTCGGGGCTGATGACGGCATTGCTGACCGACTGCTTGCCCATGTATTCATCGGCCAGACGGCTACAAAGCTGGTCAATGTCTTTCTCACTCATGGTGGTGTAGTTGGCAAAGTCATTGAAGTAGCTGTCGGAAAGGATGATGATGATGTCGGTCAGTGAGAACGTGTTCACCAGCACGGGCAGGTCTTGGTTGTAGGCTTCAGGGTGGCGCTTGAACGACGAGAAACGGCTCACCACGCCTGTTGACTCGCGTCCGCCGCCTTCCTCGCTGGGAGGATTGATGTCGAAGACAAAGTTATAGGTGTCACTGCCCGCCTTGACCATGAATGGCTTGCCGTTGTCTTGCAACAAACAGCTGATGAGGTAGGACTTGCCCACCTGGCTCTTGCCAAAGGCGGCAATACCTGGATTGTTCTCTTCAGCATTCCTGATCTTCTTCAGTTCCTTACGGCACTCCACCAGCTGCATGAAGCGCTGTTCGTAGTGCTCGTTCTTGTTCTTCTTTATCCAGGCCAGTGCGTCATTGATGACGCTGATCTGGCTATTGATTGTCTCTATCATGGATGTCTTTTTAATGATGATACGTTTATTTTACCGAGAGTTCAAACTCACCCTTGTCAAGCCAGTACTTACCATCGTCAGTGATGGACTGGAGGACCAGGTCGATAGACGACTTGGGGAGCGTGTTGCCCTGTTCGTCCATCACTTCCTCCACCTCCAGGTCTTCGCGGCTCTCATGGTAGTTGCGTGTCAGGGTGACACGCAGCGCATGATGGCTGGTGTTGTTGTAGATGGCGTAAAGCGGGCGTGCCTGATAGAGCGGCGAGTTGAGCTGCTTGCAGCCGATGAACGATGGGAACACCACAAACTGCACCGTGGCAGAGCTTTGGCCCGGCGTCAGATAGCTGGTGGGAACCTGCTGGCGGCGCGAGTTGTAATCGCCAATGTAGCAAGCCGTTGACTTCATTGTCTTAATCATTCGGCTGAAGTCAATGCTCAGGCCGTTGAAGCCAAGGCTGGAGGCCAGGTGACCCACCATGCCGCCAACGGCCACCACCGACTTCTGGTCGTAGAAATAGCCCTGGCCGTCAGCAAAGGGATACCATGTACCCACACGGTACTCATTCAGACGGATAAGCCTGTCAGGCGAAATGGGGATGTACTTGATGAAAAGCTCGGTAATCGGGTCGAGCGACGAAGGGCGACCGGCCAGGATGAGCACGTCGCAGTGGTAGGCATAAAGCACCACCGACAGCTGGCGCATCAGCGGCTCCAGCGTGTTCTTCACAATCTGGGCTACCTCCTTGGGGTCAAACCGCCATGACAGCTCCTTGAAGCTGAAGCCAAAGTGATGCTCGAAGTACTCGAGCAAGTAGTCGGCGGGCTCCAGGGATGTGAATATCTCTTTATAAGTGTACAGGCGTGAGGGACGCTTCAGACGAAGCAGCTCAAGGAACAGCTGCGAGATGGGCTGCGAGATTTGCGTATTGAAGTCGACGCGGCAGCGGCGATCCCGGTGTCCCATCATGGCACTGTCATAGCCGAAGAAGTCACGAAGCAGATTAGAGGCGAAGGCCTTGACAAGGGCACCACGGCGCTCATCGTTAATCTCGTTCACGATATCGTACACCTTGGCTTGGTAGACGTTGTTGTCTTTCAGGCAGGGCAGCTTTTGCAACTCTTCATTGGACATGTCTTTCAGACGGGTATAGAGCGCACTGAAGATGTTGCCTTGATCGGGCGTGTTGGTTTCCTTGCCCTCAATGATAAGGTTCTGGATGATGTTGCGCAGTATCTCGTCGCCGGCAAGATAGAAACTGTCCCAATAGAGTGGGATGGGGGTGAGCAGACTGCGGCCTTGTCCCTTGCATTGGTACGAGCATATCATTACATCTGTGGTACCCGCACCAATGTCTATACTTCCGATGGTCAGCGACTTGCCCTCATATCCCTCTTCCTTTTCTTCAGGTCTCTCATGACCTTTCAGTTCGAAAAACTTGTGTATCTCACCGCTGTAGCGCTGGGCTATCTCGGCATAGAGGTACACCAGCTGGCAGCACGATGCCTCATCGAAACTCCACATGCGCTTGCCATCATTGTCGTCATCATCCTTGACGCGGAGCGACTGCGAGGTGGGAATAACCTGTGGGTCGCCAAATGACGGCATGCTTTGTTTCAAGGCATTGATGGCGTCTTCGGCACATTGGCGCAGTTTGATCTGTTCTTTCACGGGCATGGCCGTGGGGCAGGTCAGGATGATGTTGCGCAACTGGCGGCGGCAGTCCATGTTGCCGTGCTTAGTACGGAACTTGATGGAGTTGATTTGTGCCTGGGCCTGCTGAAGAATCTCTATCAGCACAAAGGTCATCAGCGATGAGCGCGAATAGCTGGTGCCACCGTTCTCGTCATTCAGACCATCAGGACCGACGTAGTTGCCGGCTTGGTCAAACAGGTCTGACAAACCTGGAACGTAGATGTTCTCAGACAGACGGACGTTATATGGGTCATCAACCGTACTGAGAAACTCCCACTTCCCATCGAAGGGCTTCATGTCCCACAGGTAACGCTTGGGGCTGCTGTAGTTGGTGGTACGCTCGCTCAGCCCGTCCTCTTCAAGTGAACGGTAGACAAGCCGCTTGGCCTCGTCGCCAATACGCACCAGAGAGCGCCACTCGAATACATCATCGTCGAGGACGATGTCGTTGCCAAAGTCTGCCTTCCTGAAGGCCAGACGCATGTCAAATGACTTCTCATAGGTCTTCGACGGGTCGCTCATGTCTCTTATTTCAAGCATCATCGCCTTCGTGAAGTCACCCTCTTCGAACAGTACTCCACAAGTCCGTGAGTTGCCTATGTCCATCACCAGGTCAACATCGATTGTCTTGCGGTTGTTGTTATGCAGGGTTACTTCGGGGGCAACTCCCATCACACGGATGAAGTTCACCAGGTAGATATAATAGCCTATGTATTTGTGCGACTCGTTACGGTCGAGCTGGCCCAGCAGTGAGGAGATGTAGTCGGAGAAGGCCGAGAAGTACTGGCTGGTTGACATGAAGTCAAGCATCTGGTCGGCACGGTTGCTGATGGCAAACACCTTGGTGTCACCCTCGTCGTCGTAGAAATAGGGACGCTTATAGTGGGTGATGGCATTGGCATCGTCGCCAAAGGTAATCATGTTGTTGTGCTCCGCCAGAGGGTCGTTGTCACCCAGAGTCGTGTCGAATGCCCAGAGAAAACGGTAGCGGTCAATGTCTTTCTTGCTGCCCTTGCCGATGCGTTCAATCTTCACACGACACCAGGTGAAGGGGTCGCTCGTTGTCGTGCCGTCAATGTCTTTCTCAAACATGGGCATGGGAAGCCACTTGCCAAGCAGCATCTCAAATGCGGGCTGTATGGTGCCGTCAAAGCGTGACTTCACACGGTACCCACCCAGTGAGTTGATGTTGAAAATCTCGGCATCGCCATCCCTGAAAGTCGAAAAGGTCGTCGTCGACTCGTCCTTTTTCATCTTCAGAAGACCTGATTCGTCCAGCTCCTCATGACCGTTGGGGCGCAGCTCCACCTTCTCACTCTGCCGAAGTTCTCCCAAGGGGATATATACAGCCTCCTGGCTGTGATAGTAGAGCAGGTCAAACATAAGCTCGCCTGTCAAGAAATCGGCGGTCTCGCAGAAGGAATACTTCAGGGTGCGTCCGTTTGAGAGTGGCAGCTGCTCAGAGGGATTGAATTCCTTCTCTGTGCTAATGAACTGAATTCCACTGTTGACAATAAGGTGTTCCATTGTTGATGTATTTGTTGTTTTTATGATTGCATAGGTATTTGATTGGTATCAGCGTGCAAATTTAAATAAAATTATGTGATTTGACAAATTTTCTGCTGTTTTTTTTCTGTCCATTTGCTTGCTTGGCTTGGATTTGGCTTGCTTCTATGCTCTCCCGCCCACAGGTTCTTCGCCGCCCGCGTCCGCTTTCACTGCATTTTCCTATGCTGCGACATCGTTTCATTGGCGCCGCCTCTCCAATTGTCGAAAAAACACTTTTTCGGCTCCTTCTATATATAA
>CAMVKN010000073.1 GCA_947168045.1 uncultured Prevotellaceae bacterium
CCACCTATTCTTATATTATATCCAACCGTTTGCCCGAGACCATCCATGACGAGCCCAATCCCGTCATCATCCTCGAGGGCATTATGACACTTCACTATAAGAAGCTGCGCGACATGATGGACCTGAAGATTTTCGTTGATACAGACTCCGACGTGCGGCTCATCCGCAACATCCGGCGCGATGTTGTAGAGCGCGGACGCACTGTCGACATGGTGCTCGACCGCTACGAGAAGGTCCTCAAGCCCATGCACGAGCAGTTCATCGAGCCCACCAAGCAGTATGCCGACCTCATCATCCCTTCGGGCGGCGACAACAAGACCGGCATCCATATTCTGCGCACCTACATCGAGGGCATCGTCACCAACGTATGACAGTTGGCAGCAATAGTCCTTGTCTTGAGGCAAGGAAATCAATGTCAAATGAAGTTTTTTTCACGATAATTTGGCTGTTTAAATAATTTATTGTACTTTTGCAGCCGATTAATCAAATTTTAACTAAAAAATTGAAGAAAATGAAAAAAATTCAGGTGATGATGCTCATGATGCTCACTGCATTTATGGGCTTTGCGCTCCAGTCATGTGGTAGTGATGATGACAACAACGACACTCGTCAGACTTATACTTTAGGTTTGGAGATTGTTGACAAGGGTGATTTGACAGCAGAAGAAGCTGCAATAGTTAACACTAAGATTCAGCAGGCTGTGTCAGAAGCTGAAACTACTGTTACTGCTACTGAGTCTCAGGCTAAGGCCGCATTGGACGCTGCTATTAACCTCTACAAGTCTGATCTCGAAGCTGCTTTCAAGGGCAATACCAAGAAGTTCACTATGGCTTTCGTTCTGAAGAACGCTTCTGGCAAGGTGGTTTATCAGCGCAATGTGCAGGTTGATGGTGAGACAGTAATTGTTAACTAATCAATTAATAATTATCATATAGACAGCCATCACCCTAAAAAGGTGATGGCTTTTTTGTGTGTGATGGCTTTGCACACTGATATATGGATGGAATCTTCACTAACGTGTGGCCAGTGTCCCCGCTGTTGTGTCGTTACTATCGTCGTGGTTGATTTCCGAACTGATTTCCTCGGCCACATCCTCTTCTGCTGACTGTTGGCGCTCCCATTCCTCGCGCTGTCGGTCTGCTGCTTTGCGCAGGCTATGAATCTTCAGCGCATTCACCAACTCGATGACACCGTAGAGTAGGGAGCACCAGCCCAGGATCATTAGTGGCAATTGTGCTGTCTCCATTGGCTTCACCATCACGAACAGTCCTGTCAGCAATATCAGTGACGGGCACACCCAATAGCCGAAAGGCACGCTGCCCAATCGCCGCGCCGTGATGAGGCTCATCAACTGTGTGATGCCGCCCAGTATCAAGATGGCTGCCAGCATATACATCAGCCCGTTAATAAAGGCGTTGGGCGTTATTACAAGCACCAGACCCAGTATCACGCTGCCTGCTCCCACGATGGGAAATGTCGGCTGCGCCCCTGACACTACGCGGCCCTCCTGGTCGGTGATGGTATATTCACCAGCATGTCGCCTTGCCTGCCAATAGGCTATCAGCGCAATGACACCCGACAGCAGGAACAGCGCTCCGATGGCCTGCGTCAGCCACGTCACCCCGTCCTGCGGGTACTTCAACAGCAGCACGCCAACCACGATGGCGCACCCTGCCCGGAAAATGGAACTCTGGAATATCTTCATGCTTTTACTGTTTTTGGTCACCGCAAAGGTACGCATATTTTCCGACAAAAAAGCAAAAGAGCATTTTTTTTGATATCTGAAACATCGAAAATCGGATGATTTTAAGTATTTTTGCAGCCAGTAGGAGCAAAAATCGCTCTTCATCGAAAAATTGGATAAATAATTTGGTTGTTTGCTTTGTTCTTCGTACCTTTGTGCGAGTACTGAGCCATGACAGAATAATGAACGATAAACAATAATTATTAAACAATCAAACAATAACGACTATGGGAAAGATTAAGACTATCGGTGTTCTGACATCGGGTGGCGATGCCCCCGGCATGAACGCAGCCATCCGTGCCGTGACACGCGCAGGTATCTACAACCAGTTTAACATCAAAGGCATCTACCGTGGCTACGATGGACTCATCAAGGGTGAGGTCAAGCAGTTTTCGACGGAAGATGTTAGTGGCATCATCACCCGTGGCGGTACCATCCTGAAGACTGCACGCTCGATGGAGTTTATGACCCCCGAGGGCATGCAGAAGGCCTACGAGACCTGTCAACGCGAGGAGATTGACGCCCTTATCGTCATCGGCGGTAACGGCTCGTTGACTGGTGCCTGGAACTTCGGCGTGGAGTTCGACTTCCCTGTCATCGGCTTGCCCGGTACCATTGACAATGACCTTTATGGTACCGATGCTACTATTGGCTACGACACTACCATGAACACCATTATGGAGTGTGTGGACCGCATCCGCGACACCGCCAACTCGCACGAGCGCATCTTCTTCGTCGAGGTGATGGGACGTGACGCCGGCTTCCTGGCACAGAACTCAGCCATTGCCTGCGGAGCCGAAGCCGCCATCATTCCTGAGGACATGACCGACGTTGACCAGCTGGCACAGTTCATGGGCAGGGGCATCCGCAAGTCTAAGAAGTCGTGCATCGTCATCGTCAGCGAAAGTCCTAAGTGTGGCGCACTCTACTATGCCGACCGTGTGAAGAAGGAGTTCCCCGAGTTCGATGTGCGCGTCAGCATCCTGGGCCACCTGCAGCGTGGCGGCACGCCCTCGGCCCACGACCGCATCCTGGCCAGCCGCACCGGCGTAGGAGCCATTGAGGCCATTCGCCAGGGACAACGCAACGTCATGGTGGGCGTGAGGAACAACGAGGTGGTGTACGTGCCATTCTCCGAGTGCATCCGCACCGACAAGCCCTTCGACAAGAAACTCATCCGTGTGCTCGACGAGCTGAGCATCTGACCGCCATTTCGCGTCACAGCCGTGGCAGTCCGTAGCAAGCTCATCCCAAACGTGGCAGTGTCTCTCTGGAGGGCACTGCCCGTGCTCATGTTGTCAGCCCTGCTGGCAGCATGCAGCACTACGCGCTATGTGCCCGAGGGTGCCACATTGCTTAATAGCGTGCGCGTGCGCGCTATGGGCGATTATCCGCAGGTGAACACGGCTGAGCTGCGCAACTATGTACGTCAGCAGCCCAACGCCCGCTGGTTCTCGCTGGTGCGTCTGCCACTGCACACCTACTCGCTGTCAGGCAAGGACACCACACGGTGGATCAACCGCACGCTGCGCGCCATCGGCGAGGCCCCCGTGCTCTACGACTCGCTGAAGGCAGAGCTGTCGCGCGGCGACCTGCGCCAGCAGCTGCGCAACGAGGGGTTCCTCAATGCCGACGTGGTGTATGAGACACGCCACCACGGGCGCAAGACCGACATCACCTACTGGCTACAGCCGGGACAGCCCTACTTCCTGCACCACATCAGCTACCAGATTGACGACCCACAGGTGGCCCACCTGCTCGGCGGCGACAGCATACGCCGACTGCTGCACGAGGGCATGCGCTTCAACGTGTCGCAGCTCGATGCTGAACGCAAGCGCATCACCGCCCTGCTGGCCGACAGCGGCTACTATCGCTTTCACAAGGAGTTCATCACCTATGTGGCCGACACCATGCCGGGCACCAACCTGATAGACCTGACGTTGCACCTGTCACTCTTCCACCAGAACAACCGTCCCGACACGCTGCACACGCGTTACATGCTGCGACACATCAACTATGCCACCGGCGACCCCACCGACACACGCATCCACCTGCGCCGCCACGTGCTGGAGGAGTGTACGCACCTTAGCGAGGGAGCGCCATACAGTGCCACCGGACTGCGCAACACCTACAACCACTTCGGACGCCTGCAGGCCGTGAAGTACACCAACATCATCTTCACCCCCGTCAATGGCGCTAAGCAGGGACTGCTCGACTGCGACATCCAGATACAGACGAACAAGCCATCGACACTCAGCTTCCAGCCCGAAGGCACCAACACCGCCGGCGACCTGGGAGCCGCCGCCTCGCTGACCTACATGAACCGCAACCTCTTCAGGGGCAGTGAGGTGCTGACACTTGAGCTGCGCGGTGCCTACGAGGCCATACGCGGACTGGAGGGCTATAGTAACCAGGACTTCACCGAATACTCGTTGGAGGCCCGTCTGCAGTTTCCCCGCTCCATCCCCCTGCTGGGTTCGCACGCGGCCAGCAGCAGCATAGGCAACGCCACCAGCGAGCTGTCGCTGCTCTACGACATGCAGGACAGGCCCGAGTTCCACCGTCGCGTGCTCTCAGCCGCCTGGCGCTACCGTTGGCAACGCCCGCAGCATCACGACCACTTCCTGCTCGACCTCATCGACATCAACTATGTGTTCATGCCCTGGATATCGGACACCTTCCGCCATGAATACCTTGACAGCGAGACGTCGCGCAACGCCATTCTCAGATACAACTACGAGGATTTGTTCATCACCAAGCTCGGCTTCGGCTACTCCTACGCCCACGGTCCCGTGGCACTGAAAGCCACCATCGAGTCATCAGGCAACCTGCTGCAGGGCGGTGCCAACCTCCTTGGTGCCAAGAAGGACGACAACGGCCACTACCGGCTGTTCAACATCGCCTTCGCACAGTATGTCAAGGCCGACTTCGACATCACCCGTTCCATCGCCATCGACGCCAATAACCAGGTGGTGCTCCACCTTGGCGCCGGCATCGCCTACCCATACGGCAACTCTACGGTGCTGCCCTTTGAGAAGCGCTACTTCGCCGGTGGTGCCAACAGCGTGCGCGGATGGAGCGTACGCTCGCTGGGCCCCGGCAAGTACAAAGAGCGCGACGGGCGCATCAACTTCATCAACCAGACGGGCGACATGAAGCTCGACATGAACATTGAGTATCGCACCCGCCTGTTCTGGAAGCTGAACGGCGCCGCCTTCATCGATGCCGGCAACGTGTGGACGCTACGCCAGTATGAGAGCCAGCCCGGCGGACAGTTCAGCCTCAAAGACCTGCCGTCACAGATAGCCGTGGGCTACGGACTGGGCATACGCTTGAACATGGGCTACTTCATCCTGCGCTTCGACCTGGGCATGAAGGCCATCAACCCAGCCTACGACGAGGACGACGATGAGCACTACCCCATCCTGCATCCACGCCTGAGCCGCGACTACGCCTTCCACTTCGCCGTGGGACTGCCCTTCTGATATGGTTTAAAAATCATTAAAAATGATAGAAAGCCGAAATAATATGTTATCTTTGCAGACAAATTGGATACCACCGATGCTGAAATTCATATCCTTTGGCAGTGGCAGCAGCGGCAACTGCTATCTGCTATATACTGACGACGACGCGCTGCTCATCGATGCAGGCGTGGGCGTGCGCACCCTGAAGAAACACTTCAGAGACTACGGTCTGCCTATCACATTGGTAAAACGTCTGCTCATCACCCACGACCATGCCGACCACATCAAGTGCGTGGGCAGCATCAGCCACGACCTGCACCTGCCGGTGTATGCCACCGAGGCCGTGCACCACGGCATCGACCGCAACTACTGTGTCACGCGCAAGGTGGACCCCGCCGACCGGCACATTGTCACAAAGGGACAGCCGATGACCCTGGGACGCTTCGTGGTGACGGCCTTCGAGGTGCCGCACGACAGCTCAGACAACGTGGGCTATCTCATCGAGGCCTGTGGCGTCACCTTCTGCCTCATCACTGACGCTGGGTGCATCACCCCGCAGATGGCCGAATCAATCCAGCGTGCCAACTTTCTGGTCATCGAGGCAAACCACGACCGCGAGATGCTCATGGCAGGCCCCTACCCCTATCACCTGAAGGAACGCATCAGCAACGGCACGGGCCACCTGAGCAACAGCGCCTGCGGCGAAGCTATCGCACAGAACATGAGTGAACAGCTGAGCCATGTGTGGCTCTGCCATCTGTCGGAAGAGAACAATCACCCGGAACTGGCACGAAAGACCGTCGAGGCCACGCTGCGCAGCTATGGCATCGTCGTCGGAAAAGACCTGCAGCTCGACGTACTCAAGCGCACCATGCCCACCGGTATCTTCACACTGACGGAGTAGGCGTCACTCTCACCTCTCACCTCTCACCTCTCACCTCAAAAAAACAACCTTTAAATAAATACATACAACTATGAACCTATCAGAGAAAGACCTGAAACAAATTGCCGCACGCGGCATCAGCCAAGAACAGATTGAAACACAGCTGCAACAGGCTGCAACGGGCTTCCCCTTCCTCCGCCTGGAGGCAGCGGCAGCCGTGGGACGTGGCATTGTGGCCCCCAACGCACAGGAGCGCCAACAGTATGAACAGGCCTGGCAGCAGTACAAGGCACAGGGCCGCCGTGTGGTGAAGTTCGTACCCGCCAGCGGTGCCGCCAGCCGCATGTTCAAGAACATGTTCGCTTTTGTCGACGCTGACTACAGCGTGCCCACCACCGACTTTGAGAAGAAGTTCTTCAACGACATTGAGAAGTTCGCCTTCTATGATGCCCTCGACGCCGTCTGCCAGAAAAACGAAGGCAAGGGCATCAAGGCACTGATGGCCGAAGGCAACTACAAGGCCGTGGCTGCCAACATGCTCAGCAAGGAGGGGCTGAACTACGGTCAGCTGCCCAAGGGCATGCTGCTTTTCCACCAGTATGAGGAAGGACCACGCACACCCATGGAGGAACACCTGGTGGAGGGTGCTCTCTACGCCGCCAGCAACGGGCAGGCCCACGTCCATTTCACCGTCAGCCATGAGCACATGGACTTCTTCAAGCAGAAGGTGGCTGAGAAGGCTGCACACTATGAGAAGAAATATGGCGTCACCTTCGACATCAGTTTCTCTGAGCAGAAACCCTCTACCGACACCATCGCCACCAACCCCGACGGTACGCCTTTCCGCGAGGCCGACGGCAGTCTGCTGTTCCGTCCCGGCGGCCACGGCGCCCTCATCGAGAATCTGAACGAGATTGATGCTGATGTCATCTTCATCAAGAACATCGACAACGTAGTGCCCGACCGTCTGAAAGACGAGACGGTAGAATGGAAGCAGGTCATCGCCGGCGTACTGGTAACGCTGCAGGAGCAGGTCTTCCGCTATCTGAACATCCTCGACCGCGGTGCCTCACAGGACGAGCTGAACGAGATGGCCGCCTTTGTTGAGCAGCAGCTCTGCTGCCAGCCCAAGGGCAACACCGTCGATGCCGACTACCTGCGTCGCAAGCTCAACCGCCCTATGCGTGTATGTGGCGTAGTGAAGAATGTGGGCGAGCCCGGTGGCGGTCCGTTCCTTACCTATAACCAAGACGGCACCGTGAGTCTCCAGATTCTTGAGAGCTCGCAGATTGACACCAGCAATGCCGACTATCAGAAGATGTTTACTGAGGGCACCCACTTCAACCCCGTTGACCTGGTGTGCGCCGTCAAGGACTACAAGGGCCAGCCTTTCAATCTGCCCCAGTATGTCGACAAGTCTACGGGATTCATCTCGTCGAAGTCAAAGGGCGGTAAAGAGCTGAAAGCCCTTGAGCTGCCAGGACTGTGGAATGGTGCCATGAGCGACTGGAACACCGTCTTTGTTGAGGTTCCATTAGGCACCTTCAATCCCGTCAAGACCGTCAACGACCTGTTGCGCGACCAGCACCAGTAATCTCGACCCCACTAGGAGAGGAGTTGTCCATACCTGCCACGAATGACAGTACAGACAACTTCCCCTCTTTTACCCTTAGGGTTTACCGGCACAAAAAAAGAAGGCTGAAACACTGTTCAACCTTCTTCCTTGTAGGAACATTGGGACTCGAACCCAAGACCTCTTCAATGTGACTGAAGCGCTCTAAACCAACTGAGCTATGCTCCTATCTTGCTTGCGTTGTGAACCCGAAGGGATTCAAACCCTTGACCTTCAGAACCGGAATCTGACGCTCTATTCAGCTAAGCTACGGGTCCCTTCCTTCATAGTGCCTTGCGGCTTGTTCATCTAAGCGGGTGCAAAGGTAGGCATTTTTTTTGTTACTCACAAGTTTTTTGGCATTTTTTTTCTCTTAATTGCAGAATTATTTGTACTTTTGCACGAAAAATAAGTCTTTAGTGAAAGTGAAAGACATGAGAAGGAGACATTCTCCTGCCTGTTGCCGGCTGATGCTGACATGGGCAATGGCTGTGACGAGCCTGTTGTGGCTCGCTGCCTGCACTGGCGGCAAGCGTCCTCAGCCTGTCGTCTTTGAGGAGGAGGAAGAAGAACCGCTACCCGAGCGGTACGAGAATGACGACCTGCCGAAAGCGGCCGACGAGTTGTTCGACGACTTCGTGTACTACTACTCCAGCAACGCCTCGCTGCAACGACGCCGCACCAGTTTTCCGCTGCCAGTGACCGCTGCCGACGGGAGAAGCCATGAGGTGGACGACTCGGCATGGACAGCCGACCGCTTCTTCATGGACCAAGGGATGTACGTCCGTATCTTCGACACCGAGGAACAGCTGCAGCTGCCAAGCGACACCACAGTAGACAACGTGGTGGTGGAGAAGATTTTCCTGGGTGGCGACTCCGTCAGGCAGTATTTCTTCCAGCGCACTGAAGGCCGCTGGCAGCTTACCTCCATTGGTCACCAGGCGTTGAAGAACAACGCCAACGCACAGTTCCTCAATTTCTACCATCAGTTTACCACTGACTCTGTGTTCAGGCAGAACAGCCTGAGCAATGAGATTGCCTTCACCGGCCCTGACCCCGACGATGACTTTGCCACGATGGAGGGGTTCATCAGCCCCGACTCCTGGGAGGCCTTTGCCCCTGTGCTGCCCACCGACAGTATATATAATATTGTATATGGCAAGCAGAACGCCCGCTCAAAGGAGAAGTTCTTTGTGATATGCGGCATTGCCAATGGCATGGAAACGGAGATTGACTTCCAGCAGAAGCGGGGAAACTGGAAGTTGACCAAACTGATAGAATAGTACTGAATGACAGACAGATATAACTACAGTCTATTGAATCATAACACCTTCGGCATAGCTGTCACATGCCGACGGTTTATCGAGTATGCCACCATTGACGAGGCTATCAGCGTGGCTGCCCTCTTGCGCAATAGCACCTACATGCTCATCGGCGCAGGCAGCAACCTGTTGCTCACCGCCGACTATGAGGGTACGGTGGTACACTCGGCCATTGACAGCATCAGCCTGACGGAGCAGCCTGACGGACAGGCCCTGCTGCGATGTGGCAGCGGCGTCACCTGGGACGACATCGTGGCGTGGACGGTGGAGCAAGGCTTCAGCGACCTGGCCAACCTGTCACTCATTCCCGGCGAGGCGGGTGCTTCGGCCGTGCAGAACATCGGTGCCTATGGTGCCGAGGTCTGCCAGTTTGTCCACGACATCACGGCCATCGACATCACCACCGGCCAGCGGGTGGTCATCAACAACGAGGAATGTCAATACGGCTACCGCGACAGCCGCTTCAAACACGAATGGAAGGACCGCTTCCTCATCACTCACGTCAGCTATGCGCTCGACCGGCACTGCAAGCCCAGTCTGGACTATGGCAACCTGCGGACTGAGCTGGAGCGGCAGGGCATCAGCGGCTCCCCCACCCCACAGCAGCTGCGCCAGGCCGTCATCAGCATTAGGCGCGCCAAGCTGCCCGACCCTTCAGAGCTGGGCAACGCCGGAAGCTTCTTCATGAACCCCGTGGTCAGCAGCGAGCTATACAAAGAGCTGTCAACGGCCTACCCCGACATGCCCCACTACACGCTCAGCGATGGCAGCGAGAAGATACCCGCCGCATGGCTCATCGACCAGTGCGGGTGGAAGGGACGCACCATGGGACCTGCCGGCGTCAACCAGAAGCAGCCCTTGGTGCTGGTGAACCTCGGCGGGGCCAGCGGACAGGACATCGTCAGTCTGTGTCGTGCTGTCCAGCGTGACGTACAGCAGCGCTTTGGCATCATGTTGAAACCAGAGGTGAACATCGTTTGAATTAAGAGTTAGGAGTTTAATACCTATGAAGATTACGATATTAGGGACAGGAACATCATGCGGAGTGCCTGTCATCGGATGCCAGTGCGAGGTGTGCCGGAGCAGCGATGCGCACGACAAGCGGTTGCGCTGCAGCATCCTGGTCGAGACCGCCACCACCCGTGTCCTGGTGGATGCCGGTCCTGACTTCCGCCAGCAGATTCTGCCGCAGCCCTTCCGCCGCATTGACGGCATCCTCATCACCCACTCGCACTACGACCACGTGGGCGGGCTGGACGACATACGTCCCTACTGCCAGTTCGGACAGATTGATGTCTATGCCGACCCACTGGCACGCAAGGGGATGCTGGAGATGCTGCCCTACTGCTTTGCCGAGAACCGCTACCCGGGGGTGCCGCGCATTGAGCTGCACGAGATACACGCCAACGAGGCCATGCGCATCGGCGACATCGACATCCTGCCCGTCGAGGTGATGCACGACAAGCTGCCCATCCTGGGCTACCGCTTTGGCGACTTTGCCTACATCACCGACATGAAGAGCATCGCTCCTGAGCAGGCCCTGCTGCTGCACGGTGTAGACACACTGCTGGTCAACGCCCTGCGCTTCGACCGTCCGCACCACTCACACCAGCTGGTGGACGACGCCATCGACTTTGCCCACAGCATCGGGGCACGCCGCACCCTGCTGACACACCTGTGCCACGACATCGGACTGCACGACGAAGCCAACAAACGGCTGCCAGAAGGCGTTGAACTGGCTTACGACGGACAAATCATTGAGAAAAACGGGAAATCTTTTGCATAATAGAAACAAAACATGTAACTTTGCACACGCAAGAACTAAACTCTAATTCTAAAACCATTATGAGCAAACAGAAAAAATTTATCTTACAAGAGAGCGAAATCCCAACGCAGTGGTACAACATCCAGGCCGACATGCCGAACAAGCCGCTGCCGCCCATCCACCCAGCTACGAAGCAGCCGCTGGGCGTTGACGACTTGGCACACATCTTCCCACGTGAGTGCTGCGTGCAGGAGCTGGACACCGAGCATGCTTGGATAGACATACCTGAAGAGGTGCTCGAGAAGTACAAATTCTATCGCAGCACCCCGCTGGTGCGCGCCTATGCACTGGAGGAGGCACTGGGTACCCCTGCCCACATATATTTCAAGAACGAGTCGACCAACCCGCTGGGCTCGCACAAGATTAACTCGGCCCTGCCGCAGTGCTACTATGCCAAGCAGGAAGGCACCACCAACGTCACCACCGAGACGGGTGCCGGACAGTGGGGCATGGCCCTGAGCTACGCCGCCAAGCTCTACGGTCTGGAGTGCGCCGTCTATCAGGTGAAGATCACCATGCAGCAGAAGCCCTACCGCAGCATCGCCATGCGTACCTTCGGCGCTGCCGTGACGGGTTCGCCTTCGATGTCGACACGTGCAGGAAAGAACATCATCACCCAGGATCCTACGCATCCCGGCTCCCTGGGCACCGCCATCTCAGAGGCTGTCGAGCTGGCCACCACCACACCCAACTGTAAGTACACCCTGGGCAGCGTGCTCAACCATGTGGCCCTGCACCAGAGCATCATAGGCCTGGAGGCTGAGAAGCAGATGGCCATGGCTGGCGAATACCCCGACACCGTCATCGCCTGCTTCGGCGGTGGCAGCAACTTCGGCGGCATCGCCTTCCCCTTCATGCGCCATAACATCAAGGACGGCAAGACGACGGAATTCATCGCTGCCGAGCCGGAGAGCTGCCCGAAGCTGACACGCGGCAAGTTCCAGTATGACTTTGGCGACGAGGCTGGCTACACGCCCCTGCTGCCCATGTTTACGCTGGGCCATCAGTTCAAGCCGTCGAACATCCACGCCGGTGGACTGCGCTATCACGGTGCCGGCATGATTGTGTCGCAGCTCATCAAGGACGGTCTGATGCACGGCGTCGACATCCCACAGTTAGAGAGCTTCGACGCCGGCATGCTCTTTGCACGCACCGAGGGCATCATCCCCGCACCCGAGAGCTGCCACGCCATAGCAGCCACCATCCGCGAGGCCAACAAGTGCAAGGAGACGGGCGAGCAGAAGGTCATCCTGTTCAACCTGTCGGGACACGGGCTCATCGACATGCCCAGCTACGACCAGTACATCAATGGCGACCTGGTGAACTACAGCGTCAGCGATGAGATGATTGAGAAAAACGTTAGCGAACTGGAGCAAATCATCAAATGATCACCATCTTAGGTCCCACGGCATGTGGCAAGACAACGCTGGCCGTAGCGCTGGCAAAGAGAATTGGCGGAGAGATACTCTCTGCCGATTCTCGTCAAGTGTACCGGCGTATGGACATCGGCACAGGCAAGGACCTGAGTGAGTACGACGGGGTGCCCTACCACCTCATTGACATCTGCGAGCCCGGCACGAAATATAACTTATTCCAGTATATTCAAGACTTCAACAAGGCCCTCCAGCAAGTGAACAGCCGGGGGGCTGTGCCCATCCTCTGTGGCGGCACCGGTCTGTATATAGAAGCAGTGCTGAAGGACTACCAGCTGTCGCCCGTGCCACAGAACCCTGAGCTAAGGAGGCAGCTGGAAGGCAAGTCGCTGGAGGAGCTGACGCTGATGCTGAAGGAGCTGAAGCAGCGCAACGGTACCCACATGCACAACACCACCGACGTGGACACCGCCCAAAGGGCCATCAGGGCCATAGAGATAGAGGCCCACCAAAAGCCTCACCCCCAACCCCTCTCCCAAGGAGAGGGGAAGCCTCACCCCCAACCCCTCTCCCAAGGAGAGGGGAGTATATACTCTCAAGACGAAGATGACGCAGTAGAAAATCATACTTCCAACTCTCATGGCGAATATTCTGCAGCAAAACTATATACTCCCCTCCCCCCCGCGGGAGGGGCCGGGGGAGAGGCTTTCCAAGGAGAGGCAGCTACCATTTTCGGTCTCGACATTCCCCGTGAGCTGCGCCGTGAGCGCATCACGCAGCGGCTGAAGGCTCGCTTAGCTGAGGGCATGGTCGACGAGGTGCGCGGTCTGCTGGCTGAGGGCATTGCAGCTGAGGACCTGACCTACTATGGGCTGGAGTACAAATATGTCACTGAATATGCGACCGGGCAGCTGAGCTACGACGAGATGTTCAGCCGACTGGAAATTGCCATCCACCAGTTTGCCAAACGCCAGATGACCTGGTTCCGAGGCATGGAGCGGCGCGGACTCACCATCCACTGGATTGACGCTACCCTGCCAACGGCAGAGAAAGTAGAACAGATACTGCAAGTTACAAATCACAAATCATAAATCTTAAACCTCAAACCTCAAATCTTAAATCACAAATCATGGACGACACACGCTGGGGCATCCTCTACTGCCCACGCAACGGCATCAAGAGCAAGCGGAAGCGCTGGGAACGGCTGCAAGACGAGTTAGACCTTCGCGGCATCCACTATGACATGGTGCAGAGTGAGAACTCAGACAGCGTGGAGCGCCTGATAACCATGCTCATACGTAATGGCTACAAGACCATCGTCGTGGTTGGCGGTGACGCCGCCCTGAACGATGCTGCCAACTGTCTGATGCGCGAAGAGCGAAGCGTGCGCGACCAAGTAGCCCTTGGACTGGTGCCCAACGGCTCGCTCAATGATTTTGCACGCTTCTGGGGCTTTGGCGACAACGACGGCCAGACGGTAGAATGGATTAAGAAGCACCGCGTCCGCCGTGTCGACCTGGGCTGCATACGCTATAACGACAAGAACGGTGCCGCCCAGCACCGCTATTTCCTGAACTGCATCAACATAGGCACCACGGCCGACATCATGCACCTCCGACAGCAGACACGCCACATCTTCGGCTCAAAGACGCTGTCGTTCATCTCATCCGTCATCCTGAAAATCTTTCACCGCAAGGACTACAAGATGCGCATGCGGGTGAACAACGAGACCATCGACCGCCGCATCATGACCGTCTGTGTGGGCAATGCCCGTGGCTACGGACAGACACCCAGTGCCGTGCCCTACAACGGCATGCTCGACCTCACCGTGGTCTACGACCCCAAGCTCATGCAGCTCTTCAGCGGCCTCTGGCTGCTCATCAGCGGACGGTTTCTCAACCACCGCAGCGTCCACCCCTACCGCACGCGCGAACTCGTGGTGGACGAGGCCCGCCACGCCATGGTAGGCATCGACGGAAGGCTCATCAGCACCCCCGTGGGTAGCTACACCATCACCGTCGAACAAGAGGTCATCAACTTTCTCATCCCCGACTGATTGTTTTTTTTGAGATTCTTTGCCCCACTCTCAATTTTATTTTGTATATTTGCACCCAATTAACCATATTCTTTATAAACAGTTTATTATGAACGACAACAAAGTGATGAACCGCGCAGCCGACAATATCCGAATCCTGGCTGCTGCAATGGTTGAAAAGGCAAAGAGCGGCCATCCCGGCGGAGCCATGGGTGGCGCTGATTTCATTAACACGCTCTACAGCGAGTTCCTGGTCTACGACCCCGAGAATCCCAACTGGGAGGGTCGCGACCGCTTTTTCCTCGACCCCGGCCACATGGCTCCGATGCTCTACTCGCAGCTCTGCCTCATCGGCAAGTACGAGCTGGAAGACCTGAAGAACCTGCGCCAGTGGGGCTCGGTCACGCCCGGCCACCCCGAGCGTGAGCTGGCCCGCGGCATCGAGAACACCTCCGGCCCCCTCGGTCAGGGTCACACCTTCGCCGTGGGTGCTGCCATCGCCGCCAAGTTCCTCAAGGCTCGTCTGGGCAACGTGATGAACCAGACCATCTATGCCTACATCTCAGATGGTGGCGTGCAGGAGGAGATTTCACAGGGCGCAGGCCGCATTGCAGGCAACCTGGGCTTGGACAACCTCATCATGTTCTACGACGCCAACGACATACAGCTCTCCACCCGCACCGAGGTGGTCACCAGCGAGGACACCGCCAAGAAGTACGAGGCATGGGGATGGTATGTGCAGAAGATTGACGGCAACGACGTGGACCAGATTCGTGAGGCCATCAAGAAGGCCCAGGCTGAGAAGGAGCGTCCCAGCCTCATCATCGGCCACTGCGTCATGGGCAAGGGTGCCCGCAAGGCCGACGGAAGCAGCTACGAGAGCAACTGCGCCACACACGGTGCACCGCTCGGCGGCGACAACTTCGTCCAGACCATGAAGAACCTGGGTGCCGACCCTGAGAACCCGTTCCAAATCTTCCCCGAGGTGCAGCAGCTGTATGCTAAGCGCCGCGAGGAGCTGAAGACGATTGTGGCCGAGCGCTATGCCGAGAAGGCTGAATGGGCCAAGGGACATCCCGTGCAGGCCCAGCAGCTTGAGGAGTGGTTCAGCGGCAAGGCTCCCGTCATCGACTGGACGAAGGTGGAGCAGAAGGCCGGCGCTGCCACGCGCGGTGCCAGCGCCACGGTGCTCAGCGCCCTGGCCGAGCAGGTGCCCAACATGATCTGCGCCTCGGCCGACCTGTCCAACTCGGACAAGACCGACGGATTCCTGAAGAAGACCCATGACCTGGTGAAGGGCGACTTCACCGGTGCCTTCTTCCAGGCTGGCGTAGCCGAGCTGACCATGGCCTGCTGCTGCATCGGCATGGCCCTGCACGGCGGCGTCATCCCCGCCTGCGGCACGTTCTTCGTGTTCTCCGACTACATGAAGCCCGCCGTGCGCATGGCCGCACTGATGGAGCTGCCCGTGAAGTTCATCTGGACGCACGATGCCTTCCGCGTCGGCGAGGACGGCCCCACCCACGAGCCCGTGGAGCAGGAGGCACAGATTCGTCTGATGGAGAAGCTGAAGAACCACCACGGCAAGAACTCGATGCTCGTCGTCCGCCCTGCCGATGCCGAGGAGACCACCGTCTGCTGGCGCATGGCCATGGAGAACACCGAGACGCCAACGGCCCTCATCTTCAGCCGCCAGAACATCGACATGCTGCCCGAAGGCAACGACTACAGCCAGGCTACGAAGGGTGCCTACGTCGTCGCTGGCTCTGACGAGGACTACGACGTCATCCTGCTGGCCTCAGGCTCTGAGGTATCCACCCTGCTGGCTGGTGCCAAGCTGCTGCGCGAGGACGGCGTGAAGGTGCGTGTGGTCAGCGTTCCCTCTGAGGGTCTGTTCCGTAGCCAGCCCGTGGAGTATCAGCAGAGCGTGCTGCCCGCTGGAAAGAAGAAGTTCGGCATGACCGCCGGCCTGCCTGTCACCCTCGAGGGCCTCGTCGGTGCCGATGGCTGCGTTTGGGGCCTGCAGAGCTTCGGCTTCAGCGCACCCTACAAGGTGCTCGACGAGAAGCTGGGCTACACCGGCCAGAACGTCTACGAGCAGGTGAAGAAGCTGCTGGCATAAATGCACCTCAGCGAAGAAGAATCCGATTTCATTCAGCCAACTGCCGCACATGCCAACGAGTATGTCGAGCAGTTGGCTTTAGACTGACTTATACTAGAAAAAGTTGTCACTTTCTTTTTGACTCCTAAAGTGACAACTTTTTCTAGTATAAGTCAACTTGAAAGTTGAGTAAAATATTAATGAAAAATTCGTGTAAAATTCATGGCAATTCATGTTAAAAAGAAAGAGTTACGCGCGCGTATAAGGAACCCGAAAAGATGGTGCACCAAGTGCACCAGAAGGGCTTTAATCATCTGATTTGTAAGTTGTTGGTTGGTGCACCAACAGCTCAGATCGAGCACCTGATGGTACACCAGCCCCACCCCCGACCCCTCCAGCCTCACCCCCGACCCCTCCCGCGGGGGGGAGGGGAGTAGATACCTTTGTCCCGACTGATTATCTTGTAACTCATGGAGATATTTTCATAAAGTGCCGACTTATTGGAATAAGTCAATGAGTTATTGGAATAAGTCAATGAGTTATTGGAATAAGTCATTGAGATAAAAAAGTCCCACGGCGTGGGATTTTTT
>CAMVKN010000074.1 GCA_947168045.1 uncultured Prevotellaceae bacterium
CAGTTGTAGTTGTGTGCACTATTGCGATTGCAAAGGTACAACGAAACTACAACTGCTACAACGTGTATTTCAATGAATGCTTACGTTGAAGCTTCTGTGATGATGTATGAATGGTGTGAAGATTTGAATGAACTTACCGGAAAGAAGTATCAAGATATAGCCCAAAGGTTGTTGTCGCAGGCTGCGTTGGCCAAGACCAGAATTGCCAGGAAGAAACTGGCAGATTTCTTTAAACAGGAGAAACCTGTGCTTTCTGAGATACGGCATAACGCAGGGGCACATCGAGAACATGACTTCATGAAGCAAATGGAAGTGTTGGAAGGTGTTGGTTGGTCAGGCACGATTGACCGGCTGCATAGATTTGAAGAGGTGACATTGGAGTTAGGGAAGACGATGAAACCTTTAATGGAAGCTGGGCTGAAGAAAATTGGGGAGGCTTTTGGGAAATAATATTATGCATTTGAATAAAACAAAGGTTAAATACGTTAATTTTGCCTCCTTATTTCTGACATTGTCCAACCCTCAATCCACCTCTCTACCGTTTAGTGTATAAATTATTGATTATCAATGCTTAATATATTCGCTGACTGTTCACAAGATGAGTGGCGTTTGCGTGTAGAGGGCCTCATGCATTCACAACATCAGTCTTTGCAAGTTAAAATTCAAAAACAATAATAAGAAGAAGGAATGAAGATAATTCCAGGGCTGCCCGTCTTACATTCAAAAGACTTGGTGAATTGGACTATCAGCATTGCGGCTTATCAAGAAGCTGACCAGTGGAAGGAGTTCTTCTTCATCGATGACATTGAATCAGGCATTGTTGGCATAGAAAAAAGAGATGCCCGCTGTCCAGCATTACTACTCTCCCAACGGCAAGCTGCTTGACAAGCCGCTGCGGGGGCTGGACATCGTGGTGATGCCAGACGGCACCACGAGGAAGTTTGTAGTGAAGTAGTTTATTCACGATTATTCGCGTTACATTCACGGTCATTCGCTATACATTCACGGTCATTCGCGTTCTTGGACAAGCCAAGCGACCATAGGTCGAGCGACGCCGCAGGCATAAAGCGAGATGACAATAAAAAGGGGCCGCTTTATTCCCAAATTCTCGAGAGTTTTTGGGAATAAAGCGGCACTTTACGAGCATAAAGCGGCACTTTACGAGCGCCAGGCAATGCCTGGCGAAATTATCTCCATGCCTGGCTGTCATAACTCCATGCCTGGCTGAAATATCTCCATGCCTGGCTGTCATCAGTCGCGATTTTTCTCGCGTGCGCGCGCACAAGCGAAACAATGTCAGGTGCTTGCACCTACTTGCATCTGATTTGCAACCACTTGTAAGTCAACGAGTTATAAAGCTACATTTGCTTGCACCTGAGGTTGTACCAGTAGCATCAGTAGCATCAGTAGCACCAGTAGCGCCAGTAGTGGCATCTGGAGGTCCAGGCGCAAGCAGGTGCAGCACCTGAACACTTTTCGCATCTGTGCGCGCGCGTAGGGAATTTATACAAGCTCTTTCCTTCTGTCAATGCAGGGTGGCAGCTCCTCTTCATAGTGTGTGACCATGATGAGCGTGTGGTGCGGGTCGTTGCAGTAGTCGCTGATGATGTCCTTCACCATCTGTTGCCGTGGGAGGTCCAGACCGTGCATTGGCTCGTCGAGAATCAGCAGGTCGGGATTCTTGACGAAGGCCCTGCACACCAGTACCAGGCGCTGCTCGCCGCTGCTGAGGTGGAGGAAGGAGCGCGTGGCGAGGTCGTCGATGGCGAAGCGCTTCATCCATTGCAGACATTGTTCCTTCTCCTGGACTGTTGTACGGGTATAGAGTCCCACGGTGTCCTTCAGTCCGCTGGCCACGATGTCTAATGATGGCAGGTTGCGCAGGTAGGAACGGTGCAGCTCGGGCGAGACATAGCCTATGCGCCGCTTGATGTCCCAGATGGTCTCGCCGCTGCCGCGCCGTTTGCCAAAGAGGGTGATGTCGCAGGCATACGACTGCGGGTTGTCAGCACAGATGAGTGACAGGAGCGTCGACTTGCCGCTTCCGTTGCGCCCCGTCAGTGCCCAGTGCTCACCCTGAAGGATGGTCCACGACAGACGGTTGAGGATGGTGCGGTCGCCGTAGCGGATGGTGACGTCGCGGAGGGAGACGACAGGAGAAGCCCCAACAGCCTCTCCAGCCCCACCCCCGACCCCTCCCGCGGGGGGGAGGGGAGTGAATAGTTTTGCCGCGTCATTTCTGCCTTGAGAGTATATACTCCCCTCCCCCCCGCGGGAGGGGTCGGGGGTGGGGCTTTTTATTACCTCGTCAGCAAACTCTGGAATGTCGGTAGGGCGTGCCACGAGCAGGTAGAGCTGCATGCCCTGCTGGCGCAACAGCTGCAGCTGTTGCAGGAGCATGGTGCGGGCATCAGCATCGAGACCGATGAAGGGGTTGTCGATGATGAGCGTGGTGGGGTTGGCCATGAGCGTCTTCACCAGTTGCAGCTTGCGCAGCTCACCGCTGGACAGCGCTATGACATATTTGTCGGTCAGCGAGCCCATGCCCATGAGCTGGCAGAGGTGCTGCTGGTGGGCGCGGCGCTCAGGCGTGTCGGCCCCTGAAAGGAGGAACGACCGCTCCAGCGCCTGGCCGACGGTAGGCGTCTCCGTGTCGATGTCGTGCTGGTTCCAACGCTGTTGCAGATAGTAGCTGCGGTCGGTGGCCGTACCGTAGGTGTCGCAGAAGGCCACATAGAGCACGCTGTCGCTCTTCATCTGTCGTCTGAGGCGCTCGGCCATCATCGTCTTGCCCGAGGCGTTCAGCCCGTAGATGACCGTCATTCGTCCTTGTCCGGTTGCGCTGTGCTGCCGGCCTTGGGTTTCTGTGGTGTCCATAGCTTCTGTTGATTCTTGTTGATAAAGTCTTTCCACCCCTTATAGTGTGGGGCGTCAGAGTCAGGGCGCCCCATCTGCAGATAGTGACAGTAGGCAGCGGCCAGGGCGTCGGTGGCATCCATGAAGTGGCCCATCTCGCTCTGTGGAATCTTCAGCAGGTGCTGCAGCATGCCAGCCACCTGCTCCTTCGAGGCGTTGCCGTTGCCTGTCAGCGCCATCTTGATTTTCATCGGGGCATACTCGTGGATGGGTACGCTGCGCTCGATGGCAGCGGCAATGGCGACGCCCTGAGCGCGCCCCAGCTTCAGCATCGACTGTACGTTCTTGCCAAAGAAGGGTGCCTCGATGGCCATCTCGTCAGGCAGGTACGACTGAATGATGCCCGTGACGCGCTCGAAGATGTGGCCCAGCTTGAGGTAGGCATCTTCGTACTTGCGCAGGTCGATGATGCCCATGGTCACCATCTCAGCCTGCTGGCTGCTGCGCCGTCCCATGGCGGTGACGGCCGATGCTACGCGCAAAACGCCGTAGCCCATGATGTTGGTGCCGGGGTCAATGCCCAGAATAATCTTTTCCATGAGCCTGCAAAGTTACTAATAATCGGGCGAAGGACAAAGGAAAAATGCGTTTTTCTTTTGTCCTTCTGAGTGCAAACAACTTCGGCGAAGCCAAAGAGTGTTCATTTTTTCAGCAATGAAGAAATTTCTTCTGCAATAATTTGGATAATACAAATATTTGCAGTATTTTTGCACGTTGAAACAACCATAACCTATAATGGGATCAGAAGCAAATATCAATAAAAGTGACTATAAGATACTCATCGTCGATGATGTGGTGAGCAACGTGTTGCTGTTGAAGATTCTGCTGAGCAACGAGAAGTTTCAGGTGTGCACGGCGAACAGCGGCGAGGCTTGCCTTGAACAGACAAAGGCGGAGAATCCGGACCTGATATTGCTGGACGTGATGATGCCGGGCATTGACGGCTTCCAGACGGCCACTAAACTGAAGAGTGCTCCAGAGACGCAGAACATTCCCATCATCTTCCTGACTGCACTGAACAACCCCAGCGACCTGGTGCATGGATTCCAGGTGGGCGGCAGCGACTTCCTGACAAAGCCTTTCAACAAGGAGGAGCTGATAGTGCGTGTGATGCACCAGATTGAGCTGGTGGCTGCCAAGCGTACCATTGAGAAGCAGAACGCCGAGCTACGCGCCACCATCGCCAACCGCGACAAGATGTATTCCGTCATTGCCCACGACCTGCGCTCGCCCATGGCCAGCATACGCATGGTGCTGAACCTGGTGGTGAACGCCGTCACGCCCGAGGCGGTAGGACCCGAGCTGTGGGAACTGCTGGACAAGGCCAACAAGGAGTCGGAGGAGGTGCACGACCTGCTTGACAACCTGCTGAAGTGGACGAAGAGCCAGACGGGACGACTGAGCGTGGTGACGCAAGACCTGGACCTGAACGACATTATACCCGGTGTGGTTGACATCTTTGAGATGATAGCCATGACCAAGCGCATCCAGCTGAAGTACATCGGTATGGGCTCGGTCGTGGTGAGGGCCGACAACGACATGCTTAAGACGGTGGTGCGCAACTTCATGTCGAATGCCATCAAATTCAGCCCGGAGGGCAGCAGCGTGGAAATCATGGTGACCACCGAGGGCGACTTTGCCAAGGTGAGCGTCCATGACCATGGCGTGGGCATTGCACCGGAACGCATTGGCAGCATCTTCCACAAGGGCGAGACGACTTACGGCACCGAGGGTGAGGAAGGGTCGGGCCTGGGCCTGCAGCTCTGTGCCGACTTCGCCCGCAAGAACGGTGGCGACGTGATGGTCGAATCGGAGCTGGGCAAGGGGTCGACCTTCAGCCTGACGCTGCCTCTGAAGAGATAGCCTCGTGCGGACGTGAAAACGGGCGTTTTGCTAACTCTGCATGGCAAAAATGACAGGTAGAAGAGACGACGGCCTCTTTTGCTTTGACCTAAATCAATTTTGAGTTTTTTTTACAGCTACAAGTTTGGCGGTTTGATAGAAACATCCTAATTTTGCAGTGTAAAAGGAATTTTTTTGATTTGTTTTAGTAGATTAGTTTTTAAGTAGTTTGTTTTTGAAATTGGCTGTCGTGATGACAGCCAATTTTTTTGTGCCCTTTTTCTTTGCCATATCAGAAAAAAAACTTAACTTTGCACTCTGTATGAACTGGAAATTTATTATACGCTGGGTCGTCACCTTCACGGTGTGCCTGGTCATCTATAACCTTACGGCCAGCTTCTGGATGTCGCTTGGCATCCTTATCCTGCTGGCAGTGGCCGAGAGCCTTGTGATGGACTGGTGGAACAAAAGAAAGGAGCACAGACCATGAAACGTTTTTCTTTTTTACTCACGCTTTTCTCGCTACATGCTTTATGCTCGGGTGCACAGGGTGTGCCAGGAGCATTGTCTTCATATAATGAAGGGCGCCGGGGCATGGAGCGCACACTGCAATACAAACCCCAAGGCAACGACTTCGTCTGTGAGAACGGCGACAACCGCTTCACGCGGGCACTCTATGGTGGCTATACCGACTATCGCATTGAGACGAGCGACCGTCCCATCTTTGCCGTAGTGAAGAAAGGGCACTGCAAGAGCGTACGCTTTGAGATAGCCGGTGTGCCCATCGACTCAGCCGACTACTGCAAGTCGTGGTACCATGACGGCATGCGCTCGTATATCCTTGGCGACCACCGCTGGAGCCATCTGGGCAACGGCATCATTCGCGTCCATGTGGTGGCCCTGCACGATGTGGAGGGAGCCATCTGGCAGTTCATCTGCGACAAGTATCGTGGCTCGTTGAAGGTGACTGCAAAGGTGTGCGACATTGCCAAGCCGCGCATGAAGCGCAATGGCGACCTGGGCGTCGATGCGCCTGATGTATTCGAGCCGTCGCCTACGAATGAGAATCTTGTGGTGGGGCAGGCCACGCATAGCAATAACTTTGCCCACCTGGTGATGATGGGCGACGCCATCCACTTTATGCACGACGGCGACGTCTTCAAGCGCTTCAATGATGCCGTCGACCTGAACAAGGAGATGGCCAAGCGCGTACAGTTTGACACACCGGACCCCTTCATCAACACCCTTGGCGGGGCGCTGGTGATGGCTGCCGACGGCGACTGGGACGGCAAGACATGGCTGCACGGCTGCGTGGGCTGGCGCATGCCGCTGGCCGGATGGCGCGCTGCCTATGCAGGCGACGTGCTGGGGTGGGGCGACCGGGCCGAGAGTCACTTCACCGCATACGCCAAGAGCCAGGTGAACAGCATAGCCCCCAGCATACCACATCCGTCGCAGGACCGCGAGCAGAACATGGCCCGGGCCGAGAAGAAGTGGGGCACGCAGATGTATAGCAACGGTTACATCTGCCGCAATCCGGAACGCCCGGACCAGATGCACCACTACGACATGAACCTGAACTACATCGACGAGCTGCTGTGGCACTTCCAGTATGACGCCGACAAGGACTACATGCGCAAGATGTGGCCTGTCATCAAGAGTCACCTGGCTTGGGAGAAACGCAACTTCGACCCTGACGGCGACCATCTGTACGATGCCTACTGCTGCATCTGGGCCAGCGATGCCCTGTACTACAACGCCGGGGCCGTCACTCACTCGTCGGCCTATAACTATCGTGGCAACCTGCTGGCCGCACGCATCGCCGAGCTGATAGGCGAGGACGGGACGGCTTACCGCGAGGAGGCTGAGGCCATCTTGAAGGCCATGAACGAGCGGCTGTGGCTGCCAGCCAGCGGAGAGGGACAGAACGCCAAGCCCGGCCACTGGGCTGAGTATCAGGACGCAATGGGACTGAAACGGGTGCATGAGAGTGCGGCCGTGTGGAGCGTCTACACCCCGATAGACTGTGGCGCGTGCACGCCGGAGCAGGCTTTCCAGGCCACACAGTATGTGGACCGCGATATACCCCACTTCAGCATCGATGCCTATCTGCACACCATTGCCACCTCCAACTGGATGCCCTACGCATGGAGCATCAATAACGTGGCACCAGCCGAGGTGATGCACACAGCGCTGGCCTACTATGAGGCTGGGCGCCCCGATGAGGCCTTCCGTCTGATGAAGGGAAACATTATGGACCAGATGTACTATGGGCAGTCGCCCGCCAACTTCGGACAGCTGTCACACTTCGATGCTGCCCGCGGCGAGTGCTATCGCGACTTCGGCGACTGCATCGGCATCTCTTCGCGTACACTCATCCAGGGACTCTTCGGCGTCAGGCCGCAGGCCCTCTACGGCACCTGCATCATCCGTCCGGGATTCCCCAAGGAATGGGAGAGCGCACGGCTGGTGACGCCATATATAGAATATGTATATACGCGTAAGGACGGCCGCTGCCGGCTGGACGTGACCCAGCGCTTCCCACAGCAGCTGAAAATCATCGTGCGGCAGAACCTCGATGGTGGCGCTTATCGTGATGTTGAGGGCAACAGCCAGCAGCATCAAGTCATAGAATGGGACTACCACGTGCCCTCTGCAGCTGACGCCGCTGGCTATGCTGCCCATCGCAGAAGGACGGAAACACCGTCAGAGCCTGTGGGCTATGGCAAGTTCAAGATGCAGGACATGGAAGACTACTGGAACGCGGAGGTGGACGACATCTTCAAGAACAAGTACATGTCACCCCGCCCCATGGTCACCACGCTGCAGATTCCCACGCAGGGCGTAGGCGAGTGGTGTCATCCGCAGTACAAGCCGGAAATCAACGACTCGGTGTTCCGCACACTGATTTCGCGCGAGCAGTTCGTGGTGGACGGCGTGCCCTTCCGCACCCCAAAGCGTGGCAATAACATCGCCTACACATCGCTGTGGAGCAACTATCCCGACGAGGTGACGGTGCCGCTGAAGGGGCGTGCCTCGATGGCCTACCTGCTCATGGCTGGCTCTACCAACCACATGCAGAGCCATATAGACAATGGCATCGTCGTGGTGACCTATCAGGATGGGAGCACTGACACGCTGGCACTGCGCAACCCGGACAACTGGTGCCCCATAGAGCAAGACTACTACATCGACGGGCAGGCCTTCAACGCACCGCAGCCACGGCCCGTCCGCGTCTGCCTGGGTACGGGGACGGTCAGCAGGAACCTGGGTGAGGAGCTGGGCATCACCGGCGTCTATGGCCGTGAGATTCCCGGTGGCGCTGCACAGATGCTCCGCATGCCGCTCAATGGGCGCAAGCGACTGAAGAGCCTCACGGTGCGTACGCTGTCCAACGATGTCGTCATTGGCCTCATGGCCGTCACCTTGCAGTAAGACTATGGAGAGACTGACGACGCTTTTCAGCAAATGGAGTGGGGGAGCCCCTGCCACGGTCACAAGACTGGCAGGAGCAGGCAGCAACAGGGCATACTACAGACTGTCCGGCAGCCAAGGGCTGACGGCAATCGGCTGCGTAGGGACAAGCCGTGAGGAGAACCACGCTTTCATCACGCTGGCCAGGCATTTCCATGCGAAGGGGCTGCCCGTGCCTGAGGTGTATGCCGTGAGCGACGATGAGATGTGCTATCTGCAGCAAGACCTGGGCGGCACATCGCTCTTTGACATGCTGCGCCAGGGGCGCGAGGCTGGCGGTCGCTATGATGAGACGGAGCGTGAGCTGCTGCGCCAGACGGTGCGCTTGCTACCCCGCATCCAGTTTGTGGGTGGGCAGGGGCTGGACTTCAGCGTGTGCTATCCGCAGCCCGCCTTTGACCAGACCAACGTGATGTTCGACCTGAACTACTTCAAGTATTGCTTCTTGAAACCAGCGGGTGTCGACTTCCACGAACTGCGCTTGGAGCAGGACTTCCGTCGCATGGCCGATGACCTGACGCAGGAGGAAAGCACCACCTTCATGTATCGCGACTTCCAGGCGCGCAATATTATGGTAAGCACAGCCCCACAAGGCCCACAAGGCCCACCAGCCCCACCAGCCCCACCAGCCCCACCCCCGACCCCTCCCGCGGGGGGGAGGGGAGTAGTCACTCTCAAGGCGGAAGAACAACGGCAGAACTATATACTCCCCTCCCCCCCGCGGGAGGGGCTGGGGGTGAGGCTTCAGCAGAACTATATACTCCCCTCCCCCCCGCGGGAGGGGCTGGGGGTGGGGCTTCAGCAGAACTATATACTCCCCTCCCCCCCGCGGGAGGGGTCGGGGGTGGGGCTCTTTTGCATCGACTTCCAGGGTGGCCGCCGTGGACCTGTTTACTATGACCTCGCTTCCTTCCTTTGGCAGGCGTCAGCTCGCTATCCCGATGAACTAAGGAGTGAGCTGCTTGATACGTACTACGCTGAGGCACAGAACTATGGAGCGTTGCCGCAAAGGGAGACGTTTGATGAACGTCTGCGCAGTTTCGTCCTGTTCCGTTTGCTGCAGGTGCTGGGCGCCTACGGCTTCCGTGGCTACTTTGAGCGCAAGCAGCACTTCATCGACTCTATACCGCCAGCCCTTGACAGCCTGCACCGCCTCATCACCACCCACCGGTTCAACTACCCCTACCTGACAGAAGTGCTGGAAGAGCTGACCACACATCATCCCTCCCTCCACCCTTCCCCCTCCACCCTCCACCCTTCTCCTTCCACCCTCCACCCATCTCCCTCCCCCCTCCACCCTTCTCCTTCCACCCTCCACCCCAAGTTAGTCGTCCGCATCTATAGCTTTAGCTACAAGAAAGGCATTCCCCAGGATGAGAGCGGCAATGGCGGCGGTTATGTCTTTGATTGTCGTGGCACCCACAACCCTGGGCGCTATGAGCAGTACAAGCACCTGACGGGACTTGATGAGCCCGTGAAGAAGTTTCTTGAGGATGACGGAGAGATACTGACGTTCCTCGACAGCGTCTATCGGATGGCTGACGTCCACGTGCAGCGTTACATAGAGCGGGGCTTCACCTCGTTGATGTTCTGCTTTGGGTGCACGGGCGGGCAGCACCGCTCAGTCTACTCAGCACAGCACTTGGCCGAACATCTGCACCGGCGCTTTCCACAGGTGGAGGTGCGATTGTGCCATCGTGAGCAGGGCATCAGCACCGTGTACGAATAAAAAGCGCTGTTTTCTTTCGCCGTCTCGTTTTTTTTGTGTACCTTTGCACACCAAATCTAAAATATCGAATCAATAGATGATAACACTGACAAATCTGGCCATACAGTTTGGAAAGAAGGTCCTGTATAAGGATGTTAACTTGAAGTTCACTAACGACAACATCTACGGCGTCATCGGCGCCAACGGTGCGGGCAAGTCCACCTTGCTGCGTGCCATCAGCGGCGAGCTGGAACCCAACAAGGGTACGGTAGAGCTGGGCCCGGGCGAGCGCCTCAGCGTGTTGGAGCAGGACCACTTCAAGTATGACGCCTTCACCGTGATGGACACGGTGCTCATGGGACATCAGCCCCTGTGGCAGAACATGAAGGAGCGTGAAGCCCTCTATGCCAAGGCAGAGATGACCGAGGAGGACGGCAACCGCGCCGCTGAACTGGAGATGGCCTTTGCCGAGATGAACGGATGGGAGGCTGAGAGCGAGGCTGCACAGCTGTTGCAGAACCTGGGTGTGAAGGAAGCACAGCACTACAAGCAGATGAGCGACATCTCGAACAATGAGAAGGTGCGCGTCATGCTGGCCAAGGCACTCTTCGGACACCCTGACAACCTGCTGCTCGACGAGCCTACCAACGACCTGGACCTCGACACCGTGCAGTGGCTCGAGGAATACCTCTCTTCGCTGGAGCAGTGTGTCATGGTGGTGAGCCACGACCGTCACTTCCTCGACGCCGTCTCCACGCAGACCGTCGACATCGATTTTGGCAAGGTGACGCTCTTCTCGGGTAACTACTCCTTCTGGTACGAGTCGAGCCAGCTGGCCCTCCGACAGGCCCAGAACCAGAAGATGAAGGCTGAGGAGAAACGCAAGCAGTTGGAGGAGTTCATCCGTCGCTTCTCGGCCAATGTGGCAAAATCAAAGCAGACCACCTCGCGAAAGAAGATGCTGGAGAAGCTGAACGTGGAGCAGATAACACCATCAACGCGCAAGTATCCGGGCATTATCTTCCAGATGGAACGCGAGCCGGGAACACAAATCCTGGAGGTGGAGGGCCTGAAGGCTGTCGATGCCGACGGCACGGTGCTCTTCGACAACGTCAGCTTCACCATTGAGAAGGGACAGAAGACCGTATTCCTCAGTCATAACCCGAAGGCCATGACGGCGCTCTTCGAAATCATCAACGGCAACCGCGAGGCAGATGCTGGCACCTATAAGTGGGGCGTCACCATCACCACCGCCTACCTGCCGTTGGACAACACCGAGTTCTTCAAGAGCGAGCTGAACCTGGTTGACTGGCTGTCGCAGTTTGGCAAGGGCAATGAGGTGCAGATGAAGTCGTTCCTCGGACGCATGCTCTTCCGCGAGGAGGATGTGCTGAAGCATGTCAATGTGCTCTCAGGTGGCGAGAAGATGCGCTGCATGATTGCACGCATGCAGCTGAAGAACGCCAACTGCCTCATACTCGACACACCCACCAACCATCTTGACCTGGAGTCGATTCAGGCCTTCAACAACAACCTGGTGCAGTTCAAGGGCAACATCCTCTTTGCCTCGCACGACCATGAGTTCATCCAGACCGTGGCTGACCGCATCATAGAGCTGACCCCGAAAGGCACCATCGACAAGCTGATGCAGTACGACGACTACATCTACGACGAGGCCATCAAGGAGCAAAAGGCCCGGATGTATTCATAAACAATAAACCAACAGGCAGTTTTTCAAATCTGAAAGCTTAAAACTCCAATCTATAATGAAACAAACAATCTTAGTGACGGGTGGCACCGGCTTCATCGGGAGCCACACAACGGTAGAGCTGCAAGAGGCAGGCTACGAAGTGGTGATTATTGACAATCTGTCGAACTCCAACGCCAGCGTGGTGGACGGTATTGAGAAGATAACCGGCGTCAGGCCCGCCTTTGAGAAGGTGGACTGCTGCGACATGGAGGCTCTGGAGGGCGTGTTCAAGAAGTACCCGAAGATTGAGGGCATCATCCACTTTGCCGCATCGAAGGCCGTTGGCGAGAGCGTTGAGAAACCACTGCTCTACTACCGCAACAACCTCACCTCGCTCATCAACCTGCTGGAGCTGATGCCGAAGTATGATGTCAAGGGCATCATCTTCTCGTCCAGCTGCACTGTCTATGGACAGCCCACGAAGGAGAATCTGCCCGTCACTGAGCAGGCTCCCATCCAGAAGGCACTCTCGCCTTATGGTAACACCAAGCAGATTAACGAGGAAATCATTCAGGACTATATCCACAGTGGCGCACCCATCAAGAGCATCATCCTGCGCTACTTCAACCCCATCGGTGCACACCCCTCTGCACTCATCGGCGAGCTGCCCAACGGCGTGCCCATGAACCTCATTCCCTTTGTCACGCAGACGGCCATGGGCATCCGCAAGCAGCTGAAGATTTTCGGCCACGATTACAACACGCCCGACCATACCTGCATCCGCGACTATATCTATGTGGTCGACCTGGCCAAGGCTCATGTGAAGGCCATGGAGCGCGTGCTTGACCAGCCCGACACCGATGCCGTCGAGGTGTTCAACATCGGAACGGGCAAGGGCCTCTCAACACTGGAGGTTGTCGAGGGCTTTGAGAAGGCTACCGGCGTGAAGGTGAACTGGGAGTATGCACCCCGTCGCGAGGGCGACATCGAGCAGGTGTGGGGCAATGTTGACAAGGCCAACAAGGTGCTGGGCTGGAAAGCTGACACCCCCACTGAGGAAGTGCTGAAGAGTGCCTGGAAGTGGCAGGAGAAACTGCGCGCCGACGGCATACAGTAAAAGGACGCATACAGTCTCCAAGAAGACTGATTTTTGTGTTTGTGTTGTGTGGACTCCCGATGTGATATCGCGAGTCCATTTTTTATTGTTAAGCCATCTCAAAATTCTGTTGATTATTTTTGCAGCTATGTTTTTTTTTATTACCTTTGCAAGCTAAAGAGAATCTTTTTTTATTATACAACAAACAACTATGTCAAACATCAAAGAGAAACTCTTCAGCGAGTTCCAGGCTCCTACCACTCAAGAGTGGCTGGATAAGATTGAAGTGGACCTGAAAGGGGCCGACTTCCAGAAGCGACTCGTTTGGAGAACAAATGAAGGATTTAATGTGCAGCCCTTCTACCGCCGCGAGGATTTGAAGGATTTGAAGGCTGTTGACTCGCTGCCTGGCGAGTTCCCCTTCGTGCGTGGTAACAAGAAGGACAACAACCTCTGGTATGTGCGCCAGGACATCGTCGTCGACGATGCCGCTGCTGCCAATGCCAAGGCTCTCGACATCCTGAACAAGGGCGTTGACTCGCTGGGCTTCAAGATTCCCGGCAAGATGGTGAGCAAGGAGCTGGTTGTCACCTTGCTGGAAGGCATCCTGCCTCAGTATGTCGAGCTGAACTTCACCACTTGTCAGCGCCACACCCTGGAGCTGGCTGAGGTGCTGGTGAGCTACTTCAAGGAGAAGGGCTATCCCCTGGCCGAGCTGAAGGGAAGCATCAACTTCGACCCCATCAGCAAGATTGTCAGCAAGGGCAAGGACGTCAGCGATGTGCTGGCTTCGGCCAAGCCGCTTGTCGAGGCACTGAAGGAGCTGCCTGGCTACAAGTGCATCAACGTGAACTCCGTGCAGCTGAACAACGCCGGTGCCTATATCTATCAGGAGCTGGGCTATGCCCTGGCCTGGGGTGCTGAGTACATGAACATGCTGACCGAGGCCGGCGTGGATGCCACGGAGGCCGCACGGCGCATGAAGTTCAACATGGGTGTCAGCGAGAACTACTTCATGGAGATTGCCAAGTTCCGTGCAGCCCGCCTGCTGTGGGCACAGATAGTGAAGCAGTTTGGCGTGGCTGAAAGCGACTGCCAGATGCATGTCTGCGCCTATACGTCAGAGTACAACCAGACACTCTTCGACAGCTATGTCAACCTGCTGCGCTCGCAGACCGAGACGATGTCGGCAGCGCTCTCCAATGTCGACAGCATCGTGGTGACACCGTTTGACAAGCCCTACGAGACCCCGACGGACTTTGCCGAGCGCATTGCCCGCAATCAGCAGCTGCTGCTGAAGGAAGAGGCACACTTTGACAAGCTCGTCGACGTGGCCGGAGGCTCATACAGCATCGAGCACCTCACCGATGCCATTGCCAAGGAGGGCTGGAAGCTGTTCCTCGCTGTTGAGGAGGCTGGCGGTTTCCTGGCCGAGGCGCTCAAAGGCAGCATCACCACTGCCGTGAACGCTTCGAATGACAAGCGCCATGCCGCCGCCGCCACGCGCCGTGAGTTCATCCTGGGCACCAACCAGTTCCCCAACTTCACTGAGAAGAGCGAGGGTAAGCAGCCCGTCAGCCATGTTTGTGGTTGTGATGCCGCTACTGAAGGCAGTGCACCCGTGCTGAACACTGAGCGCCTGGCCTCTGAGTTCGAGACCCTGCGTCTGTCAACGGAGAAGGCAGAGAAGCAGCCCATCGCATTCATGCTCACCATTGGCAACCTGGCCATGCGTCAGGCACGTGCACAGTTCTCGTGCAATTTCCTGGCAGCTGCCGGCTACAAGGTGATGGACAACCTGGGCTTCAAGACTGTTGAGGAGGGTGTGGATGCTGCCCTGGAGGCCAAGGCCGACATCGTGGTCATCTGCAGCAGCGACGACGAGTATGCTGAGTATGCCATCCCCGCTTTCCAGTACCTCAACGGCCGCGCCATGTTCGTGGTGGCCGGTGCACCCGCCTGCTCTGAGGACCTGAAAGCCGCCGGCATCGAGAATTTCATCCATGTCAAGTCTAACCAGCTCGAGACGCTTCGCGCGTACAATGCTAAACTTGGAATCTAATTATGGCACGCAAGAATTTTAAAGACATAGATATCTATGCTGGCATTCAGCAGAAGAATGGCCAGCAGTGGCAGCAGGAGAATGGCATCACTGCCAGCTGGCGCACGCCCGAGCAGATTGACATCCAGCCTGTCTATACCAAGGAAGACCTGGAGGGCATGGAGCATCTCGACTTCACGGCCGGTATTCCTCCCTATCTGCGTGGCCCGTACAGCATGATGTACCCGTTCCGCCCGTGGACCATCCGCCAGTATGCTGGCTTCTCAACGGCTGAGGAGTCAAACGCCTTCTATCGCCGTAACCTCGCCAGTGGCCAGAAGGGCCTTTCAGTGGCCTTCGACCTGCCTACGCACCGTGGCTATGACCCTGACAACCCACGTGTGGTGGGCGACGTGGGCAAGGCCGGTGTGAGCATCTGCAATGAGGAGAACATGAAGGTGCTCTTCTCGGGCATCCCCCTCAACAAGATGTCTGTCTCGATGACCATGAACGGTGCCGTGCTGCCCATCCTGGCTTTCTACATTGTGGCCGGACTGGAGCAGGGCGCACAGCTGGAGGAGATGGCCGGAACGATTCAGAACGACATCCTGAAGGAGTTCATGGTGCGTAATACCTACATCTACCCGCCCGCATTCTCGATGAAGATCATCGCCGACATCTTCGAGTACACATCGCAGAAGATGCCGAAGTTCAACAGCATCTCAATCTCTGGCTATCACATGCAGGAGGCAGGTGCCACTGCCGACATCGAGCTGGCTTACACGCTGGCCGACGGTATGGACTATCTGCGCACGGGCGTGAACGCAGGCATCGACGTCGACGCCTTCGCTCCCCGTCTGAGCTTCTTCTGGGCCATCGGCATGAACCACTTCATGGAGATTGCCAAGATGCGCGCCGGACGTCTGCTCTGGGCCAAGATTGTGAAGAGCTTTGGTGCCAAGAACCCGAAGTCGCTGGCACTGCGTACACACTCGCAGACCTCTGGCTGGTCGCTCACCGAGCAGGACCCGTTCAACAACGTAGGCCGTACCTGTATCGAGGCCATGGCCGCCGTGCTGGGTCACACGCAGTCGTTGCACACCAACGCACTCGACGAGGCCATCGCTCTTCCCACCGATTTCTCGGCACGTATCGCACGTAACACACAGATTTATATCCAGAACGAGACCAAGGTGTGCAAGCAGATTGACCCGTGGGCCGGCTCCTATTACGTAGAGACGCTGACCAACGAGCTGGTGCACAAGGCCTGGGAGCACATCCAAGAGATTGAGAAACTGGGCGGCATGGCCAAGGCCATTGAGACCGGTCTGCCTAAGATGCGCATCGAGGAGGCCTCAGCCCGTACGCAGGCCCGTATCGACAGCGGCGTGCAGACCATCGTGGGCATCAACAAGTATCGTCTGGACCATGAGGATCCCATCGACATCCTTGAGGTGGACAACACCGCCGTGCGCAAGCAGCAGGAGGAGAACCTCAAGGAGGTGCGTGCCCATCGTGATGAGGCCGCCTGCCAGGCAGCCCTGAAGGCCATCACCGACTGTGTGCGTGACTTCAAGGAAGGCCGCAAGAGTGAGAACAACCTGCTTGACCTCGCCGTGAAGGCAGCTCAGCTGCGTTGTACGTTAGGTGAAATCAGCGATGCCTGCGAGGAAATCGTAGGTCGCTACAAAGCAGTTATCAGAACCATTTCAGGCGTGTACAGTTCAGAGAGTAAGAACGATGCAAACTTCGAGCTCGCCAAGCAGCTCACCGACAAGTTTGCACAGCGTGAGGGTCGCCGTCCCCGCATCTTTGTTGCCAAGATGGGTCAGGACGGTCACGACCGTGGAGCAAAGGTGGTGGCAACGGGCTATGCCGACTGTGGCTTCGA
>CAMVKN010000075.1 GCA_947168045.1 uncultured Prevotellaceae bacterium
TGAATAAATTATTCCAATTATTCCAATTCGTTTCCATAAACAGAACTACCGAAGCTTAAATTATATGATAAATTACATGGTAATTATATGTCAAAAAATAAAATCTCTTTTGTATGATAAAAAAGCCCTGTGCCCTCCGTGTTCTCTGTGGTGAATGTTATTTTTTTGCCCGCATTTATATTATTTTCCTGCTAAACGGCGCATGATTCCCAAAATTATTTGTACCTTTGCACTTGTTATAACATTTAATGCGCATAATTATGACTACAGCAACCAGAGCAATCCCGGCACAGCCAGGCAGGCTCACCGTCGACTTTGAGGACATCAGCATGCTACGCGACATCAAAAAAGCCATCAGCATGGTTCGCGGTGTCACGAAGGTTACCGTTCCCCGCCGTCAGCGGATGTCTTCCTACGAGCGTTCACTACGCGACCTCGACGAAGGACGCGTGTATGAATACGACAGTCTTGATGACCTTATCAAGGAGATAGAGGGATGAGTACGAAGTATAAGCTCCGTATCACAGGCGAGTGCAAACGAAATATGAAGCTCTGCAAGCGTCGTGGCTTGCCGATGGACGAACTATGGACGGTCGTAGGGAAACTGCTTAATGGTGAGCAACTCGAAGAAAAGTACCAAGCACATGTACTGACTGGCGACCGTAAAGGCCAGTGGGAGTGTCACATTCAGCCTAACTGGCTGCTCGTGTGGGAGATAAACAATCAAGAACTTATCCTTGTACTCCTAAACACCGGTACACACTCCGACTTGTTCGGAAAGAAATCCAAGAAAGGATAATCTTACATGTTTTTTTTTGCCACAGCCATGCAATAGTTACGCGTTTTTTTGGTCGTTTCGTTTTTTTTCCATACTTTTGCACCGTGGATTCATCCAGAATAAAACTAATCAACTATTTATTAATTAATACAACTAACAACATGAAACGAAAAAATTTACTTTTCAAGTCACTCCTCGTAGCAGCAGGACTGTTCGTCGGGGTGAACACGTCGTGGGCAGCTGAAACAACGGTGACGTATGATTTCACTTCCTACGCTGCAAGAACGCTTACAAACTCGGGAACAAGGGCCTTTAATGCCAATTCAGTGAATCACAATTATGCCTCTAATTTACCCGAGGTTCACAATCGTTTCTCATTCCAATTTGCAGGTACTGTCTCCATTGAGTCCGCTGGTCTTTATGTACAAAGAGACAAGGGTGACCATGTAGGAATCTGCGGACTTGCGGCTGGTGACAAGGTGACGATCAACTTTTCAGCAGGTGCCATCATGGTTAGAGGAGACATCACTAATTGGACAGGAAACACAAGCGCATGGACGACTTACACCACAGGTACAGAGATACCCATCAACGCAGCAGGAAATTTAAGTTTCCAAGCTAAAACCTCTTGCAAGATTTCTTCTATTGTCATCAAGACGCAGACTGCGGAGACAATGACAGCTCCGACTATCTCTTCAGAGGCAAATGGAAGTGCTCGTACAGTAACAATTAGCGATGGCGCATCAAACCTGATGAGCGGTGTTACGACTTACTATACCACTGATGGTACTACTCCTACAGCATCTTCAACAAAGTATACTGCTCCTTTTGACGTTACTGAGACAATGACAATCAAAGCTATTACTATCAGTAACTCATCGGCTGGGACTGCATCTGAAGTGGCAACTCAGCTTATTGATATGGATCAGGTGGATACACCAACAGCTGAACTGACAGCCGTTGATGGTACTAACCGCACCATCACATTTGCTTGTGCTACTGAAGGAGCTACGCTCTCTTATTCAACTGATAATGGTCAGACATATACAGAGGGTACATCTCTTGTTATTTCTTCAAACACTACAATCATTGTCAAGGCTACCAAGGGCTCAGCTCAGGCAGTCTCTGAAGCCATGGATTTCGAGGCAGGAACTGCTATTACGTTGAATACTCCTACATGGACCAAGACAGGTTACGATGCTGGCGTTTCAACTGTTACCTTAGCTGATAACCAGAGCAATATCCTGTTGTCACCGGTAAGCGAGATCTACTACAAGATAAATGATGGTGAAGCTACGAAATACACCTCAGCTATTAGCGTCAACGATGGTGAAACGCTGTCCTATTATGCAACAGCTGCTGGCTATACAAACTCAGCGGAAGGTTCGGTAACGGCTATGGCTCCTTGCAGTGATGTAGAGTTATGGAAAGAAACCTATAATGGAGTTGTTAATACTGATAGTCCTTTCTCGCTTGGCTCAGATGTAATTTCTACAGTAAACACCACCGATTACTATTATGTTTATTATGGTGAAACCACAAAACTTAGTGAGAGGCTTATCTCTAATAATGTCCCCACATCTGGTAGTGCAAAAAGCATGCTTCGTAAGCAGGGCGTTTATGCTCCTGCTACTATGAATATGGCCATCTTGAATCTAAAGGTTGGCGATTACGTTACGTTTAATGGTGCTTACGGAAATGCAGCATTTTCACTTTCAGGCCACACAACAGATTTCACTGCTGACACATGGAATACGATTGAAGGAAGCAAATACTGCTTTATAGTGAAGAAAGCTGGCACTTGCCGCTTTAGTCTGAACCGTCAAGGTTATCTACAGTCTATCACCGTTCAGCGTGCCCTCGAGACTCGTGGTGCCACTGTCGGCGATACTGGCTACGCCACCTTTGCTGCTGATGTTGCCCTTGACCTGTCAACGCTGACAGAAGGCTTCACTGCTTACTTCGCTTCTTCAGCTGCTGATGACAAGGTGATGATGACCAAGGCTGGGGACGAGAAGATTGCTGCCGGTGAGGGCCTGTTCATTCAGGGTATTGGCGCATTCACAATCACTGAGACTCGTGAGGCTACAGCTGACGTTGACAACTACCTTGTTGGCGGTGACGGCGTTGAGAACGGTGTTGCCAAGGAACCTGGTGTTGACAAGTATGTGCTTGGCGTAGATGGTGAGTCCGTCAGCTTCTTCCTGATTAATGAGAAACCTGCTACTGTCGCTATCGACAAGGCTTACCTGCAAGTTCCTTCAAGCACTGTCCCAGGTGCTCGCCTGAACATCGTCTTTGGCGGTGAGACAACAGGCATCAGCAGCATGAAGAGCAGCGAGAACGGTGCTGACAGCTACTTCAACCTGAGTGGCCAGCGCGTGGCAGCTCCTCAGAAGGGTCTCTACATCGTGAACGGTAAGAAAGTAATCATTAAATAATTTATAGGAGGAGATTTCAATGAAAACAATATATCAGAAGCCCGAGACAACAATCTTTGCTGTAGCGTGTCAGCAGAGCCTGATGATTGTCAGCAAAGGAACAGATGGCACAGTGAATAACGTGACCACCGCAGAAGAAGAATACAGCGGTGGAACAGTCCTTAGCCGCCGTCGCCGCCGCTCCGTCTGGGACGACGAGGAGGAGATGGAGGAGGAATACTAACCCTTCCTGCCGCATCCGAAAGGAAAGGCAACAGTCAATTAAAACCGATAGTGGCCACCGTCCGTCAGGATGGTGGCCACTGTCATTTTGCTTGACTTCAACGCTTCTTGCTGATACGCTTGGTCAGCCCGATGGCGCCTGTGGGACAGACAAGGCGGCAGAGGTGACAGCCTACACATTTCGTGCCGACGATGTGGGGCTGGCGCTGCTCGTCGTCGAAGCTGATGGCCTGGTGGCCGCCGTCCATACACGAGACATGACAGCGGCCGCAGCCGATGCACTTCTCACGGTCAATCTTCGGATAGACAATGGTCTCGCGGTCGAGGTCGGAGGGCTTCACGAAGTTCGGTAGCTGCTCGCCCACAAGGTCTTCCAGGTGCTCAATGCCGCGCGCTGCCATATACGTCTGCAGGCCCAGCAGGAGGTCGTCGATGATGCGATAGCCGTACTGCATCACCGCCGTGCATACCTGCACATTGCGGCACCCTAACTGGATGAACTCCAGCGCATCGTGCCACGTCTCGATGCCGCCGATGCCGCTCAGCTCTACTGGCTTGCCATGTGAACCGTTGATGACGGGGTCCATCGCCATCTCAAGGATATAGCGCAGGGCGATGGGCTTCACGGCACGCCCGCTATAGCCGGAGAGGGTCTGCTTGCCGTTGACCTCGGCTTCGGGACTCATGGTGACACTCTTGATGGTGTTGATGGCCGAGATGGCATCGGCACCGCCGAAGTAGGCACCCATGGAGGGGCGTGTTATCTGCGTGATGTTAGGCGTCATCTTCGGGATGACGGGAATCGTCACGCTGCGCTTCACATAGGAAGTGTAGAAGTTCACGAGCTCGGGGTCCTGTCCGATGTCGCTGCCCATGCCGGCCAGACGCATCTGCGGACACGAGAAGTTCAGCTCCACGGCATCGCAGCCAGCCGCCTCGGCCATCTTCGCCAGCTCTATCCACTCCTCCTCGTACTGTCCCATGATGCTGGCCACGACAATCTTCGTCGGGTAGTTCTGCTTCAGGCGGTGCAGGATGTCGAAGTCCACCTCGTAGGGATTCTCACTCAGCTGCTCCATGTTGCGGAAGCCGCTAAATGACGTGCCTTCCTTCACGGCGTCGAAGCGGGGTGACACCTCGTGGATGTCTTGCTTGCAGATGGTCTTGTAGAAGACGCCAGCCCAGCCGGCTTCGAAGGCTCGTGCTACCATCTCGTAGTTGGTGCATACTGCCGACGAGGCGAGGAAGAACGGATTCTCACAGGCGATGCCACAGAAGGTGATGACAAGGCTGGGGGCCGAACTGCTGGTTGCTGTGTCGCCGCTGCATACGGCATGGAGCAGCTCCCTGATTCTTATGGGCTGGTCGTAGTGGATGCAGGCCTGCTCGGCGCGCTCCAGGTCGGCATCGGTGCAGCCCTCAAGCCAGCGCCAAGCGTTCTTCTCGTTGTTAAAACGGATGGCGCGGATGGCACGGGCAGGGTCGCCCTTGGTGCAGGCTGTGGTGCAGGGAGCGTTCTCGCATAACAGACAGCGTGCCGCCTCTTCATGGATGTGTAGCATAAGTTTCTCCTTTCTTTTATTAGTTTAGTCCTTTTATCTATGTTACTTAACGACGATTTAGCTGCAAAGTTACAAAAAAATCTGACATCCTTGCACTTTTGCCCGCAAAAAATGAATAATACAAGTTTCTGAAGCTCTCTGTTCTCGCGCAGAGGCGCAGAGTATACTATGTTTTCGCCGAATTGTCAATTCTTGAGAAGAGTACACAGAGGCGACCGTTCCGGTCGCATCCTCCTAAAACTCCTATCCCAAAAATATCATTCTAAAGCGACTTCATGCGTAACACTGCGACTCTGCGCGAGAAGAAAGACCATTATGTTATTATGTCTTTATATTATCCTGTCTTTAGGCACGAAAAACAACAAAAATGACGCGGCGAAAGCAAAAAAACAAACAATCTGTTTGGCAGATAACAGATTTTAACTACCTTTGCACCATGTAAAGAAACAAATAGAGATTATGTATCTAAGACGATTCTTTAGTTTCCTCTGTCTCATTGCCCTATGGGGTGGGGGAGCAATGGCGCAAAACGCAAGAGATGCGCTGGCAATTGCTTTCGCATTTAATAATAACCAGGAAAATGCTCGAATGACAACGTTGAGCAGTGATTATCCTGGTTGGTCTTTCAACGAACATTGCTGGAGAATCAAGGGCAATTATCTTCAGGTTGGCGATGGCGAAGGAGGAAACGGTGTATTGATCACGCCAGCTTTGGGATTGAATGGAAATGCTACTCTGTTAATCAAGGTGCTAAGAATTGAAGATAAGGAGGCAAAGTTCACTGTTAGCATTGACGGAGAAGGTACAACAGCCAGTGACGAGTATGTCGTTGAAAGTGGCAGTGAAGCTCGGCCGTCAGCAATTCTTATAAAGAACTGTACCACAAATTCAAAGATAAAGATAACAGGTACAAGTGGAAAGTTCTACATCAGGACAATGAAGGTCTATGATATAGGCTCCGCTGTATTTTACGAGTCACTCAATTATATGACTGGGGCAACCACCGAGCCCTATTCTGTTGTTGATAAAAAACCAACTTCATCCTTGTGTGACAATACGGGGGCTAACTTTACTATTGAAACGAATAATAGTTTGAATCAGGCAACAGGCTCTCTTTTTTTCCGTACTGCTGATGGCAGCTCTTTTATGACACCTGCCATTGAGACTTTTCCTTTAGATGCCTGTTTGCTGTGTATTAAGATTGCCAGGAACCATTTCTCGAATCTGGGCACTACTTACAGTTCGGCTTTTACGATAACTGCTGAGGGCGCTGCCCAGCTGTCGCCGGTTAATGCGATAGCTACTTCGAACTGGGCCTCCACGCGTACAGAGGATATCAGTAGCCTGGCTGATAAGACCACCACCACCTATAAGCTGGTGGTGAAGGACATCAACGGCACCCGGCTGACCTTTAGCGGCAACCAATTCTTCCTTGACGACATCATGCTGCTGCCGCTGCCAGCATCGGTGCTGGACGAGGGCAGTGACAACAGTGCCTGCATTGAGGCCTACGATGGGATGACCTGCGACGTGACGCTGACGCGCACGCTGACGAAGGGCATCTGGAACACGATGTGCTTGCCCTTTGACGTGACGCCAGACAAGTTTGGTAGTAATGCCAATGCCGAGCTCCGCACGCTGACATCGTCCGAAGGTGGTGACTTCGTGTTTAACCGTGTGGAGGAGGTGGAGGCTGGCAAGCCTTTCCTGGTGAAGGTAAGCGCAGAAGTGAAGAATCCTACCTTCAGAGGCGTCGCTGTGCAGGATGTGCAGCCGCAGACCGTAGGCAATGATCACAGCTATCAGTTCTGCGGGACCTATTCGCCCATCGCCCTCAACACCGACGGCACCCATGTGTTCCTTGGCACTGATGCACAATTCTACAAGCCTTCTGCCGGTGGCAACCGCATGAATGGCCTGCGTGCCTATTTCATTGTGCCAGCCGAGTCGCCAGAAAACGCCCGCATCGCCATCTACGATGAGCCGAGCGCCATCCACGACCTGTCCACCAGCGCTGCACCGAAGCACTCTGGCTGCTACGACCTGACGGGCCGTCGCCATGACGCAAAGCAATTGTCAACCGGCCTCTACATCCGTGACGGCCGAAAGTTCTACGTAAAATAATTGTTTGCCATGAAGAAGCATACATATACTGTCCCCGCCATCAAGACCATACAGGTCAGGACGGCACAGATGATAGCTGAAAGCCCTAAGCACATGAGGTATGATCCAAACAATGTGGGGACTGACAACGCGCAAAACGCTGCCTCGCGCGGCGCCTCCAACTGGGATGATGAGTAGGAAACGGAACAGTTTCTCTAAACAAAATCTCAATTCTCAAACCTCAAATCTCAAATCAACAATGCACCTGAACATTGCCGTGTTACCGGGCGACGGCATCGGCCCGGAGATTATGAAGCAGGGTGTGGCCGTGCTGAACGCCATCGCCAAGAAGTTTAACCATGAGTTTGTCTACGAGGAGGGCCTGGTGGGCGCCTGTGCCATCGACCAGGTGGGCGACCCCTATCCAGAGGCCACCCATGAGCTGTGCATGAGGAGCGACGCCGTCCTCTTTGCCGCCGTCGGCTCGCTGAAGTATGACAACGACCCCACGGCGAAGATACGGCCTGAGACGGGCTTGCTGGCCATGCGACAGAAGCTGGGCCTGTTTGCCAACATCAGGCCCGTGGCCACCTTCGACTGCCTGCTGCACAAGTCGCCGCTGAAGGACGAGCTGCTGCGCGGCGCTGACTTCATCGTCATCCGTGAGCTCACTGGCGGCATGTATTTCGGAGAGAAATACCAGGACAACGACAAGGCATACGACACCGACATCTACACCCGTCCGGAGATAGAGCGCATTCTGAAGGTGGCCTTCGAGTATGCCCAGAAGCGTAGGAAGCACCTGACCGTGGTGGACAAGGCCAACGTGCTGGCCAGCAGCAGGCTGTGGCGGCAGATAGCCAAGGAGATGGAGCCGCAGTACCCCGATGTGACCACCGACTATATGTTCATCGACAATGCTTCTATGCGGGTGCTGACGGAGCCTCGCTTCTTCGACGTCATCGTGACGGAGAACACCTTCGGTGACATCCTGACCGATGAGACCAGCTGCATCACTGGCTCCATGGGATTGCAGCCATCGTCGAGCCTGGGACTGCACACACCGCTCTTTGAGCCGGTGCACGGCTCATGGCCGCAGGCAGCAGGGCAGAACCTGGCCAACCCCTTGGCACAGATACTGTCGGCCGCCATGCTGCTGGAGCACTTCGGGCTGCAACAGGAGGGGGCGCTCATCCGCGAGGCTGTCGACGCATCGCTGGCAGCCAACGTCAGGACACCGGAGATTCAGGTGGAAGGTGGCGCACACTATGGCACCCGTGAAGTAGGACAGTGGATTGTGGACTACATGAATGAGTGATTCATGTTTCATGTAGCATCGCAGACATATCATAAAGACTACCAGTAGACATATCTGTCGATGAGATAGAGCACGATGGCAAAGGCAATGATGAGGAAGGTGCAGCCGTTGCGGTCGCGCTTGTTCAGGAAACGCCTCACAATGAGTATGATGATGAGCAACACCACGATGTTGATAATCGTGCTGGTGCGCACCCTGAAGGGTAGCGGCGTATCCTCCAGCAGGTCTTCGTTACCATCGGGAATCTCTGTCTTGTATCGACCTGATTGTCCCTCGTCCAGTTCGTCGTCGTTATATTCACCCATTGTCGTTGGTTTTATTAGCTATAGTTTGTAATACGCGCACGGCCTCCTCGACGGTGGGAACATCGTTCACCGTCATGGACCGGCGCAGTCCTTTGTGCCCAGAGGGGGCTGGCGTCTCGCGCAGGATGCAGCGGCGCACGTTGGCGGTGGCATAGTCGATGACGCTGCCAAAGGTGTCGCTCTGATAATAGGGGCTGTCGGGGTTCTGCACGAAGTGCATGAACATGCGGCCCTGCTTCAGCATAATCTTCTCGCAGCCCAGCTGCTTGCCCAGGCGGCGCAGTGGAACCACGTGCAGCAGTTCCTTGGCCACCTTTGGCATCGACCCGAAGCGGTCGGTCATACGGGCCTGGTAAGCCTCCAGCTCCTTGTCGTTCCTGATGTTGTCCAGCTCGCGGTAGAGCAGGATGCGCTCCGAGTCGCTGGGTACGTAGCTGTCGGGATAGTACATCTCCAGGTCGGACTCCAAGACGCAGTCGGAGACGTAGCAAGCCTCCCCAAGCCCCTCCAAAGGAGGGGGTGTCTGGTTAGTTGGAGCGGGTCTGGAGGTCGTACCTTTATGTACCCCAGCATCCCCTCCTTGGGAGGGGCTTGGGGAGGCCTCCACATTTTCGTTCCTCAGCTCTGTCATGGCCTCGTTCAGAATCTTCTGATAGGTCTCGTAGCCCAGGTCACTGATGAAGCCGCTCTGCTCGGCACCCAAGAGGTTGCCGGCACCACGGATGTCAAGGTCCTGCATGGCGATGTTGATGCCCGAGCCCAGGTCGCTGAAGTTCTCCAACGCCTCCAGGCGGCGACGGCTGTCGGCAGGCAGTGCCGAGAGTGGCGGTGCCAGCAGGTAGCAGAAGGCCTTGCGGTTGCCGCGCCCCACGCGCCCGCGCATCTGGTGCAGGTCAGAGAGTCCGAAGTTGTGGGCGCTGTTGATGATGATGGTGTTCGCGTTGGGGATGTCGATGCCGTTCTCGACGATGGTGGTGGAGAGCAGCACGTCGTAGTCGTAGTTGGCAAAGTCGAGCACCACCTTCTCCAGCTCCTCGGGCTTCATCTGTCCGTGTCCCACGGCCACGCGGCAGTCGGGGACATATTTCTCTATCATGTCCTTCAGCTCACGCAGGTTGTTGATGCGGTTGTTGACGAAGAACACCTGACCGTTGCGGCTCATCTCAAAGTTGATGGCCTCGGCTATGATGTCAGCGCTGAAGGTGTGGATTTCGGTCTGTATGGGGTAGCGGTTGGGTGGCGGGGTCTGGATGACGCTCATGTCGCGTGCGCCGACAAGCGAGAATTGCAGGGTGCGCGGGATGGGCGTGGCACTCATCGTCAGCGTGTCGACATTGGTCTTCATCTGGCGCAGCTTCTCCTTGGTTGAGACGCCGAACTTCTGCTCCTCGTCGATGATGAGCAGGCCCAGGTCCTTGAACTTCACGGTCTTGCCGATGAGCTTGTGGGTGCCGATGAGAATATCTATCTTGCCTGCCTCCAAGTCCTTCAGCAGCTCGGTGGTCTGTTTGGCCGAGCGTGCCCGTGTGAGGTAGTCCACACGCACGGGCATGTCCTTCAGTCGGTCAGCGAAGGTGTGGTAGTGCTGGTAGGCCAGCACGGTGGTGGGCACCAGCACGGCCACCTGCTTGCCGTCGGTGGCAGCCTTGAAGGCGGCGCGCACGGCTACCTCAGTCTTGCCGAAGCCCACATCGCCGCAGACCAGACGGTCCATGGGCGTGGCTTTCTCCATGTCGGCCTTCACCTCCTGCGTGGCCTTCAGCTGGTCGGGCGTGTCCTCATAGAGGAAGCTGGCCTCCAGCTCATGCTGCATATAGCTGTCGGGGCTGAAGGCGAAGCCGCGCTGGTGGCGGCGCGTGGCATAGAGACGGATGAGGTCGCGCGCAATGTCCTTGATGTGCTTCTTCGTGCGCTCCTTCAGCCGCTCCCACTGGCCCGTGCCTAAGGTCGACATGCGCGGAGCCTGGCCGTTCTCCTGGCTCTTGTACTTCGATACCTTATATAAAGAATGTATAGAGACGTAGATGGCATCGCCCCGCTGATAGATAATCTTGATGGTCTCCTGGTGGCCGCCGTCCGGAAGAGGCAGGCGCACCAGGCCGCCGAACTTGCCGACACCGTGGTCAATGTGCACCACATAGTCGCCAATCTCAAACTGCTGGAGCTCCTTCAGTGTCAGGGCCACCTTGCCTGAGCGCGCCTTGTCGCTCTTGAGGTTGTACTTGTGGAAACGGTCAAAGACCTGGTGGTCGGTGAACAGGCACACCTTCAGGTCGTGGTCGATGAAGCCCTCGTGCAGCGTCTTGTTGACAGGGGTGAACTCACTTTTCTCTCTTCCTTTTTCTATGAGTATGTCCTTCAGTCGCTCGGTCTGCTTCTGGCTGTCGGCCAGCACGAAGAGACGGTAGCCCTTGAGGGTGTAGTCCTCCATGGTCTGCATCAGCAGGTCGAAGTTCTTGTGGAACAGTGGCTGCGCACTCGTGTGGAAGGTGATGGAGGTCTGGGAGGACTGGGAGGACTGGGAGCTCTGGGAGGTCTGGGAGGTCTGGGAGGTCTGGGAGGACTGGGAAGGCTGGGAGGACTGGGAGTTCTGGGAGGACTGGGAGGGCTGGGAGTCCTGGGAGGACTGAGAGTCCTGGGAGTATGGGATTCCTGGGGCAATCTCAATGCGGCGGAAGGTCTGTGCCAGGTCGTCAAACTGCGTGCCCGTGATGAGCATGGTGTCGCGCTGCATCTGCTGTTCTATCTGGCGGGCCTCCATCTCGGTGGCCCCCTCCAGACGCTCGGTCATGGCCTGCGAGGAGAAGCCTTCCTGATAGGTGTGCTCCACAACCTGACAAAGGTAGTCGTAGTTGCGCACTACCAGCAGCGCATCCTTGGGCAGGAAGCTCATCAGTGGCTCCTTATGCTGCGTCATGGCCGTCTCGGGCACGATGGTGGCCTGCTGGCAGCGCTCCTTAGACAGCTGGTCCTCAACCTCAAAGGTGCGTATGGAGTCGATGTCTTTGTCAAAGAAGTCGATGCGGTATGGATATTCGTGGCTGAAGCTGAAGACGTCGAGGATGCTGCCGCGCAGGGCAAACTGCCCTGGCTCGTAGACGTAGTCCACCTCGTGGAAACCCAGCTGGCGCAGCTTGCTGAGCACCAGGTCGGTGTCGACCGTCTGCCCCTCGGCCAGGGTCAGTGACAGACTGTCGAGCTGCTGGCGTGCCACCACCATCTCGGCCAGCGCCTCGGGGTAGGTGACGATGTAGAGGGGAGTGGTGGGAGGTGAGAGGTGAGAGGTGAGAGATGAGAGGTGTGAGAGCACCTCTGTGCGCAGAATCTCGCTGGCGGGGTCCTTCTGGCCGTACTTCACCGCGCGCTTGTAGCTGGAAGGGAAGAACAGCACGTGGCTGTCGGCGGACTGGCCCTGGTCTTTCTGCTGCATCAGGTCGTGGTAGAAGTAACCCGCTTCCTCGGCGTCGCGCAGCACGAAGAGCAACACCTTGCCCGTGCGCAGTGAGGCAAACACGACAGACGACGAAGAGGCCGACAACCCATAGAGAGTCATCCGCCTTGTCTTCTCGTTCTCAATGGCCTTGGTCAGCTTCTTGACCTGGGCCGATTTTCCATAGAGGTTTTGAAGCTCCTGAATATCCATACGTGTAAGCGCCTGCAAAGGTACACATTATTTTGCACCCTCACAAATAATTTGACAGAAAAACACTTCATGGATGGGTGCGGGAGGGTGGGGGCGGCGATAGAATCGCCGGGCAACGGACGAAGGAGGGGGAAGGGTGGAATGTGGAGGGTGGAATGTGGAGGGTGGAATGTGGAGGGTGGAGGGTGGAATGTGGAGGGTGGAATGTGAAGGGTGGAGGGAGCTTAGTTGGGGGAAGGGGTGTGGGGTGTTGCGGAATGGCTTTTGTCGGGGATGGCCAGCTGTTCCAGGTCGTGGTAGGTGCCGTTGAAGATGTTCAGGTCAACCTTCTCTTTGATGCCAGGCAGCTGACCGTTGTCTGCATGCTGCCAGAAGGCCCACGCCCCCTTGTAGCGCACGCTGTCAACATGGTAGTGGGCTATCCAGTAAGGATAGAGGTCGAAGACGGGGTCGTTGAGGTACTGCTGGCGGAAGCTGTGGTAGGTGTAGAGGATGGGCCGCACGCCGTAGTGCTGCTCCACGCGGGCCAGCCACTCCAGGATGCCCTGGCGGAAGGCTTCGGCGCTGATGCCCTGTGGGGCCACCTCTACATCGAGCACGGGTGGCAGGTCGCCGGGCAGCAGCTCCACATGGCTGATGAAATGCTGGGCCTGGCGCTTGGCTGGCGTGGTGGTGCGGTAGAAGTGGTAGGCGCCGCGCATGATGCCGTATTTCCTGGCCTCGGCGAAGTTCTGCCTGAAGCGCGAGTCGACGATGTCGCTGCCCTCGGTGGCCTTGATGAAGGCGAAGGCGAGGGGCAGCTCATTGAGGGTGGCCTCGTTGCGAAGCAGCTCCCAGTCGATGGGACCCTGATGGTGGCTTACGTCGATGCCGCGCACCGTGTAGCCCTTGGGCACTACGACGGCGTCGGGGACCGGTGACGAGAAGAATGCGCGTAGCAGGAAGTAGCAGGTGGCAGCGACGATGCCGCCTCCCACCCACATGGGCCATCCCGGCAGGTACCTCCTGACCTGCTGGGTCCATCCCTTTGTCGTGTCCTTCTTGGTCTTGGTCTTACGCTTCCTCTGTGCCTTGTGTGTCGTGCCCTTTGGCTTGCTCTTCACGGGCTCAGCAGTGCGCTTGGTCGAAATAGCCATACGCTGGGGGGATGATGCTGTTAAAAACAAGCCCCTCCTTTCAGAAGGGGCTTGTTGTCGTAGGTCGCCAAGTGTTTACTTTCCTTGTTCCAGGGCCAGTGTGCGGGTGGGCTGGTCGCAGACCTCGCTGGGTCCCCAGTACTGGATGGGACCGGGATAGACGTAGGCCGTCTCGCGAGCCCAGCGGTCACGCTGTGCGGCGAAGCACTTGAAGGGGGCACCGTCCAGCTCGACGAGCGCCTTGCGGATGACGGGCTTCATCTCGCCGTTGCGCTTCTCCATGTTCATCATCATTGTGATGGGCACACCGCCGGCCTTCCACTCTGAGGCAGGTGCCGTGGTGTTCTTGACGATGGCCATGTAGCCCGTCTTGCCGGCAGCGATGAGCTGTGCGGCGCTGTTGCCCAGGGCGTAGCAGTAGTCGGCGTCGAAGTTGGACGGGGCGGCGCAGCGTCCCTCGTAGCCGAAGAAGTGGTGCTGTGTGGCAAACTTGCCCTTGAAGGTGCCGGCCTTCTTCATCTTCTCCAGCTTCTGTGCCACCATGGTGGAGAGCAGCTTCTCGGTCTCGATGAGGCTCACCTGCACGTTGCCGTGCGGGTCACGGTCGAGTGCCAGCTGACGGGCCACGCCGACAGGCAGGCTGTTGAACACAGCGAGGTTCTCGTCGGTGAGGTGGCTCTTGGCGAAGTCCACCTGCTCGTCGCGGCTGATGTTCTTTGCCTCGGGCATGGCCAGCACGTCGTTGAGCTGAGCGATGAGCTTCTTGATGGCGGGAATGAACTCGATGACACCCTCGGGGATGATGACCGTACCGAAGTTGTTACCGTCGGCGGCGCGCACGGCCACCACGTGGGCGATGTAGTCCACGATGTCGTTCAGGCTCTGTCCCTTGGCCTCGACCTCCTCGCTGATGAGGCAGATGTTGGGCTGTGTCTGCAGGGCGCACTCCAGGGCGATGTGGCTGGCCGAGCGTCCCATGACCTTGATGAAGTGCCAGTACTTGCGGGCCGAGTTACAGTCGCGCTCGATGTTGCCGATGAGCTCCGAGTAGGTCTTGCAGGCGGTGTCGAAGCCGAAGCTGGTCTCAATCTGCGAGTTCTTCAGGTCGCCGTCGATGGTCTTCGGGCAGCCGATGACCTGCACGCCATAGTTCTTGGCGGCATAGTATTCGGCCAGCACGCAGGCGTTGGTGTTCGAGTCGTCGC
>CAMVKN010000076.1 GCA_947168045.1 uncultured Prevotellaceae bacterium
TGGCTGTGCGGCGTAGCCGTTAGGCCGTATATTGAATTTTTAACGAACTATTGAACATAAAAAAAGTATCAAGCAATGAACAGAACTATTCACGTTTTTTTATCTGCGGATTTTAGGATAATGGCAAAATAAACAAGGAAAGAGGTGAAAAAGATGAGAAACAGGACGGGCAGGATGAAAAAAACAGGGGGAGAGGTGTGCGAATCGGATTTTTTATAGTACCTTTGTAGCAGATTGTCTTTTTTATGTCTTTTCACCCATGGAGAATAACTATGTGAAGCAGTTCCCCGACCTGCTGCGGGGGAAGAAACTGATGTATGTGCACGGCTTCGGCAGCAGTGGACAGTCGGGCACGGTGCGCCGCCTGCGCACGGTCTTTCCCAATGCCACCGTCGTGGCTCCCGACCTGCCGCTGCATCCCGAGGAGGCCATGGCCCTGCTGCTCCACCTGTGCCAGGAGGAACAGCCCGACATCATCATCGGCACGTCGATGGGTGGCATGTACACCGAGCAGCTGCGTGGCTTCGACCGCATCTGCACCAATCCAGCGCTGTGCATTGCCGACACCATGCACGACCACGGCATGACGGGCACGCAACAATACCAGAACCCCCGGCAGGACGGTGTGCAGACGTTCTATGTGGACAAGGCCCTGGTGAAGGAATACCGCACTGTGTCGGAACGGCGCTTTGAGGGGCTCGACGCTGCCGACGCTGAACGCGTGTATGGCCTGTTCGGCGACAGGGACGACGTGGTGGACACCTTCGACCTGTTCCACCAGCACTATGCGCAGGCCATCCATTTCCACGGTGAACACCGCATGGACGACCACTCGTTCATGCACTCGGTGCTGCCCGTCATTCGCTGGATTGACGACCGCCAGGAGGGGCGCGACAGGCCCATCGTCTACATCGGCATGGAGACGGCGGGCAGCAAGGAACCGGCACCGTCGTTCCAGAAGACGGTGCGTAGTCTCATTGAGCGCTATCAGGTCTTTTTCGTGGCTCCTGCCCTGACCACCGACGTGAAAGCCTACGAGGCGACGACGGCGTGGCTGGAGCAGTATGTCAACGTGCCGGCTTGGGGACACACCGTGTTCACCAACCAGCGCCGTCTGCTCTACGGCGACTACCTCATTGAGGGGACGGCCACCCGCGATGCCATGGCCACCAGCATCGTCCTGGGCGGCGACACGTTCAAGACGTGGGATGACATCCTGGAGTATTTTGAGCGGTTAGGGGGACAGTGAGAGATGAGAGATGAGAGGTTACAGCGGGTCTACGTCAAAATACAGTTGGAGCAAGGCATAGCGTTTGTCTTGCATCATCTGCTGCTGGGCCTGACGCAGGCACTGTCGCACTTTCACCATGTCGATGCCACGTTCCAGCTTCAGCACCAGCTTGCGGATGCTGAGCGTCTTCACACGTGAGACGGCCGGCTTGTCGGGGCCCAGCACACGGGAGCCAAACCACTGGCGCAGGCGTGCCCCCATCTCCATGCCGGCGGTTTCCACCACCTGGTCTTTCTGATGCTTGAGAAAGACGTAGATGATGCGGAAGAAAGGGGGATAGCGGAAGGCGAGCCGCTCGTCGATGAGTGAGCGGTAGAACGCCTGATAGTCGTTATGCACCACATGGCTGATGAGCGGCAGGTTGGGCTGTCGGGTCTGCAGCACTACCAGTCCGCGCTTCCCCTTGCGTCCGGCGCGCCCGCTGACCTGAGCCATCATCATATAGGCATGCTCGTAAGCCCTGAAGTCGGGCACGTTCAGCATCGAGTCGGCATTGAGGATGCCGACCACGCTGACCTTGTCGAAGTCGAGGCCCTTGGTCACCATCTGCGTGCCGATGAGCAGGTTGGTGCGCCCGGCGGCGAAGTCGTCAATGAGGCGCTCGTAGGCCTGACGCGTGCGTGTGGTGTCGAGGTCCATGCGTGCGATGCGAGCCATGGGCAGTATGTCGCGAATCTGGTCCTCAATCTTCTCCGTGCCGTAGCCCCGTCCCTGCAGGTCCTTGCATCCGCAGGCCGGACAGGCCTGTGGCACACGGTAGGTGTAGCCGCAGTAGTGGCACGACAGCTGGTTCATGGAACGGTGCAGGGTGAGCGAGACGTCGCAGTGCTCGCAACGGGGCACCCACCCACACTGGCGGCACTCCACCATGGGTGCCCATCCGCGGCGGTTCTGGAACAGGATGGCCTGCTGGCCACCTTCGAGCGCCTCGCGCACGCGCGCTAACAAAAGTGGTGAGAAGGGACCGTTCATCATCTTGCGGCGCTGCAGGTCCTGAATGTCCACCACCTGTATGTCGGGCATCTCAATGTCCTGGTAGCGCTGCTTCAGCTCTACCAGCCCGAACTTGCCGGTCGTGGCGTTGTGGTAGGTCTCTAACGAGGGTGTGGCGGTGCCTAACAACACCTTTGGCTTGAGCGATGAGTGCTTGGCGATGAGCGAAGCCATGAGGATGGCCGTGGACCGTGCGTGGTATCTGGGGGCAGGGTCTTGCTGCTTAAAGCTGGTCTCGTGCTCCTCGTCGACGATGACCAGCCCTAAGCGCTGGAAGGGCAGGAACACTGCCGAGCGGGCGCCGAGGATGACATCGTAGGGGTGCGGCGAGAGCTGCTTCTGCCATATCTCCACACGCTCGGCATCGCTGTACTTCGAGTGATAGATGCCCAGGCGGCTGCCGAAGACGCGCTGCAGGCGCTCCATCATCTGCACCGTCAGCGCTATCTCTGGCAGCAGGTAGAGCACCTGCCGGTGCTGGTCAATCTCGCGCTGGATGAGGTGGATGTATATCTCTGTCTTGCCACTGCTGGTGACGCCGTGCAGCAGCGTCACCGGTCTCTTCAGGAACGAGAAGAGAATCTGGTTGTAAGCCTCTTGCTGTGGCTGGCTCATCTGTTTGATGAGCTCCGGATGCGGGTCGCCGCCCTTGTTCAGACGGCTCACCTCCACCTCGTAGGTCTCCAGCATGCCGCGCTTCACCAGCAGGTTGAGTGTGGGCAGGGCCGCACCACTCTGGTTCATCAGCTCCTCGCGGGTGACGGGTGAGGGGTGAGAGTTCGCTTTTACCTCTTCACTTCCAATCATGTCCCACCCCGACAGCTGCAGATAAGCGATGAAGGCCTGCTGCTGCTTGGCGGCGCGGCCCAGCATGTTGAGCGCCACATGGAGCATCGTCTCGTTCTGGTAGGCCGGCGTCAGGCGTATGTAGGTCTCGGTACGGGGCTTATAGCCCTCCTCGGCCTTCAGTCCGGCGGGCAGCGCAGCCTTCAACACGTCGCCTAAGGGCGACATGTAGTAGTCGGCTATCCAGTGCCACAGCTGCAGCTGACTCTCCAGCAGGATGGGCTGGTCGTCCATGAGCTGTGCCACGGGTTTCACGGTGTAGCCCTCGGGCGGCTGCTGGTGCAGGTGGTCGACGATGCCCACATAGCTCTTGCCACGTCCGAAGGGCACGAGCACACGCATGCCCGGCCTCAGCAGCGGCAGCATGGTCTCCGGCACGGAATAGGTGAAGAGTGTGTCGAGAGGCAGGGGTAGGATGACTTCGGCGTAGGTCATAGGGCAGCAATCAGTTCCAGCACCTTCTGCTCTGTCTGGAAGGGGCAAAGGTCGTCAAGGTGCATGTGGCTGACGGCCTGCTGCATCAGGGTGTCGTCGTCGGCCGCCGATGCGTCGTTGCCATCCTGCTGCATGAAGAAGGTGCCGGCCTCGGTCAGCACGAGCTTGGGCACCAGACCCACTATCTCGGTGCCTGTCACGTGCACGCCGTGTGTCTCGGCACAACGGCTGATGGTGACGAAGGCCTTGTGCAGCGGCGTGGTGTTGATGTCGGTGAGGTTGGTTGACACCTGGGCACGGCCATACTCATCGATGTACCAGCCGATGGCCTTCACCGTGCTGAGGGCGAAGGGGCGGTCGGCAGAACCTTTCTGTCGCACATCGGCAGCAATGGCTTTGGCCACGGCGACATCCTGGGTGTCGAGGTTGAAGTTGACGGCCACGAGGAACGGACGCGCGCCCACCACGGAGATGCCTGAGCGACGGATGCACACTGGGATGTCAGCGGGAGGACCGCTGACCACGCTGTCCATGCAGGCGGGCATGAAGTCGGGCTGCTCACCGGGGGTGGTGAGCTTGTGGTACAGGGCTTCATACTCACCCCGGCGACAGTCGGCCAGATTGCGGAAGGCAGGTCTCAGCGCGGCGGCCTCATAGCAGTAGCAGGGTATGCCAGCCTCGTCGGCCATGCGCCGTGCCAGCTGACGTGCCAGCAGGGCACAGTCTTCCAGCGTGATGCCGCTCAGGGGGATGAGTGGCAGCACATCGGTGGCGCCAATGCGGGGGTGCGTGCCGTGATGACGGCGCATGTCAATGGTACGGGCAGCCGTGGCAGCAGCACGGAAGGCGGCCTCTGTCACGTCGCCGGGCTGTCCCACAAAGGTGATGACGGTGCGGTTGGCTGCCTGGCCTGGGTCGATGTGCAACAGTCGGATGCTGCCACCCACGCTGCGGATGGCATCGGCTATCTGGTTGATGACCGCCATGTCGCGGCCCTCACTGAAGTTGGGCACACATTCTATCAAGGGTTTCATGGGACTACTGGGGCTTCTGGGAGGACTGGGGCTTCTGAGACTACTGGGACTACTGAGAGTACTGAGAGAACTGGGAGGACTGGGGCTACTGGGAGGACTGGGAGTGATGGGACTTCTGGGGTGGTTAGAGCTTGTTGAAGTATTTCTTCAGCTCGAAGGCCCACACGCGGTAGCCCTGTTCGGTGAGGTGCAGGCCGTCGTTGGTCAGCTCCTGGCGCAACATGTTTGAATGGCCCCGCACCATGCGTGGGAAGATGTCAACGAAGGTGATGTCGTGCGTCTCGCAATAGGCACGGATGAGCATGTTGGCAAAGGGAATGTCGTCGGTGCGCCCGGCCAGTGTGCGCCAATGGCCACCAGTCTCGTTGATGGGCAGTATGCTCTGCACAAAGAGCTGTGTCTGCGGCGTCTGCCGGCGGATGGCGTCAATGAGGGCGATGACATGCTGCGCCACCACCTCGTAGGTGGTGTTGCCCACCATGTCATTGATGCCAGCCATGAGGAAGATGGCCTTGGGATGATAGGGCGTTATCTGATAGAGCCGCTCAGTCATGCCCACGGTGTTGTCACCGATGATGCCCCTGTTGACCACGTGCTGTGTGGTACCTATGCGCTGTTGCCAGTCCTTGCCATTCTCGGTCAGACTGTTGCCCAGCATGACGATGGTGGTGCTGTCGATGCCGCCCTCGCGCTCAAACAGCGCCATGCGCTGCTGGTGGTGGTTGCCACCAGTGTGGCGCACAGCGGTACGCGCACGCCGCGACTTGCCCCGACGGCGGCGCTGGGCCGCTACATCGTCGCAGCATAGACAGACCAAAAGAAGAACGGCCAGAAGCCGACAAAAGCTAATTCTCAATTTTATTCGTCCTTTACAATCTTTCAACCTTTTCACTTTCCTGTTATCACGTTTCCTGTATACACCTCTTCACCTTTCTGTTTTCAATGCTCAATACTGCTCCAACAGGCGTATGCGCTCAGCCGTGTCCGGATGGGTGCTGAAGAGCTTGTTGAAGAAACCCTTGACGCCGCCGGTGAGCGCCTGCGGATGGACGATATACATCTGAGCAATATCATCGCGGTCCACATCGGCCAGACCGGGGTCGTTTGAAATCTTTCTCAGGGCTGAGGCCAGTGCCAGTGGGTTGCCGCACAGCTCAGCTCCGCCAGCGTCGGCCATGAACTCGCGCTTGCGCGAGATGGCGAAGCGTGTGAGCATGGTGAACAGGTAGGCGATGGCGGCGCACACCACAGCGATGAGCATCACCACGACGATGCCGAGCCCCTTGTCCTTGCTGTTGCTGCGCCTGCTGCTGGAGCCACCGAAGAGGAAGGTGTTCCAAAGCATGCGCACCAGGACGGCCATGACGACCGAGATGATGCCGACGAAGACGATGCTGGTGATGAGCAGGCGCGTGTCCTTGTTGCGGATGTGCGTCAGCTCGTGGCCGATGACGCCGGCCAGCTCGTCGTCATTGAGACGCTCCAAGAGCCCGGTGGTGACGGTCACGGTGTAGGTCTTGTCATCGATGCCTGATGCGAAAGCATTCAGCTGCGGGTCGTCGACGATGTTCACGTCGGGCATTGGCATGCCGCAGGCCATGGTCAGGTTCTCCACAATATTATATACACGCGGGTTGTCACGGCGTGCCAGGGGCTGGGCCTTGACAGCGTGGCGAATCATCGACGTGTTTGAGAAGTAAGCGATGGCAAACCACACGCCCACGGCCACCAGCACCCAGGGCAGCACCTTGAGGAAGGTGTCGTTGGCATCGGGAGAGGTGATTGCCAGGAAGAGGTAGACAGCACCCAGCAGGATAGCGGGAAAACCCAGCAGCAACAGCACGCTGAGCGTGTTGTTGCGCTGGATGAGGGAGTGCATTCCTACGTACTTCATTGAGTTAGGAGTTAGAGGTTGTGGTTAGAACTTTATCTCCGGGGCCTTGTCCATGGCGGCACGCTCCTCCTTGGGCACCTCGAACATGGGTTCCTTATGGAATCCGAACATGCCGGCGAGGATGTTCGACGGGAAGGTCTCCACCTTGTTGTTCAGCTCGCGAGTGGCGGTGTTGAAGTAGCGACGCGTAGCGGCCAGCTTGTTCTCGATGTCGCTAATCTCGCCCTGCAGCTGCAGGAAGTTCTGGTTAGCCTTCAGGTCGGGATATGCCTCAAGACTCACCTTCAGTCCGGCCAGTGCGCTGCTGAGCTGGTTCTCGGCCTGAATCTTGTCGTTGATGCCTGTGGCACTCATGGCTGCGGCACGAGCCTCAGTCACCTTTGTCAGCAGTTCCTTCTCGTGTTGTGCATAGCCCTTGACGGTGGCGACGAGCTGCGGTATGAGGTCATGGCGCTGCTTGAGCTGCACATCGATGTTGGCGAAGGCATTTTCACGGTTGTTGCGCAGTTTGACCAGGCTGTTATAGATGCCGATAACCATAAAGACGAGCAGCACGACGACTGCCACGATGATAATGATTGCTGTCATAATAGTTTATTTTAAAGGGTTGATACTATTCATTCATCGTGCAAATATAATGCTAAAGTTTGCAACTGCCAAAGTATTTAAGTTTTTTTCTAAAAAAAATCCGGTCGCAAGGCTTGTTAAGCCTGCAACCGAACTTACTATGGATTCTTTTCTAAGCAATCTCTATGTTTGCCTATCTCATACGTCTGAGCACTTTTTGATAGTAGCCGTTGGTGGCGCGGTTGCTGTAACGCGGTCCGCCATTCCACATCCGAATGGCCCTTTCCACATCGTTCTGCTTGTTGTGCTCTGACTGAATCAGAAGGAACATCTCTTTCGATTTCTCCACATTGTAGCGGTCAGCCAGCGTGTAGCGCTTGTCAATTCTCCTGGCCTTGAGGATGTTGTTACATTCCCGCACCAGAATGGGAGTAATCTGCATAACGCCTACCGAGTTCCCACTCACGGCGTTTGGATTTCCTTCGCTCTCTACCAGAATGATGGCCTCCATCACGGGGGTCCAGTCAAACTGCTCTGAGTTATCGTTTCCATTGGCAGCCCCAGCTTGTAGGGGCATCAGGGTCAGAATCGATAAGCTCAGACATACCATCTTCACAAATCTTTTCATATTCTCTATTGTTTTTGGGGCTTTGCCAGGGCCCTCGTTTGTTATCGTTTTTGCCGCTGTTCTCTCACGAGAATGTGCGGCACATCCTGAAAACGGGTGCAAAGTTACGCAAAAACAAAGAGTGACGAGCGCTTCGAATCCGGTTTTGTGCGCACACAATACCAAATTCTTGACATAAATCAATTATAGCGCCTATTTCTATGACAGGCTGTCCAGTTCGTTTTCTATCTCCTGGAGTGAGGTGGCCACCTTGATAAACGTGTGCCACGACTGCCGCATCATGCCCCGCTGAGCCAGGTCGTCAAGCAGGCTTACGAGCGAGTCCCAGAAGCCTTTCATGTTATACAGGATGACGCGCTTGTGATGATAGCCGATGGTGGCGGAGGCGGCCACGGTGAACACCTCATCGAGCGTGCCAATGCCGCCAGGCAGGGCTATGAACACGTCGCTCTGGTCCATCATCAGCTGCTTGCGGTCGCTCAGGTTGTCGCACGCTATCTCCACGTCGACATAGCTTGACAGCCGTCCGTCCTTCTCAATCACCTGTGGCACCACGCCGATGGTACGGCCTCCGCCCTGGTGCGCAGCCTGTGCCACACACTCCATCAGTCCCTGGTTCACACCGCCATACACAATGTCGTGACCTTTTTCGGCGGCCCACCGCCCCAGTTCTTCAGTCATGGCGAAGAAGTCGGGGTCAATCTGCCTGTTGGCAGAGCAAAACACACATATTTTCATAGTCAATCCATATTACAGGCCACATCCCCCACTCCATCCCCCAGGACAAGAGGCAAAGACGGGGCCAATTCGAAAGGGTGCTGCAAAGTTACGACAAAAAAGTGAATAACACGGCAAATTCTTTGTTTTAATCCAGAATATTTTGTACCTTTGCAGTCCATAGGGACGACATACGACTATGTAACGAAAGATAAGGAACATATTTTATGAACTAAATTGGTCTGTTTATGAAAAAACTTAGAGTATGGATGATTGCCGCCGTTCTAACAGTTTGCGGCACCGTGGCAAATGCGCAATTGAGCAAAGGCCACTTCTTCAAGACCTTCAGGGGCAAGGCAGTGCCCGTGGCAACGGCCGAGCGTCATTTTGCCGAGTGGTTTTCGCTGCCTGACGGCACCGAATGGAAGCTTGTCAGCAACAGTACAGACCGACTGGGCATGAGTCGCCTGGAATACCGTCAGTATGTGGACGGCATCGAGGTGGAACACTCACAGATTCTGCTCCACGTCAAGAACCACCTGGTACAGTCGGCCAATGGCACGGTGATGGAATCCTACTATGCGCCGCAGCCGTCGGCCAAGGTGCGCCGCAGCGGCGTGCCCTTCGCCGGACAGGCAGCAGCCGACGCGCTGGGTCGCCCCGTCCTGCTGGTCAGTGCTCCTGACGGCTACCACTATGCCACGAAGACCCTCTTATCAGATGGTCGCCGATGGGTCTACACCGACATCGACAGTGGCGAACAGGTGAAAACGGTGGCCGCCCGCCACTACTTGGACAAGCCCGAGGGGAAGACTGCCACCGTTACCGGCAAGAGCCTCTACAGCGGCGACGTGCCCCTGACGGTGACGCAGACCAGCGATGGCAAGAACTACCTCTACGACCAGGAGCGCAACATCCACACCCTGGTTGGCGCCTACATCCCGTCAATGGAGCAGATGGCCGAGGATGGCATCATCTACGACTATCTGCCACAGCTCGACCTGCCCGATGACTTCACCGAAGCCACCGAGGAACAGCTGCAAAAGTGGAGCGACGCCTTGGGCGACATGGCCAAGGAGGGCAAGCTCGACAAGGTGGGCAACATGATTTACGACCATGCCTCATACGTCAGCAACGACGGTGGGGTCTTCAGCGCCTACAAGCTGAACACGCTCACCATCAACAAGCTCTTCACCTTCGATGACAATATCGAGCTTCAGGAGATGACGCCCGAACAGATTGGCGATACCGACTTCAAACTGGTGTTACGCTATGGTGCTGACTTGGAGAAGAACAGCATCGGCATCATTGAGGACTATCCCTTCGAAATTGAGCAGCTGCCATTCACCCTTGATTTGTCTGACTACCAGGAGGTCATTCCCCGCGAGGGCATCACCATCCAGATTATGACGAAGAAGAAGGTGACGTTTGACTTCCCTGACCTCCCTGACTTCCCGTTTGAGTATAACACGCTGGACGACGACCCCGAAGAAGAAGAAGGAGAAGGAGAAGAAGAGGAAAGCGACTACAAGGTGCTGACCAGCATCACCCTGACGCCCAACACTTCCGACGGTGGCAGCCACAGCTTCAAGGAAATCTTAGCCGAGGGCGTGGTGACCTACGAGGCCAGCGGCGACCCCGCTGCCGACATCCACTGGGGCATGGCCTGCACGCTCGACTTCTACAAGGAGAAGCTGGGCCGCAACAGCTTCGACGACAAGGGAGCACCGGTCTACAACCTGGTTTACGTGACCAACGACGGTGACGAGTCGATGTTCAGCATGGGCCTGGGCAACGCCGCCGCACTTCCTGAAATCAGCCCCAGCCCCATGGTTTACAGCCTTGGCGGCTACGAAGAGCTGGAAGGGATTACGTCACGGCCCGTGGTTGAGTTGACGGTGATGAGCCATGAGTTCACCCATCTGGTCACTGACCAGACGGCCAAGCTGGTCTATGAAGGCGAGTCCGGTGCCCTTAACGAGTCGTTCTCCGACATCATCGGCATCAGCGTCAACAAGTACGTGAAGGGCAATGACAGCGGCTGGCTCCTTGGTGGCAACAACCTGCTTGTCAATGCATCGTGCATGCGCGACATGGCCAACCCGAAGAACAGCAGCGACGGCGACGACCCCAGCCCCGACACCTATAAGGGCCAGCACTGGGTAGACACCGAGGACACATCGGAATCGAACGACTATGGCGGCGTGCACAACAACAGCGGCGTGCAGAACAAGTGGTACTACCTGCTGACCGACGGCGACAGTGGCACCAACGACCATGGCACCAGCTACAACGTGACAGGCATCGGCATCGAGAAGTCGCAGCAGATAGCCTATCGCACGCTCACCGTCTATGCCACCGAGGAGTCGCAGTATGCTGACATACGCGAGGCATCGCTCGAGGCCGCCAAGGACCTCTATGGCGACAACAGCGCCGAGGTGAAGAGCGTGGGCGACGCATGGGATGCCGTAGGCGTCAACGGTCAGGGCGATGTGCCCGACGGCATTGCCGAAACGGCCGTGGCTCCTGCCACTACCACCACTACCGTCTATGACCTCCAGGGCCGTCCCGTAGTGCCTGCTGCTGCTGGCATCTATATCCAGAACGGTCGCAAGGTGGCCATTAAGTAACACGTACCTACGTACCACCGTACCACCGTACCAACAATAATTAAGCACAACAACTATATGAGTACATTTGAGGAACTGGGCGTATGCCAAGCGATACGCCGTGCCATCGAGGAGCTGGGCTTCGTCCAGCCCATGCCCGTGCAGCAGGAAGTGATACCGTTCTTGATGGACGGCCATCGTGACGTCATCGCCCTGGCACAGACAGGTACTGGCAAGACCGCCGCCTTCGGCATACCCTTGCTGCAGCGCATCGACACCGCCAGCCGCCTCACCCAGGCGCTGGTGCTCAGCCCCACGCGCGAGCTGTGCCTGCAGATAGCCGACGACCTGCGCGACTTTGCCAAATACATGGAGGGCATCCACGTGGAGGCCGTCTATGGCGGAGCTGCCATCGAGCCTCAGATGCGCTCACTGAAGAAGGGCGTGAACATCATCGTGGCCACGCCGGGAAGGCTCCTTGACCTGAAGAACCGCGGATTCGTACACACGGAGGCAGTGAACACCATCGTGCTGGACGAGGCCGACGAGATGCTGAACATGGGATTCTCTGACAGCATCAACGAAATCTTCGAGTCACTGCCTGACCAGCATGCCACGCTGATGTTCTCAGCCACCATGAGCCGCGAGGTGGAGCGCGTGGCACGCCAGTACCTGCACGACTATGAGACCATCGTCGTGGGCAGCCGCAACGAAGGGGCCGAGAACGTCAACCACATCTATTATATGGTGCAGGCCAAGGACAAGTACCTGGCGCTGAAGCGCATCGTGGACTACTATCCGAAGATCTTCGCCATCATCTTCTGCCGCACGAAGATAGAGACGCAGGAGATAGCCGACAAGCTCATCCGTGACGGCTACAACGCCGAGTCGCTCCATGGCGACCTCAGCCAGCAGCAGCGCGACCTGACCATGCAGAAGTTCCGCCAGCACCTGACGCAGCTGCTCGTGGCCACCGACGTGGCGGCACGCGGACTGGACGTGGACGACCTGACGCACGTCATCAACTTCGGGCTGCCTGATGACATTGAGAGCTACACCCACCGCTCGGGGCGCACCGGCCGCGCCGGCAAGAAGGGCACCAGCATCAGCATCGTACACTCGAAGGAGAAGCACAAGATTCGCGCCATAGAGAAGGAGATAGGCAAGCAGTTCCAGGAGGCCCCCATCCCCAGCGCCGAGGAGATTTGCAAGAAGCAGCTCTACAAGGTGATGGACCAGATAGTGAAGACCGACGTGGACGACCAGGAGATAGCGCCGTTCATGCAGGACATCAACCGCTACTTCGAATACATTGACAAGGAGGAGCTCATCAAGAAGATTGTGTCCATGGAGTTTGGCCGCTTCCTGGCCTACTATGCTGACGCCCCTGAGATTGAAAAGGTGGAAAGCGGCAAGCGGAAGGAGGAACGGCCGCAAAGCGACCGCCAGAAGCGGATGAACAAGGCGCAGCCAGGCTATGCGCGTCTGTTCATCAACCTGGGCAAGCGCGACGGCTTCTATCCCGGCGTGCTGATGCAGACGCTCAACCGCTATGTGGGTGGCCATCAGGAGGTGGGACACATCGACCTGCTCGACACCATCTCCTACTTTGAAGTGCCCGAGAAGGACGCCCGCAAGGTGATGACCCAGCTGACGGGCATCCGCTACCACGGCCGCACGGTGCGCTGCAACTCAGAGGACGACAAGAAGCCCTACCAGTCCCCGTCTCCCCAACATTCCCAGTCCTCCCAGCACTCCCAGCGCTCTCAGCACTCCCAGTCCTCTCAGCGCTCCCAGTCCTCCCAGAAGCCCCAGCGCTCTCAGAACTCACAGCGCTCCCAGCAAAAAGACTGGCGCACCCTGATGAACAGCGGCGACAAGTTCTTCAAAGGCCCCGAGCCTGACTTCTCCGAGGAGGGCTGGGCACGCAGGAAGCCAAAGAAGAAGTAGCGCTTATTCGTACCTTTGGCTGACGCCGAAGGTACTTCCGCTCGGAAAAGCAAAAGAAAAATGTTTTTTTCTTTTGCTTTTCGCTCGCTTATTCGTACCTTTGCACCCACTATGAAGAAATGGACCATCGACGACGCCCGCGAGCTGTATAACATCAACGGCTGGGGCACAAGCTACTTCGGCATCAACGAGGCCGGAAACGTGTATGTCACGCCATGCAAGGACGACACGCAGATAGACCTGCGTGAGGTGATGGACGAGCTGCAGCTGCGCGATGTCACCGCGCCCGTGCTGCTGCGCTTCCCCGACATTCTCGACAACCGCATCGAGAAGACTTGGAGCTGCTTCAGGAAAGCCGCCGAGGAGTACGAATACAAGGGTGAGAACTATGTGGTGTACCCCATCAAGGTGAACCAGATGCAGCCGGTGGTTGAGGAAATCATCAGCCACGGCCGCAAGTTCAACCTGGGCCTGGAGGCCGGCTCGAAGCCCGAGCTGCACGCCGTCATCGCCATGCAGTGCCAGAGCGACAGCATCATCGTCTGCAACGGCTACAAGGACCAGAGCTACATTGAGCTGGCCCTGCTGGCACAGAAGATGGGCAAGCACATCTTCATCGTGGTGGAGAAGATGAACGAGCTGGAAATCATTGCCCGCGTGGCCAAGCAGCTGAACGTCAGACCCAACATCGGCATCCGCATCAAGCTGGCCAGCAGCGGCGCCGGCAAGTGGGAGGAGAGCGGCGGCGACGCATCGAAGTTCGGCCTCACCAGCGCTGAGCTGCTCGAAGCCCTCGACATGCTGGACAAAAAGGACATGCGCGACTGTCTGCGGCTCATCCATTTTCACATCGGCAGCCAGATTACGAAGATTCGACGCATACAGACAGCCCTCAGAGAGGCATCGCAGTTCTACGTGCAGCTGCACAAGATGGGCTACAACGTGGACTTCGTCGACTGCGGCGGCGGACTGGGCGTAGACTACGACGGCACACGCTCGCCATCGTCTGAGAGCTCGGTCAACTACAGCATACAGGAATATGTCAACGACTGCATCTACACCTTCGTCGAGGCAGCCAACAAGAACAGCATACCCCACCCCAACATCATCACCGAGAGCGGGCGCTCATTGGCAGCCCACCACAGCGTGCTGGTCATCGACGTCCTGGAGACGGCCTCGCTGCCCGAGATGCCCGAGGAGTTTGAGCCTGACGAGAACAGCCACCAGCTGGTGAAGGACCTCTACGACATCTGGGACAACCTCAGCCCCCGCAACGTCTTGGAGGACTGGCACGACGCCGAGCAGATTCGCGAGGAGGTGCTCGACCTGTTCTCACATGGCATCGTCGACCTGAAGACGCGCGCCGAGGTGGAGGCCATGTACTGGAGCGTGTGCCACGAGATTCATGCCCTGGCCAAGACGCTGAAGCACATCCCCGAGGAGCTGATGAAGATTGACAAGCTGCTGGCCGACAAATACTTCTGCAACTTCTCGCTGTTCCAGAGTCTCAGCGACTCGTGGGCCATCGACCAGGT
>CAMVKN010000077.1 GCA_947168045.1 uncultured Prevotellaceae bacterium
CACTTGGTGCACGATCAGGTGCACCAAAAATAACTTTGGTGCACCAATCAACAACCTGCAAGTCAGCCAACTAAGTCCCAAAGGTGCACTTGGTGCACTATTTTCTCTCAAACTTATATATTCGTTTAACCCAAATCGGTCATTAGCGTTATGATGATAACATCCTTTATTTTTGAACAGATGTCCTGCTGCTTTGAGTGCGCAATGGGGTTCCATTGTAATCGAAAAGCGGCGGGGCAGATGACAAAAAGAAAGCGTGTTAGCGCGTAACAGTCTAATGACCGATTTGGGTTTAACAGAAAGAGCCAAAAGGGCAGCTTTACAAAGCACAATCCCCTGCTCAGTGAAGCAGGGGAATGAAGTCAGGATGCTAACAAGGCACTCGTCAGAGCACCTTGAGCGAATGGATGATGGCCTCAGGGTCCTGTGCCTTAAACACATAGCTGCCACTGACCAGCACATCAACGCCTGCCTCCACCAAACGCGGGGCGGTGTCCTGCTGCACGCCGCCATCCACCTCAATGAGGGCCTGGCTGCCACTCTGACTGATGAGTTGTCGCAGGCGCCGCACCTTCGGCAGGGTGTTCTCAATGAACCGCTGACCGCCAAAGCCAGGATTGACACTCATCAGCAGCACCATGTCGACGTCGGCAATGACATCCTCCAGCACCGACACGGGCGTCGAGGGGTTGAGCGTCACGCCAGCCTTCATGCCCGCGGCGTGAATCTCTTGAATGGTGCGGTGCAGGTGGACGGTGGCCTCCTGGTGCACGTTCATCATCATGGCGCCCAGACGGGCCGTCTGCTGGATGTAGCGCTCAGGCTGCTCAATCATGAAATGTACGTCGAGCGGCTTCTGGCATGCACGTGCCACTGCCTCCAGCACGGGGAAGCCGAATGAGATGTTAGGCACAAACATGCCATCCATCACGTCTAAGTGCAGCCAGTCGGCCTCACTGCGGTTAATCATCTGCAACTCGCTGTCGAGATGTAGGAAATCGGCAGCCAACAGCGATGGAGAAACGAGTGTCATTGCTGAGTTAGGAGTTAGAAGTTAGAGTTGGGAGTTGGGTGTTAAGAGTTGGGGTACTGTCGGCCGGTAGGTATGGGCAAACTGGCGGATGAATTGTAGCACTCTTGCGCTGGGGGTTGTTTCTTCGTGAGTAAAAATGTTCATAGGCATTGTGGGGTTGTTGTATATTAGTAACGCAACGCCTGACACATTTATTATATCACACCAACGAATATTTTTCTATCTCTGGAAAACCGTTGAGGAAGGCCGACACCTCCATGCGCTTCTTGCCAGCCAGCTGGAGGCTCTCCAACCGGAGCCAGCCGTCGCCGCATGCCACAAGGAGGTTCTTCCTTTCGCGCACCAGCTGTCCGGGCGTGGCCTCACCGACGGCTTTTCCCTCTACTTTGCCACTCACATAGATTTTCAGCATGGTCTCAGTGCCGTCGGGAGCCTTCAGCATGGTCCAGGCACCGGGGACGGGCGACAGGCCGCGCACAAAATCGTACACCTGCTTGGCGCCGCTGCCCCACCCTATGCGGCAGTTGTCCTTGAACAGCTTCGGTGCCGGATGGACGGCCTTGCTGTCGTCTTGCGGCATGCTTGCCGGATGTCCATCAGCTGCGACAATCATCTCCAGCGTTTCTAAGCATAGCTGCGCGCCCAGGTGCATCAAGCCGTCATAGACATACTCCACATCGGCGGTGTCAGGGATGTCGAAGGGTTTCTGCCTGAGTATGCGTCCCGTATCAATCTGATGGTCAAGCATGAAGGTGGTAACGCCTGTCTGTGTCTCGCCGTTGATGACGGCCCAGTTGATAGGTGCCGCTCCCCGATAGTCGGGCAGCAGGGCGGCATGCACATTGAAGGTGCCATATTGCGGCATGGCCCACACCACCTCGGGCAGCATGCGGAAGGCGACGACCACCTGGAGGTTGGCATGCCAGGCACGGAGCTGCTCGACGAAGAGCGGGTCCTTCATCTTCTCAGGCTGCAGCACGGGCAAGCCATGTTCCAAGGCATACTGCTTCACCGGCGGTGCCTGCAGCGTTGAGCCGTGACGCCCTACAGGACGGTCGGGCTGTGTCACCACGCCCACCACTTGATAGTCATTCTCTACGAGAGCCTTCAGGGTCTCCACTGCGAACTCAGGTGTGCCCATGAAGACGATGCGCAAATCTTGTTTCTGCATATTTCTTATCATTTGATTCGTCGTACCACATAGTTGGTATCATAGGGGGTGGAGTAATAGCGGGAGGCGAGGACACTGTCAACCACCGCCCGCATCTGCTGGTCACGGCTCTGGGCAACAGCATCGCCGACAGGCACTGCTGCCAAAAGGGCAATGAGCAGGATAAGCGTTTCTCTTCTCATGGCCATCCACGCAGCTACAGCCATATGAAAGACTCGTCTCATATCCATCTGGGGTAAACGTTTTTAATCTTCCGACATGTCGGCCACCATCCTGCGATACTGCGTAAAGACATGCTGCCTTGAGAGATAGCCTTTGAGATGGCCTTCGCTATCGAGCACGGGCAGGTGGTCAGCGCGGGTGTCGTCGAAGGTTTTCATCACCGCCGTCATGGGCAGGCTGTCAGCCAGCGTGGCAGGCGGCTGCTGCATGAGCTGCGAAGCCGTGAAGTGATGGTACAGCTCGGTGCGGAACACCACATGGCGTATCTTCTGTATGTCAATCTCGCCAAGCAGGTTGCCGGCCGCGTCGGTGACAGGCAGCACGCTGCCCTTGGAGCGACTGATGCGGTGGACGATGTCGGAGAGCTCGGTGTCAGGGCTGACGGTCTGATAGTCACGGTCGATGACGCTGTCAAGTTGCATCAGTGTCAGCACGGCATGGTCTGTGTGGTGCGTGATGAGCTTGCCTTCGCGTGCCAGCCGACTGGCATAGATGCTGTGCGGCTCAAAGAGGTTGATGGTGAGATAGCTGCACACCGACACAATCATCAGCGGCAGGAAGAGACTATAGCCCCCCGTCAGCTCGGCAATGAGGAAGATGCCTGTAAGGGGGGCATGCATCACTCCAGACATCACGCCGGCCATGCCCATTAGCGCAAAGTTTTTTTCAGGTACGTGCACGCCCACCGAATAGATGTTCCACAAACGGGCAAAGAGGAAGCCACTGAAGCAACCCACGAAGAGCGACGGTGCAAAGGTTCCGCCACAGCCCCCGGCACCGTTGGTGGCCGAGGTGGCAAACACCTTGGTGAGCAGCACCAGGAAGATGTAAAGCACCAGGAACTGCTCCTGGCCGGCAAAGAGCGAGTTGTTGAGGATGGGTGTCCAGTCTTCCTCGTCACGCCCATTGAGCAGCAGGTCGATGCTGCTGTAGCCTTCGCCAAAGAGCGAGGGGAAGAGGAAGATGAGCAGCGAGAGCAACAGTCCGCCCAGCAGGAGACGAGCATAGGCATGTTGCCTCAGCCGTGCGAAGAGCCCCTCGCAGAAGCTCATGGTGCGAATGAAGTAGAGGCTGGCCATGCCGCAGAAGATGCCCAGGAAGACACAGGCGGGGATGCGCTCCACCGTCCACGAGTCGTCGAGGTGGAAGGTGAAGAGGGCGGCATCGCCACTGAAGACATAGGTGAAGCAGGTGGCGGTGACGCAACTGACCAGGATGGGCATCAGCGACGCCATCGTCAGGTCAATCATCAGCACCTCGAGGGTAAAGACGAGTCCGGCAATGGGCGCCTTGAAGATGCCGGCAATGGCACCCGCAGCACCACAGCCCACCAAGAGCATCAGCGTGCGGCTGTCCATGTGGAAGAGCTTGCCCAGATTGGAGCCGATGGCCGAGCCGGTGAGCACGATGGGCGCCTCGGCACCCACGGAGCCGCCGAAGCCGATGGTGATGGCCGAGGCCACGACGCTGGTCCAGGTGTTGTGCCCCTTCAGGCGCGAGCGGTTCTGGCTGATGGCATAGAGGATGCGGGTGATGCCATGCGAGATGTTGTCCTTCACCACATAGCGCACAAACAGCATGGTGATGAAGATGCCCACCACGGGATAGACCAGATAGAGCAGGTTGGAGCCGCTGGCATCAAAACGACCGGTAAGCAGCGCACCAATCTGATTGATGAGCCAGTGCAGCACAAAGGCCGCCACGGCAGAAAGGAGGCCCACAAGGAACGCCAGGAAGAGCACAAACATGCGCTCGCTGACATGGGTGGCACGCCAGGCGTCAATGCGCGTAAAAAAAGTGATGATGCCGCGAGCGCTCATGCACTACTCCTTCAATAGGTTGTCAAGGAAGTCGTCCAGGTCGCCCTCGAGACTGTCCACCGAGAGTGGTACAATGGCCAGGTCGTCATCGACGACATACAGCTCCTGGATGTGCTCGCTCTCATCGTTCTCCAGGACGAAAGAGTAAGGCTTGAGGATGGAGAGCCCTTCGAGTAGGTCCTTCTCACGCTGGATTGCATCTGAGAGAGCAGCGGCCACGTCGTCGTAGAACGTGTCGTCACGATTCTCTATCCACTGCTCTATCACACAGCGCATCAGCTCACGGTCATCATCGTCGAAGACCATCAGTTCGCCCGTCTCCTGTGTCACACGGATGTGGAGGTCGGTCATCTGCGAGGCTTCCTCGGTGGAAGGGAATTTCTCTGCCGTCTTGCGCAGGGCCCTGTCCAGTTGCTGAATCGTCTGCTCTGTAGCTTTCATCTTTTGCTTACTCTTGGTTATGATTCTGCAAAATTAGCAAAAAGGATTCGTATATGCAAGCTATTGCGAATATTTTTCTGAAAAAAAACGCATTTCTTCGTCTATTTGATAATAAAGTTGTACCTTTGCAGCCGCAATGGAAAACGTTATCCGCCATGAGGGAATCATTGATTACATAAAGGGTACACACGTGCGCGTGCGCATCACCCAGACTCCTGCATGTGCCGGCTGCAAGGTGGCTGCCCGCTGTGCCACAGCTGAAGCACGCGAGAAAGTCATTGATGCCACGGCGACCGATGCCTCGGCATGGCACGTGGGGCAGACGGTGGTGGTGACGACGGCGGGCACCATGGCGAGCAGGGCACTGCTCCTGGGCTTCGGCCTGCCACTGTTGCTGATGCTGCTGGTCCTGGTGGTCGCGATGGCCACCGGTTGCAGCGAGGGTACCACGGCACTGCTGATGCTGGCATCGCAGGTGCCCTATTACTTTGTACTTTGGCTATGCCGTGACCGCATTGCCAGCAAGATGACATTCCACGTAGAAAGGAAGGAAGAATAAAACAAACTAAATAAAAACAAAGAAAAACGAACTTTATGAACTTTATCTTGATTGCAGTAATAGTGCTTGGTGGCATTGCACTCATAGCAGCCTTGGTGCTGTTTGTGTGTTCCAAGCGGTTTGCTGTGTATGAAGACCCGCGCATCAGCCAGGTGAACGAACTGCTGCCAGGCGCCAACTGCGGCGGCTGCGGCTTTGCCGGCTGTGGCGGCATGGCCGATGCGCTGGTGAAGGGAGCCGATGCTGGTAGCCTCGAAGGGCTGAACTGCCCCGTGGGTGGCAGCGCGGTGATGAGCCAAGTGGCCGACCTGCTGGGCATGACCATTGCCACAGGCGAGCCGAAGGTGGCCGTGGTGCGCTGCAACGGCAACTGCGACAACCGTCCGCGCGTCAGCGTGTACGACGGTCTGCGCTCGTGTGCTGCCATGAATGCCTGCAGCACGGGCGAGACAGGCTGTGGCTATGGCTGTCTGGGCTGTGGCGACTGTGTCAACGCCTGCCAGTTTGGAGCCATCAGCATCAATCCTGAGACGCTGCTGCCCGAGGTGGACGAAGACAAGTGCACTGCCTGCGGCGCTTGCACGAAGGCCTGTCCGCGCGGCCTCATTGAGCTGCGCAAGAAGGGCGTGAAGGGCCGCCGCGTGTTTGTGTCGTGCATGAACAAGGACAAGGGCGCCGTGTCGATGAAGGCTTGCAAGGTGAGCTGCATCGGTTGTGGCAAGTGTGTCAGGGAGTGCAAGTTCGAGGCCATCACCCTGGGCCAGAACCTGTCGTATATCGATGCCGACAAGTGCCGTCTGTGCCGCAAGTGCGTTGAGGCCTGCCCCACGCACGCCATCCGTGCCGTGAACTTCCCCGCCCCGAAGCCGCAGGAGACGCCTGCTGCTGAGAACAACCCAACCAGAAAGGAGGCCCAAGCATGAATATCCGTACATTCCGCATTGGCGGCATACACCCCGAGGAGAACAAGTTGACACACGAGGTGGCCACACAGGTGGCACCGCTGCCCAAGCAAGCCATCTTCCCGCTCAGCCAGCACATCGGCGCACCGGCACGCCCCGTCGTGCAGAAAGGCGACAAGGTGAAGGTGGGAACGCTGATAGCCGAGGCCGGCGGCTTCGTGTCGGCCCCCATCTTCTCAAGCGTCAGTGGCACCGTGGCGAAGATTGACACGGCCGTCGACGCCACCGGCTACCGCAAGCCCGTCATCATCATCGATGTGGAGGGTGACGAGTGGGAGGAGCGCATCGACCGTTCTGAGAAGCTGGAGTTGGTTGAGAACCACCCGGAGTTGACACCTGAAGAGATTATCGTCCGCATAAAAGATGCTGGCGTGGTAGGCATGGGTGGAGCATGTTTCCCCACGTTCATCAAGCTCACGCCACCGCCCACGGCAAAGGCTGAGTGTGTGATTATCAACGCCGTAGAGTGCGAGCCGTACATCACCGCCGACTACCGGCTGATGATGGAGCACGCCGACGAGATACTGGTTGGCCTGGAGCTACTGATGAAGGCAGCGAAGGTGACGAAGGGCTACATCGGCATCGAGACGAACAAGCCGAAGGCCATAGCCCTCCTGCAAGAAAAAATCTCAAATCTCAAATCAGCAATCTCAAATCAGATAGAGGTCGTCCCCCTGAAGCAACGCTACCCGCAGGGTGGCGAGAAACAGCTGGTGGATGCCGTCATCCGCCGTCAGGTGCCTGCCCCACCCGCCATTCCGGTGAATGTGGGCGCCATCGTGCAGAATGTGGGTACGGCCTTCGCCGTCTATCAGGCAGTGATGAAGCACAAGCCGCTGTTCGAGCGCTATACCACCGTGACGGGCAAGCGTCTGTCGAAGCCTGGCAACTTCCTCGTCCGCATGGGCACACCCATGAGCGACCTTATCAATCTGTGCGGCGGCATGCCCGAGGGCGACAACAAGTTGCTGGCAGGCGGTCCGATGATGGGCAAGGCGCTGATGACAATGGAGGTGCCGGTGTGCAAGGGCACCAACTCAGTGACCATCCTCAGCGGCGACGACGCGCGCCGCAAAGAGCCGCAGAACTGCATCCGCTGTGCCAAGTGCGTCAGCGTCTGTCCCATGGGTCTGGAGCCTTACCTGCTGGCCAAGCTCTCGGCGTTCAAGAACTGGGAAAAGGCTGAGAAGGAGGACATCGTCAGCTGCATTGAGTGCGGCTCGTGCCAGTTCACCTGCCCTGCCCATCGCCCCCTGCTCGACAACATCCGTCAGGGCAAGCAGACCGTCATGGGAATCATTAGAAACAGAAATGCCAAGAAGTAAATATGAGCAAGCTAATCGTATCACTATCACCCCACGCCCACGGCACCGACAGTGTTGAGCGCAACATGCGCGGCGTCATCATCGCCCTGCTGCCTGCCCTGCTGGTGTCGTTCATCTATTTCGGCATCGGCTCGGCCATCGTGTGCCTGAGCAGCGTGGCGGCCTGCGTGTTCTTTGAGTGGGCCATCAACAAATACATCCTCAAGAATCCGCGCAACACCATCATGGATGGCTCGGCAGCCCTCACAGGTCTGCTCTTAGGCATGAACCTACCGTCGAACCTGCCCGTGTGGATTATCATCATCGGCGCACTGTTTGCCATCGGTGTTGCCAAGATGACCTTCGGCGGACTGGGTAACAACATCTTCAACCCCGCACTGGTGGGCCGTTGCGCCCTGCTGGTGGCCTTCCCGGCCCAGATGACCGTATGGCCGGTGGCCGGTCAGCACCTGGCCTATACCGACGCCGTGACGGGCGCCACGCCGCTGAGCGTGATGAAGGAGGCCATCAAGACCGGCGATGCCTCGATACTGACAGAGAAGCTGCCCGACTCGCTGGCGCTGCTCCTCGGCGACCACTCGCTGGCCGGCGGTGCCGGTGCCATCGGCGAGGTGTGTGCCCTGGCACTGCTGGCAGGTCTGGCCTTCATGCTGTGGAGGAAAATCATCACCTGGCACATTCCCGTTAGCATCATCGCCACGGTGTTCGTCTTCAGTGGCATCATGCACCTGGCCAATCCGGCATACGCCAACCCTGTGGCCGTCATCCTCAGCGGTGGTCTGATGCTCGGCGCCATCTTCATGGCCACCGACTATGTGACATCGCCCATGACACCCAAGGGACAAATCATCTACGGTGTGTGCATCGGACTGCTCACCATCATCATCCGCAACTGGGGTGCCTACCCCGAGGGCATGTCGTTTGCCATCCTCATCATGAATGCGTTCACACCGCTCATCAACAACTACGTCAAACCCAAACGCTACGGCGAACAACCTGCAAAAGCATAACGACATGAAGAAATTAGAATCATCGCTTGTCAACATGGTAGTGGTGCTCACTGGCGTGGCCGTCATCATGGGTGGCGTGCTGGCCTTCGTCAACCATGTTACCCACGACCCCATAGAGGAACAGAAGCGCATCGCACTTGAGAACGGCATCAAGGTCGTCATGCAGGACGACAACGTGAAGGTGACGCCTGCCCAGACCGACACCATCAAGATGCAAGACGACAAGGGCAAGGAGCAAACATACATTATATATAATAATGAGAAGGGAGCCGCCGTGGAGAGCACCACCATGGGCTTCGGCGGCGCGCTGAAAGTATTGGTAGGCTTCGACCACGACGGCAACATCCTGGGCTACACCCTGCTGGAACACCAGGAGACGCCGGGCCTGGGTGCCAAGGCGGACCAGTGGTTCCAAAAGGGACAGAAGGGCGACATCATCGGCAAGAATCCCGGCAAGAACAAGCTGGGTGTGACCAAGGGCAACGAGGGCGAGATTGACGCCATCACCGCTTCGACCATCACCAGCCGTGCCTTCCTCTTAGCCATCAACAATGCCTATAAGGTCTACAAAGGCAATGCCACCGACACGCAGAAGGGAGCCACACAAACCAAAAAGGAGGAATAAACTATGAGTTACGCAAATATCATCAAGAACGGCATCGTCAAGGAGAATCCTACCTTCGTCCTGATGCTGGGCATGTGCCCCACCCTGGCCACGACGACTTCGGCCCTGAACGGTCTGTCGATGGGTCTGGCCACCATGGTTGTGCTCATCTGCACCAACTTCGTCATCTCACTGTTGAAGAGTCTCACGCCCGACAAGGTGCGCATCCCAGTGTTCATCGTGGTCATCGCCGCCTTTGTCACCATCCTGCAGATGGTCATCAAGGCCTTCCTGCCCGACATCGACAAGGCGCTGGGCCTGTTCATCCCCCTCATCGTGGTGAACTGTATCATCCTGGGCCGCGCCGAGGCCTTTGCTGCCAAGAACACGCCGGTGGCATCGCTCTTCGACGGCATCGGCATCGGACTGGGCTTCACCCTGGCGCTCACCCTTCTGGGCATCGTGCGCGAACTGCTGGGTGCCGGCAGCATCTTCGGACTGACGCTGCTGCCTGAGACCACCAACATCCTGTTGTTCATCCTGCCGCCGGGCGCCTTCATCACCCTGGGCTATCTCATCGCTATTGTCAACAAGCTGCGTGGTAATCAATAACGAGATAACGTAATGGCGTAATAACGTAATAACGTGATAACGTAATAACGTAATAACGTAATAACGTAATAACGAAACAACGAAAAACAACATGGAATACATCCTCATATTTATCAGCGCTATCTTCGTCAACAACATCGTGTTGGCACAGTTCCTCGGTATCTGCCCCTTCCTGGGCGTATCGAAGAAGATTGACACCTCGTTAGGCATGTCGGCCGCCGTGGCCTTCGTCCTGGTGCTGGCCACGCTGGTCACCTGGCTGGTGTGGACCTACGTGCTGAAGGACGGTGCCCTGGGAGCAGGCGTCAACCTGGAGTTCCTTCAGACCATTGTGTTCATCCTCGTCATCGCCTCACTGGTGCAGATGGTCGAGATAGTGCTGAAGAAGGTGTCACCTGCCCTCTATCAGGCCTTAGGCATCTTCCTGCCGCTCATCACCACCAACTGTGCCGTCCTGGGCGTGGCCATCCTCGTCATCCAGAAAGACTTTAACCTGGCGCAGAGCATCATGTATGCCTTCAGCACCGCCATCGGCTTCGGCCTGGCCCTCACCGTCTTTGCAGGCATGCGCGAGCAGCTGGAACTGACCAACGTCCCCAAGGGCATGCGTGGCATGGCCATCGTCCTCGTGTCTGCCGGACTGCTCAGCCTCGCATTCATGGGCTTCTCAGGCGTCGACGGCGGTCTGAGACAGCTGTTCGGGCTGTAGAGAAGACCCACCCCCGGCCCCTCCCTTGTAGACCCACCCCCCGGCCCCTCCCTTGTAGGGAGGGGAGTATATAGTTTTGTTGATATGAAGACATTTGTTATGCTTGTGTTGTGTGCGGCCTTCCTTACCAGTTGCACCAGCAAGCTGAAGAAAGAGAACGAGGAACTGCGCGAGGAGATTGCCGAGCGGCGCGAGGGCTTGACGGCACGCCTGCAGGCCGAGCTGGACTCAGCACGGCAACAGCTGCAGGTCACCGACAGCCTGCTCAATGTCGCACGACAAGAGCATGACGCCCAGCACGAATGGGTGATGAGCCATGCCACCGAGCTGAACGACCATTCGCCAGAGGTGCTGCGCCTGAACAGCCTTCGTCAGCGTCGTGACTCGCTCCAGGTGGAGTTCGAGCGACAGGCGCAGAAAGTGAAATTCTACATGAGCAAGAGCGCGAAATAGGAGTTGTGTCACAACTCCTTTTTTGCCTCTCTAACAAGAAAAATGCTTTTTTTCTTTGCACTTACCGTGTTTTTTCGTAACTTTGCACCCTGATATGGAGCGATTTGAAAAGACCAACCAGGAGTTTGAGGCTGCCGTGTCCGAGTGCCGCCAGCTGTTTGCGCAGAAGCTGCACGACTACCGCGCATCGTGGCGCATCCTCAGGCCGCAGTCGCTCACCGACCAGCTGCTCATCAAGGCCCGCCGCATCAGGCAGATTGAAGTGACGGGCAGCACCATGGTTGACGAAGGCATCCGTCCCGAGTTCATCGGGCTGGTAAACTACGGCATCGTGGGACTCATACAGCTGGAACGCGGCTTCAGCGACAGCGTCGACGTGGACAACGCCGAGGCGCTGGCGCTCTATGACCGTTTTGCCAGACAGGCCCTGGAACTGATGAAACGCAAGAACCACGACTACGATGAGGCGTGGCGTTCCATGCGTGTCAGCAGCTACACCGACCTCATTCTGACCAAGCTGGAGCGTGTGAAGGAGATGGAGGACCTGCAGATGAGCGGCCAGCAAACCAAGGTGAGCGAGGGCATCGATGCCAACTACATGGACATCATCAACTATGCCGTCTTCGGGTTAATCAAACTGTCGCCCAACGAAGATCTCTCCCAGCGGGGTGAGGCTCAAGAGAAGAAATAATGAACAACAGCCACACTACGTCGAAGGCCTCTCCTATAGGGCTGAAGGTGGTGGTGACGCTCTGCCGTCTGGTTCTCACCCTGACATTCATCTTCTCAGGGTTCGTCAAGGCTGTCGACCCACTGGGCACACAGTACAAGATTGACGACTACCTCACGGCCATGGGGCTGGGCGGCGTGCTGCCCGAGCTGGTGACACTGCTCCTGTCAGTGGCGCTGGCTGCCACTGAGTTCTGCCTGGGCATCTTCCTGCTCTTCGCCATCCGGCGGCGGCTGACGTCGCGCCTGGTGCTGGCCATGATGCTGTTGATGACACCGCTGACGCTGTGGCTGGCCATAGCCAATCCCGTGAGCGACTGCGGATGCTTCGGCGACGCAGTGGTGCTCACTAACTGGCAGACGCTTTGGAAGAACGTGGTGCTGCTGGCATGCGCCGTGGTGGTGGCCTGGCGCCCACTCGACATGTTCCGCTTCGTCAGCCGTTCCAACCAGTGGATAGTGGTCAACTACTCGGCACTGTTCATCCTTGCCGTAGCGGTGTGGAGCCTCTACGACTTGCCGCAGTTCGACTTCAGGCCCTATCACATCGGGGCCAATCTCAGGGGGGACACCGACGCAACGCCTCAGGACAGCGACAAGCAGCCCGACTACGTGTTCATCTACGAGAAGGACGGACAGCAGCGTGAGTTCGACATCGACAGTCTGCCCGACAGCACATGGACCTTTGTCGACAGACGTGAGCTGGGCACTGCCACCGTGGCTGAGTACCACGACCTGACCATCGACCTCCTGCCTGAGGGAACGGACAGTGACCAGGGTGAGGACATCACGACCGAGGTGCTCAACGACACGAGCTACACGTTCCTGCTGATAGCGCCACGCATAGAGAAGGCTGACGACGCCAGGCTCGACCTTATCAACGAGCTCTACGAGTACAGTCTGGACCACGGCTACCGCTTCTACTGCCTCACCGCCAGCGACGCACAGGGCCGACAGCGGTGGCGCGACATGACAGGTGCCGAGTACCCCTTCTGCTTCAGCGACGAGACAACACTGAAGACCGTCATACGAAGCAACCCCGGACTGCTGCTGCTCAAGGACGGCCGTGTGATGGGCAAATGGAGCCACAACAGGCTGCCGCAGATAGCGCCTGAGGACAGTGCCAAGCCCCTTGACAAGCTACCCATCGGACAGATGCCCGACGACTCGGTACCGGGCAAGATACTCAAGCTGTTACTGTGGTTCGTGCTCCCACTGGGACTGCTCACGCTGGCCGACCGCACATGGGCATGGACCAAGTGGTTGCGACGGAAGCGGGATGAGGAGGTCAAAGGAGATGCAGAGGTGAAAGGAGATGAGGAAACAGACATCAACAAATAAACAATTTAACAATAAAACAAGAAAAGACATGAGAAAGAAAATCGTAGCAGGCAACTGGAAGATGAACATGAACCTGCAGGATGGTATCGCACTGGCAAAGGAACTGAACGAGACGCTGAAGGCTGACAAGCCCAACTGCGGTGTCGTCATCTGCACGCCCTTCATCCACTTAGCCAGCATCGCACAGTTCCTCGACCAGGACATCATCGGACTGGGTGCCGAGAACTGCGCCGACAAGGAGAAGGGTGCTTTCACCGGTGAGGTGAGCGCCGAGATGGTGAAGAGCACCGGAGCACAGTATGTCATCCTGGGCCACAGCGAGCGCCGTGAGTACTACAAGGAGACACCCGAGATTCTGAAGGAGAAGGTGCTGCTGGCCCAGAAGAACGGTCTGAAGGTCATCTTCTGCATCGGCGAGAGCCTGGCAGAGCGCGAGGCCGGCAAGCAGAACGAGGTGGTGAAGGCTGAGCTGGAAGGCAGCGTGTTCAACCTCAGCGAGGAGGACTTCCGCAAGATTGTCATTGCCTACGAGCCCATCTGGGCCATCGGCACCGGCAAGACCGCCACGGCTGAGCAGGCTGAGGAGATTCATGCCTACATCCGCAGCATCATCGCTGAGAAGTACGGACAGGCAGTGGCTGACGACACCACCATCCTCTACGGTGGCTCGTGCAAGGCCAGCAACGCCCCCGAGCTCTTCGCCAAGCCCGACATCGACGGTGGCCTCATCGGAGGTGCATCGCTCAAGGCTGCCGACTTCAAGGGCATCATCGACGCCTGGAAGAAGTAAAGACTAAGAGGCCTAAAGCCTCCCCAAGCCCCTCCGAAGGAGGGGATGTTAAATCAGATAAAGACATGGATATACATTCTATATATAATTATGTAACTAAACATCCCCTCCTTGGGAGGGGCTTGGGGAGGCCACATCCCCTCCTTGGGAGGGGC
>CAMVKN010000078.1 GCA_947168045.1 uncultured Prevotellaceae bacterium
CGGATGTTCTGCATGCCTGTGACGAAGAGGATGAGGCGCTCGAAGCCAAGGCCGAAGCCTGCATGGGGACAGGTGCCCCAGCGGCGGGTGTCGATGTACCACCAGAGGTGGGTCTTGTCCATCTGTCGGCGGTCCACCTCGCCCATGAGTTTGTCGTAGCTCTCCTCACGGACCGAGCCGCCGATGATCTCGCCAATCTGCGGGAAGAGCACGTCAGTGCCCTGCATGGTGGGTCCGGGAGCGACCGCGCCCTGGTAGCCTATGGAGCCACCGTCGGCGGTGGGTTCGTTCTGCTTCATGTAGAACGACTTGAAGGCCCGGGGATAGTCGGTCATGATGACGGGTTTCTTGAAGTGCTCCTCTACGAGGTAGCGCTCGTGCTCGCTGGCAAGGTCGTCGCCCCAGTTGCAAGGGAACTCGAACTTCTTGCCCTTCTTGATGGCTTCCTGCAGGATGTTGATGCCCTCGGTGTAGGGCAGACGGACGAAGGTCTCCTTGAGCACACCCTGAAGGCGCTCGATGAGTGTCTTGTCAATCATCTTGTTGAGGAACTCGAGGTCGTCCTTGCAGTTGTCAAGTGCCCAGCGGACGCAGTACTTGATGAAGTCCTCTTCGAGGTCCATGAGCTCCTGCTGGTCGAGGAAGGCGACCTCCGGCTCTACCATCCAGAACTCTGCGAGGTGACGCGGAGTGTTGCTGTTCTCTGCACGGAAGGTGGGTCCAAAGGTGTAGATGGCTCCGAGGGCCGTTGCCCCGAGCTCGCCTTCGAGCTGTCCCGAGACGGTGAGGCTGGTCTGCTCGCCGAAGAAGTCGTCGTCGTAGATGATCTTTCCCTGTTCGTCCTTCTTCAGGTCGTAGAGGTTCTTGGTCGTGACCTGGAACATGTTGCCTGCTCCTTCACAGTCGCTGGCGGTGATGAGCGGCGTGTGGAAGTAGTAGAAGCCATGCTCGTGGAAGTAGGTGTGTATGGCCATGGCCATGTTGTGACGTATACGCATGACGGCACCGAAGGTGTTGGTGCGCAGACGCATGTGTGCGTTCTTGCGCATGGCCTCGAATGACTGGCCCTTCTTCTGCATGGGGTAGGAGTTGTCGCAGAGACCGTAGATGGTGATGGCGGTGGCCTGAATCTCTGAGGACTGTCCCGCGCCCTGGCTCTCTACGAGGGTGCCCTCGACGCAGATGCAGGCACCGGTGGTGACGTCCTTGAGGGACAGGGCGGGGGAACCGCCCTGCGCTGTTGAGGACAGGGCGGAAGAAGCGCCCTGCACGGTGACGGTGTCGGGGTTGACGACGACCTGGACGGTCTTGATGGTGGAGCCGTCGTTGAGGGCGATGAAGTCGACGTTCTTACTGCCACGGTGAGAACGGACCCAACCCTTGACACAGACGGGTTTGCCGTATTGAGTGCTTTGAAGCACGTCCTTGATGATTGTTCTTTCCATTGTTGTTTTTGTTCTTGGGAGTTCTGGGGCTGCTGGGAGAGCTGGGAATTAAACTATTCGTAGGCACCCATGCGGAGACGGTCGACCTCCTCCTCAGTGAGGTAACGCCAGTCGCCACGACGGAGGTTCTTCTTGGTGAGACCGGCAAACTGTACACGGTCCAGCTTGGTGACCTTGTAGCCCAGCGCCTCGAAGATGCGACGGACGATGCGGTTCTTGCCCGAATGAATCTCTATGCCCACCTGCTTCTTGTCGGTGGGTGAAGCATACTGCACGTCGTCGGCCTTGATTTCTCCGTCGTCGAGCTGGACGCCCTCTGCTATCTGCTGCAGGTCGTGTGCCGTGACGTTACGGTCGAGGTAGACATGGTATATCTTCTTCTTGAGGTACTTGGGGTGTGTGAGCTTGGATGCGAGGTCGCCATCGTTGGTGAGCAGGAGCACGCCGGTGGTGTTGCGGTCGAGTCGTCCTACGGGGTAGATGCGCTCCGGGCATGCGTCCTTGACGAGGTCCATGACGGTCTTACGCTGCTGCGGGTCGTCGCTGGTGGTGACGTAGTCCTTGGGCTTGTTGAGGAGGACATAGACCTTCTTCTCGATGGTGACGGGCTGATCGTGGAAACGCACCTCGTCAGTACGCAGGACCTTGGTTCCCAGCTCCGTGACGACAGTGCCGTTGACGGTGACGACGCCAGCCTGTATGAACTCGTCAGCCTCGCGACGGCTGCAGACACCTGCATTGGCGAGGAACTTGTTCAGACGCACCGGCTCGTTGGGGTCGTAGTGCTGCTCCTTGTACTCTATGCGCTTCTTGAGCGAGTACTTGGCATTGGGGTCGTAGGGTTTGCGGCCACCGTTATTGTTGGGACGCTGTCCGCGTGGTGCGAAGCCACTGCGGTTGTTGTAGTTGCCATGTGGGTTATAGGGTCTGGGCTGATAGCCACCCTGCTGCTGGTCCTGGTTATAGCGGGGACGTGGCTGGTAGCCGCCCTGCTGCTGGTCCTGGTTATAGCGGGGACGTGGCTGATAGCCACCCTGCTGCTGGTCCTGGTTATAGCGGGGACGTGGCTGGTAGCCGCCCTGCTGATAGCCACCCTGCTGGTAGCTGCCTTGGCTGTAGCCGTCCTGGTTGTAGCGTGGACGTGGCTGATAGCCACCCTGCTGGCGCTGCTGTCCGTAGCCGCCATTGTTATAGCTACGCGGACGGTAGGACCGCTGCTGGTTGTTGCTCTGCAGCGATGCGCCAAAGCCTTCGGGACGGAATCCGCCCTCGTCGTCGGCGGGACGGCGCTGGAAGGTGGGACGGTCGTAGCCCGTTGTGGGACGTGTGGTGTTGTGGATGCGGGGGCGGGGTGAACGCCCTACAGGTCTGAACTCTTTCTGATAGCCTTCGCGGCCGGGGTTAGTGTTCTGCTCTTCGTTGACTTTTTCCTGAATGTTTTCTTGTTCCATGATGAATATTGATTAAGGCCTCGCGGCTGTTTTGTTCTTGGGGTTGCGATGGCATCGCAACATACTGGACTGTTATTTCTTGGGGGTTGCGATGACATCGCAACATACTGGACGGTTATTTCTTGGGGTTGCGATGGCATCGCAACATACTGGACGGTTCAAAGACCGGTGTAGTTGTGAGGGGTGATGAGCGACAGCTCCTGCTTGACGGCGTCGGAGACGTCGAGCGACGAGATGAAAGCAGCGATGGACTCGGCAGTGATGCGCTCATTGGTACGGGTGAGCTGCTTGAGTGTCTCGTAGGGGTTGGGATAGCCCTCGCGACGGAGGATGGTCTGTATGGCCTCTGCGACGACAGGCCATGTGTTCTCCAGGTCATCGTAGAGCTTCTGCTCGTTGAGGATGAGCTTTCGCAGTCCCTTGAGCGTGCTCTGGAAGGCGATGAGGGCATGAGCGATGGGGACGCCGACATTGCGCAGGACGGTGCTGTCGGTGAGGTCGCGCTGCAGACGGCTGACGGGCAGCTTCTGTGCAAGGAAGGCGAGCACGGCATTGGCGATGCCGAGGTTGCCCTCGGAGTTCTCATAGTCGATGGGGTTGACCTTGTGAGGCATGGCGCTGGAGCCTACCTCGCCAGCCTTGATGCGCTGCTTGAAGTAGTCCATGGAGATGTAGAGCCAGAAGTCGCGGTCGAGGTCGATGACGATGGTGTTGATGCGCCGCAGTGCATCGAAGAGCGCTGCGAGATAATCGTAGTTGGATATCTGTGTGGTGTACTGCTCGCGCTCCAGGCCGAGCTTTTCGTTGAGGAACTGCTCGGCGAACTGCTGCCAGTCGTACTGCGGATAGGCCACATGGTGTGCGTTGAAGTTGCCGGTGGCACCCCCGAACTTCGCGGTGATGGGTGTCTCCTTGAGCGAGCGCAGCTGTTCCTCAAGACGATAGACATAGACCATGACTTCCTTGCCGAGCCTGGTTGGCGATGCCGGCTGTCCGTGGGTGCGTGCCAGCATGGGCACGTTGCGCCACTGCTGGGCATAGTCGTGAAGCTGCTCGATGAGCTCTTCGAGGAGTGGCACATAGACGTCGTTGAGGGCCTCCTTGACAGACAGGGGCACAGAGGTGTTGTTGATGTCCTGCGAAGTGAGGCCGAAGTGGACGAAGTTCTTTATTGAGTTGAGATTTGAGATTTGAGATTTGAGATTTTCGTTCTCATCCATCTTCTCCTTGATGAAATACTCGACGGCCTTGACGTCGTGGTTGGTGACCTTCTCAATGTCCTTGACGCGCTGGGCATCCTGGAGGGTGAAGTCCTGATAGATGGAGCGTAGCGTCGGGAAGACGTCGTGGGGCACACCTTCGAGCTGCGGCAACGGCAGCTCGCAAAGGGCTATGAAATACTCTATCTCCACACGCACACGGTAACGTATGAGTGCGAACTCAGAGAAATAATCTGATAACGGGGACGTTTTTTCATGGTAACGGCCGTCAATAGGCGTAACGGCGGTGAGTGCTGATAGCTCCATAACGTTATTTCTAATAATAAATGTTGCGTTGACAACGCAACATACTGAACCTTTTCTATACCCTTGGTGGGCGTTGACGGATTCGAACCGCCGACCCTCTGCTTGTAAGGCAGATGCTCTAAACCAACTGAGCTAAACGCCCTTGCTCTGAAAGCGGTTGCAAAGGTAGCCAAAAAAGGTGACACCTGCAAATTTTTAGACTGTTTTTTTAGTTTGAGGACAAAAAAAAACGTAAGGATATAAAAAAAGATGATATAGATTTGGTTGTATCACGGTTTTTTAGTAGTTTTGCACATGAAATAAGACACACCATGAGAAAGCTGTGCCGCTATCTGTTACTATCACTGACGCTGTCCGCAGGCCTGCATGCCTCCGGCCAGGTGTCTACGTCATCCCCTCAGCTTAAACCTTTCAGCCACATGGACCTGTCGTTGACGGGAGGTTCGACAGGTTTGGGCTTCGATGTGTCGATGCCTATCAACGAGGTGTTCTCGCTGCGCGCCGGCTACGCGTTCATGCCCCATGTAAACCACACGATGCACTTCAGCGTTGACGTGGGCGACGACCCCGCTGAGAGCCAGCGTAAGTTCGACAAGCTCTCCGGTCTCTTGGAGCAGCTGACGGGCAACAAGGTTGACAACGTGGTGGACATGGTTGGCAAGCCTACCTACTGGAACTGGAAGTTGATGGTGGACGTGAAGCCCTTCCGCAACAAGCACTGGCACCTGACAGCCGGTGTGTACTTCGGCAGCCGTGAGGTGGCTAAGGCCGTGAACGCCATTGAGGACATGCCCTCGCTGATGGCCGTCAGCATCTATAACAGCATGTACTATCGTGCGCTGAACGACCAGCCGATGGTGGTGATAGGCTCGACGGAGGTGTACCACCCCGAGCTGCAGCAGAAGCTGATAGACTACGGCAAGATGAGCATCGCCATGGGTGAGTACAAGCACGACGTTCCCTACCGTGAGGATGTGGTGACGACAGAGGGTAGCTTCATCGACGGCGAGTATATGCCTGCCGGTACGGTGATTCACCATGCCAACGACCCCGAAGACCCGCAATACCGTGCAGGCGATACCTACCGCATCGTTCCCGACGAGAACTCGATGGTGAAGGCCTGGGCGTATGCCAAGCGTCTGAAGCCGTATCTTGGCTTTGGCTACGGCGGCCGTCTGCTGAAGAAAGACGACAGCTGGCACGTGTCCTTCGACTGCGGTGCGATGTTCTGGGGCGGCACGCCCGAGATTGTGACGCACGACGGCACCGACCTGGTGAACGACGTGAGGAACGTGCGGGGCAAGGTGGGTGACTATGTTGACATCATCAAGAAGTTTCAGGTGTTCCCGGTACTGAACCTTCGCATTAGCAAACGATTGTTTTAGTTCCCCGTGGGAGAACCCCCGGGAACGGCGGTGGTGACACCCCAGGAGACGAGGCATGAAAGACCCCGTTCCCCTCTCTCATTGTATGTAATAAGGAGAACGAAAAAGACAGTGCACTAAGTGCACCTTTTGGGCTTAGTCTGCTGACTTGCAAGTCGTTGACAGGTGTTCCAAGCGTTCTCAATGGTGCACCAACGAGCACCTGAAGCCCCTCAGTCATTGAGTTACGAGAATAAGTCATTGAGTTACGAGAATAAGTCATTGAGTTATGACAACAAGTCGTTGAGTTATTGGAATAAGTCGTTGAGTTATGAGAATAAGTAGCCGACTTATGCGTAAATTCTCGAGAGAATTTTGGCAAGAAGCGGTGCATCACAAGTGAGAGGCGGCACTTGATGCCCATCAGTCGGTCGTATGATGCGCTATAGCTATCCACTTCCCGAGGGAGGTGCTCCTCTGGTGCTCCATTGGTGCACCAACAGAGAAGCTGGTGCACCAACCAACGACTTGCAAGTTAAAGAATTATGTCAAAAAGGTGCACTTAGTGCACTATTTTTCGGCATTAGCCTATTACTATAAATGTTCCCCGTGAAAAAACCATGATAGTTTTTTCACGGGGAACTTGTAGAAATTTACAAACGAACGATACGTGTCAACGAACCACGACCTTACGCCCGTTGACGATGTAGAGTCCACGGGGCAGACCAACCATTGTGGTAGCAGCACGGCGGATGCAACGACCATCGGCCGAGTAGATGTCGGCAGGCTTGTCGAAGCTGACAGTAACAGCAGCGATGCCCTGAGTCTCTACCACCTCCAGAACGCCATTGACATAGTTGAACACGTAGTTCTTTGCCTGGCCACCACTAACGATGATTTCGTAGCTTCCAATAGCGCTGTCGGCCGTGGCCTCGCAGGTGGCAGTAGGAGCGACGTCGAGCACGCTGGCATCCTCGCCGTTCTTGAATCCCTCATAGGTAATAACGAACTCGGGGTTGGGTTCACCTTGACCGCGCCTGTAGCTACCCACAGAAGCAGTAAGCGTAGCAGGCGTTACAGTGAGTTTGCCATTTACCAACACGAGGTTGGGATAGCTGATAGTGCCCGGCGTGATGACGATGTCGTAAGTGCCTACCGGCGACTGCTGTGTGGCCTCGCAAGTGAAAGCTGGTGTGCCTTCTATCTCGCCGCCGTTTACTGTAAAGGTGAAGGTAGGCATGGCATCGCCATAAACCATCGTGGCGTCTGCAGCAGTCAGGGTGATGGGATCGGCCTCAACAACAGTCAAGGTACCGGCAACGTAGTTGAAGTCGTAGTTCTGGGCGGCAGCTCCGCTAACAGTAATCTGGTAGGTGCCGACGGGAACGAATGTCGATTCGGGCACAGTGCAGCTGACCTGCGGCTGGGCGGTAAGCACGGCGGCCGTCTCTCCATTCTTGAAGCCCGTCATTTCAGCTTCAAATGCAGGCAGCGGCTCATTCTGCTTGATGGTGTAGCTCTTGGCAGTAAAAGTGAGCGGTGCCTTGGTGACCGTGAGGGTACCGTTGATGCCTGTAAAGTTAGCATTGGTGACTGTTCCCTTGTTGACAATGATGTCATAAGTGCCGACGGGCGATGTTGGCGTGGCCTCGCAGGTGAGTGTGGGCTGTCCGCTAAGCGTGCCCGAAGTGACATCAAACTCTAAGGCAGGATTCTGCTCGCCATATTCACGGCTGTAGGAGCGGGCAGTGATGGTGACAGCATCCTTGGCCTTCTCAATCTCATACTCCTCAGGTGTGACCAGCGTTATCTCATCGGGAGCATCAGCGCTGACTACGAGGAATGCCTTGTTGCGGGGCACGGTCTTCTGGCTGGGGTCCTTGACGAAGCCCAGCTTGCCCTGCGAAGTGACGCCGAGGAAACGCATGGTGTCAGCGCTGCAAGGAATGGCATTATAGTGGAACGCCTTTGAGCCGTAGAAGTCGGAGCTGTTGAAATACTCGCCCTTCAGGACATTGGTGACCTTGGCTACATTCTGCAGCTCGCAGTTGATGCGGTTGGAGGAAGCATCGGCACCCGGGCACTCGATGATGACGGGCATGTCAGAGGCGACGGTGCCCTGCACCTGATTGAGGACGGCCAGACTGCCATCGACCTTTGAGACGGTGTACACCTTCATGCCCTCGGCATGTGTGGTGAAGGGAAAGTAGGCATAGAAGGGTGCATAGCGCTTGCCCTGGGCAGTGACCGACGGGGTGATGCCGAAGTAGTTGGTATCGTCGTTGACATCGACGGGCTTGACCCACCACCACTTCTGCTCGTTTGTGCCACCGGTGTTCAGAAATCCGCCGCTTTCAGGGTCATCGGGGTCAGGCTGAGAGTCAGCGAGGAATACCTCGACGCCCTGGTAGATGCCCGATGCGGTATAGAGACCAGCGGGTGCGCCCTTGACAGGCTTGACGGTGAGATAGCGTCCAACGAACTCGAAGACGCCCTTTCCCTGGCTTCTGAGGTTATAGTCGGTGCCGCCGGCATTCTCGATGTAGAACACCGTGGAGGGGTCAGAGACAATGCGGTCGAAGATGCCAAGGGTGCGCAGTGCATCGACGTCGAAGCTGGTAGCCTGAACGTTGACACCCTTTGTCTTATAGTCGGTGAGGAAGATGTTGCGCTGCGAAGAGAAGTTCTGCACGCGATAGTAGCCCTTGGCAATGGTCTGTGCCGTCGCCGGCAGGGCAAGGAACGCCAAGGCGATGATGGAAAGTAATGATTTCTTCATAAACAATTAGATGTTGTACAGTTTGAGAAAATGAAAGAAAGACACAGGGCGTGGGGAGCGATGGCTCCCCTATGCTCTGTGTCTTTCATGCTAATAGCAGCACGCCGTATTACTCAGCGATACAGATGCTGACGCGGTTCTTGTCGTTCTCGGCGAAGGGCTGCTCAGTGTCACCCTTGCTGTCGACGATGATCTGCGAGCGGTCAACACGGTACTGCCTGACGAGGCGGTCAGCCACCACCTTGGCACGGTTCTCACCGAGGCGCTTGTTGATCTGTGCGTTGCCGGTGCCCTTGTCAGCATAGCCGGTTACGGTGACCTTTGCCGTCGGGTTGAGCTTCAGGTAAGCAGCAATCTCGTCGAGCTTCTTGTCCTCAGTGGGATCGATGCGTGTGCTGCTGATGGTGAAGAACACGTCGCGGCGGAGCGGCTCCTTCGGCTTCTCGATGTAGATGGGCTTGTCAATGTAGACAGGCTTCTCGACAATCTTCTCAACCTCAACCTCCTTGACAACCTCCTTCTCGACGACGCGCGTCTGGCGGCCGAAGATAGAGCGGCGGGGCTTGAACTTGGAACCGGGAGCGAAGACGCCATAGGCATCGCCCAGGTTGATCTTCACGCCGAGCTGAGCATTGAAGTACCAGTCGTTGTTCTTAGCTGACTTTGAGTTGTACTTGTCGCTGAGGGTGTTGGCCGTCACCTCGAGGCCGAGCTTGACAGCATCGCTCAGACGGAAGTCAGCACCGAGACCAGCCTGACCAACGAGACGCACCTTGGTGCCGTCCCAGAGGTAAGACATGGGTGCATTGCCCGTCGTGTAGTAGAGTGCGTTCCACTGATGGAGTGCCTGTATCTGCTGTGCAGCGGTGGCAGCCTCATCATTGTCGAAGCCGATGTTGGCTCCCACGCCGAGGAAGAGGTTCAGTGTGAACAGACGCTTGGGATTGAATCCGCAGAAGAGCGTTGAGAGGTCGGCCGTGAGGTCGAGCGTGGGAGCGACATACTTCCACTTCCAGTCAAACTTCCCAAGATTGTCATAGTCAGAACCACCCTTCGACTGGAAGGCGCTGACAGCGAGCCTTGCTCCGAGCACCTCGTCGAACTGGTATCCGACGGCGAGCTGAGCGTTGTACGAGAGCATATCACTGAAGGAGAGCTCACCAAGGGTGTACTGGGCACCCAGGGGCTGCACCTGCAGGTACCAGTGAGGATTGAAGACATAGTCGGGTCTCTCCTCGGTCTGCTGTGCTGATGCTGAGACGAAGCCCAGCATCAGTAAGCAGGTAAGTATTGATTTCTTGATATTCATCGTCAATTCTCCTTTTCTATTTCTATAGTGTTAGAAAACTACTGTTGTTTGGAAACTACTGAACCTTGATGTAGAACTTCTTGGTCACAATCTTAGCCGAGTAGTCAACAGCGGAATAGATGATTTCATAGGTGTAGCCGCTCTTCGGTGCGAAGGGGAACGGCTGGAAGCCACCATCGATGACCTCGTTGAAGCCCTTGGCCTTGTTCATCTCGTCGAGGATGCTCTTGCACTGGCCGTTCTTACCCTTTGCGCTTGCGCCCGTCTCGTTGTTGATGACGTTGGTGACAGCCATGAACTTCTTGAATGCGGGCGACACGGTCTCTGCATTATAGTTGGTGGGGATGATGTAGGTCAGGGCACCCTTAGCCTTGGTCGGCGTGATGGCCGAAGTGCTGAGGCGAACCATGCCCTTCTCACCATTGACCACGAGGATGGGCTTGAAGAACCTGTTGGGGTGCTCGAAGCGTGAGAAGTGGCTGTTGAGTTCCTGGATGAAGTCAGTCAGCTTCGTCGACAGCTTGTCGCTGATTGAGCTGAAGTTCAGACCCTTGATCTCACCGATGAGCTTATTGACGTCGTCGAGCAGATCCTGGAACTGCTTCCTGATGTTGGGAACAGGCTCGGTGTCATACTTGCCCATGTAGCGGATGAAGTCGCTGATGTCAAGCTGGACGTCGATGTAAGAGTCGTTGCCGCTGATATAGACCTCCACGTTCGGGTTGGTGTTCTTGATGGTGACCTGCTCGCCGTGGATACCAGTGATGGTGAAGAACGGGAAGGTGAAGACAGCCGACTTAGGACCGCTGCTGACGATGTGACGGTCGCCAAGATAGAAGCGGATCTTAGCCTCAACGGTGCTGGTGAGCTCGCCGTCGACCTCAAGGAGCTCGAGCTTCTCTACGTCGAAGCGCTCCAGGTACTTGTCAAACACGCCAAGGTTCTCGCGGAGTGCCCCCAGCATGTTGTCGAGGAAGTCCTGAGCCAGGTTTGTTCCGGGAATGCCATCGAAGGTGATGTCCTTAGCGAAGGAGAATGAGAGCGGCTTAATGCTTGCCACACCGAGAGCGTACTGCGACACGGCGCTGAACTGCTCAGCATCCTCGCCCTCGCCGATGGTCCATGTCGTCTTCATGGCATTGGCATCGATGAGGTTGTTGATGTTGTCATAGACAGCGTTGACGAGTGTGGTGAGGCTGATGCCATTCTTGTAGTCCTTGATGTCCTTAGCCACATCCTTCACTGCATCGAGGTTGAAGTTGAGACCCAGCTCCTTGACGTTCTCAGGCTGCACGGTGACCTGTGTCTCATAGAATCCGTTGGGGCTCTGGCTCTCAGGATCGACGCCGGCACGTGTGTAGCCGAAGGTCAGCACGTGGTCGCTCTTCTTCAGGGTGCTCAGCTCAACGGGCACCTCCTTGTTAGCACTGTTGATGAGTGTGAACTCAGTGCCAGTGAAGTCACGGTTGGTAGGATTGATGGTCATGTAGATGGTACCAGCATTGCCCTCGGTGACGTCCGTGGCATTGCCGCTGGCGTCGAACTGCTGGTTAGCTACGAACTCCTCGTTCTCGCCGATGCGGACGAAGCCCTTCAGCTGGTTGGGACGCTGAACGCCGAGCATCTCGAGATCCTCGTCGGTGAAGTTACCATCCATCCACTGGTCGGGCAGTGCAGCGTAGTCCTGATTGCGTGAGGGGAACTGCAGGCCGCGGTCATCGGTAATACCGTTGAAGACCACGAGCATGTTCGAGCGGATGTTAAGCGGCAGTGCCAGCTCACCGTACATCGGGTTGTAGGTGCCGTTGATTTCGATGCTATTGATGGTCTTGTAGGTAATATCGTTCACGAACAAAGCCAGAGCGAAGATTGCCTCCTCAGCATTTTTCACCCTTGTCTCAAGTCCATCCACTCTTTTACCCAGCTGACCCAGGTCGAAGTCGAGCTGCTCAAACTTCTTCGTAACCTCCTTGTGGATGCTGTCGGCCTCAGCCTTGTTGGCCTTCACGGTTGCGTCAAGAGCCTGGAGGGTCTTGGTGTGGTCAGCGATGGAGTCCTTCAGCTCAGCGTAGTTCTTGTCAACCTTCTGGTCGAGCAAGCCCAGGTCAGTGCGCAGGTTGGTGATAAGGGTCTCGTTGGCCTGAGCCTTTGCCCATGCGTTGTTGGCCTTTGTACGGACGGTGTCGATATCTTTCTGGAGGCTCTTCACGTCCTTCTGCAAGCCAGCCACAAGACCGTCAAGGGCATCAATGCGGACAGAGTCACGCTCGGCCAGTCCCTTTGCAGCCTCTGCAGTGGCGCGAGCCTGGTCGATGGCGAGGTTCAGCTTGACGACCTCAGCCTTGAGAATAGCGCGGATGGAGTCCTCGTTGATGATGCCATTGATCTTGTTGTAGTTGGTGATGTAGTTGTCGAGAGCCGTCGTCATGACGTTGCCGCCCTGGTTGAGCAGGTCAGCAGCTGACTGTGCCAGCGCGCTCTTACGGAGATAGAGGTCGAGGCTGTCGAGCATGTCCTCACGCAGGTTCTTCACCTGTGTGTCGGTGTACTGCAGCACATAAGTCACCTTGCCGTCAACCTCCTGCTTGGTGTAGTAGTTACCCAGGCTGTCGGTGAGGGTCTTGATGAAATCCTCCTGCTTGACATAAAGCTTAAGATCGTTGTAGATCTTGGTCTGGAAAGCAGCGCAGGCCTTTGAGCAAGAGTCCTGAGCGTCCTTCACCACCTTAATCTGTCTCTCCAGGTCAGCCTTCTGGCTGTCAAGAGCCTTCTTCAGGGCATCGACGTTGTCAGAGAGGACACCTTCCAGATTGGTAATCTTCTCATCGTCATAGTCCTTACAAGAAACCATAGAGCTCGTGAAGCCCACGAAGAGGGCTCCCATGAGCAAGCCGTTAATAAATTTCTTTTTCATGAACTTAAAAATTTATGATATTAAATACTTTACGTGCAAATTCGTGGCAAAGTTAAGCATTTTTTCATTACTCACCAAGAAAAAGTCAATTTTTCTTTCAAAAAATTATTATATCTTTGAGCAAAAGCTGCTGTTCCACTGTTCTACAGCGTTTGCGCCGTCACTGCTCTGTCTGTTTTTGCATGTCCCTTATCTGTTGCCGCAGCCTTTCGTTCTCGGCCTGCTCGTCGGCCAGCTGTGCGTTGAGAGCGTCCAGCTGGCTTTCCATCAGTATGTTAACAGCATCGCTGTCGTCCACGCGCTTAAACGTGCCACTGCCCAGATTCCATGTCAGTCCGACAGCCAGCGTGAGCACCTGGTCCTTGGCGCGCAGGCCCCGCGGACAGAGGTCGCCACCAGCGCCGTCAAAGTCTGGTTCCAGGGCCGTCCATGACAGGTCGAGGTTGATGGATGCCTTGGGCGATAGGCGCCACTGGTTGAGGATGCCGGCACTGAGCGACATGGCGTATGTGTTGTAGCTCATGTTGCGTCCTGCACCTGCACCCAGATAGGGGATGAGGCTCCAGCGTCGCGTATCGCTGTAGCCACAGAACATGTTGGAGAGGTTGAAGAGAACCTGCCCATCAAGGGTCCAGTACTTGGATGCGTTGTCAGCCTTGTCGCTGCTGACGACGGTGCGGCCCCAGAGTCCACTGAGCTTGGTACGCAGTCCGAGTCCTGGGGTGAACCACTTGCCCAGCGCCACGGCAAGTCCCATGTTGGTGCGGAAGGGCTTGAGCATGGACGAGGAGAGATGAGCGCCAGGGGCATTGCCACGGTCGCCATAGAAGGACGAGGCGGTGACATCAGCCTGAACGAACCAGTTACTCCAGAAGGAGGCGGTGGCCACACTGTATTTCTGTGAGGGAATCTCGCTGTCTTGTGCGCTGACTGTGAGAACGCTGGCGGTAATCGCCAATAATAGGAGGTAACGTTTCATGAGATTAGAGGTGAGAGGTGAGAGGTGAGAGGTGAGAGGTGAGAGGTGAGAGGTGAGAGGTGAGAGGT
>CAMVKN010000079.1 GCA_947168045.1 uncultured Prevotellaceae bacterium
CGAGACAGGCTGGAGCAAGCAGGGCCACATGCAGCACATCATGGACAACGCCATCAGCAAGGGCGAGGCCGTGCCAATGATTGTGGTCATGGAGAGCGGCGACATCAAGGCCCCGTTCAATTTCGCCGGTGGAGGCAGCAACCGTCAGGGGGTCAGCGACTACGGCGCATCGTTCTACCCTGTGCTGCTGAACGACCTCATCCCCTTTATTGATGCCACCTTCCGCACGAAGACCGACCGCGACAACCGTGCCATGGCTGGCTTGAGCTGGGGCGGCCACCAGACCTTCGACGTGGTGCTGCAGCACATGGACCGCTTTGCATGGATGGGTACGTTCAGCGGCGCCATCTTCGGCCTCGATGTCAAGACGGCCTACAATGGCGTGTTTGCCGACGCAGATGCGTTCAACAAGAAGATGCACTACATGTATATGAACTGGGGCAGCGACGACTTCATCAAGAGCCAGCCCATCGTCGACAGCCTGCGCGAGCTGGGCATCAAGGTGGATGCCTCAGAGTCGAAGGGCACGGGCCATGAGTGGCTCACCTGGCGCCGCGGACTGCAGGAGTTCATCCCCCATCTGTTCCGCTAACGCGCAAGAACATTCTCGCAGTCACTTGAATGTAACAAGTCGGCTCCTGGCAAGTGCCAGGAGCCGACTTGTTTTCGTAAAGAGCCTACTTATTATCGTAGGTCATTGACCTTTACTTCTATTTTAGTCTCTGTTGCCAAAGATACGGAGCAGATAGATGAAGAGGTTGATGAAGTCGAGATAGAGCGACAGAGCACCCAGGAGGGCCAGCTTCTGCATCGTCTCGCCCATATCGGGAGCCTGCACACACATCTGCTTAATCTTCTGCGTATCGTATGCAGTGAGGCCCACGAAGATGAGCACGCCAGCATAGCTGATAATCATGTCAAGGCCAGAGCTCTTAACAAAGAGGTTCACCACGGTGGCGATGATGAGTCCGATGACAGCCATCATCAGCAGCTTGCCCATCGATGTAAGGTCACTCTTGGTGAAATAGCCGAAGAGCGACATGGCAGCGAAGGTGCCGGCAGTGATGAAGAACACCGTGCCGATGCTCTGGACTGAGAACACAAGGAAGATAGACGACAGGACGGCACCGTTGATGACCGAATAGAGAACGAACATGAGTGTGGCCACAGGCAAAGACAGCTTGTGGATGGCGGCGCTGAGACCGATGACAAGGCCCAGCTCAGCAATGATGAGCACCCAGATGGCCACCTGATTGCCATAGATGAGCTGGATGAGCGACTGATTGTGAGAGACGAGCCAAGCGGTGAGACCGGTGATGACCAGGGCCATCGACATCCACACATAGACCTTTCGCATCAGGGCGGGGAAAGCCACGGCGGCCTTCTCCTCGCGCGTTGCAACGTTCTGGTAGTTAAGTTCTTGATAATCCATAATAAAAGCTATGATTTAAATGAGTTAATAATATCTACAACAGTTTCCACCTCAGCATCGGTCATGGCCTGATGACAGGGCAGGCTGAGTTCCTGCGCATGGATGCGCTCAGTGATAGGCAAGCAAAGACTGTGCCATTCAGGATAGCAGGCCTGACGATGTGGCGGTATGGGGTAATGAATGTCAGTCTGCACACCCCGGTCGGACATGAACTGCTTCAGGGTGTCGCGATGCGGACTGAGAACCGGGAAGATGTGCCAGACGCTGGTGTTGAGGTGAGAGGTGAGTGGTGAGTGGTGAGAGGTGAGAGGTGAGAGGTGAGAGGTGGGATTAACACCTGGAATGGTGACGGCTGCGTTGTGAATATTTTCTATATAATACTGGGCGATGGCACGACGGCGGGCATTGGCACTGTCAAGATGTCGGAGCTTCTCCGAGAGAACGGCAGCCTGCAGCTCGTCAATGCGTGAGTTGCGACCCAGACAGTCAAAGACATATTTGCGCTGAGAGCCGTAGTTGGCCATGGCACGCACGGTAGTGGCCAGCTGTTCGTCGTCGGTGGTCACGGCACCAGCATCGCCCAGGGCACCGAGGTTCTTCGTGGGATAGAAGGAGTGAGCGGCGGCGGCTCCCAGGCTTCCTGTTTTCCGATGCGGGAGAACCGCATCGCACACTGCCCCGTGGGCCTGGGCGTTGTCCTCAAGGAGGAGAAGGCCGTGACGACGGCAGAGGTCAGCGATGCGCTCAGTATAGGCACAACGACCATAGAGATGCACAATCATCAGGGCTCGCGTGCGGGGGGTGATGGCCTGCTCAATGAGCGTGTCATCAATCTGCAGGGTGTTGACATCAGGCTCCACCAGTACCGGCCGCAGGCGGTTCTCGGTGATGGAGAGGATGGTGGCTATGTAGGTGTTGGCTGGCACGATGACCTCGTCGCCCTCCTCCAGCCTATTAAGATATATGTACGCGCGCAAGATGAGCGTCAGGGCATCCAGGCCGTTGCCCACGCCAATGCAGTGGCGGGTGCCAATGTAGCGGGCATACTCTTGCTCAAAACGGGCAGTGGCGTCTCCCCGCAGATACCAGCCAGAGTCCACCACGCGGTTGACAGCCTCGTGAATCTCCTCAGCATAGAGGTCATTGATGCGTTTCAGCGGAAGATGTTCTATCATAGATGGATAACGAATGATGTGTTACGAAAGCGTCCATTCATAAGTGTCATAGCACAAGGTACGACCGCCGTAGCCCTCCTTGTGGGCAATGAGTCCCTCATTAAGGACAACACCACCATCCTCATTGCTGGTGCCGAAGTCGAGATAGCGCATGCCGGTGTAGTCGTGGTACATCACCTGATTGTAGATGGCCTCCATGGCACCGAGCTGCTTACCCACGTCGTTGGTTCCGCTGTACTGCCCGTGAAGCACGTGCCCCATGACATAGAAGGTGATGCCACCCACAATCTCGTCGCCGAGAAAGGCGTTATATTGCACGATTTCATCAGGGAATCGGCTCTTTAGCAGAAGAATCTCGTCAAGGGTGTGCACTGAACTGGCTCCAAACCGTTGCTGCAGGTTGGCATTGAGCAGCGGCCAGAAGGTCTCCAAGCTGCTGTCGCGCTCCACACGGATGCCAGCGTCGCTTGCCTGACGCAGGCGCCGCCTGTGGTCCTTGCGCCAGCGCAGCCCCGCCTCCATGAAGATGACCGTGCCCGACATGCGTTGATGCAGTCGTGCTCCACACTTCCAGAACATGGCGTATAAGTCTTCCTCCGCTGGCAGACGGTGATAGACCCAAGGAATGGCACGGTAGAAGACTTGACGAATGCCCTGCTTGCTCAGCCACTCGTTTAGCTCCTCAAAGAGGACGAGCACATCAGCCGTACTGACCTCCTTGTCCATAATCAGACCGCCGTATGTCAGCCCGCGATGTGAAAAGAGGGTGTCACCCTCGATGTTGGCAGGCAGGAGGGCGTAGAGGCGACTGTCTTTAAAGAAGAGCAGCGAGTGGTCGAGGAAACGGTCACTGTGGTAGTCCATGTAGTCACGACGGTAAAGGAACGTGGCGTTCTTGGACTTAGCCACATAGAGGTCCCAGACGCGCTTGTCGGCAGGTGTATATCGGCGGATGGTGAACACTTGGCTTATCTACGTTTTTTATGGGTCTTCGATTCGTTTGTCTTACTATCTGCTTTCCTGGCTTGCACTCAGGACAAGGAACTCATTGTAGTCATAGATATACTCCGCTTCGTCGAAGAGTTCTGAGGCAAGGACCAGGCAGACGGCCCCACTGGAGAAGTCTTCAAGCGTGCGCCAGACATTGGTGCCCACATATAGTCCCTGGTAAGGATGATTCAGGTGGAACGTCTGACGATTCTCTCCGTCAAAGACCTCCACGTCGAAGGAGCCACTAACGGCAATGATAACCTCCTGACAGGTGCGATGGGCATGGCCACCGCGGCGCTCGCCCGACGGGATGTCGTAGGTCCAGTAGACGCGCGCGATGTCGAAGGGGATGTTCTTCATCTGCTCCGCCACGGTGAGGTTGCCACGCGGGTCAACGATTTTTGGAAGTTCTATCAGTCTGTAGTTCATAAAGCATCGTTTATAGTTCGTGACTCATGGCACCACCTTGCGCAGTTGCTCCACTGGTCTGAGGAAGAAACGGTCAGCTGTCCAGCTCAGCGCCACGATGACCACCAAGCTCACTGTCAGCATGAGCATGTAGGGAATGTCAGGGAAGAAATGGAACAGCGAGCGGAACACGATGGGGTGAATGAGGAAGATGGGCATGCTCAGCGCCCCCAGCCACTGCAGCGGCCTGCACATCAGCAGGCGTGACACCGGTCCTTTCTGACAGGCAAAGACCACCACCAATGGTAGAAGTACTATCCAATAGAGCGGTGCGTTGCGCAGTTTCTCGTCAGCATAGGGATAGGCCAGAAGCAGCAACACCAGGAGGAGGGTCAAGACTGGCTCAACCCACGCGTAGGTTGCGGTACGGTCATGAAGCCGTGCAAAAGCCTTGCCCAGCATAATGCCGAGGAAGAAATCGACAAAACGCATGAGGGGATTGACGTAAAGGATAGCATTTACCTTGTCGTAGGGCACCAGCACGTAAGCCATCAGGCAGAACGCCAGCACGACACTCAGTCCGAGTCTGTTGGCCGTCCTGTAAGCCAAGGGGAACACAGCATAGAGGAACAGCAGACAGGAAAGGAACCACGACACGCCATTATAAGAGAAATAGTAGTGGTCGTCAGGAATCCACGACTGAAGCAGCAACACGTTCAGGACCAGACGGCCGTCGATGGTCTCTTTCGCATGGAAGAGTACCAGGAACAGCACGAGGCAGAGCAAGTGCAACGGGAATATCTTCAGCAGACGGCGGCGCATGAACGTCGCATAGTGAAACGTCCCGCTGTCAAGCTGTCGTCCATAGCCCAACGACAGCACGAAACCACTGAGCACAAAGAAGAAAGCCACGCCGCAGTCGCCGCCAGCCTCAAACGAGGGGTGACCCTGATAGGCAAAGTGCGACATGACAATCATCATGACGAACACGAAGCGTAACGACTGCAGGACGGGAATCATGGCTCTGTTGTTCTCACTCAAAACTTGGTATATGGGTCGGTGCCGAGGACGGTCGTTGCCAGGCGTTTGGCCTTCGCACGAAGCGCCTCCACATCGTCGCCCACCTCGCCGTAGCACAGCACCACACCCATGCGACGCCCCTTGTGGGCCTCGGGCTTGCCAAAGATGCGTATGCGGGTGCGGTCCTCGCTGAGTGCTTCCTCCAGGTTATAGGGCAGCAACGAGCGGTCAACGGGTGTCTTGGCCTCCACTGGCGAGAGGATGACAGCTGAGGCTCCGGCATGCTCCAGATGAATGCCTGCAATGGGCAGGCCAAGGACGGCACGCAGATGCAGCTCAAACTCGGACAGATTGGTGGTGTGGCCCAGTGTCACCATGCCCGTGTCGTGCGGGCGCGGCGACAGCTCGCTGAAGATGACCTCCCCCTGCTTTGTCAGGAAGAACTCCACCCCCCAGATACCGGCACCAGTCAGTGCACGCGTCACCTTGTCGGCCATGGTCTGTGCCTGATGCAACGCCTCGTCGCTAATCTTGTAGGGCTGCCACGACTCACGGTAGTCGCCACTCTTCTGCACATGGCCAATGGGCGGACAGAACAGTGTGGGCCAGCCGTGCTGCTGGGTGACGGTGAGCAGGGTGAACTCAGAGTCGAAGTCGATGAACTCCTCAATGATGACCTCCTTCACATCGCCGCGGCTACCCTCCATGGCCTCGCGGAAGGCTTGCTCCAGCTCGCCATCGTTGTGCACATAGCTCTGACCGTGGCCACTCGACGACATCAGCGGCTTGACCACACAGGGGAAGCCTATCTCGTCAGCGGCGGCCTTGAACTCGTCGAAGGTCTTGGCATAGAAATACTTCGCCGTGCGCAGCCCCAGCTCCTTGGCCGCCAGGTCGCGTATGGCACGACGGTTCATGGTGTAGTTGACGGCACGCGCTGAGGGCACCACCTGTATGCCCTCTTCCTCGAACTTGAACAAACGCTCAGTGCGGATGGCCTCAATCTCAGGCACGATGATGTCTGGCTGATGCTTGCGCACCACGGCCTCCAGGGCATCGCCATCGAGCATATTGAACACTTCGCGCTCGTCGGCCACCTGCATGGCTGGCGCATTGTCGTAGCGGTCGCAGGCAATGACATACTGGCCGGCACGCATGGCGGCAATCACAAACTCCTTGCCCAGTTCGCCTGAGCCTAATAATAATATCTTCTTCATAGCCTCCCCAAGCCCCTCCAAAGGAGGGGATGTTTGGTTACCTTGTTTAATAAATTGTTTATATTAATGACCTTATTATCTGTGACATTACTGATTCTATATCAGTGAGCACTTGATTATTTGTGAAACGGACGACCCTGTATCCCTTTGTTTGGAGGTAAGCGGTGCGTTCCGCATCTAATTGTTGTTGTTCCGGAGTGGAATGGTATTCACCATCCACCTCAACGACCAGTTTACATTTCAGGCATACGAAGTCTGCAATATACGTTCCTATGACATGCTGACGTCGGAAGCGCCCCCCAAGTTTACTGCGCCGAAGTTGTTCCCAAAGAGTCTGTTCCGCGACGGTCATCTCCTTTCGGTTTTTTACCGCATGATTCTCAACAGCTGTATATGCTAACGAATCAGCTGTCTCCCAGCGCATCCTATTGGACTCCTTCTCCATCGTAATATCTATCTAAACATCCCCTCCTTTGGAGGGGCTTGGGGGGCTCCTACCTATTCTTATACATCTGGTCGTAGTACTTCTGGTAGTCGCCTGAGGTAACGTTGTCAAGCCACTCCTGGTTGTCAAGGTACCAGCGGACGGTCTTCTCAATGCCCTCCTCAAACTGGAGCGAGGGCTCCCAGCCCAGCTCCTTCTGTAGCTTGGTGCTGTCGATGGCGTAGCGCAGGTCATGGCCGGCACGGTCGGTGACGTAGGTGATGAGTCCTAAGTCCTCGCCCTCCTTACGGCCCAACAGACGGTCGACGGTATTGATGAGCACACGGACGATGTCGATGTTCTTCCACTCATTGAACCCGCCAATGTTATAGGTCTCGGCTATCATGCCCTGGTGGAAGATGAGGTCAATGGCACGGGCGTGGTCTTCGACATAGAGCCAGTCGCGCACATTCTCACCCTTGCCGTAGACGGGCAGTGGCTTGCGGTGGCGTATATTGTTGATGAACAGCGGGATGAGCTTTTCAGGGAACTGATAGGGCCCGTAGTTGTTCGAGCAGTTCGTCACGATGACAGGCATGCCGTAGGTGTCGTGATAAGCTCGCACGAAATGGTCAGACGATGCCTTGGCAGCCGAATAGGGCGAATGGGGGTTGTACTTCGTAGTCTCAAGGAAGAACTTGTCACCGTATGCCAGATGATGCTCGGCACTGCTGGCCGTTGTGGTGAACGGCGGCTCTATGCCTTCAGGGTGTGTCAGCTCCAGCGCTCCATACACCTCATCGGTCGAGATATGATAGAAGCGCTTGCCCTCATAGCGCTCGGGCAGGCTCTCCCAGTAGAGCTTGGCGGCCTGTAGCAGGCTGAGCGTTCCCATGACGTTGGTCTTGGCAAAGGTGAAGGGGTCCTTGATGCTGCGGTCAACGTGACTCTCGGCGGCTAAGTGGATGATGCCGTCCACCTTCTTCTGCTGCATGAGCTGGTAGAAGGCGTCAAAGTCGCAGATGTCCATCTTCACGAACTCATAGTTCGGACGGTCCTCAATGTCCTTCAGGTTTGCCAGGTTGCCGGCATAGGTCAGTTTGTCGAGGTTGATGATGTGATAGTCGGGATACTTGTTCACAAACAGGCGCACCACATGGCTGCCAATGAATCCGGCACCGCCGGTAATAACGATGGTTCTTTTCATAGTTGGTTATTCTTTATTGTTTTTCCTTCTGTTGTAGATGCCGAGAGCGAACATGACGACAAAGGCGATGAGGAACGTCTGCGACGCCTCTGCCCACGATTTCTCCAGTCCCAGCAGGTATGTTAATAACGTAGCCACCCCCGCAACTATTGTGCAGATGGCCAGTTCGGGAATCCATTTCTTCAGTTCATCCATGACGGCGTGGGTCGTTAAGGGTTATCACTTCGAGGTCTTTGAAAGTGGCCCCGTCAATGACGAGACGCATCAGCGTGCGCTCCTTGTGCCAGCCCTGCAGCCCTGCAGCCCCAGGATTGAGGTGGAGCATGCCTTGCGGACGATTGGTACTCACCATCGTCTTGTCGAACTTCACTTTCAGGATGTGCGAATGGCCGGCAATGAAGAGCTGAGGCGGATTGGCGAAGAGTGTGGAGCGGACGCTGGCATCATAGTTGCCAGGGTAGCCGCCGATGTGCTTGATGAGCACGTCGACCTCCTCACACTTGAAGCGGTTCAGCTCAGGATACATCAGTCGCAGGTCGCCGCCGTCGCAGTTGCCGCAGACAGCGCGCAGCGGCCTGAATGAGGCCAGCCGCTCAGCCACTTCAGTGGTGCCGATGTCGCCTGCATGCCATATCTCGTCGCAGGGCTCGAAGTAGTGCAGGTACTTCTCGTCCCAATAGCCGTGCGTGTCGCTGAGTATGCCAATTGTTTTCATAGAGGTGAGAGGTAAGAGGTGAGAGATTAGAGGTTAGAGGTTGAAACGCTTGCGGACGAAGTCGGCGATGAACCGTTCTGTCTCCTTCTGCCCCAGCAAGCTGGAGTTGATGCAGAGGTCATAGCTCTCAGATGAGCCCCACTCCTTGCCCGTATAATAATTATAGTACTCGGCACGGCGGCGCTCGCCCTGTTCGATGATTTTCCTTGCCTCATCGGGCTGCACGCCGAGCTTGTTCGCCATGTTGCTGATGCGGGTCTCCATGGATGCGGTGATGAATATGCTCACTGCATTGGGGAAGTCACGCAGCACATACTCAGCACAACGCCCCACAAACACGCACGAACCCAGGGCGGCCTCCTTGCGGATGGCATCGCTCTGGAACTTGAACAGGGCCTCCTGTGAGAAGTTGTTCTGATAGAAGCTGCCCCCGACGGCACTGTTGCTGTAGGGCAGGTGTAGGAAGGAGCGAAGGAAGCCCTTGCGCTCATCGTTGCGCTCAAAGAACTCCTTTGAGAAGCCACTCTCCTTGGCCGCCAGGTCCAGTATCTCGCGGTCGTAGTACTTCGCATTGAAGTCGAGCGCCAGCATGTGACCTATGTCGTGCCCGCCTGAGCCTATCTGCCGTCCGATGCAGATAATAATGGAAGGCCCACCCAAGCCCTCCCCAAGGGAGGGATGTTCAGTTACAGGCCCACCCAAGCCCTCCCCAAGGGAGGGATGTTGAGTTACATGATTAACATTGTTTTTATTGCTCATATTCTATTCTTTTGTGTATTCTACACCCCCTCCTTCGGAGGGGCTTGGGGAGGCTTTTGGGGAGTCCTTTTTTATCTTTCTCAAATACCACCATAAGATGGGCAGCGTAAAGGCGAAAGCCATAAAGTCGCTGGCAGGCATGGAGTACCACACGCCGTCGAGCCCCCAGAACAAGGGCAGCACATAGGCCAGCGGCAGCAGCATGATGAGCTGTCGTGACAGCGAGAGGAAGATGCTGATGCGCACCTTTCCGATGCACTGGAAGAAATTAGTGATGACGGCCTGCGAGCCGACGACGAAGAACACCAGCATGTCGACGACGATGCCGTGGGCCGACATGTCGAGCAGCGTGGGGTCAGTGGCGAAGATGCGGGCTATCTGCCTGGGGAAAAGCATGCCCAGCGTCCACCCTACGAGCAGGATGACGGTGGCGGCAGCTATGGACAGCCACAGACAGCGCAGCATGCGGTCGTACTTGCCTGCGCCGTAGTTGTAGCCCACGATGGGCTGCATGCCCTGGGTGATGCCCATGACGAACATGAACAGGGCCATGACCACTGAGTTGGCTATGCTGTAGGCTCCCACGGCCATGTCGCCGCCATAACGGAAGAACTGGTTGTTCATGAAGATGACGATGATGCACGACGTGGTTTGCATCAGGAAGGGCGACACGCCAATGGACACGATGTTGCGCACCAGCACACTCTTCAGGCGGTAGATGCCACGACGCAGGTGCAGCAGCTCCTTCTTGTTGGCAAATATCCACATCTGCCAGCACAGGGCTATCGACTGCGACGTGATGGTGGCCAAGGCTGCACCGCGTATGCCCCAGCGCAGCCACCACACGAAGGCGAAGACCAGCACGATGTTCATGCCGACGGTGAAAAGCGTGGCATACATCGCATGTCGGGGCTTGCCGGCAGCACGCAGCACGGCGTTCATGCCGAAGTACATGTGGGTGATGACGTTGCCAGCCAGGATGACCTGCATGAACTGGCGCGCATAGGGCAGCGTGGCATCGCTGGCGCCAAAGAAACGCAGGATGGGGTCGAGGAACACCAGGCTGACCACCATGAACACCAGCCCCACGACGAGGTTGAGCGACACGGTGTTGCCCAGCAGGTGCTGCGCCGTGTCGTAGTCGCGCTGGCCCAGCTTCACGCTGATGCACGTGGAGGCACCCACGCCCACGGCAGAGCCGAAGGCAGCACTGAGGTTCATGAAGGGAAAGGTGATGCCCAAGCCGGCAATGGCATCGGGCCCGACGACCTGACCTATCGAGGCACGGTCTATAATATTATATAATGAAGAGGCCGTCATGGCCACGATGGCAGGCAGCGCATACTGCCACAACAGTGCGCCAACGGGCTTCTGGCCCAGCTCCAGTGCTTTCTGCTTATTGTCCATACTGCAATTATCGCCTGCAAAGTTACACTCTTTTTTTTGAAAAAACGATGTTACGACAAAAAAACACAGAAGAAAATGCGGCAATGATGAAAAAAAAGCGTACTTTTGCACGTTGCCATTTACCAATAGACATGAAACGAATCCTATTTCTTGCCATCATACTCGCTGCAGCGCTGACCAACGGCATGGCCAAGAGCAAGCATGCAGTGAAGAAAACCTACATCTACAGATACTACCTCACCGACAAGCAGGCCACCAAGCACGCTATTGACCGGCCGCAGCGTTTCCTCTCGGCTCGCAGTCTGGAGCGGCGGCAGCGGCAGGGCATCGCCATCGACTCCACCGACTTGCCCGTACCTCGCCAGTATGTGCGACAGTTCATGGTCAAGGGTGCCACCGTGCTGGGCACCAGCCGATGGCAGAACACCGTGGTGGTTCGCTCGGCCGACACGCTGACGCTGCAGCAGCTGGCGCGCCTGCCCATGGTCAGCAGGGCATGCTGCGTCTATGTCGCCCCTGACTCTGTCGAGAAGGACGACCCCATTCCACATTATATCTCCAGCGACTTCAACCGGTGGGACTCGATACGCAACGAGCCATACGGCATGGCGGCAGAGCAGATTGACATGCTCAACGGGCGCCGACTGCACGAGGCGGGCTTCACGGGGCGCGGCATCACCATCGCCGTCCTCGACGGCGGTTTCCAGAACTATGACCGCATACCTGCCTTGCGTCATGCCCACATACAGGGCGTGCGCGACTTCGTCAACCCCGGTGACCCTACGGATGCTGACTATCCTGGCAAACCCTTCCACCTCATCGACCACGGCACACGGGTGCTCTCGGCCATGGCGGCCTACGCACCTGAGGTGACCATCGGCACCGCCCCTAATGCCGACTACTGGCTGCTGCGGTCAGAGGAGCCACCCACCGAACAGCCCGTGGAGGAAGACTACTGGACCATGGCGGCTGAGTTCGCCGACTCGGTGGGTGCCGACGTGCTGAACTCATCGCTGAGCTACAGCAACTACGATGCGCCGCTGGCCAGCTATCGGCTGCGCGACCTCGACGGAAGGACTTCCTTCGTCTCACGCACGGCGTCGATGCTTGCTGCCAAGGGCATGATTCTGTGCAACTCAGCGGGCAACAAGGGCATCGGCGACTGGAAGAAGATTGGCGTGCCTGCCGATGCCACCGACATCCTCACCGTGGGCGCCGTCGACAAGAAAGGGGTGCTGGCATCGTTCTCCAGCATCGGGCCCTCGCAGGACGGACGCCAGAAGCCCGACGTAGTGGCCCTGGGCCATAACACCACGCTGTTGTCAGGCCGTGGCACGCTGGTGCACGACATGGGGACGTCGTTCTCCACGCCTGTCACCTGTGGCATGGTGGCATGTCTGTGGCAGGCACTGAGGCATCTTACGGCCTTCCAGCTCATGGACCTCATACGCCAGAGTGGTGACCAGCAGGAGGCTCCGAACAACATCTACGGCTATGGTCTGCCCGACTTCTGGAAAGCATACCAAATGGGGATAGAGGCCTCCCAAAAAGCCTCCCCAAGCCCCTCCGAAGGAGGGGATGTTGAATAGAGGCCTCCCCAAGCCCCTCCGAAGGAGGGGATGTTGAATAGAGAGAAAGGACAATGACAAGATACGATAGCATCACTAACCAGACACCCCCTCCTTCGGAGGGGCTTGGGGAGGCCTTTACCCTTACTCTCCTTGAGCTTAACGGTCTGGTCCGTCAGGTCATTGAGCGCACCCTGAACCAGGAATACTGGGTGGAAGCCGAGCTGTCAGAGTGTCGTGAGAGCCGCGGCCACTGCTACATGGAGCTTGTCCAAAAGGAGGAGCACTCCCCTACCCCCGTGGCCCGTGCCTCGGCCAAGTGCTGGCGCACGCAGTGGATGATGCTACAGCCCTACTTTGAGCGTACCACCGGCCAGCCGTTGCACGCCGGTCTGAAGGTGCGGCTGAAGGTATATGCACAGTTCCACGAGGCATACGGCTTCTCATGGATTGTCACCGACATCGACCCCACTTTCACGCTGGGCGACATGGCACGGCGACGGATGGAGATTATCCGCCAGCTGAAGGCCGAGGGGGTGTTCGACATGCAGAAGGAGCTTGAGCTGCCGCTGTTCTGCCAGCGCATCGCCGTCATCAGCAGCGCCACGGCGGCGGGCTATGGCGACTTCGTCAACCAGCTGCTGAACAACACCCGCGGCCTGCAGTTCCAGGTGCAGCTCTTCCCCGCCGTCATGCAGGGCGACCAGGTGGAGCAAAGCATCATCAGTGCGCTGAACCAGATTTACAGTGAAGCGTGTAGAACGGAGCGGTTCGACTGTGTCGTCATCATCCGTGGCGGCGGTGCCACGGCCGACATGTCGGGCTTCGACACGCTGGCCCTGGCCGAGAACGTGGCGCAGTTCCCGCTGCCCATCATCACCGGCAT
>CAMVKN010000080.1 GCA_947168045.1 uncultured Prevotellaceae bacterium
CAAACATTATGCCTAACTTTGCAAACAGCTTGCACTTGCTGGTTGACTGTATAGGATGAAACCTCGACCTAATTCACCATACATCTTTTCAAAATCCATCCCGCAAGCGCTGCACTTGTATCCATGAGCAGCGATACATGCATTCCTTGCATCTTGATTTCTTTCATAGCTGTTCACAACGATTGTTTTCTTTGCGCCTTCATATATGTCTTCTGGATTTTTTATATCGTCATAAATGTCTTCATCTTTCTCCCAAAATGAATTTATATATTGCCATAATTCTCCCTTTAATGTTCTCGGAGTTCTTATTGCCCCCTTTAATCCCCTCGCATGCAAATTCTCATAGTTTAATGATTCTGTATCAATCTCGGCCATCTTTTTCAATCTAATGGGTCTATATTGAGATGGCTTTGAGGGTGATGTGTTTAATGAAAAAACATGATCGTCTATTTCCTCTTCTGGCGCAATGTTCAACTTGATTACTTGGGTTTTATACCTTATTTTTCGCTCGGGACTCGAACAATATAAAAATACTATATCCCCGATGTTGAAATGATTATTATTGGTGTTGTTCCAATCAATTATATCGTATTGGCTGAAATATTTGTGCAACATGAAATTATTTTCATTCCATGATGTCAACCAATAAGTTGGAAGAGAACCTTTTATTAAACTCGTCTTAAAATAGTCCAGCAACTTCCATGGGATATAAGCGAAGTTCATATAATCCCTTTCAGGATCCGCTTCATGCATCATTCTCAATAAAGCATAGCTGGCTTTCTCCCAATTATCTCTGTCATATTGAGGAATTGGAGCGTCTGTATAAGTTTGAATGAAATCAAATAGCTCGTTTATTTTTCTAAGGTCAACTTCAGTACATAACAATTTTGGTTGCAGACATGCAATCAATCTATTGGTTGCAATCTGCATATTATCTTTTGTACATTCCTTTATTATCTTTCGAATTGTTTTATATTCATCCCATAAAGGAACATCTTGGCTAGATGCAATTGCTTTTAGGTGGGGTGCTAATCTCATCCAATTATTCTTTATCCGTTCCTTATGATGTGACCGAAAGAAACCTTGCCCCACATAGGCTACACTATTATGCGATTTTTCAAAATAATCATTAAAGACATCCTCATCCCATTCATTCCAATTTCCACAATTTAAGGCTTCTTTGATATACAATGGGGTATATTGTTTATATTGCGTGAGAGATGAAAGCTCTAACTGCTTAATTAGTTTGGCAAAATTTTTCATATGCTAATTATATGATTACTTATAATTACGATGACACCAACAATTCTTTCACATCCGGAGCTCTTGTTTCCCGTTCTTGCTTTGACAAGCGTCCCAAAGGTAGATCGATAGTCGTCCATCGTGAATATCTATATTACTTATTAGCCTGATATAGCGTTGTATCTCCATAATGCTTTTAGTTATTCTAGCCCAACATTGGGCGTTCCGTGCGCAAATATAATCAAAAATCTCGAGGACAAGATGATTCGTGAACATAAATTAAGAAAAAAGATGGTCTTTTCTCGTGACATACCAACATTCCTCAAAGGTTTCAGCATGAAATGCCATATAAGGGTGTAGCCTAATACGCACTTTGTGGCAGGATTTCTTTTGTTTTTCTTCCGGCTTTTCGTAACTTTGCGATCTGCGAGCGCGTACTTACTCCGTCTCGGAAGAAAAAACAAACGAGTTTGTTTTGTTCTTCGCTCGACTTTTCGTAACTTTGCAGTCTCATTATATACACCAATGGAAATAAAGATACAAGACCTTAGCCATATACACGAGGCTGCACGGCAGTTCATTGCACAGATAGGCACCCACACCGTCTTTGCCTTCTACGGTAACATGGGCGCGGGCAAGACAACATTCATTAAGGCGGTGTGCGAGGAACTGGGCGTCAAGGACATCATCACCTCGCCGACCTTCGCCATCGTCAATGAATATGAGGTGGCTCAAACCTCAAACCTCAAACCTCAAACCTCAAATCTCCGCTCGGCTATGCTGCTTGACTCGTCCATGAAATCAAGCAGCATCTACCACTTCGACTTCTACCGCATCAAGCGCATCGAGGAGGTATATGACATGGGCTACGAGGACTATTTCTACTCCGGCTCGCTGTGCCTCATAGAGTGGCCAGAACTGATAGAGGAACTGTTGCCCGACGACGCCGTGAGGGTAACTATCAAGGAAGAGGCTGACGGCAGTCGAACCATCTCATTCTAGAGTTCCCTTATGAAGATTGTCATCACCTACAGAAACACGAGTCGCCTACGCATGCGCATCGTGAAGAACGGTGACGTGCACGTGTCGGCACCACGGGGACTGTCGCGCGCCAACATCGAAACATTTATCAACGAGAACAGGAAGTGGATAGCCGAAACAAGAGAAAAAACCTTTGAATATGAGCGGAAGCGGGCTGAGTTCTACAACCGGCTACCACTGAAGACGCAGGAAGAGCGCGACGATGCCCTGCAACGGCTGCAGGCGCTGATAGTACCAATGGTGGAACGCCATGCCAGGGAGATGAACGTGAAACCCGGTAACATCTACTACAAAGCCAACATCTCAAGCTGGGGCAAATGCAACACGACTGACCACAGCATCTGTTTCTCGGCCTATCTGCTGCTGTTGCCCGACTGGTGTGTCGAGCATGTCGTGGTGCACGAGCTATGCCATCTGCTGGAGCCCTCGCACAACGCTCGTTTCCACGCGCTCATGGACCGCTACTTCCCCCGCTGGCGAGAGGCGAGGCAGGAGACGCGGCGCATCTCCAGGCAAGAGGAATGAAGACTGAACACTAAAAAAAGCCCCCACCAAAGCGGTGAGGGCTTTCTCATTATATGTCTGCGTAGATTACTCAGCAGCGGGTGCCTCAGCAGGAGCCTCCGTAGCGGGAGCCTCAGTAGCGGGAGCCTCAGCGGCGGGAGCCTCAGCAGCAGCCTTCTGGCCACCACGACGACCACGGCGTGTTGCCTTCTTCTTGGTCTCGCCCTTGGCCATTTCGGGATCGAAGTCGACCAGCTCGATGAAGCAGATCTGTGCAGCATCACCCTGACGATAGCCGAGCTTGATGATGCGGGTGTAGCCACCGGGACGGTCGCCCACCTTCTCAGCGACGGGGCCGAACAGTTCCTTGACGGCCTCCTTGTTCTGCAGGTAGCTGAACACGACGCGGCGCGAGTTGGTGCTGTCTTCCTTAGCCTTGGTGATGAGGGGCTCAACATACTTCTTGAGCTCCTTTGCCTTTGCCAGGGTCGTAGTGATTCTTTTGTGCATGATCAGCGAGATGGCCTGGTTGGCAAGCATGGCACGGCGATGATCTGCAGTACGGCCCAGATGATTGAATTTCTTATTGTGTCTCATTGTGCTTTTTTACTTGTTTATGGGCAAGTCGATAGTCATCAGCGACTACTCTTTGTCCAGTTTATACTTTGAAATGTCAGTTCCAAACGACAGATTCAGACTCTCGAGCAAATCATCAAGCTCCGTGAGCGATTTCTTACCGAAGTTGCGGAACTTCAGAAGGTCAGTCTTGTTATACTGCACCAAGTCGCCAAGCGTCTCCACGTCGGCAGCCTTCAGACAGTTCAGGGCACGAACCGAGAGGTTCATGTCGACGAGCTTTGTCTTGAGCAGCTGACGCATGTGCAGCACCTCCTCGTCAAACTCCTGGTTGGTCTCGCTCTCGTTGTTCTCGAGCGTGATCTTCTCGTCGGAGAAGAGCATGAAGTGATAGATGAGGATTTTGGCAGCCTCCTTCAGTGCGTCCTTCGGGTGAATGGAACCGTCCGTCGTCACTTCGAGTACGAGCTTGTCGTAGTCGGTCTTCTGCTCGACACGATAGGGCTCGACAGCGAACTTGACATTACGGATAGGTGTGTAGATAGAATCAATGGCGATGACATTGACGTCGGTGCAGTACTCACGGTTCTCATCAGCCACGACATAGCCACGGCCTTTGTTTATCGTGAGGTCAATCTGCATAGAAGCCTTAGAGTCGAGATGACAAATAACGAGATCGGGATTTAACACTTCAAATCCAGTCAGATACTTGCCGATGTCGCCGGCCTTGAACTCGGTAGAATTCTCGACGGTAATGGATACCTTCTCGTTCTCGAATTCTTCTACTACTTGCTTGAAGCGTACCTGCTTCAAGTTCAGGATAATGTTGGTCACGTCTTCCTTTACGCCAGGAACGGATGAGAACTCATGCTCAACACCAGCGATGCGGATGGTGTTGATGGCATAGCCCTCAAGCGATGAAAGGAGTATGCGGCGCAGGGCGTTGCCGATGGTCACACCGAAGCCCGGCTCCAACGGACGGAATTCGAACTTGCCGAACCGGTCGTTGGCATCCAACATTACCACTTTATCGGGTTTTTGAAATGCTAATATCGCCATTAATTTATTGATTTAGTTCTTAGAGTACAACTCAACGATTAACTGCTCCTTGATGCTCTCGGGAATGTCAGCGCGCTCAGGACGATGGAGGAACTTGCCAGCCTTCTGCTGCTCATCCCACTCAATCCAGGGATACTTGCTGTGGTTGAAGCCAGCCAGGGCATCAGCGATGACCTCAAGTGACTTTGACTTCTCACGCACGCCGACAATCTGTCCGGGCTTCACCGAGAAAGAAGGAATGTTGACCACCTTGCCGTCAACGACCACATGACGGTGGCCTACCAGCTGACGAGCAGCGGCACGAGTGGGGGCGAGACCCAGACGGAACACCACGTTGTCGAGTCGGCTCTCAAGAAGCTGGAGCAGCACCTCACCGGTGATGCCGTCAGCCTTGGCGGCCTTTTCAAACATGATGCGGAACTGGCGCTCAAGCACTCCGTAGGTGTACTTGGCTTTCTGCTTCTCTGCCAACATGACAGCATACTCCGACTGCTTGCGGCGGCGGTTGTTGCCATGCTGTCCAGGAGGGAAGTTTCTCCTGGACAAAACTTTGTCCGGGCCATAGATGGGTTCACCAAAGCGGCGGGCAATCTTAGATTTCGGTCCAATATACTTTGCCATAATACTTAAAAATATCTTTAATTCTTTAATACTTAACTACGTCATTACGCGAACACGTCAACTCACGACGCTTATACGCGACGACGCTTCGGGGGGCGGCAGCCGTTGTGCGGCAGCGGCGTAACATCTACAATCTCCGTCACTTCAATGCCGGCACCATGGATGGCGCGAATAGCTGACTCACGACCGTTGCCGGGACCCTTGACATAGGCCTTCACCTTGCGCAGACCCAGGTCATAAGCTACCTTGGCGCAGTCCTCAGCTGCCATCTGTGCAGCATACGGGGTGTTCTTCTTTGAGCCACGGAAGCCCATCTTGCCAGCCGACGACCAAGAGATAATCTGACCCTCGTCGTTAGCCAGTGAAACGATGATGTTATTGAAAGAGCTGTGAACATGAAGCTGGCCAAGGGCAGATACCTTCACATTTCTTTTCTTTGATACGACTGTTTTCTTTGCCATGATCTTTAATCTTTAGATGTCAAACATTAAACTTTACTTCGTGGCCTTCTTCTTGTTAGCAACAGTCTTCTTCTTTCCTTTACGTGTACGAGCGTTGTTCTTGGTGCTCTGACCACGGACGGGAAGGCCGTTACGATGACGTACTCCACGATAGCAACCAATGTCCATCAGTCGCTTGATGTTCAGCTGGATCTCACTGCGGAGATCACCTTCAACTTTGAATTCAGCGCCGATGATTTCACGGATTTTGGCTGCCTGGTCGTCAGTCCACTCGTTGACCTTCAGGTCACGGCTGACACCTGCCTTATCCAATATCTTTGCTGAACTACTTCGACCAATACCATAGATATAGGTCAATGCGATTTCGCCACGCTTGTTCTGGGGCAAATCTACTCCAACAATTCTTATTGCCATTTGTTAGTAAAAATAATAAAAAATGATAGTTAAACTCTTGAAAATGCCAAAAAGCATGCAAAGTTAAGGAAATAAATTGATATTCCCCCACTTTGTTATGCTTATTTAACATTTTAGCCCTGACGCATCTTATACTTAGGGTTCTTCTTGTTGATAACGAACAAGCGTCCCTTGCGACGTACAATCTTGCAGTCGGGAGTGCGCTTCTTCAGTGATGCTCTTGTCTTCATGTCTTTGTCGTTTGTTTATTTGTATCGAAAAACAATTCTTCCCTTGGTCAGGTCGTATGGACTCATCTCGACCTTCACCTTGTCACCCGGCAGGATGCGAATGTAGTGCATACGCATCTTTCCCGAGATATGTGCGATAATCTGTACGCCGTTTTCCAGTTCTACCCGGAACATCGCATTCGAGAGGCTCTCGAGGATGGTACCGTCTTGCTCTATAGCAGATTGCTTTGCCATGCGTTAATCTTAGCTGGTTTTAATGTTTTCTATTTCCTCAAATGTAGACAAAATCTCTGCCTTCCCCTTTCTCACGGCTACCGTGTGCTCGAAGTGTGCGGCAGGCTTTCCGTCGCGTGTGCAGACGCTCCAGCGATCCTTCTTCAGATAGATGTCGCGCTTGCCCATGGTGATCATTGGCTCGATGGCGATGCACATGCTGGACTTCAGCACCACCCCGTTGCCACGGCGCCCATAGTTGGGCACCTGGGGGTCCTCATGCATCTCACGCCCGATGCCATGGCCTGTCAGCTCACGCACCACGCCATAACCGGCACTCTCGCAGTAGTCCTGCACGGCAAAGCCGATGTCGCCGACATGGTGTCCGTTCACGGCCTGCTCGATGCCCTTGTAGAGCGACTCCTTCGTCACCCTGAGCAGCCGGGCTACTTCTTCGCTGACCTCACCCACACAGAACGTGTAGCAAGAGTCACCGTTGAAACCATTAAGGAGCGTGCCGCAGTCGATAGAGATGATGTCTCCCTCTTTCAGCACGTCATCCTTGCTGGGTACGCCATGCACCACCACGTCGTTCACCGATGTGCAGATGCTGGCGGGGAAGGGTCCGCCGTAGGGGTTAGGGAATCCCTTGAAGGTAGGGACGGCGCCGTGGTCACGGATGAACTCATCGGCAATCTTGTCCAGCTCTAAGGTGCTAACCCCCGGCTTGATATGTCGGGCCAATTCGCCAAGCGTTTTACCGACGAGTCGGTTCGCTTGGCGCATTAGCTCAATTTCATCTTCAGTCTTCAGAAATATCTTCATCAGCCCTTTTAGTAAGCAGTCATGCCTCCACGGCCCCTGACACGTCCAGAGTTGAGCAGGCCATCGTAGTGACGCATCAGCAGGTGACTCTCAATCTGCTGGAGGGTGTCAAGCACCACACCGACGAGAATCAGCAGCGACGTGCCACCGAAGAACTGCGAGAACTCATCCTGCACATCCAGCAAGCTGGCGAAGGCAGGCATGATGGCGATAAAGGCGATGAAGAGCGAACCGGGCAGGGTGATGCGCGACATGATGGTGTCGATATACTCTGCCGTATCCTTACCGGGCTTTACACCGGGGATGAATCCGTTGTTGCGCTTCATGTCCTCAGCCATCTGAGTGGGGTTGAGCGTGATAGCCGTATAGAAATACGTGAATGCGATAATCAGCAAGGCAAAGATGACGTTATACAGCCAGCTGTGGTGATCCATCATCGAACGCATGAACCAGCTGGCGTCATTCGGATTGGTGTAGCGCACCAATGCCAGGGGAATGAACATCAGGGCCTGTGCAAAGATGATAGGCATCACGTTGGCAGCAAAAAGCTTCAGGGGGATGTACTGGCGTGCGCCGCCCACCTGCTTGTTGCCTACCACGCGCTTGGCATACTGCACGGGAATCTTGCGGACACCCTGCACCAGGACGATGGCGGCACAGACGACGGCATAGAGAATGATGATCTCAATGAGGAACATCACCAGACCGCCACCAGTGGCAGCAGCGAAGCGTGAACCCACCTCCTGTGCGAAGGCCTCGGGCAGACGGGCGATGATACCAATCATAATGATCAGCGACACGCCATTGCCGATGCCCTTGTCCGTGATACGCTCACCAAGCCAGAGGATGAACATACTGCCTGCGGCGAGGATGACGGAAGCAAGGATGAGATACATTCCCGTTGACACACCCGGGTCGAAGGCGGGTCCAATCTGGTTCTGCAGGTTCACGAGATAGCTCGGAGCCTGAAACAGAAGGATACCCACCGTCAGATACCTGGTGTACATGCTGATCTTCTTACGGCCACTCTCACCCTCGCGCTGCATCTTCTGGAAGTATGGCACCGCGACGGCAAGCAGCTGCATCACGATAGAAGCTGAGATGTAAGGCATGATTCCCAACGCGAAGATCGAGGCATTGGAAAATGCACCACCCGAGAACATGTCGAGAAGTGACATCAGGCCACTAGCCGTCTGCTTTCGCAGGTCATCCAGCTGGCTATAGCTGATGCCCGGCAACAGCACTTTCGACCCGAAACGGTAGATAGCCACAAACAGCACGGTGATGAGGATGCGCTGGCGCAGGTCCTCAATCTTCCAAATGTTCTTTAGGGTGTCAATAAACTTCTTCATCTTGTTGCTTAGATTAATGTTGTGATACCACCTGCAGCCTTGATGGCCTCCTCAGCCTTCTTTGAGAAAGCGTTGGCAACCACCTCCAGCTTTGCCTTCAGCTCGCCGTTGGCCAGGACCTTCACCAGTTCCTTACCGTTGGTCAGTCCGGCAGCCACCAGCTCCTCCACGCCAATCTTGGTGTAGCCCTTAGCCTCGGCCAGCTTCTGCAGGGTCGAAAGGTTCACTGCGAAATACTCCTTGTGGTTGATATTCTTGAAGCCCGACTTCGGCAGACGGCGCTGCAGCGGCATCTGACCGCCCTCGAAGCCAATCTTCCTCTTATAACCCGAGCGAGCCTTGGCACCCTTGTGACCACGAGTCGACGTACCGCCGAGACCCGAGCCGGGTCCGCGGCCAATTCTGCGACGTGAGTGGGTAGAGCCCTCAGCAGGTTTCAAATTATTCAGTTTCATAATCTCGAATTCGTTTTAAAGTGAATGATGTTTTAGTCAATGACGGTCACCAGGTGATGCACCTTGCGAATCATACCACGGATAACGGGGGTGTCCTCCTTCTCTACCACCTGGGAGATCTTGTGAAGGCCCAGGGCTTCGAGGGTACGCTTCTGGTCAACGGGGTAACCAATCTTACTCTTAATCTGCTTAATCTTGATTGTTGCCATGGTCTTTACCTCCTTAATTATCCGTTAAACACTTTCTCCATGCTGACACCACGTGTGCCGGCCACGGTGTATGCGTCGCGCATGCTGCTCAGCGCCACGATGGTAGCCTTCACGAGGTTGTGAGGGTTGGACGACCCCTTCGACTTTGCCAGCACGTCCTTGATGCCAGCGCTCTCCAGCACGGCGCGCATAGCGCCACCAGCCACGAGGCCGGTACCGGCAGCGGCGGGCTTGAGGAACACCTGAGCACCGCCGAAGCGTGCCTCCATCTCATGGGGGATGGTGCCCTTGAGCACGGGAACCTTCACGAGGTTCTTCTTTGCCGACTCCACGCCCTTGGCGATGGCAGCCTGCACCTCGCCGGCCTTGCCCAGGCCCCAGCCGATGACGCCGTTGCCGTCGCCGACGACGACGATGGCTGCAAACGTAAAGGTGCGACCACCCTTGGTCACCTTGGTCACACGGTTGATGGCAACCAGTCTGTCTTTCAGTTCTACGTCACTATTTACTTTAACTCTGTTCATTGCCATAATCGTTTAGAAATTAAGTCCACCTTTACGAGCTGCATCAGCAAGCGACTTCACACGTCCGTGATAGAGGTAGCCGTTGCGGTCGAAGACCACAGCCTTCACTCCGGCCTCCTGGGCCTTGGCGGCAATCAGCTCACCCACCTTCTCAGCCTGCTGGATCTTAGGCATAGCCTCGAGTCCGAGCGAGGAGGCAGCGACAAGGGTCTTGCCCTCCTCATCGTTAATCACCTGGACGTAAATCTGCTTGTTCGAGCGGAAGACGCTCATGCGTGGGCGCTCGGCAGTTCCGAATACACTCTTACGAATTCTGTATTTAATCTTGATTCGTCTTTCTACTTTCTTTGTCGTCATAATCTTGAATGCTTAATTCTTAATGCTTAATGCTTAATTATTTAGCCGATGCCGACTTACCCGACTTGCGGCGGATAACCTCGCCCTTGAACAGGATACCCTTGCCCTTGTAAGGCTCAGGCTTGCGGAAAGAACGAATTTTTGCACAGATGAGTCCAAGCAGCTGCTTGTCGGCACTCTCCAGTATGAGCTGGGGGTTCTGGTTACGCTCCGACTTCGTCTCGACCTTCACCTCCTTGGGGAGCTCGATGAAGATGGGGTGCGTATATCCGAGCGAGAACTCGATGAGGTTCCCCTGGTTGCTGACGCGGTAGCCCACGCCCACCAGTTCCATCTCTTTCTTGTAGCCCTCGCTGACACCCACCACCATATTGTGCACCAGTGCACGGTAGAGTCCGTGGAATGCCTGCTTCTGCTTCTGGTTGACGGGGCTGTTCTCGTCGACCTCGAAGGTGACGTGCCCGTCCTCAATCTTCACATTGATAGACTTGTCGACTTTCTGAGAGAGTTCCCCCTTGGGACCTTTCACCGTAACGACTCCGTCCTTGTCCTGTGCGACGGTGACGCCTGCAGGAATGCTAATTGGCAACTTACCTATTCTTGACATAACTCAGTCCTCCAATTAATAGACGTAGCAGAGCACCTCGCCGCCAATCTTCAGCTGCGAAGCCTCCTTGTCTGTCATTACACCCTGGGACGTGGACAAGATAGCGATGCCCAGCCCGTTAATCACTCTCGGCATGTCTTTGTAGCCAGTGTACTGGCGAAGACCTGGTGTGGAGACGCGCTTGAGATACTTGATGGCGTTCTCCTTGGTCACAGGGTCATACTTCAAGGCAACCTTGATAGTGCCCTGCGGGCCATCCTCGATGAACTTGTAGTTCAGGATGTAGCCCTTCTCGAAGAGGATTTTCGTAATTTCCTTCTTCAAGTTGGAAGCTGGTACTTCAACCACACGGTGATGAGCCATGATGGCGTTTCTCAACCTCGTCAGAAAATCTGCTATTGGATCTGTCATAATAATTGTTTAATTAATCGGGACTCCCCCGACAATATTAAATATTAGCTTATAAGCGGTACTTGTTTGTATCTTCCCTTACCAGCTGGCCTTCTTCACGCCAGGGATGAGACCGCTGGAAGCCATCTCGCGGAACTGGATACGCGACAGTCCGAACTGACGCATATAGCCCTTTGGACGACCTGTGATCTTGCAGCGGTTGTGCAGGCGGATAGGATTGGCGTTGCGGGGAATACCCTGCAGCTTGCGAGCAGCCTCGTATGCGGCCATGGCGCCCTCCTCGGTGTTGACGTCGGCGGTGGCGATGATCTTCTTCAGGGCAGCACGCTTCTGAGCGTAGCGGGCAACCAGCTTGGCACGCTTGACCTCACGGGCCTTCATTGATTCTTTTGCCATAACTCTTAGTCGTTTTTAGCGTTCTTGAAAGGGAGGCCGAAAGCCTTCAGCAGGGCATAGCCCTCTTCGTCAGTCTTGGCCGTAGTAACGAAGGTGATGTTCATGCCCTGAATGCGGTCGACGCTGTCGATGTTGATTTCAGGGAAGATGATCTGCTCCTGGATGCCGAGGGTGTAGTTGCCGCGGCCGTCGAGCTTGCTCTCAATGCCCTTGAAGTCGCGGATACGCGGCAGGGCGATACGGACGAGCTTCTCCAGGAACTCATACATGCGCTCGCGACGCAGTGTCACCATCACGCCGATGGGCATCTTCTTACGCACCTTGAAGTTGGCGATGTCCTTCTTCGAGTAGGTAGCGACGGCCTTCTGGCCGCAGATGGCGGTAATCTCGTTGATAGCCACCTCGATGATTTTCTTGTCCTGTGTGGCGTCGCCCAGTCCCTGGTTCACCACAATCTTCTTCAGTTCGGGGATCTGCATGGCAGATGTATAGTTGAACTGCTTCTTCAGTGCCGGAGCAATCTGCTCACGGTACGCTTTCTTTAACTGTGCTGTATTTGCCATTACTTAATCTCCTCCCCAGACTTTTTAGCCACGCGAATGACGTTCTTCCCCTCGTGCTTGATGGCAACGCGTGTGGGCTTCCCGCTCTTCGGGTCGATCAAACTTAAATTTGAGATATGGATGGGAGCCTCGACCTTCTCGAAGCCACCCTGAGGATTCTTGGCGCTGGGCTTGCTGCTCTTGTTGACGATGTTCACACCCTCAACGATGGCACGCTGCTTCTCCACCAAGACCTTCAGCACCTTTCCAGTCTTGCCCTTGTCCTCACCGGCCAGGACATAGACGGTGTCGTTTTTCTTGATATGTATCTTGCTCATTACTCTAATGCTTTAAATGTTAAAGAACCTCGGGAGCCAAGGAAACGACCTTCATATTGACGGCGCGTAGCTCGCGTGCCACGGGACCGAAGATACGGCTGCCGCGCAGCTCACCGGCGTTGTTCAGGAGCACGCAGGCGTTGTCGTCGAAGCGGATATATGAACCGTCGGCGCGGCGTATCTCCTTCTTGGTGCGTACGATGAGGGCCTTCGAGACGGTTCCCTTCTTCACGTCACTCGTAGGAATAGCGTTCTTGATGGCCACGACGATGACGTCGCCCACGCTGGCATAGCGGCGGCGGGTGCCACCGAGCACACGGATGCAGAGAGCCTCGCGTGCACCGCTGTTATCAGCTACTGTAAGTCTTGATTCTGTCTGTATCATAATTACTTAGCTTTTTCTACGATTTGTACTAACCTCCAGCGCTTGGTCTTTGACAGCGGGCGTGTCTCCATGATCAGCACGGTGTCGCCGACGTTGCACTC
>CAMVKN010000081.1 GCA_947168045.1 uncultured Prevotellaceae bacterium
TTCGTGGAGCCTCTGCTACACTACTTCGCGTTTGCTGGTGCAAACATAGTAACTTGAGTTATGTTAATGTAGTTGCGCAGCCATCTGTCGTCCGAACTCTGGGCTGACACTGTTGCTGATGCTACGACACACTTCTGCCGAGAACTGTAGGGCACAGCCTATCAGCTGGTCCCACTGCTGCTCGGTCAGCCCCTGCTCTATCTGTTCACGGGTGATGCCATAGCGAATAAGCCCGTAGGCAAAGCCGGCATTGAAGTTGTCGCCGGCGCCGATGGTGCTCACGGTGTTCCCCGTGCCCTGTACGGCATACTGCTTCTTCAGCCCGTTCTCAGCGCGCAGCTCCACGGGGTTGGCCCCCTGCGTGCAGATGAAGCGGCGAGTGTAGAAGGCTATCTGCGTACGATAGATGACGTCGGGGTCGCTCTTGCGGAACATCACCTCGAAGTCCTCGGTTGAGCCACGCACAATGTCGGCGAACTCCAGGTTCTCCAGGATGTTGGGCGTCAGCTTCATCACCTCGTTCTTGTGCGAGGCACGGAAGTTCACGTCGTAGTAGAGGATGGCCCCATGCTGCCGGGCGTAGTCGAGGAAGCCCATGACCTGGGGTCGTATGACAGGGTTGACGGCGTAATAGGAGCCGAAGAGCACGATGTCGTCAGGCTTGATGTCGGGGAAGGTGAACTCCAGGCGGTCGTTGGGGTGGTCTTTGTAGAAGATGTACTCGGCATCATTATGTTCGTTGAGGAAGGCCAGCGACAGGGGCGACTTCGAGTCAGGATACACGTAGACGCTTGAGGCATCGACGCCGTTCTCCTTCAGACAGTCGAGGATGGTGCGCCCCACACGGTCATTGCCCGTCTCGCTGATGAAGGAGCAGGACACCCCCGAGCGGCCGAGCGAGATGATGCTGTTGAACACTGAGCCTCCAGGGACGGCGCCCACGGGCTGATTATTCTTAAAGATGATGTCGAGGACGGTCTCCCCGATGCCTATTACCTTTCGTGACATAAGTGTTGTTGATTGTTTATTGCAGCTTGAACGAGATGGGTAGGGTGTACCTCACACGAACAGGCTGTCCGTCTTTCATGCCAGGCGACCATAGAGGCATCTGCCTGATGACGCGCACTGCCTCAGCATCGAGCAATGGGTCAGCGCTACGCAGCACGGTGACGTTGCTGATAGAGCCGTCTTTCTCAACGACAAACTGGCACACCACCGTGCCCTGGATGCCGTTCTCCTCGGCCATGGCAGGATAGTGCATGTTCTGCCCCAGCCAGACAGACACCTCTCCAGGGAAGAGCGGCTGCTGTTCTACCACATCATAGGTACGGTCGCCAGTGCAATCTTGAGTGGCCACTGGCGACTGCTGTGCTGTGGGAGGCGTAGCTGGAGGTGCTGTTGGAGGCGTAGCAGGAGACGTCACCAAGCTCTCCTCTAGCGGGTCTTTCTCCCCTACCCCTTCGGACTCCTTGATGTCCTTGTTCTCAGTCCTCTCATCCACATCATCCTCGTCGTCGTGACCAAACCACATCCCGGCTCTGGCCACCACCTCCTTCTCGTCCTTGTCGTCACGGTCGCCGTCGCCGCGCGCCTTCTTGTCGTTAAACACGAAGAGGAGCAGCACGACACCCACGACGGCCACCAATAGGGAGGCCAGGGCACCATAAAGCCACCATTTTTTCCCGTTGTCTGATTTCTGTTCCATACTGTATCTTGAAGTGAAAAGCACAAAAGGCGACACCTGTTAGAAAACGGGCGACGCCTGACACTCGCCTTGTGGCGGATGGTTACAATGGAAAGGCGGCTTCTATGCCTCCGGCCAATTACTCCTTGGCACGGGCCAGATAGCTGCCGTCACGGGTGTCGACCTGGATGAGGTCGCCCTCGTTGATGAACAGCGGCACACGCACCTCGACGCCAGTCTCCAGCGTGGCGGGCTTCAGCGTGTTGGTGGCGGTATCGCCCTTCACGCCCGGCTCTGAGTGGGTGACGCGCAGGATGGTCTTCACAGGCATCTCAGCATAGAGGATGGTGCCGTCGGTGGTGTCAGAGACAACCTCCACGATGTCGCTCTCCTTCATGTACTCATGGCCGATGACGAGCTCGTTGTCGATGGGAATCTGCTCGAAGGTCTCCTGGTTCATAAAGATGCGTCCTGACTGGTCCTCATAGAGGTACTGGTAGGGACGGCGCTCGATGACGACATCCTCAAGCTTCTCACCGATGTTGTAGCGACGCTCCAGCACGCGCCCGTCGCTGACGTTCTTCAGCTTGATGTTCATGATGGTGTTACCTTTACCCGGCTTGCGGTGCTGGAAGTCGATGCAAACCCAGATGCCACCATCCATGCGGATGGCGGTGCCTTTCTTAATGTCTTGTGAGTTAATCATAATTTTCAAGCCCCCTTGCTCAGGGGGTTGGGAAGCCTCAACGGCCACCCTTTAAGTTAATACTGTGTAAAATTCAGGTGCAAAGGTACGAAATAATTCTTAATTCGACACCCTTTCGACAGATTTTTTAGGAAAAAACTTGCGTAATTGAAAAGAAATGTGTAATTTTGCAGCCCGTTAGCCCTCAAAGGGTCTTCTCATCAGGGAAATCATCAACAATAATTTAATAAATAAGAACAATGAAGAGAACATTCCAGCCCCACAACCGCCGCCGCGTGAACAAGCATGGCTTCCGCGAGCGCATGGCTTCGAAGAACGGGCGCCGCGTGCTGGCCAGCCGCCGCGCCAAAGGTCGCAAAAAGCTGACCGTCAGCGACGAGCGCCACGGAAAGTAAGAAAGCCATGAGCTTTGGCACAACAACAAATGGGACAGCAAGGTAGGTAGAATGACCGGCAGTCCCATTTGCTTTTGCAGCAAAATCAAAGAAAAAATTGTTTTTTCTTTGTTTTTCGCTCGCTTATTCGTACCTCTGACTGCTGTCGAAGGTACTTCCGCTCGGACAATCAAAGAAAAAATTGCCATTTTTTCTTTGTTTTTCGCTCGCTTATTCGTACCTTTGCAGAATGAAAGTGAATAAAATCCTCAAGAAGTTCGCCTCATGGCACCTGTGGCTCAACCTGCTGGGCATGGTGGCCCTGGTGGCCCTGCTCTCGGTGGGTCTGAAGTGGTGGCTGCTGAAATACACCCGCCACGGCCAGAGCATCGAGGTGCCCGACCTGTACGGCAAGGACTATCGCGAGGCACGCAGCATGGTAGAGGACATGGGCCTGCGCATTGAGGCCAACGACTCTACCTACATCAAGGAGATGCCCGCCGGAAGCATCGTCGTGCAGTCGCCCGCCAAGGGAATGGGCGTGAAGGAGGGGCGCATCATCTACGTCACCATCAACTCGCTCACCATACCCCGTGTGCGCATACCCGACATTGTCGACAACTGCAGCTACCGCGTAGCCATCGCCAGGCTGCAGGCCCTCGACCTGCGCCTGCTGCCGCCCCAGCTCATCGACGGTGAGAAAGACTGGGTGTACGGCATCAAGATGGACGGTCGCGACATCCACGTGGGTGACATGGTGGCACGCGAATCGCAGCTGACGCTCGTCATTGGCAATGGCTCGTGGGACGAGGTGCCAGACGAAGACTTCTATGAGTTGCCACCCTTAGAGTTCGACGACGAAGGCATGGAGATGGAGGAAGACGGCGACCTCTATGGCGGCGAAGACGACTTCGTGCCCGTCGACCCGAGTGAACTGGAAATGTACTAACGACAATGAGCATGCAGCCCGACATAGACCTTGACGACGAGCTCGACGACGACGAGCTGAACACCGCCGACGACATTGGCGACGGCGAAGGACAGCTCTACGAGCATCTGCGCATTGAGGTGGACCGGGGACAGGTGCCACTGCGCATTGACAAGTACCTGACCGAGCACACCCAGCACAGCAGCCGCAACCGCATACAGCAGGCGGCCGAGGCTGGCTTCCTCTTTGTCAACGACCGCCCCGTTAAGAGTAATTATAAGGTACGCGCGGGCGATGTCATCAGCCTGCGACTCACACGCCCCCATTTCGACACCACCATCGTACCCGAGGAGATGCCCCTCGACGTGCGCTATGAGGACGACCAGCTGATGGTCATCTACAAGCCGGCGGGACTCGTCGTCCACCCTGGCTGCGGCAACTTCCACGGCACACTGGTGCACGCCATTGCCTGGCACCTGAGGAATCTGCCGACCTACGACCCCAACGACCCACAGGTAGGACTGGTGCACCGCATCGACAAGGACACCAGCGGACTGCTGGTCGTGGCCAAGACGCCAGAGGCCAAGTCATGCCTGGGCAAACAGTTCTTCCACCACGAGACGCATCGCAGCTACGTGGCCCTGGTATGGGGCAACTTCGTCGAGGACGAAGGCCGCATAGAGGGCAACATTGGCCGTGACCCGCGCGACCGGCTGCGCATGACGGTCTTCCCGCCTGGCTCGGAAGAGGGCAAGCCCGCCGTCACTCACTACCGCGTGCTGGAGCGCTATGGCTATACCACCCTGGTGGAGTGCCGCTTGGAGACGGGCCGCACCCACCAGATACGTGCCCACATGCGCCACATCGGCCATCCGCTCTTTGCTGACGAGCGCTATGGCGGCTGCGAGATTCTGCGCGGCGAGCGCACCGCCTCGTACAAAGCATACATACAGAACTGCTTCAAGCTGTGCTCCCGACAGGCCCTGCACGCCCAGACGCTGGGGTTTGTGCACCCTGCCACCGGCCAGCAGATGGACTTCAGCTCACCGCTGGCCGACGACCTGCAGGCCCTTGTCGACAAGTGGCGGGCACGACTTAAGACATAGCCCTTAGACTACAGGCTATAGACTTCAGACTATAGGCTACAGACTTAAGACTACAGAATACAGACTTTAGACTACAGGCAATAGACTATATAAAAATCTCAAACCTCAAACCTCAAATCTCAAATCATAAATGAAACAGCAGAAACGTACCATAGCCATCGTCTGCGGTGGCGACAGCAGCGAGCACGACGTCTCGCTCCGTTCAGCCCAAGGGCTCTACTCCTTCTTCGACAAAGAACGCTACAATGTGTATGTGGTCGAGATGAAGGGTACCGACTGGCAGGTGGACCTGCCCGACGGCACTACGTCACGCGTGAAGATGCATGACTTCTCGTTCCGCCAGGGCAACCGCACCCACCACTTCGACTACGCCTACATCACCATCCACGGCACACCGGGCGAGAACGGCATCCTGCAGGGATACTTCGAACTGCTCCACATTCCCTACAGCACCAGCAACGTGCTGGTGGAGGCCATGACCTTCGACAAGTTCGTGCTCAACCAGTACCTGAAGGGCTACGGCGTGCGCGTGGCCGAGAGCGTGCTGGTGCGCCGAGGTCAGGAACAGCAGCTCGACGAGCAGAAGATTGTGGAAACCGTGGGCATGCCATGCTTCGTCAAGCCCGCCTGCGACGGCAGCAGCTTTGGCGTGTCGAAGGTGAAGAACCCCGACCAGCTGGCACCCGCCATGCGCGTGGCCATGATGGAGAGCGACGAGGTGATGATTGAGTCGTTCCTCGAAGGCACCGAGATTACCGTCGGCTGTTACAAGACAAAGCAGAAGCAGGTCGTCTTCCCCGTCACTGAGGTGGTAACGAAGAATGAGTTCTTCGACTACGACGCGAAGTACAACGGCCAGGTGGAAGAGATTACCCCCGCACGCATTGCCCCCGAGCTGGCCGAGCGCGCCCAGAAGCTCACGTCGGCCATCTACGACATCCTGCACTGCAACGGCATCATCCGCATTGACTACATCATCTCACCGCAGGGCGACATCTCGATGCTTGAGATTAACACCACGCCCGGCATGACCGCCACCAGCTTCATTCCCCAGCAGGTGCGCGCCGCCGGTCTCTCCATGACCGACGTGCTCACCGACATCGTGGAGAACCAGTTCTAAGCCATTGCCTCCAAAGGGCGCGGCAAGGCTGGCAGCGCCCGTGTCATCAAGCAAATGGCACAAGAGTTGGGATTCTATGAGGAGTAGTATTTATAACAGAAGGAAACAGACATGAGAATAGAGGATTTTGACGCCATCCGGCCATTTGAACCGGAGGAGCTGCCGGCAGCCTACGACCGGCTGGAACAGGATGCACAGTTCCGCACCGTCATCGGCTACCTGTACCCGCAGGTGCCCTTCGAAGCCCTGATGCAGAAGATGCGGGGATGCACCACCTGCCTGGACTTCCAGAAGACGTTCTGCTACGTATTCCTGAAGGAGCTGATGAGCAAGGCATCGACGGGCTTCGACATGGACGTGCAGGCCATCGACGTGTCACGGCGCTACACCTTCGTCAGCAACCACCGCGACATCGTGCTCGATGCGGCGCTGCTCGACGTGCTGCTCCTTGACAGCGGCGCTGCGACGACCTGCGAGATAGCCATCGGCGACAACCTGCTGGCCGCACCGTGGATCAAGGACCTGGTGCGCATCAACAAGTCGTTCATCGTGGAGCGCTCCTTAGGGGTGCGCGAGATGCTGGCAGCGTCGAAGCGCCTGTCGGAGTACATGCACTTCGTCATCGGGGTGAAGCACGACAACATCTGGATAGCCCAGCGCGAGGGGCGCGCCAAGGACAGCGACGACCGCACCCAACCCAGCATCCTGAAGATGATGGCCATGGGGGGCACGGGCACCGTGGTGGAGCGGCTGAAGGCGCTGCACATCGTGCCGCTGAGCATCAGCTACGAATATGACCCGTGCGACTTCCTCAAGGCGCGCGAGTTCCAGCTCAAACGCGACAACCCCGAATGGAAGAAGACGAAGGCGGACGACGTGGAGTCGATGCGCACCGGCATCATGGGTTTCAAGGGCCAGGTGCACTACCACTGTGCGCCGTGCATCGACGACTGGCTCGACACGCTGCCCGTGGACATGCCCAAGGGGGAGGTCTTTGCCTGCGTGGCCAAACACATCGACCAGGAGATTCACCGCCACTACCGTCTCTACGCCACCAACCGCGTAGCCGCCGGTGCACCGTGCAGCGACGAGGAGAAAGGGGCCTTCAACCACTACATCGACCAGCAGATAGCGCGCATCCAGCTTGACCGTCCAGACGTGCCCTTCCTGCGCGAGCGGCTCACCACCATGTATGCCAACCCGTACAGGAACGCGTTAAATGAGAAATGAGAAATGAGAAAGATATGATGAGGAGTGGAAAAAAACTGCTTTGTGGACTGATGCTTCTGTCATGGGGTCTGCTGGTGTCCTCTTGCGAGATGGATGCCTACGAGAAGGGTGAGGGCGAGCTGTCGCTGATGACGGCTGAGATGGCCGACGCCAGCGTGGGCAGTGACAAGATGGTTACCACGGTGACGACCGACGACGGCGAGCGGCTGACGCTGACGCAGGCTGCCACCGCCAGATGGATGGAGAAAGGCGATACCACCTATCGCACGCTGTTCTACTACAACCAGATGAGCGACGGCAGAGCCGAGGCCGTCAGCTTCAACAAGGTGGCCGTGCTCGTGCCCTTCACGCTGTCCAAGGACGACAAGAAAGACAGTCTGCTGACGCACCCCATCTACATGGAGAGCGTCTGGATGAGCCAGAACAGGAAATACATAAACATGCGCCTGCGCCTGCTGACCGGTGCCACCAACGATGAGAAAGCCCTCCACACCCTGGGCATCATGCGCGACACGGTGAACAGCACGGTCAACCACCAGCGCCTTGTCGTCTACCACGACCAGGGTGGACAGCCAGAGTACTACTCGTCAACCGTCTACGCCAGCGTGCCGCTGAACAAGATGACGGCCGACACACTGACCATCACGGCCAACACCTACGGCGGCACCTTCAGCCGCACCTTCACACTAAAGAAAGACTAAGACAGAATGAAACAGAAACTGACCATTGTGAAAGTGGGCGGAGCCGTCGTCGAGGACGAGGCACAGCTCACACAACTGCTGCGTGACTTCACCGCCATCGAGGGTGCCAAGATTCTGGTGCACGGCGGCGGTCGGCGTGCAACCCGCATGGCCGAGCGCTTAGGCATAGAGACGAAGATGGTAGAGGGTCGCCGCATCACCGACGCCGACATGCTGGAGGTGGTGACCATGGTCTATGGCGGCCTGGTCAACAAGCACGTGGTGGCACGGCTGCAGGCCATGGGTACCGACGCCATCGGGCTGACCGGTGCCGACGGCGACATCATCCGCAGCGAGCGTCGCCCCGTGACGACCATCGACTATGGCTTCGTCGGCGACGTGAAGAAGGCCGACGGCCCGAAGCTGGCCCGCTTCATCGAGGCAGGCCTCACGCCCGTCATCGCCCCACTGACACACGACGGCCAGGGCAACATGCTCAACACCAATGCCGACACCATGGCCTCAGAGACGGCCAGGGGGCTGGCAGCGCTCTACGACGTGACGCTCATCTTCGCCTTCGAGAAGGCTGGCGTGCTGAGCCGTCCTGACGATGACACGTCAGTCATCAGCAGCATCACGGCTGCCGACTACGAGCGACTGAAGGCCGACGGCACCATCAGCGGCGGCATGCTGCCGAAGATAGCAAACGCGCTTGACGCCATTCGTGCTGGCGTGGAGCGCGTTGTCATTACCAGTGCCCAGGCCATCGGCGGCCCTGGCGGCACGGTCATCTCATAGTCATTTACTCGGTCATGCCATTGCCGCGGAACGGTCAGAAGATTCTTCCGTTGAAACGCAGGGTGATGACAGGGTAGACAGCGATGCGCGAGATGATGTCGACGAACTTGTCGCCCTTGTCGTCCAAATCCCTGCTCTCCACGGTCTGTCCATAGAGGCTGGGCTTGCCCCAGAACTGCAAGCCCATGTCGAGCGACACGCCGACGCGCTTGCGAGGCACGGCATGTCCGAAGCCGATGCCAAGGTAGGGCTTGAACTTATTCACCTGAACGGCAGCGTGCGCATAGCCATCCCTGTCGAAGCCAACAAGATATTCGCCCACCTCCAGGGCGCCGTTGGCTCCGCTGATAGGCTCACTGTTGTGCATCTTCACGGCCTTCTCCTTGCCATAGAAGAAACCCGCCGTGACATGGAAGGTGTACTTGGCAAAGGGATAGGCATCAAACAGCAGGCTGACGTCGCCCATGTTCAGCTTGGCATCCACGTCGGTCTTGCCCTTGGTGCCCATGACGTTGTAGGCCACGTCCTTCTCGGTATACGTGCCCGAGAGGCCTGAATAGCCTGCCCTGACCTGCAGGAAGTCGGTAAGGGGAGCAGACAGCTCAACGCCGAAGCCGGCAGTGCCGATGGACGCTCCCACACCGAGATGGTTGAAGAGTCCGAACTCTCTCACCCGCTTCTGTGCCGAGGCATCCTGCAGGCCGCAGAGTGTGAGGAGCAATGTAAGCAAAAGAAGATTCTTTTTCATCATGTCGTTATTTTAGCTTAATGTTAATAATGCAGCAGCGGCATCACTCCGACTGCAGCAGTTCCTTCAGTTTGTCGACGGTGGTCTTTATCTTTTCATAGTTGTCCATCAGCGAGACGTCCAGCTGGTAGCGAGCCTTGTTATAATATGGTTCGCGCGCGTTCAGCTGTTCCTTGATGAACGCCATGAGCTCGTCGGGCGACTTGCCCTTCAGCAGCGGGCGCTCGGTCTTGCCCATGAGCAGGTGTCCCTGCAGCACCTCGGGCGTACACTTCAGGTAGACCACCTGCGCCTGCTGGTTGATGTAGTCCATGTTGTCGTAGAAGCAGGGAGTTCCGCCTCCGCAGCTGATGACCACATCTTCAAACTCGGCCACCTCGTGCAGCATGTTGTGCTCAATCTTCCTGAAGCCTTCCTCGCCCACCTCGGCAAAGATTTCCGGCACCTTCTTCCGCCGCCGGTTCTCTATATACCAGTCCAGGTCGTAGAACTCCAGCCCCAGGTCCTTGGCCAGCGCCTTGCCCACTGTCGTCTTTCCGGCTCCCATGTAGCCGATGAGGATGACACGTTTCATGAGTTAAGGATTAGGGGTTAGGAGTTAGGTGTTGCTTTGTTGACAACGGCCATCACGTCGTCGTAGCTCATTTCCTTCACACGCTCGTGCATGTTCTTGGGCAGACGGTAGTTCTTGCCCTGATAGCTGATGTAGGGACCGTAGCGGCCGTTGAGAATCTCCAGGTCGAGGTCCTCGGCAAACTTGCGCAGGTGCTTGCTCTCCTCCTGCTTGCGCTTCTCGTCGATGAGCTTCATGGCATCGCCGATGGTGATGGTCAGCGGGTTCATGTCCTTGCGCAGCGACACATACATCTTCTTGTGCAGCACGTAGGGTCCGAAGCGGCCCGTGCCTACGGTGATGGGTTCGCCCTCATATTCGCCCAGCATGCGGGGCAGCTTGAACAGCTCCAAGGCCTGCTCCAGGGTGATGGTCTCCATGCTCAGTTCCTTGGGCATGTGTGCAAAGACGGGCTTGTCCTTCTCGCCGGCGCTGCCAATCTGCACCACCGGGCCGAAGCGCCCAATCTTGGCAAACACCTTGCGTCCGCTCTTCGGGTCGATGCCCAGCTCGCGCTCGCCCGCCTTGTGCTCCATGCGCTGGTTGTAGGCTTCGTCCACCGTGGGCTCAAAGTCCTTGTCGAAGTCCTTCATCATCTTCTCCCACTTCACCTTGCCCTCGGCTATCTTGTCGAAGTCAAGCTCCACGCGTGCGGTGAAGTTATAGTCCATGATGGTGGGGAAGTGCTCCATCAGGTAGTCGTTGACCACCGTTCCCACGTCGGTGGGCAGCAGCTTGCCCTTCTCCGAGCTGGTGGCCTCCTTGCGTTTCTTTGACGTTATCTGCCTGTCCCTCAGCGTAATGGTGTTGAACTCGCGTTCCTCGCCCTTCTTGTCGCCCTTCACCACATACTCGCGCTGCTGGATGGTGCTGATGGTGGGGGCGTAGGTCGACGGGCGCCCGATGCCCAGCTCTTCCAGCTTGTGCACCAGCGATGCCTCAGTATAGCGGGTGGGACCCTGCGTATAGCGCTCGTTGGCCACTATCTCGTGGCGCACCAGCGTCTGGCCCTTCTTCATCGGCGGCAGCACGTGGGCAAACTCGTCGCGGGCTGCCTGGTCGTCATCGTCGTCGGTCGACTCACGATACACCTTCAGGAAGCCGTCGAACTTGACCACCTCGCCGGTGGCGACGAACTCATATTTAGAGTTTAGATTGTCTTGTGCAGCGTTTGCTTCCGCAGTGATGCTCACCGTCGTCTTCTCTATCTCGGCATCAGCCATCTGGCTGGCGGCCGTGCGTTTCCAGATGAGGTCATAGAGGCGGCGCTCCTGCGCAGTGCCCTCAATGGTGGTTTGGTCCATGTAGGTGGGGCGAATGGCCTCGTGTGCCTCCTGTGCCCCTTTCGAACTGGTATGATACTGGCGCACCTTCGAGTACTGCTCACCCCACTGGCGTGTCACCTCGTCCTTGGCAGCGCTGATGGCCAGCGACGACAGGTTGACCGAGTCGGTACGCATGTAGGTGATGCGTCCGCTTTCATACAGGCGCTGTGCCACCATCATCGTCTGGCTCACGGTGAAGCCCAGCTTGCGTGCGGCCTCCTGCTGCAGCGTCGACGTGGTGAAGGGTGGTGCCGGGGTGCGCTTCATGGGTTTCTTCTGTACGCTCTCCACCGTGAAGGTGGCATCCTTGCACTGCTCCAGGAAGGCTCGCACCTCCTGCTCGTCCTTCAGGCGCTGCTGCAGCGTGGCTCTCATCTCAGCCGTCGTGCCGTCGGCCTCAGGCAGGGCAAAGACGGCCGAAACGCTATAGTACGACTCGCTCTTGAACGCCTGTATCTCACGCTCGCGCTCTACTATCAGCCTCACGGCGACACTCTGCACGCGTCCGGCTGACAGGGCCGGCTTGACCTTGCGCCACAGCACCGGCGAGAGCTTGAAGCCCACCAGGCGGTCCAGCACACGGCGTGCCTGCTGCGCATCCACCAGGTGCATGTCCAGCGTGCGCGGGTTCTCGATGGCTTGCTGGATGGCCGGTTTCGTAATCTCGTGGAACACGATACGCTTCGTATTGGCCTCGTCCAGGCCCAGCACCTCGCACAGGTGCCAGCTGATGGCCTCTCCCTCGCGGTCCTCATCACTGGCCAGCCACACCTGGGCGGCTTTCTTGGCCTGTGCCTTCAGTTCGCTCACCAGCTTCTTCTTCTCCTCAGGAATCTCATACTCGGGCTGTAGTGTCTTCTCGTCGATGCTCAGCTCGTGCTTCTTCAAGTCACGTATGTGGCCATAGCTCGACATCACCTTGTAGTCCGACCCGAGGAATTTCTCAATGGTCTTTGCCTTCGCAGGCGACTCCACTATCACTAAGTTCTTTTGCATGTCTCAAATCAATGATTTAGTCATTTGGGGTGCAAAAATACGAATAAAGTTTGCTTACACATTATTTATATAGAAAATTTTTTGTTTTCTTAACGTTTGAGCAGTCATCTCGCGCAGAGGCGCAGAGAATACTATGTCTTCGCTGAGTTGTCGTATCACTCTAAACGTAACTCTGCGACTCAGCGCGAGAATAAAGACCAAGCAGAACTACCGAAACTTCTATGTTGCTATCCAAATAATTGGAAAATATTTATTGTTAATTAACT
>CAMVKN010000082.1 GCA_947168045.1 uncultured Prevotellaceae bacterium
CTCCCCTCCCCCCCGCGGGAGGGGTCGGGGGTGGGGCTGTCGGAGGTGGGGCTGAACACCAGTTTCCCCCCTTGTAGAAGCTCTGCATGAGTGATGCGGGCATCCTTCAGCTCACGCCCATTGAAGGTCACAGAGAAAGACGCAGCTATGTAAGTGTCAAGACTGCCAGAGTTCCCAGAACTCCCAGAAGCCCCAGCACTCCCACCACTCCTTTTGCTCACCCGCAGGGTCCTGCCGTTAGGCAGGGTGAGTGTGTAGGCGTCGAGCAGCGGGACGTTCAGCAGGTAGTAGTCCTGCCCGGCGTTGGGGTACAGCCCCATCTCATGGAAGACGAGCCACGACGACATCGCACCGCCGTCATCGTTGCCAGGCAGGCCGTCGGGCTGGTCGCTGTAGTTGTCAGCGATAATCTGGTGGATGCGCTGCGTACTCAGGTCAGGGCGTCCTATCCAGTGGTAGAGACAGGGAGTGAGGAACGACGGCTCGTTGCCCACATTGTAGCGGCCACGCTCAAAGAACAGGTCCAGGCGCCGACGGAAGGCCTCCGGACCGCCGCAGGCATCAATCAGACCCTCCACATCATGGGGGATGCTAAGCGAGTATTCAGCAGAGAGCGCCTCATAGAAGAACGTGTCCCACCACGGCAGATACCAGGGTGCCACCTTCGTCACCGGCGTGTAGGGGATGCGTGGCTTGTAAACCTTCGAGTGTCCCCACGGCACGCTGTCGAGCCACTGCCGCTGTTCGTCGCGCGGCATGATATAGCCCCGCACGTCATCCCACTCATAGTCCTTGCGCCACAGGTTACGCCAGTTCCTTGAGCGCTCCATGTATGTCTCGGCAATGTCGTGCCGGCCCAGACCACGGGCCACCTGCGCGATGCAGTAGTCATCGTAGGCATACTCCACGGTACGCGTCCCAGCCCGGGCGATGCCGTAGGGCACATAGCCTAAGCGACGGTATTCGTTCAGTCCGCCGCGCCCGTGCTTCTCATGGTCGGCACCAGGGTCCTGTTCGCCATCCTTCAGCATAGCTGAAAGGGCGAGGTGGTAGTCGATAGAAGGCACAGAAGCCCCAACAGCCCCACCCCCGACCCCTCCCGCGGGGGGGAGGGGAGTATATAGTTTTGCCGCGGAGTGCTCGCCTTGAGAGTATCTCTTTGTCGCATCATTACCGCCCTGAGAGTATCCTTTTGTCGCATCATTACCGCCTTGAGAGTATATCCTCCCCTCCCCCCCGCGGGAGGGGTCGGGGGTGGGGCTAGTGGGGCAGGTCTGGCTGGTCGGCCTGCTGGGGGTGAGGCCCAACCCTTTCACGAAGGCATCGGCGATGACCACGTCGGCGTTGCTGCCACCCTGTGTGCGCCCGTTGCAGTCGCCACTGCGTGCGTCGGGCATATAGCCCTCGCGTACATATATATTAAGTAGCGAGTTGATGATGTCCACCTGACGCTCGGGCCACAGCAGCGTCAGCAGTGGCGATGAGGTGCGATAGGTGTCCCAGATGGCGTAGTAGTCGTCATAGTAGGGTGCGTCGGCCCACTTCGGGTTCTCACCGGTCTTGCACACAGGCATGAGCATGGTGTGGTAGAGTGCGGTGTAGAACATACGCTTCTGTTGCTCAGTGCCCTCTATCTGCACTTTCTGCAGCTGTGTCTCCCACGCCTGGCGCAGCCGCACGAGCTGCTCGTCGAAGCCATGGTCGTCGATGTTACGGCGCGCCTGCATGGTGCTGACATAGCTGATGCCCACCTTGACGCTGACGAGTGTGTCGGCAAAGTGGAGGAGAGCCCCCCCCGCCCCCCCCTGGGGGGGGTGAGTAAAGGCGGATTCAGCCATCCCCACAAGGGAAGACTTGAGGGGGGCTTGGGAGCTGGTGAACGGCTTATCTGTCCTTAGGCAGAAGTAGACGGTATAGGCATCACCGTTGTTCCACCCGCCACGGATGCGGCTATAGCCCTGCACCTCGTAGTCGCTCGTCACCTCCACCTCGGCACCCACAAACTGCTGTCGCTCGCGCAGGTCAGGCACACTGTCCTTGCCTAAGAAGTGCGTGGCGTCAATGAACAAAGCCCCCCCTATGGTCCACGAGGGGGCTTCTATAGCAGAGAAGTGAAAGCGATAGTGAGCGCAACGCTCGTTGGTGGTCATCTCCGTGCGGATGCCATTGGCATAGGTCGTGGCATAATAGCCCAGCTCAATGGTCTCGCTGCTACGCTGTTGGAGCTTAGGCACGGCCGGTGCCGAGGGATTTGTCGTCCCACTCAAGAAAGGCTGCAGTAGGATGTTACCATACTTCTGTCCACCGCCGGTGCCGCTGACGTGTGTCTGCGAGAACCCGCTGACGGGCTCTGGCATAGGTGCCCATCCCGCGTTGGGCAGCACGCCGCAGTCAGGGCCGGGCTTCACCATGCCGAAGGGCATGGCCGGTCCAGGGAAGGTGCGCCCTACGCCGACGCTACCGATGCGCGGGTCGACATAGCGCCACAGCTGTGCCTGCGAAGTGAGCGTTACAAGCATCAGCCCTATAGCCAGAATTACCTTTCTTATCATCATCTCTTTTTAAGTCATCATCCCTTTCGTAAGCAACTGACCCCACCACTTTTATAAAGTTACTGACCCCACCCCTACCCCTCCCCTACAAGGGAGGGGAGTGCTACCGCCGGAGTTATGCGCAGCAATTCCCCCACAAGGGACACAAGGGTGGGGCTGATGTGGGTCTATGCAGCGGCAGAACTATATACTCCCCTCCCCCCCGCGGGAGGGGTTGGGGGTGGGGCTAGTTGGGGGTGGGGCTAGTTGGGGTGGGGCTGAGCTTGGCTTGGCCAGTCCTTTTACTTCGCGTTAATCTCCTTGATCAGGCGGTCGGCGTGGCCCCAGCGGTCTATCATGTAGAGCACGTAGCGAATGTCGACGCCGATGCAGCGGGCCAGGTCACGGTCGAAGAAGATGTCACTGGAGAGCGAGTCCCAGTTGCCGTCGAAAGCCAGACCGATGAGACGGTTCTTGCCGTCGAACATCGGCGAGCCGCTGTTGCCGCCGGTGATGTCGTTGGTGGTGAGGAAGCACAGCGGCATGTCGCCGGCACGGCTCATCAGGTCCACCATCTCAGGCTCCACGCGGTAGTCCTCGATGCGGTCGCCCTGCCGCATCTTCGCCACCATGCTCGGTGCGGTGGTGCGGTAGCCAGAGGGCTTGCCCCCCAGCAGGTACTCCTTCACCTGGCCGTAGCTCAGGCGCAGGGTGAAGTTCGCATCGCTGTAGTGCGGCTGGTCCATCTCCATGCGCACCTTCAGGTCGCACAGCAGACGCTCCTGCTCGTCGATGCTGTCGCTCAGTGCCATATACTCGTCGATGAGGGTGGCACGCAGCGCGACCAGGTCGAGACCATACTGCACGCCGATGTCCTTCTTGAACGACTTCTTGTTCGGGTAGACACGGTTCTTCTTGATGAGCTTCGACTTCTTATACATCGCGTCGGCAAAGGCCTGGCAGTCGCCATCGAACTTACGGTCGATGACGTCGGTATAGAACGCAGGCAGATAGTCATTGCTGCTGACATGGCTGCGATAGTTGGCCAGCAGTGTGCCCAGTATCTCGCGGTCGGTGTCGAAGTCCCATGTGTCGCTGTTGTCCTTGATGTTGATGTGCTGGCGCTTGCCGTTGCCCACGGGCTGTGCCCCCTGGTGCACGCGCCGTGCCCGTGTCGACAGCTCGTCGTTGCGCATAAACGTCTCGCTGAAGAGCAGCAGTGCCTCTGAAATCTTGGTGCGTCGCTCATAGAGGCTGGCCATCGCCTTGAAGTCGACTGGACTCAGGCCCTTCACCTGTGCGGTGTCCTGCCACAGTGCTATCTGCTGTTCAAAGCGCGCCTTCTGTGCTATGAGTCCGATGCTGTCGATGCACTTGTTCATGCCGATGGAGTTCTTCCAGTAGTTTGACGACTGCGCGTACTTCGAGTCATACTTGATGCGGACGGCCTCGGAGGCATCCATGTGCCGCTTCATCACCTCCTGCTTCACGCCACGCACCTGTGCACGCACGGCGTTCTCGGCGTAACGCTCAGCGATGCCGTAGCTGGACAGGTAGCGGCTGGTGCTGCCGGGATAGCCCATGGTCATCGAGAACGACCCCGGCCGATAGCCCTCGGTCGACACCTTAGCCCAGTGCTCGGGGTGATAGGGCACGTTACGCTCGCTGTACTCTGCCGGGCCGTTGGTGTCGGGGTCGGCATAGATGCGGAAGACGCTGAAGTCGCACGTCTGGCGCGGCCACATCCAGTTGTCGGTCTCGCCGCCGAACTTACCCATCGACTTGGGAATGGCGAACACCAGGCGCAGGTCGGTGAAGTCGCGATAGGTCGTGGCGTAGAACTTGTTGCCCTCATAGAACGCCTTCAGCTCCAGTCTGAGCGTCTTGTCCTTCTCCTTCACAGCCTTCGACATCGCGTTCTCAATGCTGTCCAAGTAGAGGGCCTGTGCATGGCTGCTCATCTGGTAGAAGCCCTCGGTCACCACCTCGTCGGTGACATCTTTCTGGTCCACCATGAAGCTGACGAACATGTCCTTGTTGGGCAGCTCCTCAGCATAGCTCTTGGCGATGAAGCCGTTCAGCATGTAGTCATGCTCAGTGGTGCTGTGGCTGCGGATGGCCTCGAAGCCACAGTGGTGGTTGGTGAACACCAGGCCGTCGGGACTGACGACGACGCCCGAGCAGTAGCCTGAGAAGTTGACGACGCTCTTCATAATGGCGTCGTCGGCCCTGTAGAGCATGTCGTAGGGCAGCGCATAGCCTTCGGCCTGCATCTGTTCATAGACGGCCTGCGGCAGGTCGTAGAGTGTCCACATGCCCTCGTCGGCCTGTGTCGCTGTCAGCGTGCATGCTGACAGTAGTGCAAGAATGGTCTTTTTCATTTGCTATTGTTTGGTTATTTTAGTTTCGGTAGTTCTGTTTGCTCTTTACTCTCGCGCAGAGTCGCAGAGTTACGCATTTAGCCGCTTTAGAGTGATGCTCTTGAGTTAAGAGTTTTAGGAGGAGCGACCGTTCCGGTCGCCTCTGGGAACTCTTCACAACAATTGACTACTCGGCGAAAACATAATACTCTGCGCCTCTGCGCGAGAATAGAGAGCTTCAGAAACTTGAATTCAGTATTATTTCTCTTACTTCCTGAAGTATTTACCGATGACGGGCAGGCTGCTCAGGGGGAAGTCCTTCCTGACGATGATGGACAGGAAGCAGCCGATGGCCAGGGTGTTGTAAATCAGCGAGCCCCAGACGGGCAGCACACCAGCGAAGTAGTCCATGCTGAGCCATGCCGCAAGGGCAATGAGCAGATAGTAGCCCATGTCCTGCAGCGGATAGTCGATAGGGTGCTCGCGCTGTCCCACGAAGAAGCTCAGCAACATGGCCACGCCATAGCCTGCAAAGCCGGCCCAGGCACAGGCCATATAGCCGTAGATGGGCACGAAGATGACATTGACGGCAATGAGCACCGCACAGCCGACGCCGCTGAAGATGGCTCCCCACCAGGTCTTGTCGTCGAGCTTGTACCAGAAGGAGAGGTTGAAATAGACGCCGAACATCATCTCGGCCGCCATGACGATGGGCACCACGCGCAGACCGTCCCAGTAGTCAGAGGCGATGATATGCTTGAGCACCGGCATCCACCCCATGACGCAGAGATAGGCCAGGAGGGTGAAGATGACGAAGTATTTCATGGCCTTGGCCTGTGTCTCGTCGCTGTCACGGTCCTTCGACTTGCCGAAGACGAAAGGCTCGTAGGCATAGCGGAAAGCCTGCGTAATCATGGCCATGATCATGGCTATCTTCACGCACGCGCCATAGATGCCAAGCTGCTGCTGGGCATCGGTGCCGCGATAGACGAAGGGGAACAGAATCTTGTCGGCCACCTGGTTGAGGATGCCGGCCACGCCGAGGATGACCATGGGCCAGGTGTAGCTGAGCATGCGCCGCATGAGCGGCCAGCTGAAGCCGTGGCGCACCTGGTCAATCTCGCGATAGAGGCACAGCGTCACCGTGACGCTGCACACCATATTGATATAGAAGGCATAGCCTGGGTCGTGGCCGTCCATGCCCACAAAGTAGACAAGGTTCAGGGCAATGTTCAGGGCAATGTTCAGCAGCTGCAGGGCGGCGAACTTCACGGCCTTCTTCTGCTGGCGCAGATAGGCGAAGGGGATGGCACGGATGGCATCGACGGCCACGGTGAAGGCCATCACCCACACATACTGCGGCGTCTGCTCATAGCCCAGGAAGGTGCTCACCGGCGTGATGAACACCTGGATGGCCACCACGAAGAGGATGGACACGGTAGAGATGGCGATGAGGGCGGTGGAGAAGACCCGCTGCGGCTGCTCGCCCTCCTTGTTGGCAAAGCGGAAGAAGGTGGTCTCCATGCCGAAGGTGAGCAACACGAGGATGAACGCCGTCAGCGCATACATATTCGTGATGACACCATAGCCGCCAGAGGCAGCGGTCAGCTTGGCCGTGTAGAGCGGCACAAGCAGGTAGTTCAGGAATCGGCCAATGATGCTCGACAGTCCGTAGATGGCAGTATCTTTAGCTAATGACTTAAGGGATGACATTCTTCTGTTTTTTCTTTTCGTTATGTCGTTATCACGTTATTACGCAAAGAACATATATGCGATGAAGATGGCGGCAATGATGCCGGCCAGGTCGGCCAGCAGACCACAGGTGACGGCATGGCGCGTGTAGCGTATGCCAACGCTGCCGAAGTAGACGGCGAGGATATAGAACGTGGTGTCGGTAGAGCCCTGGAAGATGCAGCTGAGGCGTCCCACGAAGCTGTCAGCACCATACGCCTGCATGGCGTTGACCATCATGCCGCGCGCGCCGCCACCGCTGAGGGGCTTCATCAGCGCCGTGGGCATGGCACCCACAAAGTCGGTGTCGAAGCCAAGGGCACCCACGCACCAGCTGAGACCGTCGATGAGCCAGTCCATGGCACCGCTTGCACTGAACATGCCCACGGCGACGAGGATGGCCACCAGATAGGGGATGATGCGGACGGCAGTAGTAAAACCCTCCTTGGCACCCTCGATGAACGCATCGTAGCAGTTCACCCGCTTGCGCAGGCCTGCCAGGACGAAGAGGGCGACGATGGTGACGAGCATGATGTCGGCCACTGAGACGCTCACGATGTTCATTGTCACGCTGTCGAGCTGCATCAGCCCCCAGATGGCAGCGGCCACGGCTATGCACACACCGCCCAGGGTGAGCAGCAGGGTGCGGTTCAGCAGGTTGATGCGCTGATAGATGGAGGTGGCGATGATACCGGCCAGGGTGGAGAAGAACGTGGCCAAGAGGATGGGCACAAACACATCGGTAGGCTGTGCCGCCCCCTGCTGGGCTCGGTAGACGAGGATGCTGGCAGGGATGAGCGTCAGACCGCTGGTGTTCAGCACCAGGAACATAATCATCGAGTTCGTGGCGGTGTCCTTCTTCGTGTTCAGCTCCTGCATCTGCTCCATGGCCTTCAGTCCCATGGGTGTGGCGGCGTTGTCCAGACCCAGCATGTTGGCCGACAGGTTCATGAAGATGCTGCCCGTCACGGGGTGCCCTTTGGGTATGTCGGGGAAGAGCTTCTGGAACACGGGGCCTAAGATTCGCGCCAGCACGTTGACGACGCCGCCCTGCTCGCCCACCTTCATCACGCCGAGCCAGAGGGCGAGCATGCCGGTGAGGCCGATGGAAATCTCAAAGGCCGTCTCAGCCTGCGTAAACAACATGTCCTTCATGTCAGAGAACACCGCCACATCGCCCATGGCGATGAGCCTCACCAGCCCCACGACGAAGGCCACCAAGATAAAAGCAATCCAAATATAGTTCAGTACCATGATATTTCACTGCTTTGCACGGGTACGCAAGTGTCTCACTTGCAGCTGCAGCAGGTGAGACACCTGCGTACCCATAGTCGGCTGCAAAGTTAGCAACTTTTGATGGTTTTGCCAAACAAAACGGTTAGCATTTTGCAGAAACAAGAAAAAAGAGTGGCAGCCATTCACATGGCCACCACCCATTCCGTACAAATTATGAATATTTTGAATATATCAGCTTAGTACCACTCCACTGAGGGATCCTTCACCCACTGCTTGAAGAGCGGGTACTTGACCTCGATGTCCTCACGCTCCGAGCAGTACTGATAGGTGTGAGCCACCTTGATCTTCGAAGCCACGCGGCCACGCTGAGCAGTCAGCTCATTCCAGGCAGGTCCTTCAGCAGTGCCGTTGTTGACATACAGCTTAATGTTGTCGTCGGCCACGCTCTTGTCGATGGTCACCTCGAAGAAAGGCTTGTTGGCATCAGCAACATCGGGACCAGCACCGGTGTTAACCATGTCGGTGGTGGCTACGCCGAACAGGTTGTGCACCTCAGCGGTGAGACCGGCAGTGCGAATCTCCAGCGGCATGGTGCCACCAGCAGCCTGCACCTTGATCTTAGCCTTCGTAGCGTTCTTCTGGTTGTAGTACACGTCGAACACGATGTCGTTGAAGTCGAAGTCGCTGCGTGCGTCACCAACGTTCAGGTCCTCAGCGATGATGCGGTAGTCGGGCGTGTCGAGGTACTCAGGTGTGGGAGTAGGCTCTATGTTGCCCTTGAAGCCAGGAGTACAGCCTTTCACGCTAAGTTCGAAGTCGCTGTCAGCAGGAAGCAATTCATTGGTGCCATCAAACACTTTCGTCACGTTGCCATTGCCAGTGCAGTTGGCAGCAACAGTCCAGAACTTATACTCAGCACGCGACTCGGTATAGTTAATGTGTCCCCACTCTGAGCCGTCATCAACATCCTGGTGTTTTCCCTGTCCGGCGGGGTCGTTTTCCCATGTGCCGCACTTCACGTAGAGGTTGTTGGCGAAATAGCCAGCAGTCTGAGGCGAATCCTGCACCCAGTTCAGATAGTCAATCTGGTTAACAATCTCCAGGGCTGCATAGCCACCCTCGGTGGGGCCTACCCAACTGCTGCCATTGTAGAGCGAGCCGCACTTCACCAGTGCACCAGCTGCCAGGCTTACATAGCTGGGAATTGACGTGCCGTCCGCACTGCCGAAAGGCATGAACTGGCCACCGACTATAAGGGCCGAGCCCATCACACCCTCATAGTTGCGCAGGCGGGCATCGTTCTTCACGTAGAACTGGCAGGCGTTGAACACACGGGCGTTGGCAACGCTGCTGGTGTGGTCGATGGCCACCAAAGAGTGGTTGTAGATGTTGCTCTCCACGGCACCAGCCTGATACTCGTTGACCAGGAACTTACCATAGTTGTAGAACTTGCCGAAGTTGTTGTTGAAAGTGGCCACGTCGATGGTTCCGGCGTTGTAGTTCTCCAGGCCTTCACCATTACCGTTGTTCACCTCCACGGTGCCGGCACCCGTCAGCTTACCGCCTTCGAGCACGACGAGACGAGCCTCGTTCACCATGTTCAGCTTCTTGCCGCTGGCCACGTTCACTGTACCGCCGTTGGCAATTATAATCTTGCCGAGGCTGCCCACCCTCTGGTCGTTGTTGATGTTCCAAGTGCCAGAAACGACGACAGTGCGCTCTGCGTGGGTTGCCTCGCCGCCATCGGTGAGTCCCTCACTGGCCAACACGCCGATGGTGCCGTCGTATGTGCCGGTAATTTTGAACTCTGTCACCCAGTTGGAATCAATATTGTAAGTTACCCATGAAGGATGGTTCTCCAATGCCCAGGCCACACGCTGTTCCCAGGTATCGGTATTGCCGTCATCGCCAAAGAAATATTTTCTATCCTTTACCTGCGCGGGGTCGTTCCAGTCAATGTAGTTAGGTCCACCCTCACCATTGTTTGTGGCATAGGTGGTGTTGTTGTAGTTGTGATCAACATTTGTGCTGTTAGGCTCTTGAGCCTTCTGATTGTAAGCAGCCACCCATGCCTCATCGTAAGGCGCATCGATGCCTGGGCACTCCGGTGTGCTCATTGAACGCGTCACGCGAGCCTGGGCAGGGGTGCCGAAGCCCCACGTCTGGTCAGCGCTGGGCTGGCCGAACACTTCAACAAAGGCCGCCTCATAGTTCTTCAGGAAGTTCTGAGCCTGAGCCACCGGATCATAGAGATCCTTGTCTTTCGAGCAGCTGGTGAATGAAGCGCCCATCAGCAAGGCGGCTGCTCCCATCGTCAAAAACTTTTTCATAATTCTAATATTATTTAATACAACTAAGCTAACAGAGTATTCTGCATATCAACGTGCAAAGGTAATACAATAATTTGTAACACTCACACTTTCTTGTGTTAATTTTCCATAAATGTGCATTTTCTTGCCTTATCTACCATTTATCAACGTTTTAGTCTATGTTTTAGTCATGAAGCAAGCTCACACCCTGCTTCATAGTCCGTCAACTGTTAACAATATATAATAATGTATATGTTTTTTTGCTTTTAACAAGAAAATGCCTTATCTTTGCATTCTCATAGCTGTGTTAAATAACATCATTTACCAACATTTATAATTAAAAAAAATGAGCAAGATAGTTTATAACTTAGCACTCACGTTGCTGGCAGTCTCTGCCGTCGTCTCATGCTCGGACAAGGACTTGTACGATGCAGCTACCATTGAGCAACAGAAGAAGTCGGAGTTCACCACGAACTTCACCAAGATGTATGGCGAGGTAGCCCCCGACCAGTCATGGGACCTCTCTAATGACATCCACGTCTACTCATTGTCTGCACCACAGGCTAACGCAAGAAAAGTCACCCGTGCGGTCACTGCCGACCCCGCTGACTACCTGAAGACCAACGGCTGGTATGAGGTGGACCAGAACACCGTCAACTGGATGACCAGCAAGCTGACGAATGGCAATAACCACAGGGACCTGGGCAATCCGTTCTACCTGGAAGTGCCTGACAACGAGTTCAACATCGTCCCCATCTTCGAGGGCTTTGCCGACTTCGTATGGACACTGCACATCGTCGTTGACGACTTTGACGGCAGCGGCGAGAGCCTTGACCTGAGCGTCTGGACCAAGCACCAGGACATCGAGCAGAAGACCAAGAACAACCCCGAATGGACGGCCATCACCACGGTGAAGGGCAACACACAGGACGCCACCGCCGTGCGCGCCAAGCCCATTACCGTCGACCTGAAGCAGTTCAAGGGCAAGAAGATGTATCTCTACTTAGAGAACATCAAGTATGGTGAGCCTCGCAACCCCGCCTCGTCGCTGGCCTACAACATGCTGGCACTTGAGATTCCTGCCGAGAGCATGCCCAGCAACATTGACGAAGACTACAAGAAGATGATTATCGCCTGCGAAGACCAGGCTATCGAAAGCAAGTCCGACCACGACTACAACGACGTTGTGTTCATGATTTACGGCAAGCCCGAGATTCCCCAGGTCAAGATTATCGAGGAGCCCATCTACGACTCGTTCAGCAAGCGCTACATGATTGAGGACCTGGGTACCACTGACGACTTCGACTTCAACGACCTCGTGGTCGATGTGTACGACATCACCAGCAAGACCGCCGTCTATGAGATCAACGAAAACGGTGAGAAGCAGTTCAAGGAGTGGAAAGACCAGGTCAACTCACAGGAGGCCATCATCCGCAGCCTGGGCGGCACGCTCGACATCACCCTGCAGATTGGCAGCACCACGTGGACAAAGAGCCAGAGCAAGTATCCTGTCGACCAAATGGTGAACACGGGTGTCAACGGTGGCATCAACTACAGTGCCGAGCTGGCCAAGTTCCCCATCGTGAACAAGGACTGGGACTTCAAGACCAACAACGTGTCAGCCACCGTTGGTGACAAGGCAAGCGGCAACGTGCTGAGCATTGTCTTCCCCAAGGTGGGTGAGGTGCCCATGATCATCGGCTTCGATGTCAACGATTACAGGAACTGGATGAAGGAGCGCCAATCCATTCCCTCAGACTGGTTCACCGAGGTGGACTAAGAGCAAGTCATCACTGAACAAAAAGAGAATGTGCCGTGGCACATTCTCTTTTTTTATTAGCTATCCTCGTACCTCCGTACCACCGCACCACCATACCTACGAATCGTCCCAAGTTATTTTTTGCATATCACTTATGTAGGTTAAAATGTTACTGTCTCAAGTTACTATGTTTGCACCAGCAAACGCGACTGAGGCGAGAGCGCCCCGCCT
>CAMVKN010000083.1 GCA_947168045.1 uncultured Prevotellaceae bacterium
AGGGACTCCGCAGGCACTCCCCTCCCTTCGAGGGGAGCGGCTGTCGCTTTGTTCGTCGCCAGGGACTCCGCAGGCACTCCCCTCCCTTCGAGGGGAACGGCTGTCGCTCTGTTTGCCGCAAGGGACTCCGCAGGCACTCCCCTCCCTTCGAGGGGAGCGTCTGTCGCCTTGTTTGCCGCCAGGGACTCCGCAGGCACTCCCCTCCCTTCGAGGGGAGCGTCTGTCGCTTTGTTCGTCGCCAGGGACTCCGCAGGCACTCCCCTCCCTTCAAGGGGAGGGGCAGGGGTGGGGTCTGTAACTTGAAAGAACCGCAGGCGGTCATCTATTTTCTGACATGGCAAAGGAAAAGGGTGAAAAATTTTGCTCAGCAGGCGGTGAATTGATTACTGACCCCACCCCTGGCCCCTCCCCTACAAGGGAGGGGAGCGGCTGTCGCTTTGTTCGTCGCATGGGACTCCGCAGGCACTCCCCTCCCTTCGAGGGGAGCTTCTGTCGCTTTGTTCGTCGCCAGGGACTCCGCAGGCGCTCCCCTCCCTTCAATGGGAGGGGCAGGGGTGGGGGCTGTAACTTGAAAGAACCGCAGGCGGTCATCTCATTGTCGCCTGTATCCGACGGCGTAGCGTCAAGGTCGACCACCTCTTCGTCGTCCGTATCCGACGGAGAAACGTCATGGTCGACCACCTCACGGTCGTCCGTGCCTAATGGCATAGCGTTTTGTTCACTCGTCACTTCTTCCGTAGCTGCCGGTGCAGGCTGGCTGTCAGCGGCGAGGAGGTCGAGGGCCTTGGAAACAATGTCGAGCGCTTTCATCGTCATCTTGATGATGTCGGCATTTGTGATGGAATTGTCTGTCATAGGATTGAAAAACTTTTTTGCCTGCAAAGATAGTCTTTCGAATCGTTTGCCACGTTCAGTTAACAGGACGCTAACGTTTGTTGGCCGATTTTAACATTACGCACGCGTGAGTTAACCCGAAAAAATGTTGCACTACTTGCACCAAACCGTGTTTTTTCAATAACTCGGCACTTTACGGAATTATCTCATGGACTTATTGCAATAACTCATGGAGATAATTTCGTAAAGCGGCTCCTGGCTGAATTATCTCATGGACTTATTTCAATAAGTCGGCCTTTTTTACCCAAAAACCGGCCTTTTTGGGGCTTTTTTCCATGAAATAACGCCACCACTTTGGTGCAAGTAGTGCAAGTAGTGCAAGTAAAAAAATGGTTAGTCTTTTCAGATGTTTCCCTCGTGCAGCTGCTGTCCTGCCGAGCGGCGGAACTCCGAGCAGGTGATGGCCGTGGCGATGGCGACGTTCAGACTCTCAGCTCCGGGGCGGAACTGTGGGATGAGCAGGCGGTGAGTGATGAGCGGACGGATGGCAGGGCTGATGCCGTTGCCCTCGTTGCCCATGACGATGATGGCCTCACGGGGTAGCTCCTGGGCGTAGATGTTTTCGCCGTCAAGCAGTGTACCACAGATGGGTATGGTGGCATGGCTCAAGTATTCCTTTAGGTCAGTATAGACGATGTTGACACGGGCGATGCTGCCCATGGTGGCCTGCACCACCTTGGGGCTCCAGGCATCGGCGGTGTCGTATGAGCATACGACGCTGTCAATGCCGAACCAGTCGGCGATGCGGATGATGGTGCCGAGGTTGCCAGGGTCCTGAATGTCGTCGAGGGCAAGGGTGAGGGATGAGGGGTGAGAGGTGAGGTGAGATGAGAGGTGAGAGGTGAGAGGTGAGAGGTGAGAGGATAGAAATGAGGGGTGGGGGAACACGGCGAGCACTTGCTGGGGGTGCTGCAAGAAACTGAGCTTGCGAAGCTCGTCGGGGGTGACAAGGGTGGGGGACGACTGGGGGGGCTGGGGCTGCTGGGAGTGCTGGGGCGACTGGGAGTGCTGGGGCGACTGGGAGTGCTGGGACGACTGGGGCGACTGGGACTGCTGGGGCGACTGGGAGTGCTGGGACGACTGGGACGACTGGGACTGCTGGGAGTGCTGATGCTGAATCCACTCCTCTGTGGCAAACAATGCGTGGGGCGTGTAGCCGGCAGTGAGCAGGTCGCCAACCACCTTCGGCCCCTCGGCCACGAACAGCCCTTCGCGCTGGCGATACTTCTTCATCTCCAGCTGCTTGACAAACTTGATTTGATTCTTGCTAATCATTCTTTATTCTTCATTCTCTGCTCAGTTAGCGGCAGAACTATATACTCCCCTCCCCCCCGCGGGAGGGGTTGGGGGTGGGGCTAAACCCTCTCCACCTGTTTCACCCCCTTGACGGTGCGTAGCTTCTTGATGAGCGTCTCCAGGCGGGCGGTGTCGCTCATCATCACCACGAGGTTGCCGCGGAAGAGTCCGTCGTGCGAGTCGATGTTGATGCTGCGCAGCAGCAGCTTCTCGTCCTTGGAGATGATGCTGGTCAGGTTGTTGACGATGCCCAGGTCGTCATTGCCGATGACCCGCAGTGTAATCTGGTACTGCGACTCACCCTTCCCGCTCCATTTGGCCTTGACGATGCGATAGCCGAAGCGACGGCGCAGCTCAGGAGCGTTGGGACAGTCACTGCGGTGAATCTTGATGCCTCCGTTGACGGTGACGAATCCGAACACGTTGTCGCCGTAGATGGGGTTGCAGCAGTGGGCCAGCTGGTAGTCGATGCCCTTCAGGTCCTTGCCGATGACGAGTACATCCTGTGAGATTTGAGATTTGAGATTTGAGATTTGAGATGTGTCTAACACGAACTCCTCAGCTGAGCGCGTGTCGGCCACGGGCGTCTTGTCGCCCTGCTGAATCTCAATGTATTTGTCGATGACAGTAGCCACGTCGAGCGTGTCGGCAGCCAGGTCACGATAGAAGTCGCTGGCCTCTTTGTAGCCCAGCTTCTTCATGGTGCGCATCATCACTGACTCCTCCAAGTCAATCTTACGGTTGCGGAACTTTCGTTCAAGCATTTCTTTAACCAGCAGCGCCTCCTTCTGCTGGGTCTCTTTCAGGGCAAGGCGAATCTTAGCCTTGGCCCTCGAAGTCTTGACGATGCTGAGCCACTCCTGCTTGGGGCGCTGCGTGCTGGAGGTGAGTATCTCCACCTGGTCGCCGCTGCGCAGCTCATAGCGGAAGGTGACGATGCGGCCGTTGTCGCCCTGCGAGCGGCCCTCGGCTGAGCGGATGCGGGCACCGGTGCAGGCCGACCCCACCTTTGAATGGATGTGGTAGGCCATGTCGAGGACGGTGGCACCCTGTGGAAACTTCATCAGGTCGCCACGCGGCGTGAAGACGTACACCTCCTCGTCTTGCAGCTCCACGCGGAACTGGTCCATGGCCTGCAGACCGTCGTCGGCGTTCTCCAGCATCTGCCTGATGCCACGCAGCCATTCGTCCATGCCTCCCGTGTCGGCCTTGACGCCCTTGTAGCGCCAGTGAGCAGCCACGCCGCGCTCGGCCACCTCGTCCATGCGCTCGGTGCGAATCTGCACCTCCACCCATTTCTGTTCCGGTCCGAGGACGGTGATGTGCAGGCTCTCGTAACCGTTAGACTTCGGTACGCTGAGCCAGTCGCGCATGCGCTTGGGATTGCTGGTGTACATGTCGGTGATGATGGCGAAGGTCTTCCAGCACTGCAGCTTCTCCTCCTCAACCGGGCAGTCGATGATGATGCGGATGGCGAACAGGTCGTAGACGCCCTCGAAGGGACATTTCTGCTTCTTCATCTTCTGCCAGATGGAATGAATGGACTTCGTGCGTCCCTTCATGTGAAACTTCATGCCTGTGGCCTTAAGTTTCTCATTGATAGGGGTAATAAAGCGTTCTATGTAAGCGTCGCGTGCCGCCTTGGTGGCGTTCAGCTTTTCTTTGATGTGATAGTAGGCCTCGGTCTCAAGATACTTCAGCGACAGGTCCTCCAGCTCGCTCTTCAGCTTGTAGAGACCCAGTTTGTGAGCCAGCGGTGCATACAGGTAGGCAGCCTCTTCGCTCACCTCGCGGCGGGCCTCCAGCTTGTCGGTGTCGCGTATCAGTCGCATCAGGTTGACGCGGCTCGCAATCATGATGAGAATGACGCGCATGTCTTCAGCCAGCGAGATGAGCAGGTTGCGGAAGTTCTCGCCCTGCGTTCCCGACAGGTTGGTCGGCTCGGCCTTGTCCTTGGCGTATAGTTCCTTGATGCGGTGCAGCCCATGCAGGATGAGTCCCACGCTGGGACCGTAGCCGGCTGATGCCTCCTCGGTGGTGAGCAGTCCGCCCTCCACGACGGGATGAAGCATGATGGCCAGCACGGCATCGCGCCGCAGCCCCATCTCGTCGACGGCCAGCAGGGCGGTCTGCAGGCTGCGCACCACGGGGTTCAGGCCGAAGACGTCGCGCACCACCTGGCCATGGCTGATGGCCTCCATCACATGGTGCCTGAGCCGCTCCTCGTCACCGTTGAGCAACCATGGTGCCGTCTTCTCCCTCAGCTCCGAGTAGAGCTGCAGCGCCTGTTCCTTTTCTTCGTTGGTGAAGTCGAATTGTTGTGTCATCATGCTTCGTTTGTCTTATTTCCGTTGCAAATGTACGAAGAAAATGGCAAACACACGCAAAAAACCGCCAGATAATTTGCTGTTGTTAAAAAAAACACGTAACTTTGCACATAAATTTGTAACATCTTTATTAAACACCTATGACTGATGAAATAACCCAACGGCCCGCGGCAGGGCAACGTGACATGGGACAACTGCAGAACACCGCTGCTGAGCAGCCTGCCTATCAGCAGCAGGTACAGTTTCAGGGCGCCAGTGGGCGCGCTTGTCCGAAGTGTGGCACCGTGAATGAGCCGGAGGCCCGTTACTGCGCCTCGTGCGGCACGCTGCTGGCTGTTGGCACTTGTCCTAACTGTGGCAGCGAGCTGGACCCTGATGCTGACTTCTGCGAGGCATGTCATCACTATGTGCGGCCCGACGTGTGCTCGTTCTGTGGTACGCATTTCAACGAGAACGACCCCTACTGCCCTGAGTGTGGCTCGCCCCGTGGCGGCATCGTCTGTCCCAACTGCCATACGCTGAACGATTTCTCGTTCTGCAAGCAGTGTGGCCAGCCGCTGACGGATGAGGCACGCCAGATGATGCAGCAGCTGAAGCAACGCCCGGACTACATGGAGCTGGTGATGGTGGCACGCGAATATAACGAGTTGCAGATGCAGCTGCCCTACACCACCGACAGCGAAGTGAAGAACGACGAGGCCAGTGTGCAGCTGCGCCAGCGTGTGCTGAAGCTCCTGGCCGAGGACCAGGGCCTGCCTGAGCCGGAAATCCCAAAGCCCCGACAGCAGCACCTGACGAAGGAACAGCTGGAGGAGAAGAAACAGCAGAAGCTCGACGTGCTGGCGCGCCTGCTGGACCAGATGGCCACGCCGCCCATGCCCTCGCCGGCAAAGGTGCGCAACTATGCCATGGCACAAAAGCCCATGGGCGTCAGGTTAGGGTGGATGTGCAACTATAAGCATGCCCTTCACTCCAGCCCCTGTGGCTGTGCCAAGCCTCAGTTGGGTGGCAAATGGGTCATCCTGGGGCATAACTCAAAGGTGAAGGATGACCTTTGAGTGTGCGATGTGAAGCAAGCAAAAACTGATTAGCGTTTTAGAAAGGAAAAGACATGCTGAACGATTTAGACATAACCGAGCGACCCGCTGACAGCGGTCAGGACCAGATGGTCATTACCGCCCGCCCAGCGGCCGTCGCCATTACCATGCCCGATGGGGAACCGCAAATGGACCGGACCATACACATCGCGAACACGCCGATGGCAACGCCTCAGCCCGTGGACAGGACCTTCCGCCCGGATGCGGGCCAGATGGCAGCAGAGGCTGCGAAGGAAACCAAGGAGTTCTACCTGAAGGGCGACACCTATGTGCAGGTGCAGAAGCTGAGCGAGGACTCAGGCGAGGCACAGGTGTTCCTCGTCCGTAAGAAGGGCGAAGTGGGCGAATATGTGCTGAAGGTGTATTATCCGAACTTCGACATCAACAGGAAGCTGATGCAGGTGGTGCGCTCTTTCCAGTTCGAGATGATTGTGGAGCTGTTCGACTATGGAAAGACATACATCGACGGCAAGCACCGCTTCTATGAGTTGATGGAGTACCTGCGTGGGGGCACACTCCGCGAGGTCAAACTGGAAGGCGACTTCAACCGCTTCCGCCGCATTGCCCTGCAGGCTGCCTCGGCCCTGGCCTATTGTCATCTGCACGGCGTGCTGCACAAGGACATCAAACCCTCGAACTTCTTCTTCCGCGACAAGGAGCACACACAGCTGGTGCTGGGCGACTTCGGCATCTCAGCCCTGCGTGAGGCTGGTGTCAAGACCTTCCATACCACACAGGCTCGCACGCCTATCTATGCAGCGCCTGAGATGTATGATAACGTCATCGACGGCGTGGTGGAGATTACCGAGGCCGCTGATTACTACTCGCTGGGCATGACGCTCTTTGCCCTCTGGCTGGGTGAGAACCCCATGAGCTCCAACGAGCGCGTCATGATGAAGCAGAAGAGCGAGGGCCGTCTGCCGCGTATGGGCGAGCTGCCCGAGCGGGTGAAGATGCTGGTGCAGGGCCTCACGGCCGTCAACCAGAACAACCGCTGGGGCTACGAGCAGGTGGAACGCTGGTTCCTGGGCGAGAACGTGCCCGTCGACCTGTCGTCGCCCTTCCTCCGCTATAAGAGCTTCGTGGTCGACCCTGACCGCAACATCATTGCCGACAACGTGCACGAGCTGGTGCCGCTGCTGGCCGAGAACGAGCAGCTGGCCATCAACTACCTGTATAATGGAAGGCTGGTGGCATGGCTGGAGGGCAGCGGAAACACCAAGCTGTCAGAGTTGCTGAAGGACATCGTCACCAACAGATATCCTGTTGACAAGAAAGCAGGACTGACGTGTGCCCTCTATACCATGGACCCCGCCTATCCCTACATCGACATCACGGGCACTCCTTGTGAAGACGTTCACAGCGTGGCCCTGTCGCTGCTGACCCATCAGGACAAGTATGCCTTGTTGCTGCGCAGGCCCAACGATGCGCTCTACCTGTGGCTGGAGAGCCACACCAAGTGCGACATCGACCGGCTGCGCTCCTACTTCAACGCCGATGAAGACAGCCATGTCTCCATTGTCCGGCTGGTCTATGAGATTGACCCCGACATGCCCTTCCTGGCACGTCATCCGTCGTCGACGCTGAAGGAGATTACCCATTCCTTCGGCTATTGTAACCCGACCGAGGACGACTGGGAGGCACTGACCGACGGACGTCTGCTGTCGTGGATGTATAGCCATGAAGACATGATGGCCTGCGAGTCGCTGCGTATCCTCACCGCAGGGCAGGAGTACTCAAGGCAGTTGGCCTACAAGGTGCTCTATAACCTGGACCGTGAGTGTGCCTACGACCTGCGCGAGGCTTACACGCCAGCAGCCATCGGCGAGCTGCTTTCACACGAGCTGATGCAGGTCGAGCATCTCTCGGGCGATGACTTCGAGATGCGCATGCGCGACTTTACTGACAAGGAAGGGCGCTTCTTCTCCTATGCCCAGCTGCATGGGTGGTATGACCTGATGAACGAGGCCAACCGGTGCTTTGACCTGCAGTCAGCCGAGAACCACGACCGCCTGAGTGCCTACGACCTGCCCACGGCGCTCTACCGCTTCTGCCGCATCCTTGGCGCCACGCCAGGCTACCTGCTGCCCAACGGCACCATCCTGACCGACGGGCGCAGCATGGACCTGAGCTATACCTCGCTGATACGTCAGGAGCTGCGCACCGGCAAGCTGTCACAGTGGATGGCTGCCTTCTACCATGAGGACCCGACACGCGACTTCGCTGAGGAATATAGCTACGAGCGTGAGCTGGAGGAGTGGATTATGGCGCAGGGACGCCTGGACAACCAGCAGCCCTATTATCGGCGTTTCACGAAGGCTTGCGAGGACACCAAGCGCCACGTGGCCGGCGTCAAGTACCAATGGCAGTCGGCACGGATGAAGGAACAGCTGTGGAAATACATCTTCTATGGCGTCTGCGCTGTCTGGGCACTCCTGGTGCTCATCATCGGCATCAGTGGGCGCGACTACCTGATGAGTCATAAGGTGCTGGCCATCGGGGTGCCCGTAGGAGGCATGAGTGCGGTCATCGTGGCCGTGCGTGCTTACTTCAAGGGCCTCAGTCTGACGCTTTCGTGTATATGTGGCCTGTTAGGCGCACTCACGGCGCTCGTTCCCATCTATGTCATGCAGGCCGTGCAGGATGCCAGCCCGGGGCTGCTCAACATCGTCGTGGTCGGACTCACGGCTGTCTATATGGCCATCTGCCATTTCACGGCCTTCCATGAGGACAAGGCTGCCGATGCGGATGCCGTCAACCACCTGCTGAACAACGAAGACGTGAAGACGTCGCTCATAGAACCACTTTATTATACCTTCAAGACCAAGTCGAACCGCTACAAGAGCACCAAGTTCAGCATGCTCGACGAGGTGAGCGACCATGTGCGCTCGCTCGCCGGCGAGTCAGTCATGCACTATGTGCTGTGGACCGTCATGGCGCTGCTGCTCGTGCTTGAGTTCATCATCTTCAGCTCCAGCCTGCTCGATGCCGAGCTGCCCTGACCTGAGGCCTGTGTCCTATACATATTATAAATAATAAGGTGTCTACAATCATAACGAAAGTATTATAGAGAGATGACGTGTGAGTTCTGTCATAAGGAAAACCGGAGCGTAGCCAAGTTCTGCAGATGGTGCGGCCAGCCCATCATCAGCCACACCCTCGACAAGATGGTGGGACTGAACGATGTGAAGGCACAGCTGAAGACCATCGTCGATACTTATACCTACCTGCGTTCCAGAAAGGACATCAATGTGGTACGTCTGTCGGTCAATGCCATCATCATAGGCGAGACGGGCACTGGCAAGACGACGCTCGCTGCCATCATCCGCGACTATTTCTATCAGCATAAGATTATCGACAAGCCCAAGCTGACCATGGTCGATGCCGTCGACTATCAGCGCTTCGTCGACAAGTGGGACGAAAACATCAAGGAGTCGCGTGGCGGAATACTCTTCTTCGACAACGTGCAGAAGCTGTTGCCCGACAAGTATTCCAACCAGGTGAACCCATTGGACAAGCTCTTTGTCGAGATGGACAAGTGGGACGACAACCCCATCGTCATGATTGCTGGTCTGCCCAAGGGCCTCGACGACTTCCTTGAGAGCAACCCGGCGGTGAAGAACCGTTTCAAGTACACCTTCCGCCTGCCTACGCCCAACTATCACGAGCTGTGTGACATCGCTAAGCAGGGGCTGAAGAACAAATATGGCATCGGGCAGTTTACCGAGGAGGCCGACGAGCAGCTGCGTCGTTTCTTTAAATACCAGATTAAGATTAAGGACGAGTCATTCGGCAATGCCCATGTGGCCATGAAGACTGCCGAGGACATCTTCACCAGCTTCATCAGCCGCGGGGCACAGGCTGACTGCATTGAGAAAGGCGACATCCGTGGCTACGTGCCTGAGGAACGCTCGTTGGACGACATCTTGAGCGACCTCGACAACTACATCGGCATGACTGAGGTGAAGAATGCGGTGAAGGAGATTGCCTTCTCCGTGCAGAACAGCGTGCAGCGTGCCGAGCGTGGCCTGGGCGAGCAGGAGAAGATGTCGATGCACATCGTCCTGACGGGCAATCCTGGCACTGGCAAGACGACCATCGCACGTAAGCTTGGCGAGATTCTGGCTGCCATTGGCTACCTTGACTCTGGCCATGTGGTGGAGGTGGACCGCTCACAGATGGTCAGTCCCTATCAGGGTGAGACGCCAAAGGTGGTGAACCGTCTCTGCGACAAGGCCATGGGCGGCATTCTCTTTGTCGACGAGGCCTATACGCTGGCGCCCATGAACCAGAGCGGCGAGCGCGACAACCAGGGCGCACAGGCCTTGGAGACGCTGATGAAGCGCATGGAGGACGACCGCGGAAAGTTCGTCGTCATCGCCGCCGGCTATCGCACTGAGATGGACAACCTGTTCCGCGTCAACCCTGGCATGCGCAGCCGCTTCAACTATTTCCTCAACATCGACGACTACACGCCCGACGAGCTGTTCCAAATCATGCTGTCGTTTGCCAAGGCGAAGAAATATGTGTTCGCTCCCGAGGCTGAGGCACTGACCAAGAAGATGATTGGCGAGATGCACAGCCAGCGCGACAAGGACTTCGCTAACGGACGTACCATGCGCTCGCTCTTCGACCAGATTTGCAAGAATCAGGCAGGACGCCTGCAGAAAGGCGACTTCCAGCAGATGAGCAACGAACAGCTGATGACCATCGTCGAGGCTGATGTGCCTTATGAGGCACCGCAGGAGGTGGACTACACCGAGTGCCTGAAGAAGTTCGAAGGCATGGTAGGACTGGAGGGCGTGAAGAAGGAGGTGGCCAATCTCGCCGCCTTCCTCAACCTGCAAATCAAGCGTGGCGAGACCAACACCTTCCAGGGCAAGCACTATGTCTTTACGGGCAATCCCGGTACTGGCAAGACCACCGTGGCCCGCATCATGGCCGACGTGTTCAAGACGTTGGGCATCCTCACCCGTGGCCAGCTCGTCGAGGCCGACCGCTCGAAGCTCGTGGCTGGCTTCTCAGGACAGACGGCTATCAAGACCAACCAGCTCATCGACACCGCCATGGGAGGCGTCCTCTTCATTGACGAGGCCTACACCTTGAAGTCAAGCGACAACGACTCCTTCGGCAGCGAGGCCATCGACACCCTGCTGAAGCGTCTGGAGGACGACCGCGGCAAGTTCATCTGTATCGTGGCTGGCTACACTGAACAGATGCACGACTTCATCGACACGAACCCGGGCCTGAAGAGCCGTTTCACACAGACCATCCATTTCGACGACTATACACCCGACGAGCTGACGCAGATATTCCTTAACCTGGCCAAGGGGAAGAACTTCACCATTGACAGTGACACTGAGGGCGCCATCCACCGTCAGTTTGAACAGCTCTACCTGCGTCGCGACAAGAACTTCGGCAACGCCCGTGAGGCACGTCGCATCTTCAACGAGGCTGTTGAGCGCCAGAGCCAGCGCCTGGTGTCACGGATGAACGAACCGGGCTTCACTGAGCAGGACATGTTCCGCATCACCGTCGACGACCTGCCCGCAGCCCACAGCTCGGCTGCACGCCCGCTCGACGAGGTGCTCAATGAGCTGGATGAGTTCATCGGTATGCGCTCGGTGAAGAACAGCATACGCCGACTGGCCGTGCAGAGCATGTTCATGAAGCAGCGTGCCGCCATGGGTGCCGGAAAGGTGCAACAGCTGTCCATGAACTTCGTGCTCACTGGCAATCCGGGAACGGGTAAGACCAGCATCGCACGCAAGATGGGTGAGATACTTCAGGCCATGGACATCCTGCCCACCTGCCATGTCATAGAGGCCAGCCGCGCCACACTCGTCGGCAAGTACATGGGTGAGACGCCAAAGATTGTCAACTCCATGTGTGACAAGGCCATGGGCGGCATCCTCTTCATTGACGAGGCTTACACCCTCAGCGACCAGAACGACCAGTATGGCAAGGAAGCCATCGACACCCTGATGAAGCGCATGGAGGACGACCGTGGCAAGTTTGTCGTCATTGTCGCTGGCTATCAGAACAAGATGGACGAGTTCATGCAGGCCAATGCCGGATTGGCCAGCCGTTTCACACACAAGCTGCACATTGACGACTATAACGAGGATGAGCTGCTGGCCATCTATAAGAAGATGGCGCAGAAGGATGCCTACATCCTCTCGCCAGCGGCAGAGTTCAAGGCCCTCGACGTCATTTGCAAGATGATCATGGTGAAGGGCGACACCTTCGGCAATGCCCGTGAGATGCGCAACCTGCTCGACGAAACGGTGCAGCAGCTCTCGGTGCGCGTCTCCAAGTTGCCGCCTGAACAGGTTAGCAAGGAGACCTACCAGCTCATCGAGCCTGACGACATACCCGACAAGCTGTAAACAATAGCGTAGTGACGTGACAGCGTAATAACGTGATATCGTAATAACGTGATACCGTAATAACGTGATACCGTAATAACGTGATACCGTAATAACGTGATACCGTAATA
>CAMVKN010000084.1 GCA_947168045.1 uncultured Prevotellaceae bacterium
ACATAGTAACTTGAGTTTTTGACATATAATTACCATGTAATTTATCATATAATTTCTATGATTTTTCGCTTGAGCCGTCTTCTTCCGTGTATCCGACATAAAGATGGAAACGGTATTGCAAGAAGGAAAGGTGGCAGGATTTTCATCCTGCCACCTTTCTTGCTTTTGTACACCCGCAGGGGTTCGAACCCTGGACACCCTGATTAAGAGTCAGGTGCTCTACCAACTGAGCTACGGGTGCATCGTTTTCTGTTTTGCGGGTGCAAAGGTACGGACTTTTTTTGAACCGACCAAATTTTTTCGCGATTTTTTTTCGATAAAAGTGCAAAAAAAGTAAGAATGGGGCTTAGATGCCCATCAAACGGCACCTCCGCCCCACCCTTTCATGCGTTTTTCTACTCTACGGGAGTGAGGATGATGAGCATGACAAGTCCCTCATTCGAGCCTTTGGTCAGCACATACTTCGTACCGGCAGTGATGGCAATGGGCTGCAACTCGTAGTAAGCCCCAGCGGTGCTCTCGGTGCCCGTGACGTTGGTCACCGTACCGTTGATGGCCAGGTTACGTCCCGACTTTGCCGTACCCATGACGATGGTCATCTGGTAGTCCTGCTGCGGGGTGAAGGTGATGCTGCCCTTGCTGTTCAGCTTCACACCCTTCTTGTAGTACACGTTGTCGTAGGTCACCTTGCCGTCGCCATAGTCGCCGACCACGGTGAACATGCTGTTCGAGGGTGCACCGTCGAAGGAAGCCACGATGACGCCTTCGGGCTGCGGGTCATCGCCGCCAGGCTCTGTGCCCGGGTCTGTGCTCTCCTCGCCGAAGAAACCGACGAAGGCCGACTTATAGCCGTCAATCTTTGCAGCGAGCACGGTGTCGTAGGCTGAGTCAGTATCGTCGTTGCCCACGTTGTCAGCGAAGGTGTACTGGAAGTCGCCATGGTTGAGTCGGCCTGCGCCGTAATAACCCATGACGGCGGCAGGCACGTCGGCAGCTGCATCGGGCGTATAGCTGTAGATGAGCTTGCTGTCAGTGTCGAAGTTGTTATAGGCAGTGCCTCCAACCACCGTTACCTCCGTGGCAGGCACCTTGTCGGCGCGTGTAGCCGTCTCATAGGCATCATAGCCGGTCGTAGCCGGATTCTTCTGCGTGTAGTAGCGGAAGTTCTTGGTGCTGCTGTCGAAATAGTTGCCGTATGCCTTAATCATGCCACCGTTCTCGCCTGAGAAGGTGCCGCTGCCCAGTGCATCGGTGCCCTGGAGCGACGAGAGGATGGGCTTCTTGGTCTTCAGGAAGTAGTTATTCTCTACGAACACGCTGCTGCCTGAGGTAGCACCCACGCCATACTTGGCACAGTTGTCGAAGTAGTTGTTCCACACATGCACGGTCATTGTGCGCACACGAGGATGACGCGAGTCACTGTGGTCGAACCAGTTGTGGTGATAGGACAGGTAGTTGGGGCCTGACTCGTCCTTCATGCCCAGCATGTTCGTCTTTCCGGTGTCCCAGTAACGGCAATAGCTGAAGGTCGTGTATTTCGTGTCGGCCTTGGCATCGCATGAGCCGTCGCCCTTTTCATGGTCACCGCTGCCATGCTTGCCATAGAAGAAGTCTATGTTGTGAATCCAGATGTTCGAGTTGTTAGTGTCGAGCGATATGCCGTCATCCATGCAACGCATGATGCCCAGGTTGCGGAACTCCACGCTCTTGGCATTGCGCACGAGGAAGCCGAAGCCTTTCAGTGTAGCGTCGTCGCCAATGCCCTCGAAGGTCATGTTCAGCTCAGCGTCAGCCCTGCGTCCCTTCACCTGGATGCCTTCCTCGCTACTGCCGAGTGCGTCGAGGTCGTCCTTCGTGACCACGCCGATGAAGCGGAAGACGATGGGCGTGGTGTCCTGTCCCTTCTCATAGCCCGCGATGATGGCCTGCAGCCCCACGCAGGGGTTAGCCTCTGCGCCGGCCACAGTGGTGCTGATGGTCTTGGCCGTTTTGGCGGTGACATAGAACACCTTGGCGCCGCGCTTCAGCGAGCCATCGTCGTTGTAGGCCCCCACCCCGGCGGTGTAGTTGAAGTGTGCATAACCCCTGCGGTCGTAGTTCTTCACGGTGAGGCTGCTGGCAGTGCTGGCCTTGTCGGCAAGCTCCTTGCCGTCAGCCACGGGCACCACCTTCAGTGTGTAGCTGCCAGCCATGAGTCCCACGGCGTCGGCCCGCCCATAGGTGCCATAGTTGCGCACCAGCTGTGCGTCCATCTTGGTGAAGTCGGCATATTGTCCACCCTTCACATAGACGTTATAGGTCTGGGCCCCGTCAAAGAGGTCGAACTTCACATAGGCCGACTCCTGCCAGCCCATGGCCTCGGTGATGACGACGCCGTTGTTGTCAATCTCAGGCTGCTGTCCGTTATCCAACTTCTTGGCAAAGGCAATGTTCGTGACGGTGCCATTGTAAACGTCCTGCTGCTGGTTGGCGGTGGTCAGGGTCATCAGTCCCGTCTCATTGTCGATGTCAATGGCCTGCAGCGACTGTGTGTTATAGAACTTCGTGTCACCGTTGGCCAGCGTCAGCAGGGCCTGGTTGACGAAGGGGTTGCGTGCCACGGCGTTGTCCGTCACGTCCTCGGGCACATCGGTTCCGGGCTGTGCCTCGCTTACGGCGACTGAAAAGACGTTGATGCTGCCACCAGTGCTGCTGAAGCTGACATCGCCATCCTCAGCCACTGTGGCCGTTCCCTGCTGCGTGGTGTTCTTGTCGGCAGCGCTGAAGCCCTTGGCATTGGTCAGGTTGGACAGCTGGTCGAAGGTGACTACCTTGTCGCCGGTCGATGCGAAGCTGATGGTCACCGTCTGGCCCTTCTTCAGCGCGGGGATGGTGAGTGGAATCTTGCTGCCGGCCAGCTGTATGCGCGAGCCTATGTCGATGCGAATCTTCTTTGCGTCGGCCTTCACCTTCAGTCCCTTCGTCAGGGTCAGCTCCGTTCCTCCGGCAGTGATGGCGCCGCTGATGGCCTTCTGGTTCTCAAAGCGGCTGTTCTTCTCCGTGTACACCCACTCGCTTGTAGCCTTTGCCAGGGCCAGCGAGTCGGCCTCAATCTTTTGCTTAAAGTCCCATGCCTGCTGTGCACTGGCGTTGAGCATGCCAACGAGTGCGATGATGCTAAATAAAATCTTCTTCATGGCCCCTCTATCGTTTAATGAATTTCACGGCTTGCTGGCCAGCTTTCAGCATGTAGACGCCCTTCTTCAGCGCCTTTGTCGAGAGCACTGCCTTGGCCTCGCTGGCCGTTGTGGCAGTGACGAGCTTTCCCTGAGCATCATAGATGCAGACCTCAGTACCGGGGTCCAGCCCTTCCAGGTTCAGTGTGTTACCCACGGTGCCGCGCAGGGTGTGGATGGCTGTGGTGGGCGAATAGGTAAAGCCCAGCACGACCGTCTCCATGTCGGCCGTCTGGCTGTCATCGCCTACGAAATGGAGCACGACATTGTCACCATCGAAGGTGATGCGCGTCACGCTCTTCTCCACCGTCTGACCATTGATGGTCAGCTGCTGCTTCACCCCGGCCATGGCCGTAGTGACGGCCAATAGCAGACAAGCTGCCGTTAGTGCAAGAATTTTTCTCATAGTTTTTAGTAGTTATAATAAGTAATGTGTAATGACGACGGCGTCTCATCTTGAGGCATGGAATCCCTCCATGTTCACATACTTGCGGCGCATCATGCGCACGTAGATGTTGCGCAGCCACAGCGGATGGGCCAGCGTGAGCAACAGTCCGACGATGGACATCACCAGGTATGCGGTGTCCTCGCCGACGGTCAGCACCAGCGCCCCCACCAGGAGCAGGGGCACGAACATGCCCGTCAGCTCGATGACGAGCTGCAGTCCGCTCTCCATGTTGTTCTTGCCTGTTATCTTGGCGTCAAGTGGCAGCGTCTGCTTGTTGTAGACGGCCAGCTGGAAGAGGATAAGATAGCCCAGGCCGCTGGTCAGCAGCAGGTAGGCCACCATCATCATCACGGTGAACTTGCCGGCAATGACCGCCGGGAGCATGATGAGCAGGGGAATGAACAGGATGGCCACATGGAAATAGTACTTGGCACGCAGCAGCAGCAGGATGTTCTCGTGCTGTGTCATCAGCAGGTCGATGTAGTTGCCCTCAGGCCCCATGATTTTGACCAGCGTGGTCATGCCATAGATGGCAAAGCAGTAGTAGCACCAGAAGTTAAGTAGCATGGCCCCGTCGTAGACGTCGGTGTAGCTGATGAGTGCCGTGAGCATGACGATGAGTCCAACGCTCATCAGCACGCGTGACCGTATGGCCTTGTTACGCATGATGCTCTTCACCTCTAACTTCAGGTACTCGCCCACCTGTCCGAAGCGCTCGAGGAACGACAGCTGCCACACATGCTTGATGGCGGTGCTCTTCTTCTCCTCGCGCGACAGCTCCTGCCGCACGAAGCGCAGCTGCAGCTCACGGTTCAGCCACAGCATGGCGACGAGCAGTGCCAGTGCCCCAAGCACCAGCAGCCACAGCATGGGGGCGTTGTCGAAGGTGTCGAAGAAGTCCTCCATGACATCGAAGGGGTCGTCGGTCAGCACCACCATGGGCACGATGATGGCGGCATAGACAGCAATGGGCAACAGCCACCACAGCAACGAGCGGCCTATGAGGGTGCGCACCAGCAGATACCACTGGCTGTTGACCATCACCAGCAGCAGGCCGCACAGCACGACGGCCAGCATGGCCCACAGGCTGATGCCCGCCACCAGACAGATGTAGGCGTAGGGCAACAACAGTGTCAGCCACAGCCAGTTATAGCCACTGATGACGAGGTTGAGCAGATAGCTCTCCACCACCGTCCTGCGCGGCATGTCCAACAGCAGGTAAGGCTTGATGAACATCATGGGTGTCTGCTGGCTGATGAAGCGCATCAGGAAGTCGAGGGGCATCAGCAAGAGCACCATCAGGCCCAGAATCATGGCGGGCAGCTCTTCCTCGGCTGCCAGCTTGCCAAAGAGGCTGCCAAGGAACACGAGATAGACGGCCATGATGCCGGCGCCAAAGTACATCATCACCTTCGCCACCGTGCTCTGTTCCAGCATGGGGTGGCGTTTCTGCCCCAGTTTGTCGTGGCGGCGCAGCTCGCGGTAAATCTGTAGGCGGTTCATCAGCGCAGGTCTATCAGTTCTGCATCGGGATAGTCACTGCTGTTGAAGCGGAACTTGGCGTCGTTCTGGCGCTCAGCCTTCAGGCCGCTCACGGTGAACGTGGTCCACTTCGTGCCTTGCAGCAGCTTGATTTCCTTCGGTGCGTAGGTGGTCTTGTCGACGGTCAGGAAGGCCTCGCTAATCTTCAGCTGCGGGTCGGTGGCCGTCAGATGGACGGTGTAGGTCGTGGCGGCCGTCGCCAGCGTGGCGTTGTAGCCCTGCTTGTAGAGGTTGATGAAGTGATAGGGGTTGAGGCTCTGCAGCTGTTGCTGTGTGGGCGTGGAGATGTTCACCTCTTCATTCTGCGACATATAGGTCCAGAGCGTCGTGCCGTCGAACCACATCGTGGTGGCACTGCTGTGCATGTAGAACTTCTGCCCCTTGATGCTGATGGTGCCACTGGCGTTGCCATACTGGGCGCTCGTCATGCTGAAGTTGGCTGTAGCGCCGTCAGGCTTGCTCACCACGGCGGCACACTTGTCCAGCACCTGGCGCGCCGTCTGCGCCATGGCGTTGCCGCCCATCAAGAACAGGACGGCAAGGAATAGGATGACTCTTCTCATCATGTTCGTGTCGATTTGAATAAAAACCATTCAGGCTGCCTTCTGTTGCAACCTTCGTGCAAAGGTAAGCATATTCCCTGATACCACCAAAGAAAAGGCTTCCCCTTTTTGTTTTTTTATCATATATGAGTCCTCTTTAAATTGGCCACCATAGATTTGTAGCATAAAGCGGCACTTTACGAGAATAACTCCATGCCTGGCGAAATTATCTCCATGCTTGGCGAGCATAACTCAATGCCTGGCGAAATTATCTCCATGCCTGGCTGTCATAAGTCGCGACTTTTCTCGCGTGCGCGCGCGTAAAGCAAACTAAATATCAACTTTTTTCTTATTTCTTGCTTGCTACATGGAACTAAATCACTATCTTTGCACACTCAATAGTCAAGTAGTTACAAAAACATGAACAGACATTCACTCATTCTTTCTTTTGCCCTCGTGGCATCATGGGCCGTTGTGCCCACATCATGGGCTGACAATCCCCTTGCAGCAAGCGTCGAAATGGACTACTCAGGCAAGGCCGACAGCCTGACGACAGCCTTTGTAGGACAATTTCTCAATACATCGCGAGGCACGTTCTGGGCCGTTCCCTACGACCGTCCCAACCGCGATGACGTGACGACCGACATCTACTGGCAGCAGGCGCACGCCATGGACGTGCTCATCTACTCCTACGAGCGCATCAAGGACACCGACGCCGCCACCGCCTCACGCTATGAGCGGTACATGAAGCTGTGGTATGCCTGCCATGCCAACAACTGGTACAGGGATGACAGCGACATGACGGGCTTCCTCAACGAGTTCACCGACGACATGTGCTGGATATGCCTGACGCTGCTGCACATGAGCGAGGCCCTGGATAGGCCGACGTATGCAAACACGGCTCGCATCGTCTTCGACAACTATATCATGCCGCGCGGCTGGCGCGACGAGCAGGGATTCTGGGGACTGCCATGGAAGTCGAACTTCATGGAGCGCAACGCCTGCACCAATGCGCCGGGGTCGCTGGTAGCCTCGAAGCTGTTCCTGCGCTATGGCGATGAGAAGTACAAGCAGGCTGCCATCGAGATGTGCACCTACCTGATGAACGAAATGAAGACCAAGCTGAACAACGACGGACGCGTTGAGGAGCCGCCACTGACTTATACGCAGGGCACCTTCAGCGAGGCTTGCCGACAGCTCTACCACATCACCGGTGATGCCAGCTACCTGACGACGGCGCAGCGGGTGATGAACTACATGCTGAACAGCCCGCGCTGCACGCACAACGGTCTGCTCAGGGACGAGGGCGACTCCATGGACCAGAGCATCTTCAAGGCCGTTGCCATGCCCTACGCCGTGAACATGGTGCTCGACGAGTCGGTATCGATGGCCTATCGCCGCACCTTCCTGCGCTATCTGCAGAACAACGCGAAGGCCCTGTGGAACAACCTGGACCTGAGCACCTATCCCGCCATGTACTGCAACTTCTACTGGGGCAGCCCTGTTGACCCCACCAGGACACCGTCGATGGGTGCGATGGCCAGCGGTGCCTCGCTGATGGAGAGCGTGGCCCGCATGGCCAGCGAGCTGACCAAGGGCGAGCACAGTGGCATACGTCCCATCAACCAGGAAGCCGATGCCCGCATGGGCACCGGCTCCGTTGTCACCCTCGACGGCCGTCTCCTGTCCCGCCACGCTGCTTCCGTGCCTCTGCCCTCAGGCACCGTCTATATCGTCGGACGGAAGAAGGTCATGGGGAAGTGAGAGATAAGAGGTGAGAGGTGAGAGGTGAGAGGAATGTCGTTAACGACAGTATTGTAAAGTTCTCTGTCGTCGATGGCGGCATAGTCGTGAACCAAGACATGGCGCATACCTTGCACAAACTTCCACGGTGTGGCAGGATGTGCCTTCTTGAAGGCTTTCGTAAGCATGTAGGCAGCCTCGCCAACTACCTCTACATTCTTCATCTCTTACTCCCACTCAATGGTTGCGGGTGGCTTTGAGGAAATGTCATAGCAGACGCGGTTGACACCACGCACCTTGTTGATAATCTCATTGCTGACCTTGGCCATGAAGTCGTAGGGCAGATGGGCCCAGTCGGCGGTCATGGCATCGCTGCTGGTGACGGCACGCAGGGCGACAGGATTCTCATAGGTGCGCTCATCGCCCATGACGCCGACCGAGCGGACGGTGGAGAGCAGGATGGCACCTGCCTGCCACACCTGGTCATAGAGCGACACCTCGATGGTGCCGTCCTGCATGTCGGCAGGCACACCAGCGGCCAGGACACGGCGGGCCTCCTCGCCGGAGAGCTTCACCTTGTACTCGCGCAAGCCTCGTATGTAGATGTCGTCAGCGTCCTGCAGGATACGTACCTTCTCGCGGGTGATGTCACCCAGGATGCGCACGGCCAGACCAGGGCCGGGGAAGGGATGACGGGTGATGAGGTGCTCGGGCATGCCTAACTGGCGTCCCACACGACGCACCTCGTCCTTGAACAGCCACTTCAGGGGCTCGCACAGCTGCAGGTTCATCTCCTTGGGTAGTCCGCCCACGTTGTGGTGACTCTTGATGACCTTGCCCGTGATGTTCAGCGACTCAATGCGGTCAGGGTAGATGGTTCCCTGTGCCAACCACCTGGCGTCGGTAATTTTCTTTGCCTCAGCATTGAACACCTCAACGAAGTCACGACCGATTATCTTACGCTTCTGCTCGGGGTCGTCCACGCCCTTGAGGTCGGCAAAGAACTTCTCGCTGGCATCGACGCCGATGACGTTCAGACCAAGTCCCTGGTAGTCGTCCATGACCTGGCGGAACTCGTTCTTGCGTAGCATGCCGTGGTCAACGAAGATGCAGGTCAGCCGCTGGCCTATGGCACGGTTGAGGAGCACGGCAGCCACCGACGAGTCGACGCCGCCCGACAGTCCGAGGATGACACGGTCCTGCCCTATCTGCTGCTTCAGCTCCTCCACAGTGGTGTCGACGAAGGAGGCGGCGCTCCACTCCTGGCGCGAGCCGCAGATGTCGACCACGAAGTTCTTCAGCAGTGTCTTTCCCTGCGAAGTGTGGAACACCTCGGGGTGGAACTGCACGGCGAAGATGCCTTTTTCATTTGCTATCGCTGTCCCCGGTGGACAGTAGAAAGCAGCGTTCTGCACGTCTTTGGTGGAGCCGATGACCTGAAATCCATCGGGTATGGCGGTGATGGTGTCGCCGTGGCTCATCCACACCTGAGAGTGCTGTTCGATTCCGCGGAACAAAGGATTGGTGGTGTCGACAGTCTCCAGGTTGGCCCGTCCATACTCACGGCTGTCGGCTTTCTCCACCTTTCCGCCGAGCGTATGGCTGATGAACTGCGCACCGTAGCAGATGCCCAGCACGGGGACGCGCCCCACAAACTGGCTCAGGTCGACCTTGAAGGCGTCTGGGTCATGCACGCTGTAAGGCGAACCGCTGAGGATGACACCGATGACGCTGTCGTCGCCAACGGGGAATTTGTTGTAAGGCAGAATCTCGCAGAAGGTGTCCAGCTCGCGCACGCGGCGCCCGATGAGCTGCGTCGTCTGCGACCCAAAGTCGAGGATGATAATCTTCTGTTGCATAGACTAATGTATGTATTATCTTAAATATATGATTCAGTTCGTGACACCCGGGTAGGCAACGCTCTTTCTGTGCCCTGCTCTTAGTCTATTGGATGAATCTCTCAGCCTCGGCCAGGGTGTCGAGCTTGCCCACGTCGAGCAGGCGCAGGTCATCCTTGGCACAGCCCATGATGGCGCGCCGGTGGCAGGTGCTGAGATAGAAATCCATGATGGGGAAACGGTCGGGGAAACGGTCCATCAGCGGGAACAGCCTCGGAGAGAAGCTGTGGATGCCACTGAAGGCGAAGGCATAGAGGTGGGTGGTGAGAGCTGAGTGCTGTGAGGTAACCTGCCAATCGTCGCTAACGGTGATGTCGGCCTCACGCAGCCAGGGGAAGGGGCTGCGCACCTCGCCCGTCTCGGTGTTCGTCCACCCCATGAGCCTCATGGCGTTGTCGAAGAGCAGATAGCGCTTGGTCTTCCTGCGGCTCACCAACAGCACGGCGTCCTCCTCGGGCAGGTGCTGACGGGCAAACCACTGGAAGTCCACATTACTTAATATATCTACATTGTGGATGAGCACAGGGTCATCGTCGCTGAACAGCTGTGCGGCCTTCTTCAGTCCACCGCCCGTCTCAAGCAGCAGGTCGCGCTCGTCACTGATGCGCACCATCGGCGCATAGGGCGCAGCGGCCACATGCTCCTCAATCATGGATGCGAAATGGTGGACATTGACGACAAAGCGGCCATAACCCTGTTCGCGCAACTTGTCGATGACAATGTCAAGCAGGGCACGCCCCCCTACCCTGACCAACGCCTTTGGCATCGTGTCAGTGAGCGGCTTGAGGCGGGTGCCCAGTCCGGCTGCAAATATCATGGCTTGCTTCATGGGTGCAAAGGTACGAAGATGCGACGAAAAAGCAAAAGAAAAAAACATTTTTCTTTTGCTTTTCCGACAAAACACAACTATTCATTACGTCATGTTACATTTCAGTCAGTAAATGGAACAAAAATGAAACGCCGGTAGTGTTCTTTTTCGTAACTTTGCAGCAACAAAACACCCATAAAAAACATCACGTTAAAAAGATGAAAGCTATGAAGAAACTCCTTCTGACCGCGGCACTGCTGACACTGTCGCTGACGAAGTCGACGGCAGCCGTCGACCCCAACTTCTACATCTTCCTTTGTTTCGGTCAGTCAAACATGGAGGGCGCTGCCCGTCCTGAGGCCCAGGACCTGAAGAGCGCCGGCCCACGTTTTCTGCTGATGCCCGCCGTTGACGACCCACAGCGCGGTCGCAAGATGGGCGAGTGGTGTGAGGCCACGCCCCCGCTGTGCCGTCCGAACAACGGTCTGACGCCTGTCGACTGGTTTGGGCGCACGCTGGTGAACTCGCTGCCACAGAACATCCGCATCGGTGTCGTCCACGTGGCCATCGGCGGCATCAAGATTGAGGGTTTCATGCCCTCAGAGATAAAAGAATATGTAAAGACAGCTCCCAACTGGATGACGGGCATGCTGGAAGCATACGACAACAACCCCTACGAGCGCTTGGTGACATTGGCCAAGAAGGCACAGCAGGATGGCGTCATCAAGGGCGTGCTGATGCACCAGGGTGAGTCAAACACGGGCGACCCGGAATGGGCCAACAAGGTGCAGCAGGTGTACGACCAGCTGTTAGGCGACCTGCAGCTGAAGCCCGAGGAGGTGCCCCTCCTGGCAGGCGAGGTGGTCCAGGCCGACGGTAAAGGCCGGTGCATAGCCATGAACAAGCAGATTCAGGAACTGCCCAAGACCATCCACACCGCACAGGTCATCTCGTCGACAGGATGCACCAACGGTGCCGACAACCTGCACTTCGACGCCGCCGGCTATCGCGAGCTGGGCTGCCGCTACGGTGAGACCATGGCCCGCCTGCTGGGCTACGAGCCCGTGCGTCCGCACATCGACCTGCCCAAGGTGTTCGAGGTGCCCGCTGATGCCTTCATCGCCGAGACCACCGTGCCGGGCAATGAGTTCCCGAAGGTGGACAAGGAGGGCCGCGCCTACTTCCGCGTGGCGGCTCCCGAGGCCCGCAAGGTGGTGCTCGACATCTGCAACAAGAAGTATGAAATGGAGCGTGACGGCAAGGGCAACTGGTTTGTACAGACCGACCCACTGCCCGTGGGCTTCCACTACTACTTCATGAACATTGGAGGCGTAAACTTCATCGACCCTGCCACCGAGACCTTCTTCGGCTGCAACCGCGAGGCTGGCGGCATAGAGATTCCCGAGGGACCTGAGGGCGACTACTACCGTCCGCAGCAGGGCGTGCCGCAGGGCATGGTGCGCAGCATCTACTACTACAGCCAGTCGCAGAACGCATGGCGCCACGCCATGGTTTACACGCCTGCCGAATATGAGCTGAAGAAGAACGCCAAGAAGCACTACCCCGTGCTCTACCTGCAGCACGGCATGGGCGAGGACGAGACAGGCTGGAGCAAGCAGGGCCACATGCAGCACATCATGGACAACGCCATC
>CAMVKN010000085.1 GCA_947168045.1 uncultured Prevotellaceae bacterium
TTCCAGGTGGTCTGGTTGTCCACCACACTCTTCACCCAGTAGAGCCTTTCTTTTGTGTCCCAGAAAAGTATGCCCGCCTGATCCTCGCCTTTCAGACAATGGGGCACGGGGATAGAAAGCAACTCTTCATCGGTGATGTCGGCACCCCGTTCCAGAAGATACTGCTGCATGCCTCGTGGGGCCTGATAGATATTAGCCGTGCCCAGCAGGTTCTCGTCGCTATGCAGCATAGAGAGCAGTTCCTCATGGGGGACGGGCAGATAATGGCGCTCGCTGCCGTGATAGGTGAGGCGTATGGTGCCACCTTCGTCATTCAGTTGCTGCGTCACATCAATAACGTCCTGTCTGGTTCCAACCACCAATTCGGCGCGGCAACTCTCCTCGGCATACATGAATGGCGACCAGGTGCCAAATACCTCATATTCATCACTTACAGAATCGTCGTGTTCCAGTTCGAAGGCATAGTGCGGCCCCTGTGGCTTGTATTGCTGATAGACGTGTTCGAGTATGCCAGGATTGATACCAAATCCGAACATGACATGGCTGTGCGTAGGCCAGCACAATATCCGCTTCATTTCCTCTATATAGTCAGGTATCGATACGACATTATCCGTATCTATGCCGTCCGCAAAGCCAGCCACGTCAACACAGTCAAGGCCGTAGTCTATGCACATACGAGCAATCTCTATGCTGTTGGCCAGCGAAGTATTGACCACCACATCGAACTCGTCGTGGTGGCGGGGCAGAAAGTCGAAAACGTCTTGTCCATCTTTCAAGTCACAAATAGTCAGTTTAAAACTATCTTGCGGCTCCTGCTCATTCATGATTTTTTCAAAGGCCTTGGCTATATTACCATAGCCAGCTAATAATATTCGTTTCATAGAGTGCTAATTACTAAAAATATGAGATTAAATTAAAAATAGCGCATGATATTCTTTTTGAACTCTTCTACACTGAAAGGCTGCTCCTCTACCTCGAAGGTAAGACCTATCTGATTGAGCAAGGCATCGATGGCTTCTGGCATGAGCTGAGACAGTTCAGTCATGGTGTGAGGGTGGTCGGTACTGGCGGCATCGAGCAGCCGGTAGGCTATCCATGCTCCTGTGGCCGTCTGCCAACAAACAGCATTGCAGCCGTATCGCTTCCAGGTGGTTTGATTTTCCATCACATTCTTTACCCAGTAGAGTCGTTCTTTCGTGTCCCAGAAAAGCATACCCACATGATCATCACCTTTCAGGCAGTGGGGCACGGGAATCTGGAGAAACTCCTCAACTGTCATTTCAGCGCCATGGTCCAGAAAGCATTGCTGCATTCCTCGTGGGGCCTGAAAGAGATAGGCAGATCCGAGCAGGTTCTCGTCGCTGTGCAGCATAGACATCAGCTCTTCATGAGGTATAGGGAGGTACTGGCGCTGCTCGCCGTGATAGGTGAGGCGCATGGCGCCACCATCATCCTTCAACTGCTGCGTAATGTAACGGATATCATTTTTGTTAATCACGACCAACTCTGCACGACAACTCTCCTCGGCATACATGTAGGGTGACCAGGTGCCAAAGACCTCATATTCATCACTGACAGCATCGTCGTGCTCCAGTTCGAAGGCATAGTGAGGCCCTTGTGGCTTGTATTTCTGATAGACGTGTTCGAGGATACCGGGATTGATGCCAAAGCCACACATGATGTGACTGCGAGTTGGACATTTCAGCAACGGATCCAAAGCGAACAGGAAGTCCACCGCCGTAGTGCCATCACCCATACCTTCATCTACGCCCATGTCGATATAGTCCAGACCATAGTCTATGCACATCCGTGTAACGTCGATAGTTTCGGCCTGAGAAGTGTTAAACACTATGTCAAACTCATCATGGTGTTCTGGCAGATAAGTGAGAATGTCTTGACCATCCTTCAAGTCACAGGTTGTCAGCGAATAAGTACCACTGGGTTCCTGCTCGGCCATGATTTGTTGAAACGCATGAGCGATATTACCATAGCCCGCTAATAAAATTCGTTTCATTTCTTCTTTGGGATAATATTGTTAAGTTTTTCATTCTGGTCGCCAACAAGCAAGAGAGCCATCTGGCCGGTAATTCCCGACATGGTGTCAATCTGTTCTTGAGTATATAGGGCACTGCTACAGTCGGTAAACACCTCGTAGAGATCTTCACGACGAGTGATGTAGGTCGATGAGTGCTCGCCTGTGAATGATGGATCTATATGATAGGTGTTCCACAGTTTGCCGTCGACATAGATATATTCTGGGATATCGGCGGCATTATACCCTATCTCCGTAGCATCACCAGCGATACCATCGATACCAAGGTCGCGCAGCAGATGATATTCAGGGTAGATGCGGTAGCGCATGGAACAGAAGATTTCTCTGTGTGTCTGGCTAAGCAGTTCGGCCACGGTCTGGTTCGGATCCGTATCGATGACGATAGGCAGACTGCATAGATACTGGCCATAAACATGGTCGGTGAGTCGCCGGTCGCTACGACCATGATTGAAAGTATAAAATACCACGCGCGTCTCACCCGACATATAGGCTAATGCTATGGCGTAGGCCGCATAGAAAACTGTGGTAGGCGTTTGACCTATGCGCTGGCAGCCTTCATCAATGATATCAGCCGATACCATGGGATGCGAACTGATGGCAGGCCCCAACGGGTTGTCGGTCTCACGACAATAGTCGGTCAGTTGCAAACCTTCGAATTTCTTCAAATAGTATTCTTTTGCACGGCGATAGGCATCACTGTTGTAAGAAGCAATCTCGCGGTAGGTCATTTCAGCAGCGATGTCACCCTGTTGGTAGAGGGGAATACCTTGCACTGCCTCTTCAAAAGCATTCCAAAGTGCCCTTTGAGATATGCCGTCGAAGAAGAGATGAAAGTTCTCCATGATGACGTAGACCTGACTGTCAGTCTCCACAAGATGAAGACGCACACAAGCCTCGTTGAAAACATCAAACGGCTTTGTAAACGTGGGTTGTGCCGCTTCCCATTCCGCATCACTCATGCGGTGGTAGTGTACGTTGTTGGGCATCTGCCAGTCCTCGCAAATCATGATATCGTCACCCTGACGCACAAGGTGTATATGGAGATAGCGCTGCTCGTCGAGCATATTTTGCATGGCTCGCAGGAACCTTTGCGCTGATGATCGTTCGAAAGGCATGCAGGGTGCGACATTGTGCTGCGTCAGTTGTGGGTCTTCCAAAAACTCATCATAGGTCTCCCATTGAATGGCGCTCAATGGGTAAGTAATACTTTCTTTCATATCTTTCATTATTGGTTAAATATTATTGTTAGTCCATGCCTCCACCTAATGCTTTATAAAGCTGGATGTGGGCATCTATCATTTCATAACGATGGGCCAGCAACTGCAGACGGGCTTCGAGCAGGGCCTGGCGGGCCAGCAGCACCTGCAGGTAGTTCACGTCCTCGTCGTACTGCATGCGCAACTTTGAGGCATCAGCGATATGAGACAGTTTCTTCACCTGCTGCTCGCTGAGACTGATGGCTCGGCGTGCATATTGCTCGGTGGCCATGATGTCGTTCACCTCCCGACCAGCCTCCAACACCGTCTGGCGGAAAGTCACCTTTGCCGCCTCCTGCTCTGCCTTGGCGCGCTGTACCTCTGCCCTCAGCCGGCCTCCCGCAAAGAGGGGCTGCGTCAGCGAGCCTAAAGCATTCATCAGCAGTCCGGCAGGACTGACTATCTCGCCCACATCATTTGTCCACCCGATACTGCCCGAGAGCGACAGAGAGGGATAGAGTGCGGCGCGTGCCTCATTGGTGGCATAGAAGGCTGCCTTCAGTGCGGCCTCAGCCTGACGGACGTCTGGACGACGTGCCAGGGCCTGGATGCTGACCGACGGGATGCTGTCGATAGTAAGGCACGATGCGCTCAGCGAGTCGCGGTCGATGTGCTGACAGGGACGGCCCAGCGCGGCACACAGGGCATTCTCGGCTTGACGTAATTGTAGCAGAAGTTCCTCAAGTGTAGCCTCTGCTTCGAGTTTGGCGGCCTCTGACTGGTCAACATCGTCGCTGGTAGCCTCACCAACCTCCAGCAGGACGCGCTGCGTGGCGATGCTCTCCGTCCAACTGTCGATGATGCTGCGGGTGTCGGCTATCTGTGCATCGTACATTTCCAGTTGGTAGTAGGCGGTTGCCACGGTGGCTATGAGTTCGGTACGCACAGCCTGCTCATAGGCCATCTGTTCCTCGACGGTGGCAGCAGCAGCACGCTTGGCATTGCGCATACGGCCAAAGGCATCAATCTCCCAACTGGCCTCTGCACCGATGTTATAGCCCGAGGATGTCTCAGTGAAGTCACTGTTCTTAAACCGTGATTTGCTTTTGCTGGCTGCCAGCCCTATGGAGGGAAACAGTTCGCCCTTGGCACTGCGCAGGGCAGCTTTGGCAGCCTGCACTTGCAGATGGGCGGTCTGGAGATCGCTGTTGTGCAGGAGTGCCTCTTCGATAAGTGCGGCGACCTTCGGCTCGGTAAAAACCTCGCGCCAGTCGGCGGGCAAGTTGCCAGCCAAGCTGTCAGCTGCGGATGCGCCTATAGCGCTAAGTTGTTTTTTCAGCACATCGGTAGCCGTAGAGTCAGAGTGATACGATGAGTAAGTCTTACAGCTCGACAGCAGGCAGACGACTGCCAGTATAGACAGTGTAGTCGTTACCGAGTGTGTTTTGATTTTTTCTTCCAGCGTCTGGAAGAAGATGAAGAATACGGGTACAAAGAGTAACAAGGCCAGAGTGCCCACCAGCATACCACCAACCACACACAGTCCCAGCGTGACATTACCCATGGCACCTGCCCCACGTTCAAAAATCATAGGCATCAGGCCCACGATAAGCGTCAGGGCGGTCATCAGGATGGGGCGCAGGCGTGCTTTGGCAGCAGTGAGAGCGGCATCGGCTATGCTCATTCCCTCGCGGCGACGCTCACAGGCATACTCCGTAATCAGGATAGCGGTCTTGGCAATCAGGCCGATGAGCATGATGATGCCCACCTGCATATAGATGTTGTTCTCCAGTTCTACCAGGTTGATGAACACGAAACTGCCGAGCAGCCCGAAGGGCACGCTGAGCATGACGGCCATGGGAATGAGCAGACTCTCGTAGAGACAGCAGAGCACGATGAACACGAGCAGCAGACTGATGACAAACACCCAGGCTGTGGACGACGTAGAGGCAGCCTCCTCGCGGGCCGTGCCGGTGTACTCATAGCCATAGCCCTGGGGCAGCGTCGCGGCCGACACCTCGCTCACGGCATTGATGACATCGCCCGAAGTGTAGCCCTCGGCAGGTGTCAGTTCTACGTTGATGCCTAAAAAAAGGTTGAAGCGGTTGAGCGACTGGAGACCATAGGTCTTCTTCAGCGTGATGAGTTCGGTGATTGGCGTGTAGCTGCCCTTCTCCGTGACGACATAGATGTCGTTCAGGTCGTCCTTATTCATGCGCAGTCTAGGATCAGTCTGCAACATGACGTGGTAGAGTTTTCCAAAACTATTGAACTGCGAGGCATAGTTACTGCCTATATAGCCGTTGAGCACGCTGAGCACGGAAGCAGGCTCGATGCCATAGCGCTTACACAGCGAGGCATTCACCGTGACAGTGTATTGCGGATAGTTCACCTCGTAGGGCGAATAGACTTCTTCTATCTCTGGCCGCGCCTCCAGTGCCTTCATGAAGTTGTCGGCCACGCCCTTGAGCTTGGTGACGGAGCCACCGCCATAGTCCTCAACATACAATTCCACGCTGTTGCTATAGCTATAGCCAAAGACAGTGGGGAGCAGGAACACGAACATCGAACCGCTCTTCACCTGATGGGTGGCACCCTCTATGCGGTCGTAGATGCTGAAGATGTCGTGACCGTCGTCCTGGCGGTCGTCCCAATGCTTCAGGCGCCCCATCACCAGTCCGGTGTTAGGACCATCGCCACCCAAGATATTCCAGCCTGCTACCGAACCGACGCCACGCATATCGGGGTCGTTCTCCAGAACTTTCGACATCTCATGAACCGTCTTTTTCGTCTGTGCCAAGGTAGAACCCGACGGTGTGGTGATATCTACAAAGATAATCCCGGTGTCCTCGTCGGGCACCAAACCTGTGGGCGTGCTGTAGAGCATCCAGGCCAGCAGGACGATGCTGACAACCGTCAGTGAACCCACAAGCCAGCGACGACGCATGAACCATCCCAATGCACGACTGTATTTACTGAGCAAGGCATTGAAAGCCTTGTTGTAGGCTTGACGAAAACGCACCGACCAGGAGGCTGTCTGCAGTTCTGCTTCCGGAGAGCGGGGTTTCATCAGCAGCGCACACAGTGCCGGACAGAGCGTCAGGGCACAGAAAGTAGAAATGGCCACGGCCACGGCCATCGTCAAACCGAACTGCCGGTAATAGGCACCGCTGAGACCGCCCATGAAAGCAGCTGGGATGAACACACACATGAAGACAATGGTGGTGGTGATAATGGCTGTAGAAATGTTGTGCATCGCCTGGTGGGTGGCCTTCTTGGCAGTTGTCGTCGGGTCTTCCAGTTTCTCCTGCACCGCCTCCACCACGACGATGGCATCATCGACCACGGTACCGATGACCAGCACCAGTGCGAAGAGAGTGATGAGGTTGAGCGTGAAGCCAACCATATACATGAAGGCAAAGGTGCCCACGAGCGAGACAACAATGCTCACCGACGGAATGATGGTGGCACGCCAGTTCTGCAGGAACAGCAGCACCACGAGAATGACGAGCAGCAGGGCCTCGAGCAGCGTCTTATAGACCGCGTTCATCGAGGCGTCGAGGAAGTCGTTGGTGTCCAAGAGCACTCGGAACTCCAGTCCTGCCGGCAAGTGTGGCTTCAGCTCTTCCATGAGCCTGTCTATCTCATTGTTTACTCGTTGCGCATTAGCACCGGTGGCAGGGGTAATGATGGCAACAGTGCCATTGTGGGAGTTCACCCAACTGTCGCAGGCATAAGTTACGGTGCCCAATTCCACGCGTGCCACATCGCTGAGATGCAAGTCATTAAAGGCATCAGTCCTTAAGACAATATCCTCAAACTCTTGTTGGTTTTCCAAGCGCCCCCTATATACCAGCGTGTACTGGTAGGTTCCATTTGAATCCTCTCCCAGCGTGCCAATGGCAGCCTCGACGTTCTGACCTTCCAGGGCATTGACAATATCTTCCGGATTCAGTTGGTACTGAGCCATCTTTTTCGGGTCCATCCAGATGCGCATGCCATAGACATTGCCCATCAGCTGGATGTTGCCCACACCATTAATGCGCTGCAGGCGCGGCTGCACGTTGATGTTGAAATAGTTGGTGATAAAGGCATTATCGTAGCGGTTGTCGGGACATTCCAAAGCAATGATTCGGAGCATGCCCTGCTCCTCCTTCTCCACCTGCACGCCCAGATTCAGCACCTCGGCTGGCAGGTAGCCCTTGGCCTCCTCCACACGGTTTTTTACGCGTATCTGTGCCAGATCGGGGTCGGTGCCGGGACGGAAGGTGACGTTGACGGTGGCCATACCACTGCTGGTTGACGACGACGTGATATACTCCATACCCTCCACGCCGTTGACAGCCTCCTCAAGGGGGGTGATGACACTCTTCATGACAGCCTCGGCACTGGCTCCGGTATATTCCGTACTGATGGTGACCACGGGCGGAGCTACATTGGGGAACTGCTCTACGGGCAGATTGACATAACCCACGATACCAGCCAGTAGGACAAGCACCGAAAGGGCACAGGCGAAGATGGGACGAGTGATAAAGAAACGACTGATCATGATGGATTTCCTCCTTTCTTAACTTTCTTTTCTGTTACCTCCATTCCGTCCTCCACGAATCCGGCTCCCTCGGCAATGATGACATCGCCAGGTTCCAAGCCGCTGGTCACCACAAAGTTTTGTCCGTCGTTATAAGGAAGGATGGTCACCTCGGTTTCCACTGCCTTTCCATCTACCACTTTATATACAATATATTTATTGTGGATATCAACGGTAGCTTCCTGCGGAATGACTATGACCTTGTGTCTGACATAGGGTAGTTCGATATAGCCGTTACTGCCGTTACGGAAGATTTCTGTGGAATTATGAAACGTAGCACGTATATAAGTGCCACCATTGTCCTGTTCAACGATTCCGCTGATGGCATCAATATGTCCCTTTTCCTCAAACTGATAGCCCCAGTTGGTATAAAGCGTGACGGGTGGCAACTTTTCAAGAAGTTCGTCGGTGGAGTTACAGTTGAAGTCCTGAAGAAGTTCAGAGAGTGCCTTCTCAGAGAGTGCGCCGTATGCACGAAGGTATTTATTGTCTGAAAAGACGACCATGTGTAGTTCGCCGTCGGGTTCAACAAGTTCACCCACACGGTATTCAATCATGCCTATGACACCGTCTGCAGGACTACAGACGGTGGTGTAGCCCAGTTGGATGCGCGCAGATTCCAACTCAGCCTGTGCCGCTTCCACCTGTGCGTAGGCTTCTTCCTTGGCATGACGGGCTCGAAGCAGGTCGGACTCTCCCACCATCTGTTGAGCATAGAGTTTCTCCTTGCCATCTAAGTTCAACTGGGCAGATGAGAGTGCAGCGCGAGCTGTCCCCACCTGAGCCTTGGCAGCATCAACGGCAGCAATATAAGGGCTTTGGTCGATGACGAATAGCGGCTGACCTTTCTTTACATGAGCACCTTCGTTTACTAAAATCTTAGCAAGCCGTCCACTGACAAGAGGGCGAACCTGTATATTATACACACCTTCCATCTTCACAGAAAAGTTGCGATTCAGGGTAATGTCTTGCCGCTGCACACGCAACAGGCGGTAGCAATCCTTCGCCGTCGGTGTGGTCTCTTCACCACAGTTGGTGCAGAGTATCGACAGAGTCAGCGCGGTAACTATATATATAATATGGTGCAATCTTTGACGCATAACAGATTGTATTTAAAGTTCCTTCTTTCCTGTTTCCTGGACTACAGCCATTCCATCAGTCACCATCCCGGCATTCTCGGCTATGATGACATCGCCGTCATTCAGTCCACTAGTCACCACATAGTGCTCATCGTTAGCAGAAATGCCCTTCACCTCGGTAGAGACGGCCTTGCCATCAACGATACGATAAACAAAACATTTGTCCTGAATGTGGATAGTGGCCTCCTGCGGTATGACAAAGACCCCGTGCCTTGTGGTTGGCAGCCCTACATATCCGTTGCTGCCGTTGCGGAACATCTCCGAAGGGTTGTCGAACGAAGCCCTAAGGAGGACTGAACCTGTCAAGACGTCTGCTTCACCGCTAACGGCATCGAAGTGCCCTTTCTGCGGAAGTTCTTCACCCCAGGTAGTATAGAGCGAGACAGGAGGCAACTTTTTCAGCAGTTCGTCGGAAGTGCTGCAGTCATACTCCTCGAATAGGTTCACGAGCAATTTCTCTGACAACGTGATATAAGCATAAATCTGCTTGTTGGCCGCTATGGTGGCGATAGACAGTGTGCTGGTAGGGAACACGACATCGCCTTCGGTGAAATTCATGATACTGATGGTTCCGTCAACAGGACTGTAGATAGTAGTATAGTCCAGGTTGGAACGCGCAGCCGCCAGTTCCGCCAGAGCAGCCTCGAGTTGGGCCGCGGCTTCCTCTTTGGCATGACGCGCCCTGCGCAGGTCAAACTCGCCCACCATCTGCTGCTCATAAAGCTTCTCTTTGCCATCTAAGTTCAATTGTGCCGTGGAGAGTGCGGCGCGGGCTGTCCCCACCTGGGCTTTAGCGGCATTGACTGCGGCGATGTAGGGAGCCTGGTCGATGATGAAGAGCGGCTGACCTTTCTTCACACGAGCACCTTCCTTCACGCAAACCGTCTTCAATGTCCCACCAATAAGGGCATTCACATTGATGTTCTCTTTGCTTTCTATGTTTGACATGAACTGGCGCATCTGGGTAAAGTCCTGCCGTTTCACGCACAGCGTCTTATAGGCGTCGGACGCAGTACTAACAGTTCCTTCTCTGCAGCTTACGAGCGCAAGAAGTGCACATAAAGCAACGGATCCAAGGATATAACTACGGTATGTTTCTATAAGCATAAGCATCAAATCAATACTCGGTTAGTTCTAATAATATATTATTTTAGGTTCATAAACTTGGTATCAAAGATACTCCAAAAAAACGAATCTACCGCGTTAGAAAAGCTTACTGCAAAGGATTTTATCAAATTTAAAACGTTTTTCACAGATTTTAAGAGCATTCACTCGTTAATCTTCTAAAATCGCTTTGATATGTCAGCACTTTTTCATAACTTTGCACCCATGAAAAAGGGACTGGTATTAGAAGGAGGCGCTATGCGCGGGCTTTTCACGGCTGGCATCATCGATGTGATGATGGAGGCTAAGATAGAGCCCGACGGACTGATTGGTGTTTCGGCTGGTGCTGCTTTTGGTTGTAATTATAAAAGTCGCCAGATAGGGCGAGCCATTCGCTACAACAAAACTTTTGCCCACGACAGCAGATTCTGTTCGTGGCAGTCGCTGCTGAAATCGGGCGATCTCTATAATGCCGAGTTCGGCTACCATGTCATCCCTACCAAATATGATGTGTTTGACAATGCGGCTTATGATGCCAACCCCATGGCGTTCATAGCTGTTTGCACGGATGTGGAGACGGGCAAGGCGGTATATAAGAGTCTGCCGAAGGTGACACCTACCACCTACGACTGGATTCGCGCCTCGGCCTCGATGCCACTGGTGTCGAAGGTGGTTGAGCTGGAAGGCATGAAGGTGCTTGACGGTGGTGTGGCCGACTCGATACCACTGGCGTATTTTGAGAGCATCGGCTACGAGAAGAATCTGGTGATACTCACCCAACCCGACGGCTACGTGAAGGAGCACAACAAACTGATGCCGCTGATGCGCATAGCTCTCAGGAAATATCCGAAGATGATAGAGGCGATGGACCAGCGACACGTGATGTATAACCAGCAGTTGTCGTATGTGTATCAGGCCGAGTCAACGGGACGCGCGCTGGTGATACGGCCAGAAAAGAAACTGCCTATCGGACACATATCGCACAACCCCGACGAGATGCAGCGTGTGTATGACATCGGCAGGGAGACAGGCATGAAGTATATAGAA
>CAMVKN010000086.1 GCA_947168045.1 uncultured Prevotellaceae bacterium
GTTGCTCAGGAACTTATAAATAAAGTTAAATCAAAGTGTTGCGGAATTAAGGATTGAAATATTTGTAAGCCACCTCCGTGAGATCTTGGCACAGAACAAGCCGGAGGGGCACGCAGCCCGGATTTATGTCAGCAAAGGGCAAGAAGGCGTTATTTATCTCCAGTCAGGAAAAGTTGATGATGACATTGCACGCTTATGCTTCCAAACCTTCGATGATATATATGAATATGATGATGAGCTAAAGAATTTCTATGACGTAAGTGAAAGGCTTATTGTATGATGAAACTGAAGGAAAAAGAAGCTGCCCGTGATGCAGTAGTTCGCGGAGTTCCGTTCATGTGCGGGGGGCATCGAATACAGGCCATTCCTTTTGATGACCTGTCAGGTGAAGACTGTTGTTACCAATGCGAAATGGATTCTGAATGCAAGGGTGATATATTCGAGATGTGCGAGTACGTCAACGGATTCAAAGGCCACGATGAATATTCATTTAAAATGTTAGGTTGATATGGCATTTATAGGTGAATCGAGAATTAGCAAAGAACATCCCTGGGCGCTCTATGTTTGCTTAGATGTAAAAGAGAGCAAGATGTTATTGAAGGCAGTCGGAAAAATTGAGGGCCAAATTCTGAGAACGCTAACATACTATAAAGATAAGCTTGAGGGTGGAGAGGCCTCCGATAAAGATACGAATAAACTGTGTGAGGCCGAAGAAGATTATGAAACTATATGTTCTATAAGAGATGCAATTTTAACCCTGGTAAAAAAATAACAGTCATGAAAATACCCCCCCCATTGTACGTAGTAACCGGACTATGGCACGGAAAACGTCGCGAAGCCATAAGTCTGCCTTGCAGTCGCCTTGCGGCTATAGAGTTGAGAGACTGGACACGCCGGACGTTTCAGAATGTCAGCGTGTATGTGGATATCCAAATAAGAGAGTGTAAAAGTATATGAAGCAACTGATACCACCGTCGAAGAATAATGTCCACGACTATCCTGGCAAATGTCAGAAGGTCGTTGCCGTATGGCCAAACGGGAAAGTGGCCGGATATTTCGACAGCATCAAAGTTGCCGTTGAGAAATATGGATTCAGCCGGGATGGCATCACACGCTGCTGTCGTGGCCGTCAGCGCTTGTGTGGCGGGCTGAATTGGTTTTACGAAAAGGACTATATGCCCATTTACTTCAGTGGTGACACGTCGTGCCTGGTCCTTCCGGCTGATACCATCCGCAATCCTGACGGCACATTCAAGGCTGGCCACCATAACTACAAGGGTAGGAAACGGAAGATGACGCCTGAGTATATGCAGAACCGCAGGGAGAATATGCTACGACAGCATCGATTAGGTTTGTTGCCGCACGACAATACCAGGAACTTCAAAGCGGTTGTTGAGATTGAGACGGGCACCGTCTACACTAGTATAGGCCATGCAGCAAAAGCAACCGGTTATACCTATGGAGGAATGCAGTTTCTGTTAAAGAAACCGCATAAGGCCAGTAAAACTGGCTGTCATTATTGTCTGAAATCCGTTTATGACAGGATTCCGCATATAGTATGAAGTACGTTGTCACAGCTGTTAGCCGCCTTTCCGGCGAGCGCGAAGCCGTCACGAGTCCCAAGGACAAAGAGACGGCAGTCCGGCTGTGTGTGCAACTAAAGTTGGTAAAGGCCGGCAAAAGGGTATGGCTGCGACCGCGTATAAAGCCCTTTCCCTGGCAGGAGGAGAGGCTGCTTTTTACCCCCCCCCAGTAGCAGAGAATGAATGTATTTTGCAAACCCGCCGTTCAGTAGTAACTTTGCGGCAGGTCACTAAAGAATAGAACGATATGATACCAGTACAAAAGGTCTATGATGCCACACGACAGGGGCTTGACATTATCCTTTGGATTTATCCTCAGGCAGCTGAGTGCGTTGGCATGAAGGGCAAGAAGTTCAAGATAAGGGACGAGAAGACCCCATCGGCGTGTCTCTTTCAGCGGAAGAGCGAGAAGTATGGCGACATCTGGGGTGTGACGGACTTCGGCGGCGAGGGGTGGCGCTCGGCCATCCAGCTCTTCATGGAGGACCGGCACCTCTCGCAGGATCGTTTCAACGAGGCCGTGCTGCAGATAGCGGCGCAGTTCAACGTAACCGATGAGCTGGACCGCAGCGTCAACAAGGCCGACTTCACCGAGCGCGATGCCAGGGCCGATGAGCCGGACGGACACCGCGACTTCGAGACGAAGGATTTTACGCCTGAGGAACTGACCGTGCTGGGCCCCAACGTGAAACAGGAACACGTCGAAGCGTTGCACTGGCACAGCGTTAAGTGGTTCAGCTATACCAAGGACAGGAAGACGCGCATACGCTACTCGAATGAGCACTATCCCATCTTTATGCGGGAGTGCGTAGTGAAGGAAGCCCGCTCTCTGCCGGACGGAACGGAACAGGAGGAAGTGAAGTTCTACAAGGTCTATGAGCCACTGAACCCGGACAAGGCCTATCGCTTCCAGTACTTCCCCGCAGGAGTGAAACCCGCGAAATATATCAACGGCCTGCGCGAGCTGATCCGGGCAAAGGAGCAGTTCAACGCCAAGGAGCAGAAGGAATGGGAGGCGACGCATACCGAAGATGAGCCCTACAAGCCTCAGAAACTACGTGAGGCCTTCATCTGCTCGGGCGAGCGCGACGCGCTGTGCTGCCGGTCGCTGGGCTACATGCCTCTGTGGTTCAACAGCGAAACCTACCACCTGGCTGACGATGAGGTGCGTGAGATTATGCAGCATGTCGAAACCCTCTATAATATCCCGGACATTGACGAGACGGGGGTGAGGAAAGGCACGGAGCTGGCGCTAAGGTTCATCGACGTGCGTACCGTCTGGCTACCTGGGTGGCTGGGCAACTACCGCGACAACCGGGGCAAGCCACGCAAGGACCTGCGCGACTGGATGGAACTACGCCACACGAAGAAGGAATTCAAGTTCCTGGTGCAGATGGCCATGCCAGCCCGCTTCTGGAAGACCACGACAAACAAGAAGAGCGGTGAGACACGCCACTCGATAGACACAGCCTGCCTCTATAATTTTCTTAAGCTGAATGGCTTCTATGCGTTGCATGATGACAACCAGAAGGACACCAGATATGTGAAGATAGACGGCTACATCGTGCGCTCAGTGACGCCGAAAGACATCCGTGAGTTCGTGCGCCAGTGGGTCATCGAGCAAGTACGCGACTTGTCAGTACTTAACCTGGTGCTCGACACGCCCAAGCTGTCGGCCGGAATGCTGGAGAGCATCGACGAGATAACGCTGGACTTCACCTCTTTTGATGCCCGCAGCCAGCTGTTCTTCTTCCCCAACGTATGCGTCCGGGCCACGGGTGGCGGCCTGGAGGTCATCAAGAAGCAGGACTTCAAGTTCCAGAACTATGTCTGGGCCGAGAATGTCATCGGCCACGACTTCCGGCTGCTGGATGACTTCTTCACCATTACCAGGCATGTCGACGAGGACGGCCAGACGAAGTTTGCTATCACCGTGAATAAGGTGGGGGCGAACCTGATGGGCTACTTCATCAACTCTTCCCGGCTGTTCTGGCGCAAGGAGATGGAGACGCGCTTCGACAGCGACCAGGAGCGCCAAGCCTACCGTGAGGCACACCGCTTCGACATCATGGGCGAGAGCCTGACCGACGAGGAACGCCAGGAGCAGCAGCAGAACCTCATCAACAAGATCTTCACCCTGGGCTACATGCTGCACCACTATAAGAGTCCCTCACGAGCCTGGGCACCGATGGCCATGGACAACAAGATTGGCGAGGAGGGCGAATGTAACGGCCGAAGCGGCAAGTCATTTTTCTTCAAGGTGCTGTCGCTGCTGATGAAGACGGTGAAGCTGTCCGGGCGAAACCCCAAGCTGATGGACAATCCCCACGTCTTCGACCAGGTGACGCAGCACACCCAGATGCTGCTTGTGGACGACTGTGACCGCTACCTGAATACCGGTCTGTTCTACGACAACATCACCTCGGACATGACCGTCAACCCGAAGAACAACCAGTCATTCACCATTCCCTTTGAGGAAAGCCCCAAGATAGCTTTCACCACCAACTACGTGCCAGCCGACTTCGACCCGTCGAGCGAGGCACGTCTGTTGTATATGGTGTTCTCAGACTATTATCACCAGAAGACGGAGGAGAACGACTACCGGGAGAGCCGGAGTATCCGCGATGACTTCAACAAAGACCTGTTCAGCAGGACATACTCGGAAGAGGAGTGGAACCAGGACCTTAACTTCATACTCCAGTGTGTCAAGTTCTACCTCTCTGTGGCCGATGAGCCGGTGAAGCTACTGCCGCCCATGGCCAACATCATCTTCCGCAAGCACAAACAGGACATGGGGGCCAACTTCGAGGACTGGGCACAGGTGTACTTCCATCCGGATTCCGGACGCCTGGATACTTTCGTTCCTCGCACCAAGGCTTTCGAGGACTTCAAGGCCCATGGCGGCAAGGTACAGGGCATGACCTCGCAGAAGTTCCTGAAGAAGCTCGAAGCCTTCGCCCTGCTTTGCCCCTGGGTAGAGGAACTGAATCCTGCAGAGGTTCGCAACAACAGCGGACGCATCATCAGGCGCGAAGAAGGCGCTCCGGCCGGCAGCAGCCCGGTGGAGATGATCTATATGAAGAAGAAGCCGGATGCGGTCGTTCAGGTTCCTACAGAAGCAGAGCTATGGGTGCAGGAACACGGCGACGAAGTGTTCTAAGTGTGACAAACAGCCGATAGAAGCTGCGTTTTGCCAGGTAATGTCAAGAGAGGCGACAGGGTGACAAACAGCCCTGCCGCCTCTCTTCGTATGTGGCGGGGCCGTCGCTGCCCTTTCCCTTCCCTTACCATTTTTGTACTAAAAATCTGTTACTTTGTAACAAATGTCGGTGAAAACGTTGGAAAGTATAGTAAATAAAGGAGGTCGGGAGCATTTTTCTGTGTTGACAAAGTGACGTTACAATCTTGATACAAAACTGTAGAATAGTAAACAAAAGCAGTTTTGTCACAGCGGAAAATTAACAGAAATTTGCCAAAATCCAGCCAGATTTACAAACTTCATCGGGCCTGTTTTTTGTTACGCGATTTTGCTACATTTACAAAGTGACTGATTTACAAATAATTAGTGCGCCTTGAATACCCTGTTACAAAATTACAGAAATTTCAGACGGAATTATATCAGCTGGAGGAAATATAATCTAATTTGAAGTATGATTTTCCAACTAAAAATGGATATTTTCAACAAAAATCACTAACTTTGCACTGTTTTAAGCAATTTCGTGTATGAGTAAGTTTGTTGTCTATATCGAATTGAAACCCTTCATCGCCCAGTGGGCTGTAAATCATTATGGCTGTCCGATAGTGTTTCCACCTCAGTCGGTGGGAAATGCTCGCATCATATCGGTTCTGAGGAAGCGTCCGCTGGATGCTGTACCCGACGTTGAGCAGGAGGGGATGACGCCCATCAGCATACCCTACTCAAAGCAGAAGGACCCTGAGTCGTGGAACTATGTCAGCCAGAACGGGAAGCGGTTCATCGCTCAGTACATCGAAGCGGTCTTCCGCGACAACATGTACAACGAGCTCAACCAGATGTGCCAGGACGAGTCGAAGATACAGACGGCCTGCTATGCCTGGTGCGAGATGCATGGCATCGACATCGACTATACTGACACCATCCGCCAGCGGTTCTACCGCGAGCGCCGCCTGCAACTGGACTGCGGAATCGACCTCAGGAGAAAGAAAAGGGTGAAGAAAGAAAAATAATGTTAAATCATGCCTGAATTCATCCTATAAAGACACCCTGATTTGTTCAGAGGCGAACACATGCAAACAGAAACGAACAAATACGAACAGTTATGAACACTCCACGCAACATCATTGCCATTGACCGCCTGAGGGCTGGCGAAATCGTTGGGCTGCAACATGTCAGCACCACGTCCGTAAGGGTTTCTGCTCTCACGCCATGGGTGAGCATCCCCATCCGTGTGCCTGCACGACTGACTATCAGTGACAAGATAGAGGACGGCGTGCGCCTGTTCACTGCACAGCTGGTGTTCCGTACGTGCGAGGAGCCTGGCGATGTCGGGAGAATGGTGTATCGCTGCAGCACCGCTGATGGCAGATGCTACCTTCTTGGCAGCAACGAAAGACCGTATCCTGTCACCACGGTCAATGACAGTCACCCGGACAATATGACGGACTCACAACTCTATGAGGTGACCGTCAGCTACACCTCACCCTCCAGGATAAAGCAGATTGCCCAGCAGGGAGAATGAGAGTCACTCGGAAATGAAGCCTTTCCCCGGAATCGTATAGCGGTCCCGGGATTTTTTCTTTGCAAAATTGGCGTCTTTTGGTTAAATGATATTAAAAGTAATAGCATTTTCTCTCCAAAGTTTGGTAAATGATATTATTTTTCGTATCTTTGCATCGTATTAATAACAAATAAAGATGAAATATAATGAATTAGAGAAGAAAATAAAGAAAAGCGGGTGCTTCGATACAGGCAAGCAGATGAATGGCCACCCCATCTGGCACAGCCCGAAGACAGGAAAAAACTTCAAAATGAGCAATCACGGAAGCGAAGAGGTGGCAACAGGAACTTTGAACGCAATCCTAAAGGCAGCGGGTTTGAAATAGAACCCGCCACCTTTTGACTAAAACTCAAATACAACCCTTATAAACAAACTTTCAATCAATGAAAAAAGTGAAGGCTATCATCGAGCGTGCTGGCGATGGTAATTATAGCGTGTATATGGATGCTGACGAAATCAGCTATCTCATTACCGGCACAGGCAAAACGGCAGAGAAGGCTATTGAGTCTTTCAAGGAAAACTATGAGGATATGAAACGCTATTATGCCGAGGAAGGCAAGGAGTTTGAAGAAGTGGAGTTTGAGTACGAATATGACATGGCCTCTTTTCTCTCCTATTTCTCCAAGGCATTCTCGCTGGCAGGCTTGTCGCGTATCACTGGCATCAACCAGGGGCAGCTGAGCCACTATGTCACGGGACATCGCGTGCCATCAGCCCGTACAAAAGAGAAGATGCAGCAATCAATCCATGCTTTTGCGGCAGACCTCAGTCAGGTAAGTTTCATCTAAGTCATAAGCACAGCAACAATAACAACCGGAGCTTTACCGCTCCGGCTTTTTTTTATTTGCACACCAGAATATCTTGAAATCTTTGAAATCTTTGAAAAATGTAAATCAAATAATATTTCACCCTCTTTCTTTGCATGTTCCGGGATTTTCTGTGTACCTTTGCAACGGCAAACTTAATTTACTTCAATTATGGAACACTTTGATTTTACGGCCATCGACTTTGAAACGATGACAGCAGAACGCACCAGCGCGTGTGCTATAGGTATTGTACGGGTGGAGAATGATGTAATTGTACAGAAGTTCTATTCCCTGATAAACCCAATACCAGATAACCGAGAAGCGAATAATACCCATGTACATGGTATTACTCCAGAGATGGTTGCAAAAGCACCCTCTTGGCTCGATTTATGGCCTTGGATTAAAGAGTTTTTTGAAAATCAGACTATAGTTGCTCATAATGCTGAGTTTGATTTGGGTGTATTGGATAGAGTTTCTGACTATTACGGCATTGATTTCTCGATAAAGGATTGTATTGATACGATGCAGATAACTCATTTAAGCCTTTCTGATAGTTGTGCTTTAAGTGGAATATCACTCGATAATCATCATGATGCTCTGTGCGATGCTACAGCTTGTGCTCAGATTATGCTTATGTGTTTTGGTGTAAGACCATCAGAACCCCGTTCTACGATGAAACAAAATGAAAAGGAAAGAAAGCTTAGAAAGGTACTAAGCGAAACGAAGAAACCTCTTGATGCAGAGGAGGTCGAGAATACTAATACTCCTTTCTTTCAGAAAAAGGTTGTGCTCACAGGTGTTTTGAAATCCTTTCCTGTTCGCGAGGAAGTGGCAAGCATGTTGAAAAGGTATGGTGCTGACATAAACGGCTCTATATCGAAGAAAACTAACATCGTTATAGTTGGTAATGGCTGTGGTCCGTCAAAGATGAAAACGATAGAAGAACTTCAAGGGCAAGGGGTTGAAATTAAAGTTCTTTATGAACCAGAATTCCTTGATATTATTGAAAAATACAATATTAAATAAACAAAATCCCGAAATCGTTTGGCGGTTTCGGGATTTTGTTGTACCTTTGCCCTCGCTTACAGATAGTGGTAGACCACTCGGCAGGGCGCACGTCAGACGCTCAGCTTTATCAGCCGGGCATTTTTAATGCCAAGAAATCAGCAGGAAGATGTAAAAGGGCATAGGCCTGAGGGAGCACTCCTAACATCCGGTCCGAATGATAACGACGGCTGCCATTCCGAAGATTAAACTGCCCTCTGGGTGAGTCACTATCTGTAAGCACGGGATGCGCAGCCGTTTCTCTGTCTCTGCGCCAGTGCGGTTCGCTGGCAGGCTTACAGATAGTGCAATATGCAACAGACCATTCAACTCGGGCAGGTTCAGCCCTCAGTTCTTTCCAGAGTGGAAAGTGCTGTAGAGAACTTGAAAGTGTGGTGGAGTGCCACCAGCAAATCGTTTACGGCCCTCTGTACAACCGATGAGGGCGAAGTGTTCACTCATGGCGACGTGGTGAAAGCCAACCTCTATGTCGTCCTGGTACTCATCTTAATAGGAATAGGAGGTGCGCTATGATGACCCGCGAAGAGTACATACTGCAGAAGCAGGAGATTGACGAGCAGATGAAGCAGACGCGCACCGCCGAGAAGAAAGAGACGGCTGCCGTCAACGACGACTATGAGCTGCGCCTGCGCGACCTCGGCGATGCCTACCGCAAGCAGCGCCAGGCCCTCTTCGAGGAGCGCGACGCGAAGCGGCTGGAGATTGAGGGCCGCTACAAGGACGAGCGACGTGCCCTCTGGGTGAAGGACTGCGAGCTGGTGAGCCAGTGGCGCCTGCAGCTGAATAAGGAAGGAGGTGCGCTATGAACGCCATTACGCTGACCCCTGAAGCTGTGCAGGCCGTGAACCAGCTGTGCGACGAGACCAACCTGGGTGCACACATCTGCCACCTGGGCAACGCAGAGGAAGCCCTTCAGAAGGCTGCCTACGACGACGACAACTTCTCATACATGTTTCGGTACGCCTACGAACTGAAGCAACTGCGCGAAGAATTCATGAAACTACAAGAGATTTTAGGATATGAGCCGGATAGAAGTTAGCAATCAGGACGGCACTAAGGAGGCCGCCTTCGTGAAGCAGCTGCTCGACAGCTATTTCACGTTCCGAGATAACCTTCCCCGTGAAGGGTACATCCAGGAGAACAAGACATCGCAGCAGATACAGGACGAGCTGGAGCCGATGTACAGCGTGACCACCGGCGAGATAGTGGGCTACATGCTCGACAATGACTACCATCCCACCACCGAACAGGACGGCACCGTCGTCTGGGCCATCTGGCGACAGGTATAAATTCGAAGAGGTTGTACCCCTATACGCATTTTTTTGTTCAATTCATTTTTTTTGCAGGCAGTGCGTCGTGATGATGCGCTGCCTGTGTATTTTTATGCCGTATAGTATATATGTACCTTTGCCGAAAACAAAGGTGGCATGAAGAAATATAATCTTTACCTGACAGGTACCGTCGGTGGCTGGGGCATCACTGCCGACTATGTGAAGTATATCCTCGACAAACACAAGGACCAGCCCGTCGACGTGGCTATCTGCTCACTGGGGGGCTACGTCAATACCGGACTGGAGATATACGAGCTCTTCCGGAACCACGGACAGGTGACGTGTCACTTCCTGGGCATGTCGGCCAGTGCCGCCACCTTCATGGCCATGGGTGCCAAGAAGGTGGTGATGTCGAAGAATGCCCTCATCCTCATTCACAATGCCATGGGCGCTGTGTTTGAATGGGGCAATATGAACAAGGAACAGCTTGATGAACTGGTCAAGCGCCTGCAGTTCCAGCGCTCACAGCTGAACACCATCGACGACGTGCTGGCAGAGATATACGCCGAGAAGAGCGGAAAGAGCATCGACGAGGTGCGCCGGAAGATGAAGGTGGCTGCCTGGATAAAGGCGGCCGACGCCAAGGACTTCGGACTCGTGGACGAGGTCGTGGGTGCCGAGTCGCTGCCCAACAACATCAGTAACAGCTATACCAATACAATGATTAAGGATATGGGTCTACCAGCCTTGCCCAAGGGGTTCAATCCGCTGACGGGCGAGGAGAATCCAGCTACAGGCGTTCTCCAAAAGGTCGTGGAGATGCTGAAAGGACTCATGCCGGAACCCGCGACCGATAACAGTCATAACAAGATGATCAAAGTGTTTACTGCCGTGATGGCCTTGCTTGCCATCACTGACGGCTTCAAGCCGGACGAGCAGGGCAACGTGTCCCTGACGCAGGACCAGCTGAAGACCATCGACGACGAGCTGAAGAAGCAGAACGATGCCTGCCGCCAGGCTTCCGACGTGCTGAAGAAGCAGAAGTCGACCATCGATCAGCTGACCAAGGAGAAGAATGACCTTGAGGAACAGGTCAAGAACCTGAAGGGTTCTGCCGGTACCAAGGAGGAAGAGATGGTTGACGGTGCTGAGAACACCCTGAGTGCCGCCAGCGAGTTGTTTAACTCTATCAAAGACGCTCTGTAAGCTATGGATCCTAACACTCCTATCCTTAATTCCGGTCAGCCTGTGGTGGATCCGCAGACGACCTTTACGCCGGAGACTCTCAGCAAGGCGTTTCAGACGTACCGCAAGGAGCTCATCGTCCAGCCGATGTATGCCATGGCCGCTGCGCTGCAGCACATGGGGCACCGTGACGGCATCCGCTATCAGGAGCACGTCCACGAGATGAAGGGCAACTTCCAGATGGGTAACTATGACAAGTACAAGAAAGGCACCGGTGCCATCGCCATTGTGCAGCGCACGCTGGAGACCTTCTTCGGCAACTGCATCGAGCCCATCGACCCCAACAG
>CAMVKN010000087.1 GCA_947168045.1 uncultured Prevotellaceae bacterium
TTATGCAGTCATGCGGGTCTGTGGAGGTCAGCCACGGAAAAATCCGGGTGCGCCGGTGTGGGGCACATCAGTTTTTCCCAGTTTTCCTTGTACAGATTCGTTCTTTTTATTACCTTTGCAGAAAATAGCAAGGAATGGCAAAGAGAAAATATCCCATTGGCATACAAACGTTTTCTGAGATTATTCAGAAAAGCTACGTGTATGTAGATAAGACCGACCTGGTTTGGCAGTTGGCCGACTATGCAAAGTACATTTTCCTGAGCCGACCGCGCCGCTTCGGCAAGTCGCTGCTCTCGTCAACGCTCCACTCCTATTTTGCCGGAGAGCGGGAACTGTTCGAGGGGTTGAAAATCATGGAGCTGGAAAAGGAGTGGAAGCAGTACCCTGTGCTGCACTTCGACCTCAGCGGAGCCAAGCACATGGCTCCACAGGAGGTAAAGACAGAGTTAGGCCGGCTGATGGAGGACTATGAGAAAGTGTACGGTGCTAACCCTAATGAGGTCACTCCCGGCATGCGTATGGCCGGGCTGGTGAACCGTGCCTACGAGCAGACGAAGAGTCAGGTGGTCATCATCATTGACGAATACGACGCACCGCTCCTTGATGTCCTGCACGATGACCAGCGGCTCTTTGACATGCGCGAGGTGATGCAGGAGTTCTATCAGCGTCTGAAGATGCTGGAGCCGAAAATCAAGTTCTGCTTCATCACTGGCATCACCAAGTTTTCGCAGCTAAGCATCTTCTCCACAATCAACAACCTGATGAATGTCACCATGGACCCGAAGTTTGCGGCCATCTGCGGTATCACGGAGCAGGAACTGACCACCACGCTACACGAAGACATCGAGATGCTGGCGCAAAAGAATGGGACGACCTACGACGCGATGCACGCCAAACTGAAGTACCATTATGACGGCTATCATTTCACAAAAGAATCAGATAAAGTATACAACCCTTTCAGCCTGATGAAGGCCTTCCTTTCCGGAAAAGTTGGTGCCTACTGGTTCGACAGCGGGACGCCCTCTTACCTCATCCGACAAATGAGACATTTCCGCACCGACATCACCTCGCTTGACTATATGGAGGTGCCGTCTACTGCCTTCGACAAGCCTACCGAGGCTATGACTACTGCCTTGCCCCTGCTCTATCAGAGCGGCTACCTCACCATCAAGGACTATGAGCGCGAGTCGGATCTCTACACGCTCTCCATACCCAATCAGGAGGTGCGTGTAGGCTACACCGAGGGCCTGCTGCCCACCTACGTGGGGCTTGACGGTAGCGGTGTGCAGGTGGGGTTTGCCCTGAAGTTCTGGCGTGCACTGAAAAAGGGCGACATCAATCAGGCCATGCTCGACATGCAGAGCTACTTGGCTGGCATACCCTACGTGGAGGGGTTCAAGAAGAAACTGGCGGATGCAGCCACGGCTGAGTGCTTCTATGAGTACACCCTTTACCTCATCTTCTCCATGCTCAATGTCTACGTGCGCACTCAGGTGAAGTGCTCTGGAGGACGCATCGACATGGTGGTCTTCATGCCCGACACCATCTATATCTTTGAGCTGAAGGTAAACGGGACAGCACAAGATGCCCTTGAGCAAATTAACGGAAACGGCTATGCCCGTCCCTACCTCTCCGATGGACGTAGCGTAGTGGCGGTAGGTGTTAGGTTTGACGCCAAGGAACGCAATGTGACAGAGTGGGTATCAATGAATGTCCAGTCGTGACAATTGTATCGTAAATAATAAATCGCCGATAAGATTGCACGATGAAAAAAGTTGCAATACTTTTAACCACGTATCAAGAGCCCCTAGTTTTAATACTATGATCATTATCTTTATCCTCATCTCATTCATTACCAGCTGTGTGTGTGGTCTTGTCACCACCCCAGTCATCATGGACTACTGTCAGAAGAGAGGACTATACGATATACCCAACATTCGCAAGGTGCACAAGACAAAGGTGCCCCGTCTCGGAGGCGTCGCGTTTCTGCCCTGTGTGCTGATAGGTAGCCTCGTAGCGTCAGTAGTTATGCTGGCCAACGGCGTGGAGACCATCACGCTGAGCCTGTGGACCGTCTACTTCATGTTAGGCCTCACCATGATTTACATCATCGGCTTGATTGATGACATACTGGGTGTGAGGGCATTGAACAAGTTGATCATACAGCTGATAGCTGCCACCATGTTGCCCTTGTCAGGACTTTACATCAACAACCTGCAGGGCTTGTTCGGAATCTATGAAATACCGTTCTACATCGGTGCACCGCTGACGGTAATTGTCGTCAGCTTCGTGTCGAACTCCATCAACCTCATTGATGGCATCGACGGCTTGTCGGCCAGCCTCAGCATCATTGCCCTCATCGGCTTTCTCTGCAGCTTTTTGGACTGGGGGCTGCAGACCTTTGCCATAGGCATCGCTGCGCTTGTGGGGGTGTTGGTAGCCTTTCTGTACTTCAACCTGCTGGGTAAGGTAGAGCGTAACCGGAAGATTTTCATGGGCGACACGGGGTCGCTTACGCTGGGCTTCCTGCTGTCGTTCCTCTCTCTGAAGCTGTCGATGGTCAACCTCCATCTGCCTCCTTTCCACGGCAATGGCTTGCTCATCTCGATAACGCTGCTGCTGATTCCCGTCCTTGACGCGGTCAGGGTGGCCGCCGCCCGCATCTGGCACCACCGTCCACCGATGTCGCCAGACAAGACCCATATCCATCACAAGCTGATGAGTGTCGGACTGTCTCAGCATCAGGCCTTGCTTGTCATCATCGGACTGACACTGTTCTTCATCTTGCTCAACTGGCTGCTTAGCCTGATAGTCGACATCAACGTCATCGTCTTGGCTGACATCGTTGTCTATACACTGTTGTTTGTCTTAATAACGCATTTGCCCAAGCGCCAGCAGGCACAATAGCCTGTGGATGTGCCTGGCTAATCAATGAAGCGGCGGGTGATGTCGGCATAGTGGTCGATGCGGCGGTCACGCAGGAAGGGCCACCAGCGGCGCACCTGTTCAGAGCGCTTCATGTCGACGTCGACGATGACACGCTCCTCGTCGGTCTCAGATGCCTCGAAGAGTAACTCGCCTTGCGGTCCACATACGAAGCTGGTTCCCCAGAAGGGTACGCCGTCTTCATCGCCCACGCGGTTGACAGCCACTACAGGGAGGCCGTTGGCCACGGCGTGACCACGCATCACTGTCTGCCAGGCTCGGCGCTGCCGCTGCTGTTCGTCGGGTGTGTCGGCGGGGTCATAGCCGATGGCGGTGGGATAGATGAGCAGTTCGGCACCCTGCAGGGCCATCAGGCGTGCGGCCTCAGGATACCACTGGTCCCAGCACACGAGCACCCCCAGGCGTCCCACGCTGGTCTGGATAGGGTGGAACCCCAGGTCGCCGGGCGTGAAATAGAACTTCTCGTAGTAGCCAGGGTCGTCGGGGATGTGCATCTTGCGGTACTTGCCGGCCACGGAGCCATCGCGCTCGAACACCACGGCAGTGTTATGGTACAGTCCAGAGGCACGTCTCTCAAAGAGCGAGGTGACCAGCACTACGCCTGTCTCCTTTGCCACACGACCGTAGCGGTCGGTGGAGGGACCGGGGATGGGTTCCGCCAGGTCGAAGAGGGTCACGTCCTCTACCTGGCAGAAGTAGAGCGAGTTGTGCAGTTCCTGTAGCACGACGAGCTCGGCACCGCGGCTGGCCAGGTCGCGGATGCCATCGCAGAGCCGCTCGATGTTGTTGTTGATGTCAGCAGTGTTGTGCTGCTGTAGGAAACCAATTTTCATTTTTATGGGGCTTATAGGAGTTTTGGGAGTTCTGGGACTACTGGGAGTTCTGGGACTGCTGGGAGCTCTGGGACTGCTGGGAGTTCTGGGACTGCTGGGAGTTCTGGGACTACTGGGAGCTCTGGGAGTTCTGGGGCTGCTGGGGGTTATGGGGCTGCTGGGCCACATAGCACCCCTTCTGGGAACTGCATGGTGCAGCAGTGCAGCGAGCCGTGTTGCTTGATGAGCGAGCGGCAGTCGATGCCGACAATCTCCCTGTCGGGGAAGGCACTGCCAATGATGCGCAGCGCCTCGCCATCGAGGTCGGGCTGGGCGTAGGTGGGGCAGAGCACCGCACCGTTGATGACCAGGAAGTTGGCGTATGTGGCGGGCAGTCTCTCGCCCTCGTCGTAGATGGGGTGGGGCAGGGGCAGCCTCTTCAGCGTGTAAGGCTTGCCCTCAGTGGTACGGAAGGTGCGCAGCTGCTGCTCCATGAGTTGCAGCTCATCGTACTGCTCATCGTCAGGGTCGTCACAGCCTACATATAATAATGTGTTGTCGGGTGCAATGCGCACCAGTGTGTCAATGTGTCCATCAGTGTCGTCGCCCGTCAGGTGGCCGTGGTCTATCCACAGCACGCGGTCGGCATAGAGATAGTCCTTCAGGCGCTGCTCTATCTGCTCCCTTGTCAGCGGCTGGTTGCGGTGAGGTGCCAGCAGGCAGCAGCTCGTGGTGAAGATGGTGCCCTGTCCGTCGCTCTCTATCGACCCTCCCTCGAGCACAAAGTCCAGGTGGTCAACATATTGTCCTTTCACCGAGCCTTCGTCGTAGAGGTGCCGGTTGATGGCGTTGTCTTGTGCGGCAGGGAATTTCTCTCCCCAGCCGTTGAAGCAGAAGTCCAGGAGCTGGATGCCCGTTCCCTTCACACTCAACAAAGAGATGAAGCCGTGGTCGCGTGCCCAAGTGTCGTCGGTGGGTGGTCCAACGATGAGCAGCGGTTCGCGTTTTCTAATCTCGCGCGCCATCTCCTCGTATGTTTTTGTCACCTCGCTGAGCATCGGTGCCCAGTCGGTCTGTGCGTGTGGCCATGTCAGCTGCACACCGCTCTGTGGCTCCCACTCAGCGGGCAGCCTGTAGTTTTTTTTGTTAATCATGGTTGCAAAGGTACGATTTTTTTTAATAAAACGCGTAAAATACAAATAATTTATCTAATTTTGCAGCCTGAAAGCAATAAAATCGTCAGATAGAGAATGAAAGTAATGAAATTCGGCGGAACGTCCGTAGGTTCCGTGCCAAGCATCCTTAGCTTGAAGAAGATCGTTGAGGCAGAAGCCGGACGGGGGCCTGTCGTTGTTGTGGTGAGTGCCCTTGACGGCATCACCGACAAACTCATCGCCATGGCCCATGTGGCACAGCAGGGCAGTGAGGAGTGGCGCACGGACTACGATGCCATCGTCTACCGCCACCACCAGATGATAGACACCATCTTCACTGACGAGACGCGGCGTGCCGCCGTGCTGACGCGGGTTGATGCCCTGTTCGACCAGCTGCGGAGCATCTGCACCGGTGTGTTCCTCATTCACGACCTTTCGAAGAAAACCGAGGATGCCATCGTGAGCTACGGTGAGCGTCTGTCGTCGAACATCGTGGCAGGTCTCATCGACGGTGGCGTGCGCATGAACAGCCGCGACTTCATCCGCACTGAGAAGAAGACGGCGATGAGCACTGACCATCGTGTCGAGCACGTGCTTGATGCTGAGCTGACGGCACGTCTGGTGCGCGAGGCCTTTGCTCCTCTGTGCAGCAACACTGCTGCAGCCAAGTCGACGGTGGCTGTGGTACCCGGCTTCATTGCCCGCGACCGTGACAGCCATGAGACGACCAACCTGGGGCGTGGCGGCAGCGACTATACCGCCGCCATCATTGCCGCAGCACTCGATGCCGAGGTGCTGGAGATATGGACCGATGTGGACGGCTTCATGACTGCCGACCCGAAGGTTATACAGTCGGCCTACACCATCAACGAGCTGAGCTATGTCGAGGCCATGGAGCTGTGCAACTTCGGTGCCAAGGTGGTCTATCCCCCCACCATCTACCCCGTCTGCATCAAGCACATCCCCATTCGTGTCAAGAATACTTTCAACCCCACGCACCCGGGCACACTCATCAAGGACAAGATTGACGACGACCTGAAACCCATCAAGGGCATCAGCAGCATCAAGGGCACCACCCTGATTACCGTCACCGGCCTGTCGATGGTGGGTGTCATCGGTGTCAACCGCCGCATCTTTACTACGCTGGCCGACAGGGGAATATCCGTGTTTATGGTCTCGCAGGCATCATCTGAAAACAGCACCTCCATCGGTGTGCGCGACGAGGATGCCCAGGCAGCCGTCGAGGTGCTGAACGAGCAGTTTTCCAAGGAGATAGAGACTGGCGCCATGTTCCCCATGCAGGCCGAGAGCGGACTGGCCACCATCGCCATCGTGGGCGAGAACATGAAGCACACCCCAGGCATCGCCGGCAAGTTGTTCGGCACGCTGGGCCGCAGTGGCATCAGCGTCATTGCCTGTGCTCAGGGTGCCTCTGAAACCAACATCTCGTTTGTCGTCGACGGCCGCTTCCTGCGCAAGTCGCTCAATGTGCTGCACGACTCGTTCTTCCTCTCCGAATACAAGGTGCTCAACCTCTTCATCTGCGGCATCGGCACCGTGGGCGGCATGCTCCTGGAGCAGCTGCGCACCCAGCAGCAGGTGCTCATGCAGACCAAGCGGCTGAAGCTGAACGTGGTGGGCATCAGCGACGTGAACAACTTCGTGCTCGACCGCGAGGGCATCGACCTGAACAACTACGAGCAGGTGCTGCGTGCCGGCGAGCCTGCCAACACCGATAGGATGCGCGACGAGATAGTGAAGATGAACATCTTCAACAGCGTCTTTGTGGACTGCACCGCCAGCCGCCAGATTGCCGCCCTCTACCAGACCTTCCTGGAGCACAACATCAGCGTGGTGGCTGCCAACAAGATTGCCGCCTCGAGCGACTACGACAGCTATGTGAAGCTGCGCCAGACGGCCCGCGACCGTGGCGTGTGGTTCCGCTACGAGACCAATGTGGGTGCCGGTCTGCCCATCATCGGTACCATCAACGACCTGTGTAACTCGGGCGATAAGATACTGAAAATAGAGGCCATACTCTCTGGAACGCTCAACTTCATCTTTAACGAGATTGCCGCCGACGTGCCCTTCAGCGAGGCCGTGCGCCGTGCCAAGGAGCAGCGCTACAGCGAGCCTGACCCCCGCATCGACCTCAGTGGCACCGATGTCATCCGCAAGCTCGTCATCCTCACCCGCGAGGCTGGCTACAAGGTGGAGCAGGAGGACGTGGAGAAACACCTCTTCGTGCCCGACGACTTCTTTGAGGGCTCGCTCGACGACTTCTGGCGCCGTCTGCCTGAGCTGGACGCCGACTTCGAGGCTCGCCGCAAGGTACTGGAGAAGGAGGGGAAGCGCTGGCGCTTCGTGGCCACGATGGAGAATGGCAAGACGAGTGTGGCCCTGAAGGAGGTGCCCTCCACACACCCGTTCTATCCGTTGGAAGGCTCGAACAACATCGTGCTGCTCACCACCGAGCGTTATCGCGAATACCCCATGCTGATTCAAGGCTATGGTGCCGGTGCCGCCGTCACTGCCGCCGGCGTCTTTGCCAACATCATGTCAATCGCTAATATCTAAAAGGCCCACCCCAACCCCTCCCAAGGGGAGGGGCTTTTGTTAGTAACCGCTTATGAAACACATTATCATATTAGGCGATGGAATGGCTGACCACCCCGTGGAACGGCTGGGCGGAAAGACACTGCTACAGGCGGCTGACAAGCCCATGATGGACTGGCTGGCACGGCAGGGGCGCACGGGGCGGCTCGTCACCGTGCCTGACGGATTCCCCCCGGGCAGCGAGGTGGCCAACACTGCCATACTGGGCTATGACCTGGACAAGGTGTACGAGGGGCGTGGCCCGCTGGAGGCCGCTTCTATAGGCTATGACCTGGCCGACGACGACCTGGCCATCCGCTGCAACATCATCACGGTAGCCGACGGAAAGATAGTGACGCACAATGGCGGAAACCTGGAGACACAGGATGCCGCTGAGCTCATCAAGTACCTTAACGAGCACCTCGGTAGTGACCGCGTGAAGTTCATCACTGGCATCCAGTACCGTCATCTGCTGGTTATCAAGGGCGGCTCAAAGCACATCGTCTGTGCTCCTCCCCACGACCATCCCAATGAGGAATGGCGTCCGCTGCTGGTCAAGGCCGAGGCCGACGCCCCCGTGGAACAAGGCCGGCTGACGGCGCAGCAGACGGCAACGCTGTTGAACGACCTCATTGTCAGGTCGCAGCAGCTGTTGGCCGCACATCCTTATAACATAGAGAAGGCCCGGCGCGGCGAGCGGCAGGCCAACAGCATCTGGCCTTGGAGCGGCGGCTATCGGCCGCAGATGCCCACGCTACACCAGCTCTATCCCAGCGTGAAGACAGGTGCTGTCATCTCAGCCGTCGACCTCATACAAGGCATTGGCCGCTATGCCGGACTCGACATCGTCAGGGTGCCCGGTGCCACCGGCCTGGCCAACACCAACTATGAAGGCAAGGCACAGGCCGCCATCGACGCGCTGAAGACTGGCGACTTTGTCTTCGTTCATGTGGAGGCTACCGACGAGGCCGGTCACGACGGCGACCTGGAGCTGAAGATGCGTGCCATCAACTATCTTGACCAGCGCCTCATACGTCCCATTGTGGAAGCCGCTGCGCAGATGGACACCCCCGTGGCCATCGCCGTGCTGCCTGACCATCCCACCCCCGTGGAGCTGCGCATACACGTCAACGAGCCAGTGCCCTTCCTCATCTACTACCCCGGCATCAGTGCCGACGACGTGCAGCAATATGACGAGGTGTCCTGCGTGCAGGGTGCCTACGGCCTCCTTCGTCTGAACGAGTTCATGCAGACCTTCATGTCCATCGGCTAAACCTCAAACCTCAAACCTCAAATCTCAAATCTCAAACCTCAAATCAATATGCTCTATTACAGCACCAACCATCAAGCCCCCGAGGCTGACCTGCGCAAGGCCGTCGTCAAGGGACTGGCCGAGGACCGCGGCCTTTACATGCCTGAACAAATCTACCCGTTGCCAAAGGCGTTCTTCGACGACATGCCGAAGATGCGCTTTCAGGACATTGCCTATAATGTGGCCGCCAACTTCTTCGGCGACGACATTGACGGCGACGGCCTCCAGAACCTCGTCTACGACACCCTCTCCTTCGACTGCCCCGTCGTCAAGGTCAAGGACAATATCTATGCGCTGGAGCTGTTTCATGGTCCCACGCTGGCCTTCAAGGATGTAGGTGCACGCTTCATGGCCCGTCTGCTGCAGTATTTCCTGCGCAACGGCAGCGATGGCATGGCAGGGAACGGCACCGTGAACGTGCTGGTGGCCACCAGTGGCGACACGGGCAGCGCCGTGGCCAACGGCTTCCTGGGCGTTGAGGGCATCCATGTCTACGTGCTCTATCCCAAGGGCAAGGTGAGCCCCATCCAGGAGTGCCAGTTCACCACCCTGGGGCAGAACATCACCGCCGTTGAGGTGGACGGTGTCTTTGACGACTGTCAGCGCTTAGTGAAGAGCGCCTTTATGGACGAGGAGCTGAACCAGCGCATGAAGCTCACGTCGGCCAATTCCATCAACGTGGCCCGCTTCCTGCCGCAGGCGTTCTATTATTTCAATGCCGTCGCAAGATTGTTGAGTGTTGAGAGTTTAGCGTTTAGTGACATTACTCCCGCTGAAAAGTCAATAGTCACTCAACAGTCAACAGTCAACAGTCAACCTGTCATCTGTGTCCCGTCGGGCAACTTCGGCAATATCTGCGCCGCCCTGTTCGGCCACCAGATGGGGCTGCCCGTGAAGCGCTTCATTGCCGCGAACAATGCCAACGACGTGTTCTACAAGTATCTGCAGACGGGGCAGTATGAGCCGAAGCCTTCGAAGCAGACGCTGGCCAACGCCATGGATGTGGGCGACCCGTCGAACTTCGCACGTATCATCAACCTCTACAGCGACAATGGCAAGTTGACCCCCGAGGAGACACACCGTCGCATCACCAGCCTCATCAGCGGTGCCACCTATAGCGACGAGCAAATCAAGGAGACCATGCGCCAGTGCTATGCTGAGACGGGCTATGTGCTCGACCCCCACGGGGCTTGCGGCTACCGTGCCCTGCAGGAGCAGCTGCAGCCCGGCGAGGTGGGCATCTTCTGCGAGACGGCGCATCCGGCTAAGTTCAAGGAGAAGGTCGACGACATCCTTGGCATCGACCTGGAGATACCCGAGCGGCTGGCGGCCTTCATGCGCGGTGAGAAGCAGAGCGTGCCCATGCCCAACGACTTCGATGCCTTCAAGCACTTCCTGCTCAGCACCAGCGTGTAGTGGTGGGTTCTACCAGGGGGCCGAAAGCGTACTTATACAAGGAATTTTCTTGTTTGAGGGTGTCAGGGTGACAGAACCCCTTTGTATAAAGGGGCTGCACCCTGTTTTTGAGGGTGACAAGGGTGACAGGAGGGTGACAGGATGGTGGCAAGGGTGACAGGAGGGTGACGTAGCAAGTGTTGGCAGGCATGAGGACGGTCCTGACAACAGCCAGGAGCCGAGATAGCGTTAAATTCTCTCGAGAATTTAACGCTAACTCGTTCACTTGTTTTCTTTTTTAGTCCGGTTGATACGCTAAAGCGTCTGTTTTCTTCCATGACGCTTTAGCGTAAGAAGCTGTCACCCTCCTGTCACCCTTGCCACCCTCCAAAACAGGGTGCAGCCCCAGTGTTTATCGGCGTTCTGTCACCCTGACACCCTAAAAACAAATAATCTTAGTGCGCGCGAGGTGTCGGGTTAGTCGGTTGGGATATATATCTTTAAACTTTCAAGATAGAAGTGCAATTTCTTGGGAGGGCAAATTGGCTCTCTCTCC
>CAMVKN010000088.1 GCA_947168045.1 uncultured Prevotellaceae bacterium
CAAGTTTCCCGAACGTTATTGAATAAACAGCAAACGCTTGTTTTGTTTTACCCACTAAAATCGTACCGCCACCCTGCACTCGGGGATTCTCTGCCTCGCGGGCGAGGCCTGTACCGTCTACGGCACTTTCAGCAATACTTGTTGCAAAAGTACAAAAAAAATCCTTTATTCAGTTTATTAAGGAGCTAATTTAAGAGAAATTTAACGAACAGGAGTACATCGAATCAACTACGAATCATCTCCGAGGGTATAAGCTCACTCTATGCTCTGCCTAGGCTACCCTTACGCTACGCCTATGTTAGCTTTTTAAAAGAAAGCGCAATAAATACACGAAAAACATTGCCGTTTCTCGCAAAATCTTTCTACCTTTGCATACAAATAAGAAATGAGACAGGTATGCCAGAATACGACATAGCACTTGAGTTAGCACGACTCCATATCTTGCAGGGAGCTGACTTTGTTCGTCAGTTGAAGATGTTGGCACAATACAATATATTCAAACCTGTTGAGAACGAAAAGGACATCTTTGCTGCTGAAGGTAGTCATCGGGAGGACTTCCCCATGTTACTTGATGCAGCACGAAAGGCTGTTTCTCATGGCAACAAAGTGTACATTCTACCTAATCCGAAAGGAATTCGAACTGCAGACTTCATCTTTGAGAACAAGGGTATCTTCAAAATGTACGACTTGAAAACGATTTCAGGAAAAGCATCATTAGAGAACAGGCTGATGGAGTCAATTGGGCAAACAAACCACGTATTGATAAACATGTGTTCCAAATACAATCCACGTCTGATGGCTATACAAATAAGAAACTACTTCCAGATAAACACGCGTGCTTTGGAAGTGCTGGTGTATAAAGGTAAGAAGGTCATTGTAGTGACACGACGTATAGCAGAGAATCCGCTATTCCTCATTCAGTTCCCACGCAAGTTCGTACAATAAAAAAAGCCGCCTCAAGGGGTGGCTTTTTAAAACGGGGCAGGGTCGATACGGGCTTACCCCCACGCGGAAAATACCGGATTAGTCATTTCTGACGTTGCAAAGTTACTACATTTTTTGGAATCTCCAAAAGATTTCTTAGAAAAATTATTATTTCCCTACCAAACAACACCAAACAACACCAAACAACAGCTCCAATAAGCCTCTTCAACCTCTCATTTTACCCGGCAGAAAGCTGTATATGCTATCCTCCTCTGCACAAGGTCACGTTAGTCTCCCTTTTTTTCGTTACTTGCGAATCAATTCGCGAAATTACTACGTCTCGGCAAAAAAAGAATAAATTCTTTTGTTTTACTCTCGACTTTTCGTAACTTTGCCCCCGAATGTTTGACGATTTGTTTATGACACGTGGGGTGGGGCAGCGTGGCCGTGCATCGTGGTGCGGCTGGATGGTTGCCGTGCTGCTGTGGCTGCTGACAGGTGGCGCCATGACAGCGGCACCGATGCGTGACGACATGGTAGCGGAACCGGTGCGCGACGACATGGCTGCGGCACCGGTGCGTGACGACATGGAGCGCCTGACCGACCTGCCGCAGGACTCGCTGCGGCGGGGGAGCGTGCATAGACAGGACACACTGACCGAGGTGGTGGTGACGTCGCGGGGCAACGGCCGCCGCGTCATCGACCAGCAGATAGGCGTGGAGAAGGTCGACGTGGCGACGATGAGCCGCCTGCCGGCGATGTTCGGCGAGCGCGACATCATCAAGAGTCTGCAGCTGTTGCCCGGCGTGAAGCAGGAGGGCGACGGCCTCGGTGGCTATCAGGTGCGTGGCGGCACGTCGGCACAGAACCATATCCTGCTCGACGGCGCCTCCGTCTATAACATCGGTCACCTGATGGGGCTCTTCTCGTCGTTCAACGACGACGCCATGGGTAACGTTGAACTGTTCAAGGGACTGATGGCCGCCCGCTACAGTGGCGGCTCGTCGTCGCTGCTGAACATCGTGACACGCAGCGGCGCCGTCGACGACCACCACTTGACCACCAGCGTGGGCCTGCTCTCGGCGAAGGCCGAGGCCGACGGCCCCTTGGGCAGTGGCGGCTCCTCCTATCTCGTGGCCGGGCGCGTGTCCTACCTCGACTTCTTCATCAAGGGGACGCCCAAATACAGCAAGAACACCCTGCGTTTCTATGATGCCAACGCCCGCCTGAACTTCCGCCTCGGCGATGCCGACCAGCTGTCGTTGGCACTCTTCCACAGCTCTGACCGCATCGACGTGGAGAAAATGCTGGCAACGCAGTGGACGAACACCTCCGGCTCGTTGTCGTGGCTGCACACGCGCGGCTCGCACAGCTATGCCCTGACACAGCTGGTGGGCAGCAACTATACGTCGAAGCAGGGCATGGAGATGTATAGCTTCAGTGTGAACATGAAGGGCTACGACCGTCAGGTGACGCTGCGCCACCAGCAGACGTGGGAGCCCATGGCTGCACATGCGCTGAACGCCGGCGCTGAGACGACGCTGATGGGACTGCAGAGTGCCGAGTGGCGCATACAGGCCACGCACGAGCGTGAGAAGCGTGACATCTGGGTGGCGGCGCTCTGGCTGCAGGACGACATGTCGCTGTGGCAACGGCGCCTGCAGCTGTCAGCCGGACTGCGCTGTGAGTGGATTTCGCCCCTGGGTGGCAAGCCCTACTATGAGCTTGACGACCAGGGCAGGATAGTGGACACCTTCCATCCGCGCCGGTGGTCGCTGGTGAAGACCTACGCCTGTCTGCAGCCGCGTCTCAGCCTGACCTGGCGCCTCACGTCGCAGGTGTCGGTGAAAGCGGGCTACAGTCGGCTGGTGCAGTCGGTGCAGCCAGTGCGCAACAGCTCGATGACGCTGCCCCTGGACCGTCTGGCCTTCACCAGCAACAACGTGAAGCCGCAGGTGGCCGACCAGGTGGCAGCGGGGCTGACGGTGGCCACGGCTGACGGCGGGTGGGACTGGACGGCTGACGGCTACTGGAAACGGCTGAAGAACGTGTATGACTTCCGTGAGGGTAAGGTGTTCACCAGCGACATCGAGATAGAGCGGCTCATCACCGGTGGCCGCGGCCGCGCCTATGGCATGGAGCTGGCCATGCACCGTAACAAGGGTGCGCTGACGGGCTGGGTGGCCTACACCCTGTCGTGGGTGCAGAACCAGATTGACGGCATCATGGGCGGTAGGTGGTATACGGCACCCAACGACCGCCGCCACGACCTGACACTCGTGATGATGGCTGAGCTGGGGAAGGGATGGACGCTGGCGTCCACCTGGCGCTACACCACGGGCCAGGCCATGACAGCCCCCACGGGGAAGTATGAGCTGAACGGCGAGACACATTATTACTTCGGCCCAAGGAACGAGAGCCGTGCACCCGCCTACCACCGTCTGGACCTGAGTGCCGCCTACAGCACACGCAAGGGTAAGGCGACACGCACCTGGACCTTCGGACTGTTTAATGCATACAACCGCTATAACCCCTTCTTCGTCAGCTTCAAGGAGCAGGGAGGGACCGACGTCAGGTCGTCGGACACGAAGGCGGTGGTAACCTCTATCTTCGGCATCGTGCCTACGGTGTCATTCACCTATGAGTATTGAGGTTTGAGATTTGAGATTTGAGATTTGAGTTTTTTATTATAGAATGATGAGATATAAACTGTTGATGGCTGCTTGGCTGCTGCTGATGGTTACGGGCTGTGAGCACACCATCAGCTTTGACTATCCCGAGACGGAGCCGATGGTGGTCATCGAGGGCCGTGTGAGCAACGAGGACACCTATGTGCGCATCAGCCGGACGCGTGGCATGACCGACACGGTGAAGAACCATGCCGTGGCCGATGCACAGGTGTGGATAGGCACCGACGGCGGCGATGAGGAACAGCTGACATTCGACCCACGGACGCAGCAGTATGTCTCAGCCACCGGACTGGTCGGCGTGCCGGGACGCACCTATCGCCTGCGGGCACAGGTGGACGGCCGGCGCTACGAGGCGGCATCGACGATGCTGCCGCCCGTCGTCGTCGACACGGTGTTCTTCCGTTGGGCCGAGGTGCTGGAACAGCGCATCTTTCTCTTCTGCCTCATGGGGCAGGAGCCGCTGGCCAACGAGCGCAACTACCTGCTGTGCAGCCTGTTCCGCAACGGTGAGCTGTTCAGGTGGAACCCACGCTCAGGGCGCAGCAGCGTCGACGGCCGCTTCGAGTACGACATCGTGTGCTCATCGGAGAAGGAAATAGACAAGGGCGTCGACGATGACGGGAAGACCCCGCTGCAGGACGGCGACAGCATCGCCCTGGAGGTGATGAGCATCGAGCGCCCCTGCTGGGAGTATTTCCAGTCGTTGCTCTACGGTGAGCGCACGTCGCATAATGCGCTGACGAACATCAGCGGCGGCGCGCAGGGGGTGTTCATGGCTGTCAGCGTCACACGGCCGGACACCCTCGTCTTCGACCGGGCGGACTATCCCAAGGAGTGAAGCAGGGTAAGAAACCGCGTACCTCGCGTCAGCTTTTAGTTAAATAATCATAAAAGTTTGGTATCAGGTATTGCGCGCGTGACAAAAAAGTAGTACCTTTGCAGCCGCTAAAGTGGTTATTGCGCTGGCGCTAAGCTAACAATACACTGAAAAAGAACGGTTTAGCCGCATTTAAGGAGACTATGCCGATTCTTCTATAAGTGTGTATAGGCCTCTGTGAAGGCGAGGTGACCTAAAGCAAGAGAAACGAAACGTAACGTATTACACATTATTATTATTTAATTAAAAAACTGAAATGCCAGGATTAATTGGAAGAAAAATCGGAATGACATCCGTGTTCAGTGCCGACGGCAAGAACGTGCCGTGCACTGTTATCGAAGCTGGTCCTTGCGTTGTGACACAGGTCAAGACTGAGGAGAAGGATGGCTACAAGGCCGTCCAGCTGGGTTTTGGCGAGGCTAAGGAGAAGAACACCACTAAGCCCATGATGGGCGTGTTCAAGAAGGCCGGCACAACACCGAAGGCCCACTTGGCCGAGTTCAAGTTTGACGAGGACTACAACCTCGGTGACACCATCACCGTCGAGCTCTTCGCAGATGCAGAGTTCGTAGACGTAGTCGGTACATCGAAAGGTAAGGGTTTCCAGGGCGTTGTGAAGCGTCATGGATTCGGTGGCGTCGGCCAGAGCACTCACGGTCAGGACGACCGTCTGCGCAAGCCGGGTTCCATCGGCGCCTGCTCGTACCCCGCAAAGGTGTTCAAGGGCATGCGCATGGGTGGCCACATGGGTGGCGACCGCGTTACCACGCAAAACCTCAAAGTGTTAAAGGTCATCCCCGAGAGCAACCTGCTCATCATCAAGGGCAGCGTAGCCGGATGCAATGGTTCAACCCTCTTAATCAAGAAGTAAGCTATGGAACTGAGTGTATTGAACAAAAACGGTCAGGAGACCGGACGTAAGGTAACTCTGAATGAGGCTATCTTCGGGATTGAACCCAACGACCACGTCATCTATCTCGACGTGAAGCAGTATATGGCCAACCAGCGCCAGGGCAACGCCAAGTCAAAGGAGCGTAGCGAGATGAGCGGCTCAACCCGCAAGCTCGGACGCCAGAAGGGCGGCGGCGGTGCACGTCATGGCGACATCAACTCGCCCCTGCTGCGTGGCGGCGGCCGCGTCTTCGGCCCGAAGCCCCGCGACTACTCGTTCAAGCTGAACAAGAAGGTGAAGGACCTGGCACGCAAGTCGGCACTGAGCTACAAGGCACAGGAGAACGCCATCGTCGTCGTGGAGGACTTCAGCATGGACGCCCCGAAGACTAAGGAGTTCATCACCATCGTGAAGAACCTGAAGGCCGACGGCAAGAAGCTGCTCCTGGTGATGGCCAACACGAACAAGAACGTCTATCTGTCAGCACGCAACCTGCAGCGCGCAGAGGTGCTCGAGGCCAACAAGGTGAACACCTACAAGGTGCTCAACGCCGACGTGCTGGTGCTCACTGAGAACTCACTGGAGACCATCAACGGCATCCTTGGATAATGTTGGAGGCAAATCGTAAATTAGAAAATTGTAAATCGTAAATCGAAATGGCATTCATCATTAAACCCCTGGTCACTGAGAAGATGACCAAGCTGACGGAGAAGCGCCCCAACGTGTATGGCTTCATCGTACGTCCCGAGGCCAACAAGATTGAGATCCAGAAGGAAGTCGAGAAGACCTACAACGTTACCGTTGAGGACGTGAACACCGTGCGCTACGCCGGCAAGCGTAGCCAGCGCTATACGAAGGCCGGTCTCGTGAGGGGACAAAAGAGCGCCTTCAAGAAGGCTATCGTCACACTGAAAGATGGCGAGGAAATTGATATTTACAGCAATATTGAATAACAGAAATGGCAGTACGTAAATTAAAGCCCGTCACACCGGGCCAAAGACACAAGGTTATTGGCACGTTCGAGGATATTACTGCATCCGTGCCAGAGAAGTCTCTCGTTTACGGTAAGCGTTCTACCGGCGGTCGAAACAACACCGGTAAGATGACCGTGCGCTACATGGGCGGCGGCCACAAGAGGAAGTATCGTCTGATTGACTTCAAACGAGAGAAAGATGGTGTTCCTGCCGTAGTAAAGACCATTGAATACGATCCGAACCGCTCGGCACGTATCGCACTGCTTTACTACGCAGATGGTGAAAAACGCTACATTATTGCTCCCAATGGACTGCAGGTCGGCTCGACGCTGCTGTCAGGGGCCGAGGCTGCACCTGAGATTGGCAACGCACTCCCCCTGGCCAACATCCCCGTGGGTACGGTGATTCACAACATCGAACTCCGTCCCGGACAGGGTGCCCTGCTCGTTCGTTCGGCTGGTAATTTTGCTCAGCTTACTTCTCGCGAAGGCGACTACTGCGTGATTAAGCTCCCCTCAGGAGAGACACGCAAGGTGCTCTCAGCTTGTAAGGCCACCGTTGGTGCCGTAGGCAACTCAGACCACGCTCTGGAGCATTCAGGCAAGGCCGGACGCTCACGCTGGCTGGGACTCCGCCCGCACAACCGCGGCGTGGTGATGAACCCGCACGATCACCCGATGGGTGGTGGCGAAGGCCGTCAGAGTGGTGGACATCCGCGCTCACGCAAGGGCTTGTATGCAAAGGGTCTGAAGACACGCGCTCCGAAGAAGCTTTCAAACAAGTACATTATTGAAAGAGCTAACAAGAAGTAACAAGTAAACAAGAGTCAGAATTATGAGTCGTTCATTAAAGAAAGGTCCCTACATCAACGTCTCTCTCGAGAAGAAGGTTCTCGCCATGAACGAGAGCGGCAAGAAAAACGTCGTCAAGACGTGGGCCAGGGCATCAATGATCTCCCCCGACTTCGTGGGGCACACTGTTGCAGTGCATAACGGTAACAAATTTATCCCTGTTTACATTACTGAGAACATGGTTGGCCACAAGCTCGGTGAGTTCGCACCCACGCGTCGCTTCGGCGGTCATGCCGGCAACAAGAAGTAATGCCCCAGGGAAGATTAAGCATTTAGCATTAAGAATTAAGAATTAACTATGGGAGCAAGAAAACATATTAAGGCTGAAGAGAGAAAAGCAGCTCTTAAGACACAGTATTTTGCAAAGCTGAAAGGCTGCCCCTCTTCACCGCGCAAGATGCGCTATGTCGTGGACATGATCCGTGGCATGGAGGTGAACCGAGCACTCGGTGTGCTTCACTTCTCGAAGAAGGCTGCCGCCGCTGACGTGGAGAAACTCCTCCGCTCAGCCATCAATAACTGGGAACAGAAGAACGACCGCAAGGCCGAGGCCGGCGAGCTGTTCATCACCCGCGCGTTTGTCGACGAGGGCGTGACCCTGAAGCGAATGAGACCGGCACCGCAGGGACGCGGCTACCGCATCCGTAAGCGTAGCAACCACGTGACCCTGTTCGTTGACGCTAAAACTAATGACGTAAAAGAATAAGAGAATGGGACAGAAAGTAAATCCTATCAGCAACCGTCTGGGAATAGTACGCGGTTGGGATTCAAATTGGTTCGGAGGCAAGGACTTCGGAGATAACCTGGTTGAGGATCAGAAAATCCGCAAGTACCTCAACGAGCGCCTGGCTAAGGCCAGCGTCTCGAAGATTGTCATCGAGCGCACATTGAAGCTGGTCACCATTACCATCTGCACAGCCCGTCCGGGTCTCGTCATTGGTAAGAGCGGTCAGGAGGTCGACAACCTGAAGGACGAGCTGAAGAAGCTCTTCGACAAGGAGATTCAGATTAACATCTATGAAGTGAAGCGCCCCGAGCTTGACGCTACTATCGTTGCCACGAACATCGCTCGCCAGATTGAGGGCAAGATAGCTTATCGCCGAGCCATCAAGCAGGCCATCCAGAACACCATGCGCGCCGGTGCCGAGGGCATCAAGGTGCAAATCTCAGGCCGTCTGAACGGTGCCGAGATCGCACGCAGCGAGATGCTCAAGGAAGGCCGCACACCGCTGCACACCTTCCGCGCAGACATCGACTTCTGCCAGGCTGAGGCTCTGACAAAGGTCGGACTGCTGGGCATCAAGGTGTGGATTTGCCGCGGTGAGGTGTATGGCAAGGTAGACCTGGCACCCAACTTCTCGCAGGAGAAGCAGGGAGCACGCGCCAACGCCGGTGGTAGCAGGGATGGCCGCAAATTCCGTGGCGGCGACAAGAAAAGAAATAACCGTTAAAAGAAAGAGAAGCTATCATGTTACAGCCTAAGAGAGTAAGATATAGAAGGCCTCAGGACGGACGTGGCAACAAAGGCAACGCCCACAGAGGCACAACGCTGGCTTTCGGAAGCTTCGGCATCAAGACCATGGATGCCAAGTGGATTGACAGCCGCCAGATTGAGGCCGCCCGTGTGGCCATCAACCGTTACATGAACCGTGAAGGCCAAGTGTGGATTCGCATCTTCCCTGACAAACCCATCACCCGCAAGCCTGCTGACGTGCGAATGGGTAAGGGTAAGGGTGACCCCGCCGGATGGGTGGCTCCCGTCACTCCTGGCCGCATCCTCTTCGAGGTCGAGGGCGTGCCTTTCGACGTCGCCAAGGAGGCACTCCGCCTCGGCGCACAGAAGCTGCCCGTGAAGACTAAGTTTGTTGTAAGACGTGACTACGATAAAAATGCCTGATTAGTATGAAGATGACTGAAATTAACGGTCTTGAGACAAAAGACCTGGCCGAGCGCCTGGAAGAGTCGGTTGCCAAGTACAACCAGATGAAGTTCAACCACAACGTCACTCCGCTGGAGAACCCCTCACTGATCAAGGCTGCACGTCGTGACATCGCACGCATGAAGACGGCTCTCCGTCAGAGAGAACTTAACAAATAACAATGGTCCAGATGGAAACAAGAAATTTAAGAAAGACAAGACAGGGTGTCGTGATCAGCAACAAGATGGATAAAACCATTGTTATTGCAGCCAAGTTCAAGGAGAAGCACCCTATTTATGGTAAGTTCGTCCAGAAGACGAAGAAGTACCATGCACATGACGAGAAGAACGAGTGCAACGTCGGCGACACCGTGCTGATCATGGAGACACGCCCGCTGTCAAAGA
>CAMVKN010000089.1 GCA_947168045.1 uncultured Prevotellaceae bacterium
GTTGCTCAGGAACTTATAAATAAAGTTAAATCAAAGTGTTGCGGAATTAAGGGTTATTAATCAAGATGAATGCAAACTTCCCGACACAAAGAATGGCGTGGTCATCCTTATGCACTTGACCTAAGGGGCAGACGTCGGAAATTTGGAACCCCTATCTGACATATAAGAATGCAACCACGCCATATAGCGTGGAGGCATAGCTTTATCGTCAGATCAGGATAACCATCCGTGGCTTTTCCCTCTGCTTCTTAAATCGAACTATTCCAAGAAAGATTTCCGACGTCTTTTCAGTCAAGTGCGAAATAATAAGCTAATGCATCATCTGCTCCAGATTTCTCCCCGAAACCGCTGCAAAGATAGTGAAAATTTGGCAAAGTAATGCACACAGAGGAAGAAAATTGCCGAAAAAGTTGCAAATTTAACAAAAAAGCATTATATTTGCAGCCGAAAGTATGAAGATTCTCGGATAAGACTGTCCGAATCAAACGATAACAGAACCCGTCGGCAACCCGTAGAACTGCTGGCGGGTCACCTTTTTTTATTATATAGACAGCAATGAGCAATCAGAAGCCACGCACGATAGATGAACTATCATGCAATTGTGAATCTCCTATTTGAAAAAGGGTTACTTAAGAAGATTCCTATTACTATTCCCCTCCAAGACCTGCATTTGCTGAATGGCAATCTGATTGAGTTTTACAAGCCTTTCTCCTTGTGGAACACCATCATTGATAAGCACGGCATTGATATTCTCCATATTCGACAAACATATCAGCTCGTTGATGGTAGCGTAGTCACGGATATTGCCTTTTAGGTCGGGATTAGCCTCTCGCCACTGTTTGGCGGTCATCCCAAACATCGCCACATTCAGCACATCAGCTTCTTCTGCATAGATGACACTGGCTTGTGCTGGGGTGATTTCCTCTGGAATCAAGTGGCTCTTGATGGCATCCGTATGAATACGGTAGTTAATCTTTGAGAGTTCCCTTTTGGCAGTCCACCCCAATTGTTTCTGTTCTTCCTCTTTCAGCCTTTGAAACTCGTCAATCAAGTAGAGTTTGAAGGTTACACTAATGGCGGTTCCAAACTCAAAAGCAATATCCTTAAAAGCGTATGTGCCGCCATAACGACCTTTTTTCACAATGATGCCAATGGCATTTGTTTTCTCAACCCACTCACTCACGCTCATGACGAAACTTGGTAAACCTGCCTGCATTCTAAAGTGGTCAAATTCGACCACTTTAAAATTAGGATTATGAATCATCTCCCAAGTACCAAGAAACTCAATGGTGTATCTTGTGCGAATCCAATTCTTAATGATGTCGGCAGCACGGCTTTCACTTTGTTTGCCATTAGCCATATCGGTGAGCGATATGTAGTCTTTGTCATTATAAGACAAGACTGTTATTTCAGTATTTTGGACGGTAATCTTTGCCATTGGTTCGTTCATTTATAAATATATGTGCAAAGGTAGCATAAAATCATGAGACAAAAGAACAATAGGCGAAAAATCCCTCAAAAGTTTTGTAATATCGCATATTCTATGTATCTTCGTCCCCGACAATGAGTCATTCTTGCGTCCTGCTGGTAGCAAGCGAGCGGAGCTCGAGCGGAAACGGCTGGTGGCTCTGAGTCGGGAGTTCTTTGATAAGCAAATCGCGGCAGAATGAGGAAATGAGTAATCGGCTTGCCGCTTGCTACTGAAAGGACGCAAGAACCGTTGCCAGTTCGTCGCTCGGCTTTGCCGCTTGCCTAAGCAAGAACCCCGATTTTTCTCAATCCTCCGAACGGCCTTTATTTACAAAAGGTTTGCGATTTCTTCCAAAGTTACAAAATAAATTGGCAAACACCACCTCGTAATTGTTTTTTTTGTGTATCTTTGCGCCGAAAATCTAAAACGCGAAAGCATGAAGAAGAATCTGGGAAGGTTTCTGTCGTTCATCATGGTGGCTGCTGCCATGCTTGCCTCCTGTTCGGGCGGCAAGGTCAAATACCGTGTTGGCGTGTCGCAGTGCTCGGACGACATCTGGCGCGACAAGCAGAATGCTGAGCTGAGGATGGGCGCCTACTTCTATGACAATGTGGAACTGAAGTTTGCTGCGGCCTACGACAGCGACGTGCGACAGGTGCAGCAAATAGACAGTCTGATTGATGCCGGCATCGACCTGCTCATTGTGGCCCCCAACCAGGTGAAGACCATCTCGCCCGCTATTGACCGTGCCTACGATAAGGGCATCCCCGTCATCGTGTTCGAGCGGAAGACCAGCTCGCAGAAGTACACCGCCTTTATCAGTGCCGACAACTTCGAGATGGGCCGTACGATGGGCGAGTATGTCGTCTCGCGCCTTCATGGCAGTGGCACGGTGCTTGAGATAGAGGGGCTGGAAGGGTCGTCGCCCGCCATTGAGCGCCATAACGGCTTTATGGAAGCCCTTAGCGCTGCCCCCGACGTGCATGTGGTGGCCTCGCTGCAGGGCGACTGGACCGAGGAGACCGCCTACGAGCGTACCCGCCAGTGGCTGGCATCCCAGGGGACGGATACACACATCGACCTGGTGTTCGGTGCCAACGACCGCACCGCCATGGGTGCTCGCAGGGCTTTAAGCGAACACTCCTTGCACCCCCTGTTCTGCGGCATCGACGCCCTGCCAGGGAAGAACGGCGGCATACAGCTGGTGCGCGACTCGCTGCTCGACGCTTCGTATATCTACCCCACACACGGCGACCAGATTATAGACCTGGCGGTGCGCATCCTGGAGGGACAGCCCTACGAGAAGGAGACCATGCTGATGTCGGCCATCGTCACTCACGACAATGCGAAGGTGCTGCAGATGCAGGGCGAGGAGATGATGCGCCAGGCCGCCCGTCTGGACCTGCTGCACGAGAAAGCCGACGGCTATCTGCACCAGCTCGATGCACAGCGCATGGTGCTATGGCTGGCTGTTGGCATCATCGTGCTCCTGGTGGTGGTGTTCGTGTTGTTCTACCTCTATCACCTCAGGAAAATCAGCATTCAGCGCGAGCGTGTCACCAACACACTGTGGAACATGGAGAATTTGTCCCCGACGCCTGCCTCCACCCCTTCACCAGATGAGGTGAGCTCTGACAGTTCGGCCAAGACGGATAGCGTGGCAGAGGAAGAAGCCGACAAGAACAGTGCCCCATCGACCCTTCCCCCTGCAGGTGAAGGTGACGGTCGCTTCATCTCACGCTTCCGCGAAGCCGTGGAGGCCCGTCTTGACGACAGCAACCTGTCAGTCGATGACCTGGCAGCGGTGATGAACCTCAGCCGTGTGCAGCTCTACCGCAAGGTGAAGGCTGTGACGGGGGCGTCGCCCGTTGAGCTGTTGCGCAGCGCCCGGCTGAGCCGTGCCTATCAGCAGTTGCTTACCACCGACAAGAGCGTCTCTGAGGTGGCATACGCCGTGGGCTTCACCGCCCCCAGCTACTTCACGAAGTGTTTCAAGGAAGAATATGGCATGGTGCCCGGCGACGTCCGCAAGACCTGAGCACGCCCCATGGCTGAGGGTAGCTCAGCAGCACGCCCCTGGTGAAAATACATAGTTTAGCAATAATCGTTCATTCTGTGGCAAAAATGTTACATTGCAACATATTTTGCACGGGATGAACGATATTTTTATTTGTCTGCGTTTAAATAAAATTACTTTTGCAGTAGATTTTTTTTCGAAAGCTAACAACCAAAAAACGTAAGACCAAATGGAAAAACTAAGGAGATTCCTTATGAGCATGACGCTCATCTTTGCGAGTACACTGGTGTATGCGCAGACTGAGATTACCGGACTGGTGGAGGACGACATGGGTCCTGTCATCGGTGCCACGGTGATGGAGAAAGGCACGTCGAATGGTACTGTGACCGACTTCGACGGCAAATTTAAGCTGAAGGTGAAGGAGGGCACCATGCTGGTGTTTTCCTACATCGGCTACACCACTCAGGAGGTGCCCGCCCAGAACGGCATGAAGGTGACGATGGCCGAAGAGTCGAACACCCTGAACGAGGTGGTGGTGACAGGCTATACCACACAGCGCAAGGCTGACCTGACAGGTGCCATCTCGACAGTGAGCGTCAGCGACCTGGCGAAGCAGAACGAGAACAACCCCATGAAGGCCATGCAGGGCAGGGTGCCGGGCATGAACATCACCTCCGACGGTAACCCCTCAGGTGCCGCCACGGTGCGCATCCGCGGTGTGGGAACGCTGAACGACAACGACCCGCTCTACATCATTGACGGCGTGCCCACAAAGGCAGGCATGCACGAGCTGAACGGCAACGACATTGAGAGCATACAGGTGCTGAAGGATGCCGCCTCGGCCAGCATCTATGGCTCGCGTGCCGCCAACGGTGTCATCATCATCACCACGAAGAAGGGCAAGGACGGCAAGGTGAAGGTGAACTTCGACGGAAGCGTTGCCGCCTCGTTCTATACCAACAAGATTGAGACGATGAACGCCAGCGAGTGGGGCCGTGCCTACTGGCAGGCTTCGGTCAACGACGGGCTGAACCCCTCGAACAACAACCTGGGCTACAACTACGACTGGGGCTACGACCAGAACGGCAACCCCGTGCTGCACAAGATGACGATGAACATGTTTCTCGACGACAACGCCTCGGTGCGTGCCGGCGATACTGACTGGTTCAATGAGATTACCCGCACGGGCGTAGTGCAGCAATACAACCTTTCAGTGAGCAATGGCTCGGACAAGGGCTCGTCGTTCTTCTCAGTGGGCTACTATGGCAATCAGGGTACTATCAAGGACAGCTATTTCAGCCGTCTCTCGGCACGTGCCAACAATGATTTCAAGCTTTTCGACGGTGCTGTGACTGTTGGGGAAAACTTTACCATGAACCGCACCATGGGCGTGGATGCTCCCGGCGGTGTGCTGGAGCACGCCCTGGAGTTCAACCCCAACTTCCCCATCTATGCTGAGAATGGCAAATATGCCCAGGCGCTTGGCGCCTACTCAGAGCGCGAGAACCCGCTGAGCATGATTGACAATGCCAAGGACAACGAGTACACCCAGTGGCGCTCCTTCGGCGACGTGCACCTGAGCATCACGCCGTTCAAGAACTTCATGATACGCACCACGCTGGGCATGGACTACACCCAGAAGGAGCAGCGCTTCTTCACCTATCCCATTGCCAACGGCAAGGTGATGCGCACCGAGAGTGCCGTAGAGGGCAAGCAGGAGCACTGGATGCGCTGGATGTGGAACGCCATCGCCACCTACAACCTGGAGATGGGCAAGCATCGCGCCGATGCCATGATAGGCACCGAGGTGAACCGCATGGACTACAAGATGAACAGTGCCAAGCGCTACGAGCTGGCCATCCTGAACACCGACTACATGTGGCCCAGTGCCGGTGCTGGCCGTCAGCTGGCCGAGGGCTTCGGCGAGGGCTTCTCGTTGCTGTCGTTCTTCGGTAAGGTGAACTACACCTTCGACGACAAGTATCTGGCATCGTTCACCATCCGCCGCGACGGTTCCAGCCGCTTCGGCTCCGACAACCAGTATGGTACGTTCCCCTCGGTCAGTGCCGGTTGGCGCATCTCGCAGGAGAAGTTCATGGAGCAGACCGCCGACTGGCTCGACAACCTGAAGCTGCGCTACTCATGGGGTCAGACTGGTAACCAGGAGATATCGAACACCGCACGCTACACCCTCTACAAGTCAGTGGTGTCGACAGGACTATGGGGCAGCGGCCAGGCAGGCTCGTCATACGACATCGCCGGCCGCAACGGTGGCTATGACCTCGACAACGGCTATGTCCGCAACCAGCGTGGCAACAACGGCATCAAGTGGGAGACCACCACGCAGCATAACATCGGTCTCGACTTCGCTTTCATGAGAAACGAGATATATGGCAGCTTCGACTGGTTTAACAAGAAGACCACTGACATCCTGCTCTTCATGGAGGGCATTGCCGCCATGGGCGAGGGCTCAGGACAGTGGATTAACGCCGGTGAGGTGAAGAACAATGGCTGGGAACTGACCGCAGGCTATCGCCACAGCCTGAAGAACGGCTTCTCGTGGGACATCAGTGGAAACATCAGCAAGTATGTGAACGAGATTACCAAGCTGCCTGAGACGGTGGCTGCCAACGGCAAGTATGGCGGCAACGGCGTGAAGAGTGTAGTGGGGCACCCCATGTTCTCACAGGTGGGCTACATCTATGACGGCATCTTCAAGAGCCAGGAGGAGATTGACAACCACGCCATACAGGAAGGTGCCGGACTGGGACGCATGCGTTTTAAGGACCTCAATGGCGACGGTCGCATCACCGAGGAAGACCAGGACTGGATCTACGACCCGACACCCGACTTTACATGGGGTCTGAACATCTACTTGCAGTACAAGGACTTCGACCTCACCATGTTCTGGCAGGGCGTGCAGGGCATCGACGTGGACTGCCGCGGATTCAAGTCGCAGACCGACTTCTGGGCTAACTCAGCCATCAACGTGCCTTACCTGAACAAGGGCATCCGCGCGCTCGACGCCTGGAGCCCCGCCAACCCCGACAGCGACATTCCCGCACTGACCACCAGCGACACCAACCGCGAGGGACGCGTGTCATCGTACTACATAGAGAATGGCAGCTATGTGAAGCTGCGCACCATTCAGCTGGGCTATAACATGCCTAAGACCGTCACTGACAAACTGCACCTGGACCGTGTGCGTCTGTATGCCTCAGCCCAGAACCTGCTGACCATCAAGAGCAGCAAGTTCACCGGTGCCGACCCCGAGAATCCCGGATTCAACTATCCCATCCCTCTCAACCTCACCTTCGGACTCAATGTGAGCTTCTAAAAAGGCCAATCATACTAACCAATAATACAGAATCAACATGAAAAAGAATATCATCAAATATGCAGCTTATGTGCTGACTGCTCTCCCTCTTGGGAGCATTGGAGGGGGACTCCTTTCTTCCTGCTCCGACTTCCTTGACGAGCAGGTGCCACAGGCCACACTGACTCAGGACGAGGTGAAGAACCCTGAGTATATCGACAACGTGCTCGTCTCGGCCTATGCCGGACTGGTCAGCATTGAGGACATGAACTCCTCGTTCTCGCTCTGGAACTACGACACCCGCTCGGACGATGCCTACGTGGGCGGTTCTGACTTCTCCGACGGCGAGCCCTTCCACATTCTGGAGAAGAGTAGTGGCGTGATGACCACCGACTGGCCCTATAACGATATTTGGAACCGCTTCTACAAGTATCTCTCGCGCATCAGCCTGTCGCTGGACATGCTGGCCGTCTCCGACCAGACAAACACTACCATACAGCAGCGCACGGCCGAGATGAAGTTCCTGCGTGCCTACGGCCACTTCCAGCTGAAGCGTCTGTTCAAGAAGATTCCCTTTGTGAACAAGCTCAACATGGAGGAAGAGGACTATAACAACCTCTCGAACACTGAGTACACCAACGACGAGGGATGGCAGCAGATTATCAACGACCTTGAAGACGCTTATGCGGTGCTGCCCGAGGTGCAGGCTGAGAAAGGCCGCCCCACCAAGGCCGCCTGCGCTGCCTTCCTGGCCAAGGTGTACCTCTATAAAGCCTATCGCCAGGACGATGCCAGCACCAACCAGGTGACCTCCGTCAACGAGGCTGACCTGCAGAAGGTGGTGGAATACACCAACCCCGCCATCTACGGCGGCTACGGGCTGGAGAGCGACCTGCACAATAACTTCCGTCCTGAGGAGCAATATGAGAACGGCAAGGAAAGCCTCTGGGCCATTCAGTATTCAAGAAACGATGGCACCGTCTACGGCAACCTGAATTTCTCCTATCGTCTCATCGTGCCCTGCATACCCAAGGTTCACGATGCTGGCTGCGACTTCTACAAGCCGTCCATCAACCTCGTCAACGCCTACCGCACCACCAGCGACGGACTGCCCTTCTTCGACAACGCACCGGCCGCTGACTATGCCGTCGGCTCGGCACAGACCGTCGACCCCCGCCTCTTCGTCACCGTCGGCGTGCCTGGCACTCCTTACATGTTCAACACCAACTATATGATGAGCACGACCAACACGTGGAGCCGCTCGGGTGGCACGTATGGCTACTTCGTGTCGCTGAAGCAGAACGTCGACCCCGCACTGACCGACAGTTACCTCTTTGTGTGCGACAACCAGTGGGCCAGCTCCATGAACCGCATCGTGTTCCGCTATGCCGACGTGCTGCTGATGCGCGCCGAGGCTCTGGCCCAGCAGGGTAAGACCGCCGAGGCCATTGCCCTGGTGAACCAGGTGCGCAGTCGTGCTGCCGACATGGCCACCAACAGCATCGTCTCGAACTATCCTAATAAATATGGTGTGCACTTCGCCATTGGCAAGTACAACGGTAACTATTCAAAGGATGAGACCATGAGGATTGTCAAGATGGAGCGCCGCCTGGAGCTGGCCATGGAGAGCGAGCGCTTCTTTGACCTCGTGCGCTGGGGCGATGCTGCCACCGTCATCAACCGCTTCTATAGCAGCGAGGGCGCCAAGATGAACTTCCTCGGCGGTTCACAGTTCACGGCCAACAAGAACGAATATCTGCCTGTTCCCTATGAGCAGATAGCAGCTTCTAACGGACACTACACGCAGAACTGCGGGCAGTGGTAAATGCAGTTCATAGTTAATAGTTTATAGATAATAGTTTATATTTATGATTACCAAAATAAAGAACATTTTTGCCGCTTTTCTCGTATGCTGCGGTATCACCGCAGCCCTGACAGCTTGTAGCGACGACATCACGGGTAGCATTGACGTGAGCGGCTCATGTATCGTTGAGAAGTTCGTGCTCAACGGGCAGTACGAAGGTATTATCAATACTGAGAAGCGGCTGGTGAAGGTAAAGGTGCCTGAAAGCTTCAACCAGAAGAACAATATGGAGATTACCAGCCTGACAGTGTCGGATGGGGCGGTGCCCAGCATGAAGGTGGGCGACCACGTGAACTTCGACGGCGACCGCACCCTGCACATCACCAACGGTGACCTGGTCATGGACTATCAGGTCAGCGTGCGCAACGACGAGGCCCTGCTGAAGCTCTTCATCCTTGAAGGGGTGAAGGGTGCCATTAACCAGGACGACAAGACCGTCACCGTGAGCGTGATGGCCAACAGTGGCATCGACCTGGAGAACGCCACCTTCGAGGTGGAGTGCAGCGAGGATGCCACCTGCAGCCCTGCCAGCGGAACGAAGGCAAACTTCCGCGAGCCGATGCAGCTGACACTGACGGACAACACCGCCACCAACACCTATACGGTCAATGTGACGCTCATTGAGAACCCAGTGGCTATCTTCGTGGGCGATGCAGAGAACGTGGAGCTGCTCAACGATGAGGAGAAGGCTGCTGCCAAGTGGCTGACAGGTAATGTGGAGGGCGCTGCCTACGCTTCGTGGGACATGGTGGCCAGCGGTAGCATCTCGCTCGACGAGTGCAAGCTCATCTTCTTCCACCGCCACAGCCCTGCCT
>CAMVKN010000090.1 GCA_947168045.1 uncultured Prevotellaceae bacterium
GCGAAAGGTGCACTTGGTGCTCTGTCATTTGCTACTACTTAATATTCGTAAAATGAGGCATAAGTACCTCAAAAGACCTCAAAATGCGTCTTTTAAGAAGATTTTCTTCCGTATCGGAGCATAATTACAATATTTTTTTGTACCTTTGCACCGAATCTTTAACTTAAATACGTATTTATTATGGCACTACTAACCGCAGAGAAACATACTAAAACAAATCACATGCCCAGCCGAGAGATAATAACAGTTACTACAATGAAGAAAACGTACACGAAACCGACGGCGAGGGTGGTTGCCCTCCACGCACGGCAGCAGATGCTCACGGTGAGCGGCGAGATTTCCGGCTACAGCAAGTCGGCAAGCGGATTCAGTCAGGACGATAAAGGTAATGAATGATGACTAAAATGATAACGAAAGAACATTTTCTGATGATTGGGATGCTCGGCACCATGATGGCGGCCGGGCTGACGGCCTGTTCGGGTGATGACGACACGGCCACAAACGGCAGCACGCCGCAGACGGCCGATGACGGCGTGAAGGTGCGCCGCCTCACCATCACTGAGGCGGACGGCGGTGCGGCAGAGGCACGCCAGTCGCTGACACGTGCCTCGCTCACCGAGGGCGACGGTCTCACGGCCAAGTGGACGGCGGGCGACGCCCTGACGTACTGCAACCTGAGCAGGGTGAATGGGGGTAACAACGAAGCGCCCTACAGCGGAGGGCTGACGGCAGCCTCCACCGCCGCCACCTCGCAGTTCACGGGCAACGTGACGTGCCATGCGGGCGACGAGCTCGCCGTGGTCTATCCCGCCACGACGTTCACCACGAACAGCCGCTATGCCATCACGCTCAGCGGTCAGGACGGCACGCTCGCCGGGCTGGCCACGAACTACCACTATGTCTATGGCAAGGCACAGGTCACCGCCGTGACCGATGCCGCCGCCGAGGCCACGATGCCGAAGATGAAGAGCCTGCTCACGGTGTGCAAGTTCTCGTTCGTCAACAAGGACGGCGGGGCCATCCCCGTCCTCTCGCTCAGCATCAGCTATGGCGGTAGCGGCAGTGATGCCGGTAAATATCCGCAGACGGCCACGGTGAGTCTGAAAAATGCAGATGGTGTCAGCTTAGACCAGGCCGCCGTGCATGCCACCGGCGCGGCGGGCAGCTCAGAAGCCCTCACCGTCACCTGCCCGTCGGTGCAGGATGCGGTCTATGTGGCCCTGCTGCCCACCGACGCGCCGCGCACCTTCCGCTTCACCGTCAGCGACGGCAGCGGCAACACCTACACCGGCTCTGCCAAGGCCAAGCTCAACGAGGGTGAGTACGTGGCGGCCACGGGGCTGAAGCTGACGAAACAGTAACAGACGCCATCGCCGGGCGGTCGGCGAGGGCAGACCCAAAAGCGTTCTTTGAGGCTACGCCTCGAAGATCATCCTCGCCTCAGCAATTGGAGCAAGCTCCATTGCATTCGGCTCGTCGCTCTTTGACATACTGAGACACAGACGGATATTTTTCTTCGCGATTTGCGCGTTATGTCGGAAATTTGTTGTATCTTTGCAGCGTCGAATCATTAAACGACGCAAAATATGGAAGAAAAGAAGTTCAAGAACAGGAGAGAGCAGTCCGACTACTATGCCAAGCTAAGAGGCTGGGGGCCGCTGACCGAAGAAGACAAGATTGCCCTTGACGATGCAGTAAGAATGGTGACTAACCTCGACTCGAAGCCACGGTATGCAACGGCATCCCCCTCATCAGCGACGACGACAAGTTCCCGTTCTACCGGGGGCAGGGGCTGGAGCTGATAGAGAACTAAAAGAGATTGACAAATTAGGCATACGCCGAGCGAAGCTCAAGATTATCCGCCGAGACATCCGCAGAAGGATGTGCTCGGCGGACTTCGTTTATATCCGTCTGGTCTCGGAATGTCATGACGAGAGAAGAAGAGGAACAGTAGTGAAAAAACAGTGAGAAAAATTCAATGAATAATAAACTGAAACTAATAACACAATGAAGACAAACGTACAACAGATTCTGGCGCGGCGCCAGCAGGGGCTTCGGCCTGGGCGCAGCCGCAGGGCGGCGGGGCTGCAAGTGCTCGTCGCTGTGCTGATGCTGCTCATGGCGGGGGTGACGCCGGCATGGGCGGAGGAAGTACATTTCACCTGGGACACGGACAGTATCAATGATGACGGCGGAGGCATGTATCGGTTCAGAGGTGAGGCAAACGACGTAATAGACATCGGAGGAAGAAAATGGAAACCAGAAAACGATGGCTACTTTAAGACGTTGCAGCACTTCGATGCCGACAAAAACCAGTTCTGGTGGAATTTTGAAGTCCAGGTGGATTATTTCGGCAATTACTTTAACCACGGTGTCCCTGTTGACATGTATGATCAGAAATTTACAGGCGTGATCTATGTGGTTACGGCCGACGATGTGCCCCACCAGATTGCCACATGGAGTAAAGCTGAACTTGAAAACCGGTCAACTCCATACACCAGAACGAATGAGAAGTGGGGCACGGTTCATGTCTCGGATGTGCAAAATCCGAATACTATCGGCTGTGGCTATGTAACGATAGACTACACCCCTTCGGACAAGGCCATCGAGGATGGCGTGAAGCGTATCGTGATGAGACAGGACATCGTTGCCTACACCAAAGGTTTACCTTCGATAACTTTAACTGGCTGGGTGCAGTACGAGAAAGACCTCACCTTCTCCAGCATCGCTGCGGACAAGCCGATGCCCAAGCTCACCGTGGAGTGGAACGACAACGGGCAGCTGAGCGCCAAGGCCACCGGCGTGCCCGACAAGCGCAAGGACGACCAATGGCAAGACCAGCACTACACGGTGAAGACCTTCTACTACACGGGCACTGGGCAGAGCTACGAGCGCACCTTCGGCACCAAGAACAAGGCGGCTGACTGCGCCGACGGCAACAACGGCAAGATGGACATGAGCTTCTCCTTCCTGCCGCCGGTCCTGGCCGACAGGGTCTATACCGTGCCGACCTACATCAAATACTCAGGCGGCATGACCGTGAATCCGGCCAGCCCTACCATCAAGAAGTTCATCGACCTGAACCAGCCCGAGGCCGGCGTCGTGGAGATCCAGCCCTTCACCCGCCCCATCAAGGTATGGGTGGAGCACGACCAGTGGAAGAAGAAGAACGTCATACAGTGGGACCGCCAGAAGAAGGAGGCAGGCCACAACGGTTCGAGCCAGACCAGCGTCGAATGTCGCACGGATGGCAAGTGGTATGTCATCCGTTACATCAAAGACGGCTCCGCCACCGACTATACGCTGGTGAATACGCTCAATGGCAACGCCACGACGCTGGAGATGACCGACGACAAGATTGACTACGACAAGAGCTACGTCTATCGCGTCATCTTCCTGCCCTCGCTGTTGGAGAGCAAGTGCAAGGACCGGCTGGCCAGCCTGCCCGGCAGCCAGAGCGCGGGCGACTACAACCTGTGGAAGGAGGCGGAGATCAGCACCAACTTCACCGCCCAGGTGAAGTTGAGCCACGACAAGACCTATAACGACGGCGTGCGCCTGGTGTGGGAGTACGACATCCAGGCTACCGGACTGGAGTGGAGCATCGACTACCGCAGCGCCGACTCCGTGGACGCCACGTGGCGCACCAAGCCGGAAACCATCGCCATCGACCCCAAGAAGACCACCGCCGAGGTGGTGTATGACGGCTCGGTGTGCGAGCGGATAGACTACCGCATACGCACGACGGTGAACGGCCGCGAGGTATGCTCCAACATCCTCAGCGCCAACCTGCCCGCCGGCAGCTATATCAGCCAGGTGAAGGCCACCACCGGCACCGAGGAGAGCACCGTCGTGGTGAAGTGGAAGGTGGTGCGCCCGGACAAGAGCCACGACATCTACTACCGTGTGCGCCGCCGCATCGTGGGCGAGGATGATACCAAGTGGGTAACGCTCACCGACGAGATTCACGGCACCGCCTCAGACTATGAATACATCGACACGCGACCCCTGGCCGGCACCTACTACGAATACTGCGTGGAGGCCTTCGGCGCCCTGTGCGACGAGCAGACGAAGCAGAGCGACAGCGAGGTGGCACCGGGCTTCTCGCAGGCCCGCGGCACCATCACCGGCCACATCTCCTTCGGCTCGGGCACGGCGGTGCAGGGCGTGCGCGTGGACCTGGTGAAGACATCGAGCGACGATGAAACCAGTGCAGCGCAATACCTCTCGCGCGCCATCAGCGGCGACGGCCAGGGCCTGCACTGGACGGCCGACTCGGCACGCTATGTGCATACGCTCAACGGCAGCAGCCCCCTCACCCTGCAGCTGTGGGCCAAGCCGAAGAGCACCGCCATCGGCGGCCAAGACCTGCATCAGCTGTTGTCGCTGGCGGGCACCCTGGAGTTAGGCGTGAAGAGCGGCAGCGACGGCAGCTACCACCTCTATGCCATCGACCGCTCACAGGGCGGCACGACGCGCAAGGAGTTCCCGCGGCTGGTGTTCGACCCGCTCGACTTCACCCACATCACCGCCGTCTATGACAAGATGAAGTGGAAGTTCTACGTGGGCAGCGACAGCCTGCTGACCGACTCCATGACCGTGGCCGCACAGCAGTGGAACGCCGTCACGGCCAGCCACGGCACCAACGCCGCCACGCCGACCCTGAGCTTCGGCGGCGACAACCGCGTCAGCGGCAGCAATGCATACGATGGCTACGTCGATGACGTGCGCCTGTGGCTGCGCGCCCTCACCCGGCAGGAGATAGAGGGCAACTACACCCGCATCCTGGGCGGCACGGAGAAGGGGCTGACGCTCTACTGGCCCCTCGACGAGGGCGAGGCCGTGAACAAATATGCCTTCGACATTGCCCGCCAGGACGGTATCTATCAGGAGAACCACCCCGTGGTGGGTGCCAACGTCAATCCGAAGACGGAAACACCGTCGCTGCTGAAGCTCTACGGCGTGACCGACAGCGAGGGCGACTACATCATCCGCGGCATACCCTTCCAGCAGGGCGGCACCAACTACAAGATTGTGCCCATGATGGGCGTGCATGAGTTCTCGCCCGGCACGCGCTCGATGTTCGTCAGCCCCACGAGCCTGACGGCCAACAACATCGACTTCGAGGACGTGTCGTCGTTCCCCATGCAGGGCCACATCTACTATGCCGGCACCAACATCCCCGCCGAGGGCATCATACTGAAGGTAGATGGAATGCCGCAATCGGTCGATGGTGAGCCGGTGAAGACCGATGCCGAAGGCCGCTACATCATCAGCGTACCCATTGGTGAGCACTTCGTGGAGGCATACCTCGACGACCACACGATGGTGGACGGCGGCCGCTACCCCACCTCGGGCAAGACCCACTTCGACCGCCCCGTGCAGCACGACTTCATCGACTCCACACTGGTGAACCTCGTGGGCCGCATCGGTGGCGGCGAGCGCAACGACACCCTGGCCGTGGGCTTCGGCGCGTCGAAGAACAACATCGGCATGGCGACCATCACACTGAAAATCAACAACGAGTCGAAGTCGTTCAACTGCCAGGACGACCGCCACACCACCGCCACCACCTACCGCACGTGGCAGAGCGACACCACCAGCATCAATAGCAGTGCCTGGACAGGCTGCGACAACGACTTCAAGGAGAACTACATCTACATACGCACCGACTCGCTGACGGGCGAGTTCTCGGCCAAGATTCCCCCGCTGAAATACACGGTGAAGAGCATCGTGGTGGATTCGAACAGGGACAAGATACAGTTCACCGAGCTGCCTGAGCTGGACCTCAGCGTGGCCAAGGAGATGGGCAAGGACTCGCTGCGCGTACCTGCTGACGGCGGCAACGACAGTATATGGGTGCGGTACGGCTACCACACGAAGATGGTGCGCACCTACTACGCACAACCCCAGATGGACGTGGTGGAGAAGGACCACCCCAAGGGCGTCTATGGCCTGAAAGAGATTACCTATCCGGCACAGGAACAGGGCGGCACGGACATCGTCATCAGCGATCTGTATAATGAAAAGAGCGACACGCACTACTTAGTGGGCTATCCTATCTACAAGATGGGACAGACGGTGAAATACCGCCTGCGGGGCTATGAAGCCTACGAGAACCGCGACGCAGCGACCGTGGTCTGCGACACCATCGCCCTGAACCACCAGAACATCACCATCACCAACGAGATGAGCAGCGAGCAGCGAGTGGTCTATAAGGTGATGGACGAGAGCACGGGCTACAAGGAGGGACAGGTGTACGACGTACAGCAGCAGCTGATACCCTTAGACGACAACGGCGAGGCAGAACTGACGTGGATGGCGGGCCCGCCCAACATCGTGGATCCCTACACCCGCAAGTTCAACGTCCTCATGGAGCATAAGGACCGCACCTACAACGTGGCCAACATCGATGCCGTCGTGCTGGGACAGCTCACCAACGGCAACAACTTCGTGACGCAAGGCCCCGATGTGGTCGATTTCGTGCTGCGCGACCCGCAGGGCGCCAATTCGACCACCAAGTTGACGACGGGTACTTCCGTCACCAAAACATTCTACGACACACGCAAAGCATACGGTGAATATAAATTTATCGCTGGCTTTGGTTTTGGCGCATCAGTCAGTAAAGGCTCTGGCGTTGGTTTAATGATCATTTCGGAATTTAAGGCCAACAAAGAAATAGATGCTGGTTTCCATTCTACTTGGGAGAAGACGTGGAATAGGGACAGCACACATGTGGTGACCACGACAAAGAACGTCGCCACCAGTGGCAGCACGCCCTACGTGGGTGCGCCGGGCGACGTCTATATCGGCAAATCCACGAATTTCCTCATCGGCGGTTGCCGCCACCTGTTCATCGGCCGCAACATAGAAACGAAGAAATATGAGGTGAAGTTAGAGAATGCCATTTCCATCGGCGACACCATCTCCACGGCGTTCAAGTTCACCCAGTATGAGCTGGAGACGGTCATGATACCCAAGTGGAAGGACATGCGCCGCAGCTTCCTCACGGAGGTAGCCACAGCGGAAGAGGCCCGAAACTATGTCAACCATGGCAGCAGCTCGGTCTATCTGACATGGCTGGGCCTGGACCTCGACGACTATAGCGAGGGCATCAACTATGTGTGGGCCAGACCCGAGAGTTGGAAGACGGCAGGGCCTCCAAACGGAATGGCCGTCGACAGTGTGGCCTGGTGCAACAACCAGATCATAGCCTGGGAGAACGCCATCGCAGATAACGAGGCGGATAAGTTGCGACTGATGAATGAGGGCAAGAAAACGAACATCTCCATAGACGGCGGCTCTTCCTACAACTACTCGAAGAGGACGAGCGACACGAAGCACGACGAAACAATAGTTGATTGGAAGTTAGGTGCCGTGTTAAATTTAACTATAGGCGTCTCAAGCGAGCATATTGCTGCACATAATGTCCTTATCAGTGCGGAGAGCGAGGACGGCGGCGGCCAAACCACGGGCGATGGCACCATTACAGAGAACTTCACCGAGTGGGAGTATAACATCGAGGACAGCAACCGCGACACCGACCTGTCGCTGACCATCTACGAGTCGGACAACTCGAAGTACAGCGACTTCTTCAGCGTCTTCGGCGGACAGACCTACAACCCCTACCAGCCGCAGGAGGTGACCCACTACTACAAGCCAGGAACGCCCCTTGGCAACAGCACGGAGCAGATGGAGCAGCCCGACATGCGCATCGGCCTGCCGGGCGAGAACACGGCGAAGAGCGTCACCGTGAACGACATCCCCGCCGGCGGCGAAGCCAACGTGGTGCTGCAATGCACCAACCTGGGCAACGCCCATCAGGGCATCATGTTCAGCTACGGCCTCGAAGTGCTGGACGAGACGAACACCAACGGCCTGCAGATACTCATGGACGGTGTGCCCATCAACGGGCGCTCACTCTACCTGGAGCACGGCGAGTCGGTGACGAAGGTGCTCACCATCCGCCAGACGGACCAGAGCATCCTGGACTACGAGGGCATCAAGCTGTGGTTTGAATCGCAGTACCAGCCCGGCCTGATTCACAGCGAGGTGACGCTCAATGCCCACTTCGTGCCGTCATCGTCGCCCGTCATGCTGGCCATCGACGAGCCGGTGGTGAACAGCGGCACGCCGGGTGCCAAGCTGCAGATGACGCTGAAGGGCTTCAACCGCCAGTTCCTCCACCTGAAGGAGATAGGCGTGCAGTACCGCTTCCAGGGCAACACGCAGTGGACCAACCTGCGGAAGTGGTTCGTCAACGCTGCCGACACCGTAGGCACCGGCATGAAGATGGTGCCCGAGTCGGGCGACATTCATTACGAGCTCGACATGATGAGCAACCTGGCCTTCCCCGAAGGACAGTATGAGCTCCGCGCCTACACCACCACACCCTACGGCACGGACATGGTCCACGTATACAGCGACATCGTCGCTGTCACCAAGGACCGCACCCTACCCATCAACCTCTATACGCCGGCTCCCGCCAACGGCATACTGGGCTACGGCGAACAGCTGGCCATCGAGTTCAACGAGGACATCGTGCCGGGCTACGTGGGCGACGAAAACGTCATCGTCACGGCCAAGCTGAACCAGGAGGAGGTGCATCATGACGTGGCCTACCGGCTGATGCCCTACGAAGAGATGATGCCCCACACGACGAACCCCGTGTTCCTGACCAGCAGCTTCGCCATGGACTTCTGGCTGAACTGGCACGAGGCGGGCACCATCCTGC
>CAMVKN010000091.1 GCA_947168045.1 uncultured Prevotellaceae bacterium
GCGGTCGTGTGAAGGACCTCCCCGGTGTGCGTTATCACATCGTCCGCGGTACGCTCGATACCGCCGGTGTGGCCAACCGCCTGCAGCGCCGCTCGAAGTATGGCGCCAAGAGGCCCAAGGCTCAGAAGAAAAAGTAAGACGAGAAGCGTGAGTTTTTGAGTTTTTAAGTTCTTGAGTGCTCGGTGATGAGCAGGCTCGGAACTGAGAGGAGGCTCAAATAACTCAAGAACTCAAAAACTTACAACACTCAGAAAACTTAAAAATCACGTTTTGCTGGAGAAATCTTAGGAAAAGGTTGAGTAAATGCCCTCGTGTGGGCGTTGAAGACAAAAGAAGAGAACAGCCCTGGCAGACAAAAACAGTAAAAACAAACAATGAGAAAAGCAAAACCAAAGAAGCGCGTGATCCTTCCCGATCCCGTTTTCAACGACACCAAGGTGTCGAAGTTCGTTAACCACCTGATGTTCGACGGTAAGAAGTCGAAGTCCTACGAGATTTTCTACAACTCTCTGGAGATTGTGAAGTCTAAGATGAAGGATGCCGAGAAGACGCCCCTGGAAATCTGGAAGCAGGCCCTCGACAACATCACTCCTCAGGTGGAGGTGAAGAGCCGCCGTATCGGTGGTGCCACGTTCCAGGTGCCTACCGAGATTCGTACCGACCGTAAGGAGAGTGTCTCGATGAAGAACATGATCTCCTTCGCCCGCAAGCGCAGTGGCAAGTCGATGGCTGACAAGCTCGCTGCTGAAATCATGGATGCGTTCAACAACCAGGGCGGCGCCTTCAAGCGCAAGGAGGACATGCACCGCATGGCCGAGGCTAACCGTGCCTTCGCTCACTTCCGCTTCTAATGACAGCTGTATGAAGTCCCCTAAGTTAGGGGGTTGGGAGTCTGAACTCGAGCGTTGCTCGCTTGCGACCCAAGGGGATGCAAGAACAGACAGCAGACCTCAACCCCTTAAGTTAGGGGCTTTCTAAAAGGATAACTTTTAAACAATAGGTATAACAATTAAAAGGGGCAATGAACAGCGACTGTTCAGACCCCCAACCCCCTGACCCTGGGGGCTCAAAGACAATGGCAAAACAAGATTTACACCTGACCAGGAATATCGGCATCATGGCCCACATCGATGCTGGTAAGACCACCACCTCAGAGCGCATCCTCTTCTACACGGGCAAGACCCACAAGATTGGTGAGGTGCACGACGGCGCTGCCACCATGGACTGGATGGCACAGGAGCAAGAGCGTGGCATCACCATCACCAGCGCTGCTACTACCTGCTACTGGGAGTGGAACAAGAACAAGTACAAAATCAACCTCATCGATACTCCGGGACACGTTGACTTCACCGCTGAGGTGGAGCGTTCGCTGCGCGTCCTCGATGGTGCCGTGGCTACCTACTCAGCCGCCGACGGCGTCCAGCCTCAGTCAGAGACTGTCTGGCGCCAGGCCGACAAGTACAACGTGCCCCGCATCGGCTATGTGAACAAGATGGACCGCTCGGGTGCTGACTTCTTCGAGACTGTTCAGCAGATGAAGGACATCCTGGGCGCCAACCCCGTTGTCATCCAGGTGCCCATCGGTGCCGAGGAGAACTTCAAGGGTGTTGTCGACCTCATCAAGATGAAGGCTATCCTGTGGCACGACGAGACCATGGGTGCCGAGTATGATGTCGAGGACATTCCCGCCGACATGGCTGACGAGTGCGACGAGTGGCGCAACAAGCTGCTCGAAGCTGCCGCCGAGTATGATGAGGCCCTGATGGAGAAATACTTCGACGATCCCGCCTCTATCACCGAGGCTGAGATCATGGCCGCCATCCGCAAGGGCACCTGCTCCATGCAGTGCACGCCGATGGTGTGCGGCTCCAGCTATAAGAACAAGGGCGTGCAGCCCCTGCTGGACTATGTGTGCGCTTTCCTGCCCGCTCCCGTCGACGTGGACGTCATCAAGGGCACCAACCCCACCACTGAGGAGGAGGAAGACCGCAAGCCCAGCGAGGACGAGCCCACGGCAGCCCTCGCCTTCAAGATTGCCACAGACCCCTACATGGGCCGTCTGGTGTTCTTCCGCGTCTACAGCGGCAGCGTCAAGGCCGGCAGCTACGTCTTCAACCCCCGCTCGGGCAAGAAGGAGCGCATCAGCCGCCTGTTCCAGATGAACTCGAACAAGGAGATTCCTATGGACTCCATCGACGCTGGCGACATCGGCGCAGGCGTGGGCTTCAAGGACATCCGCACCGGCGACACCCTCTGCGACGAGGAGAAGCCCATCGTGCTGGAGTCGATGACCTTCCCTGACACCGTCATCAGCATCGCCGTGGAGCCGAAGAGCCAGGCTGACATCGCCAAGCTGGACAACGGCCTGGCCAAGCTGGCTGAGGAAGACCCGACGTTCACCGTGCGCACCGACGAGCAGAGTGGCCAGACCATCATCAGTGGTATGGGCGAGCTGCACCTCGACATCATCATCGACCGTCTGAAGCGCGAGTTCAAGGTGGAGTGCAACCAGGGCAAGCCCCAGGTGAACTACAAGGAGGCCATCACCAAGGAAGTGGAGATTGACGAGACCTACAAGAAGCAGTCGGGTGGTCGCGGTAAGTATGCCAAGATGCTCGTCAAGGTGGGTCCTGTCGACGAGGACTACGACCTGAAGAACAACCCCGGCCTGCAGTTCGTCAACGAGGTCAAGGGTGGCAACATCCCCAAGGAGTTCATCCCCAGCATCCAGAAGGGCTTCGAGGCTGCCATGAAGAATGGTATCCTCGGTGGCTATCCCCTCGACTCGCTGAAGGTGACTGTCGTGGATGGTGGCTTCCACCCCGTCGACTCTGACCAGTTGTCCTTCGAGATTGCAGCCCAGATGGCTTACAAGGAGGCTTGCGCCAAGGCTAAGCCCGTGCTGATGGAGCCCATCATGAAGCTCGAGGTGGTGACACCCGAGGAGAACATGGGTGACGTCATCGGCGACCTGAACAAGCGTCGTGGCCAGGTGGAAGGCATGGAGGAGAGCCGCAGCGGCGCTCGCGTCGTCAAGGCTCAGGTGCCCCTGTCGGAGATGTTCGGCTATGTCACCGCCCTGCGTACCATCACCTCTGGCCGTGCTACCAGCTCGATGGAGTACGACCACCACGCACCCCTCTCCAGCGCTCTGGCCAAGGCCGTGCTTGAGGAGGTCAAGGGCCGTGCCGACCTGGTGTAAGATGAGTGAATAGTATAGTAAGTCCCGGAATCGTTTGGCGGTTCCGGGGCTTTTTTGTGCCGAATAATTCCGCTCGCGGTTTGGAGCTTTCGCTTAGATTTCTTAAATTCTGAACAAAAAACTGGAAACTATTTGGCAGTTACGAAAATAATGCGTACCTTTGCAGCCCGAAAATGATTGTCGCTGAGCAAATGACTCTTTAGCGGCAGCAATTGATAACATTATTACATTGTTTAATTTTAAAATTTTACTATCGTGAGTCAGAAGATTAGAATCAAGCTGAAGAGCTACGACCACAAACTCGTGGACAAGTCAGCCGAGAAAATCGTCAAGGCAGTGAAGGCCACAGGTGCCGAGATCAGCGGTCCCATCCCCCTTCCCACACACAAGCGTATCTACACCGTCAACCGCTCGACCTTCGTCAACAAGAAGGCTCGTGAGCAGTTCCAGCTGAGCGACTACAAGCGCCTCATCGACATCTATTCGTCGACGGCTAAGACGGTTGACGCCCTGATGAAGCTCGAGTTGCCCAGCGGCGTCGAGGTTGAGATCAAGGTATAGGCGCTCTCACTGAAGAGTGAACACCATGAAGATAGCTGTCACCAGTGCGGTGACAGCTTTTTTTTGTGGGCTGGGGAGTGCTGGGAGTTCTGGGGCTACTGGGAGTACTGGGGCTACTGGGAGAGCTGGGAGTGCTGGGACTACTGGGACTCTACCTCTGCCCTGGTGGCGTACCACCCGTGGCGGCCCTGCTGCGCCCCGTAGTGGAAGTGCTGGCTGCGCAGGGCCTCTATGAGCTGGTGCATGGTCAGCGTGGTGCCCTTCAGCTGTTGCTGCAGCACGCGCAGGATGTCGGTGGCCGGCACGAGGGTCTCCTTGCACACCTCCGCCGGACGGAAGCATGCCGTGAGTAGCTCGTCGGCCGCCGTGCGCAGCTGGTAGTGGCTGTTGTGTGCCATGATGGCCTCCTCCTCGTCCTTGGTGAAGTGCCAGGGATGGCCGTTGTCCAGCTCGTGCAGCGCCTGGGCGTAGAGCTGGCGGTGGTCCAGAGGGCTGTCGGTGTCGATGATGCCGCTGACCTCCACGCAGAGGTAGCGTCGCGAGCCCGTGGGGTCGCACAGCGGCTGCTGCTCGTTGGTGGTGGCTATGAACGAGGCCATGCGCGGCGTCAGGGTGTACTGGTCGCTGCGCATGCGGCGCACCTGCACGTCCTTCTCCGTCAGCAGACGCTTGATTTTCGCCTGCTCGCGCACGGTCTTGCTGTTGTACTCGTCGATGCAGACCAGCCACATACGTCCCAGGACACGCTCCACCTGCTCGGCGTTGTCCATCTTCACGTCGTCCATGAAGTAGTCGCGCAGCTCGCGAGGCAGAATCATCTTGCAGAAGGTCGTCTTGCGCGTTCCTTGCTGTCCTATGAGCATGGGCACCACGGCGTTGCCATGGTCGGTGCATCGTCCTGTGGCCTGTGCCACCATGGCCAGCATCCATCGGTGGAAGAAGGGCTGCCACTGCTCGTAGTCGGTGGGCACGCGGCGTGCCAGGTCACCGATGTGGTCGTGGCCGTCCCATGGCGGACAGCTGTCGAGGTAGTCAGTGACAGGGTTGTAGGTGGGCACGCTGGCAGAGTCGATGCACAGCTTCATGCCGTAGCTCCAGCTCTGTCCGCCAGCCTTAAGCTGCTCGGTGGTCATCAGGTTCAGGTCGCGGTCGGTGAGGGGGAGGAAGGCCCCTCCCCCAACAACCTCTCCCCCAACAACCTCTCCCCCAGCCCCTCCCCCAAGGGGAGGGGAGTAGATAGTCTTGTTGGCGGAGGGCTTCGGGCGAAACTCCGTGGTCTTCTTCAGAATGTTGTAGCGCAGCTCGTAGCGCTCACGAAGGAACTGCTCGTTGAAGCGGATGGCGTCAGCCCGGTAGCATGATTCAGTTCTCCCAGAATTCCCAGTCCTCTCAGTAGTCCCAGTTCTCCCAGTTCTCCCAGTCCTCTCAGCAGTCCCAGCGCTCCCAGCACTCTCAGCAGTCTCAGTCCTCCCAGTTCTCCCGGCAGTCCCAGCAGTCCCAGCACCCCCACCTCTGTGTTGCAGTCGGTTTCTGCGGCGTTGCAGTGCTCGGGCGATGGCGCGGCGCATCCAGGCGAGGAGCGCGCTGATGGTCTTTCTTACTCTCTTCATGGTTGTTGTCGGATTTTTAGTTCATACTGCGCGCAAAGGTATCCTTCGTCCTGCATCCGCGAAAGCCGTTAACACGAAATTAACAGTATTGTAGGTTTTTTAACAGGCAAAGCCCCACCCCCGACCCCTCCCGCGGGGGGGAGGGGAGTATATACTCTCAAGTCGGAAGAGACTCAGCAAAATGATTTACTCTCAAGGCGGAAGTGTCGCAGCTAAACGATTTACTCTCAAGGCGGAAGTGTCGCAGCAAAACGATTTACTCTCAAGGCGGAAGTGTCGCAGTAAAACTATATACTCCCCTCCCCCCCGCGGGAGGGGTCGGGGGTGGGGCTGTTGGTGCTTGCACCTGCTTGCACCTGACACTGAAAAGAGGTGTTTTGTAACTACTTGCAAGTCAGTGTGTTAAAAATAGGTGCAAGTAGGTGCAAGCACCTGGTCACTTTTCGCTTATGTGCGTGCGCGCGAGAGAAAAAAGCGGCACTTTTTTCTGATAAAAACGCGGCTTATTCCAATAAAGCATGGAGATAATTTCGCCAGGCATGGAGATAATTTCATAAAGCGGCTCCTGGCTGAATTATCTCCATGCCTGGCTGTCGTAACTCCATGCCTGGCTGCCATAACTCCATGCCTGGCTGCCATCACTCAAAGCCTTTCACTTACCACCAACTCCCTCGGCAGTTTGATAACCTTCAAACGCTCATACCAGATACGTGAAGACCCAGCTATGTGCTTCTGCGTATGGCCGCTGATGATGTAGTAACTGGCCATATACTCATCCATCATCTCCAAGAACACCTTTTTGATGCGCGAACACTTCTCATTGATGGCATTGTCTAACGGATTCACCAGATGGTCAACGCCCTCAAGAATCTTCTCCTTGTCCATCATCTTTGCCGTCTGCATATAGTAGTGTGTCAGTTCCTCCCGATAGTCGCCCAACCGCTTGAACTCGATTCCTTCTGGATGTGCCAAAAACAACAGATACACCGCTTTGTGTACAGGTTGCAGTTCTATCTCCCTATTGCCCATATCCACCAAGAAAAATCTGTAGTCATTTGTTATCAGCAGTTTGCTCAGTTTCGCCTTCGTTGCTTCAATGCGCAGTTCTTCGAGCAAAGGAGCACCAAGGGCCCGTAACAGCAAGTCTTTACGACCTGCTGCAACCAACTCCTTAACCGAAGAAGCAAGATCAACAGCAATTACCTCAGGTGTTCTTTCCATCATCTGCCGGCTACTCTTCTGTTTCGCGTACCATATTGAAAAACCAATTCCTGACTTTATCGCCAATCGTAGGTTGAGGCTTCGGTTCTTCCACAACCACTGATGGCTCTGGCTCGGGTGCAGGCTCAACTACAAATTCTGGCTCTTGTGCAGGTTTTTCCGTTTCCTTCTTAAGAGGTCTGTATAATTGCGGAATCAAACTCTCGTAGTAAGCATCATCTTTCTGCGATTCGTCCATATCCTGGCTTTCTTCCATGCCTGTAGCCAGTATTGTCACCTTGGCATCCTCGCCAATGCTGTTGTCGCTCGATATGCCCCAAATTACCTCAATATACGGATTCAGACTGTCAAAGAAATCGTCAATCTCCTGCATCTCGGGCACCATGATGGGAGCATCTTCGCTGGAATAGATATTGAAGAGGATACGTTTAGCTTTGCTGATGTCACTACCATAGAGAAGCGGCGAGTGCAAAGCATCCTGTATAGCCCGTTCTACTCGCTTCTCACCGCTTGCCCGTCCCATCGCCATGATGGCCCCGCCACCGTTACGCATCGTCGTTTCCACATCACGGAAGTCAAGGTCGATACCACCATTGCTGTTCACCGTTATTAGTTCCGAAATGCCCATTACGGCATCCTTCAGGATGTTGTCGGCTCTTGCAAACGACTCCTTAACTGAGATTTGTGTGTCGGCATAGACATCACATAGCCGCTCGTTGTTGATGATGAGCAGTGCATCCACATTCTTCCGCATCTCGTCTACGCCTTTCAAAGCCCGGATGATCTTCTGCTTCTTTTCAAAGCGGAAGGGGATAGTTACGATTCCGATGGTCAGCATTCCCATTTTTCGTGCCACACTGGCCACTACAGGAGCAGACCCCGTACCTGTTCCGCCACCCATGCTGGCAGTGATGAACACCATCTTTGTACCATCGCTCAATAGATGTTCGATGTCAGCAATGTTCTTCTCTGCCTCTGATTTTCCGATTTCGGGCTTTCCTCCGGCACCAAGTCCCTCGCCAAGTAGTATCTTGACAGGTACTGGCGATGGAGCCAGCGATTTACTATCCGTGTTACATACCGCCAGCGTCACACCCGAAATCTTCTCATCGTACATGTTTCTGACAGCATTGCATCCGCCACCACCCACACCGATCACCTTGATGATTCCCTGCATCTTGTCCTCTACAGGTCCGAAGTCCAATATATCGTCCATATCCATTCCTTATAATTCAGATTTGGGTGCAAAGGTACAATATTTCTATGGAATCGCCAAGTGTTCACAAGGCTTGTGAAAAGGCAGCGCTGCGAGAATGAGATAGACCTGTTTTATAATAGATCATCTTTCATCATTTTATGCATTTTTCCGCCAAAAACATTTAGAAGCCTCAAGAACGCACTCGACGCCATCAGTTACTGTTCATAGTGTAGGCATACTCATACAGCCTGTTTGAGTATGCCTACATTTGGGATTAATGATGTGGGCCATCACTAAAGCAAAGAGCCTGTCTTGTAAGATTCAGATAACAACAGTTTCCGGCAAGCACCTTCTCAAAAGGAAACGAAATGTGGACACTTGAACCACATCCCGTTCGGAGGTACTTGCCGGAAACCTGAGACAACAGATGTAGTAGTGCCCACTATCGGGCATCTACTGTTTCTCTGTTGCCTCGTTCTTTCCACCGGCAAGTTTCCCGAACGTTATTGAATAAACAGCAAACGCTTGTTTTGTTTTACCCAC
>CAMVKN010000092.1 GCA_947168045.1 uncultured Prevotellaceae bacterium
CAAACATTATGCCTAACTTTGCAAACAGCTTGCACTTGCTGGTTGACTGTATACAGGCTGTTTTCTATTTGCACATTCTGTTATTTTTTCATCAACGGCTTGGCAGTTCTGAATTTTCTTTGTATATTTGCACTGTCATACGTGCCATCGACACTTGTGACGCACTGGTATGGTCACATGATTCTCTCTTTCTGCCGGGCATGTGTATGTCGGCATAGACTTGACTGATAATATATTTAGTAGTTGTTAAAACATAAAGGCTTATGAAACGATTAAAGTACTTGTTCATCCTCACTACCCTGTGGATGGCGGGGAGCATTGACGTTTGGGCAGCCGTGGGCGACACCTTCACAGCGACCAACACAAACAACGTCAACATCACGTACAAGGTGCTTACTGAGGAAGGGACAACGGGCACAGTTCAGGTAGGCACTGGCGAGTATGATGGCCCAGCTATTGACGCCACAAAATGGATGGAAATAGATGGTAGCAATTATGTAGTCTTTGACATCCCTGAAGGAGAGCTTGATATTCCTCAGACCGTCAGCAATGGTGACGTTTCCTATACTGTGACCGCGATTGGTGATTATGCGTTTTATGAAAAAGGAAAAACGCTGACAGCCATTAACATTCCTTCCACAGTAACGGAAATTGGCGAAGATGCTTTTGGCTTCTCGAACCTGGAGTCTGTGACCTTGCCCGGGGGGCTTACTTCAATAGGCGATAATGCTTTTTACCAATGTACCGCTCTCCAAGTTATCGACATTCCCCAAAGCGTCATTACCATAGGCGAATCTTGCTTTGCTTCTTGTAGCCAGCTGACGAGCGTCACCCTTCACGAGGGCAACCTAACCCAAATTGCCGATGATATGTTCACAAGCAGTGGCATAACCAGCATTGTCATTCCTTTTGGGGTGACAAGTATCGGCTCTAGTGCTTTCTCTAACTGCAGTAGTTTGCAGTCGGTGACCTTGCCCGACGGGCTCACCACTATAGGTTCCAGCGCTTTCAGCTATTGTGAAGTACTTGAATCATTAGACATTCCGAGCAGTGTGAGCGAATTGGGAAGCTCTTTTGCTCAATACTGTACACAACTGGCAACCGTCACCCTGCACGAAGGGCAGCTGACAGAGATTAGCGACTACGCTTTCTGGTATTCTGGTATTACCAGCATCACCATTCCCGAAGGGGTGACCAAAATCGGAAATGATGCTTTCTTCAATTGCACATCGCTCAGAACAGTGCTCATCCCTTCAACTGTAACGAAGATTGGTGAACAAGCTTTCCAACAGTGCGATGACTTGGAAGAGGTGACCATCCTCACTGAAAAAAAACTTAACCTTCCATACCGACAAGATTGGCTATTCAAGAAAACATCTGGAAAAGTTGGCGTACTCAAATTACCTTTAGGCAGTCAGTTTGCCAATAACTATCCTGCCATTGCAGGCCAGTTCACCTCTGTGGTTGAAATGCTGATGGTAGGCACCAAAATAACCGTAGATGAACACAACTACCGTATTCTCACCCTGCCTGAAGGCGAAACGAACGGCACCGTGGAGCTGGGTGGCGACTTTGACAATCCAGGTTACGAATACGGTGTCTACGGCGAGGTGACCATCGCCGATAAGGTTACCTTCACGCATGGCGATAACACTTACACCTTCGACGTGACCACCCTCGGCGAAGGGTCTTTCTTATCAGCCTACTCACTTGGAGGAATAACCATTCCGGCCTCCATCACGCTGATTAAGAAAGAAGCCATCTATGACTGTCCGTATCTAGAGCGCGTCTATGTGAAGTCAGAGACGCCTTGTACGCTTGAAGAAGAGGCATTCAAAGAGATATATAGCAACTGCATGCTCGTAGTGCCTGCAGGGTATAAGACGGCCTATCAGAACTCCAGCTGGGGCAGCGTCTTTACCAAAATCAAGGAATTGGGCAACGAGGTGGAGTGGCCCCAGCTGGCCCAGAACCAGGAGTTGGACGAAGAAAACACTTACAACAAGTGTGAAGCATTGACAAAGGTGACACGATGGGTGCCAAATTCTATTCTCTACCAAGAAAGCAACATGTGGAAAATGCCGCACATGATGGATGGCGAGTTCTACGTGTCGGCCTTCTGGCAGTCGAACAATTCCTCTACGATGACTGAGAGTATGACCCAGACTATCTGCCCAGTTGATGGTTACCTGCAACTGTGTTACAACCCTGCTTTCTTGTCACCCAACTATGGTTTGGGGTATTACGGTGACGGTGCTGGCTCTGGTACTTCAAATCACGATGATCAGGCAGGTGCTACAGTCGGCGGTTTCATCAGCTTCAAGGTGAAGGGTTCGGGAACCATCACCGTCCGTGGCTTCACGGAGTCGAGTAATGCCTATGTGGGTATCTGCGTACAGGGCAAACAGCCCTCGTATTTCTCAGGCACTGATGACCGTGAGTATTCATACAGCTATACACTTGACAGTGAGGACGCTGAGGTTTATGCTTACGTCTATGGTGCCAACCTGTCACCCAACGGCCGCCATGCTTTCATCAAATACATCAAGTTTAGACCAAGTGGCGTCGAGGACACCGATATCTGTATAGGTGGCATAACCATCCAAGCAGAGAATAATAACGATGTGCTGAACGATGGCGGTTCCGTCGGCTTCGAATGGCGTGAAGAGGAGGAAGGTGATGAAGATGAGGAAGGCGGCGACAGCCCAGAAGGAAGTAGGCGACTTGCGCCAAACGCCAATGACGGTGGTGAAGGCAACACCCCGACACCCACCAAGCACTACTACCCCGTGCTGATTCTCAACAACGCTAACATCAACTTTGAAAAGGGCCCAGCTATCGAAGTGAACAGCCATGAACGCTTCCTCATTGAATTGATAGGCCAGAATAAGATTCAGACAACCAACGGCCATGCAGCCATCTCCATGGGTACACTCCAGTCTGAAGCCTGGGGCGGCGGCACCATCAGCATCGTCGGCATTGGAGAGGGGGCTTCGCTCACCATCCCGGCTGTCGAAGGCGTGGAGAACGGCATCTATCTTGCCGAGTCGTCCATCCACATGGAGAACTGCTCAGCCGACATCTCTGGCACCGACTATGGCGTTCACTTCCAGGGCTTCGACCCCACCGATTACAATAATAAAGCCAATTGCAACTTGACCCTTGGCAAGGGCATGTCATTGAAGATGCAAGGTGGCCAAGAGGCTCTCAGCGGGTTTAACCCCAGCTCCATGTTTAATCTCAGATATTATGACAAGGAAGAAGGAGAATGGATAAACTACGAACTACTGGACTCGGACTTGGAGGATGCACGGCCTCAGTGGAGTAGTGTCTATGGCATACATGATGGAGACGAATGGGTAGAAGATCCCGAAGACTCAGACGGAGGCTACTATGTGTCTCTCGACACGCCTGCCAAGTACCTGTACTTTGGTCTTCCCCCGACTGATGTTGCAGTCAACATCAGTGATTACGGCATGGCCACGTTCTGCAGCAAATATCCCCTTGACTTCACCGATGTAGAAGAGGTGAGGGCTTATGTTGTCTCGGAGTACGACGACGAGACCAATATGCTGACGCTGACACGTGTGTATGAAGTACCGGGAGGAACAGGCCTGGCACTCTATAGTACCAACGGCGGCGCGACGACTGCCGAAGTGCCCATTCCAGAAACATACAGCTATGACTCCGATCTGTTTAGAAATCAGTTGCTCATCGGTTGCACACGAACCCAGTATATTACGCCGGAGGAGGACTATGGTGACTGCGTTTACACCAACTTCGTGATGAGTGTGAAGGATGGAGTTCCTGGCTTCTATCGTTTCACCGTTGACGACAGCGGTACACGCAAGGTTGAGAAAGGAAAGGCTTATCTGAGCTTGGAGGGTTACACAGCGCCTGACCCCGAAGGAACAAGACGCTTCTCCATCGCCTTCAATGATGATAGCGTCGTAACTGGCATTGCAGACCAGTCAGTGCCGGGTGCTGACCGTCACGCCAACAGCCGTTATTTCAACCTCAACGGTCAGCAGGTGGAAACGCTGCAGAAAGGACTGTATATAAAGAATGGCAAGAAGATGGTAGTGAAATGATGCCTCGTCTTCTCTCCAACACAATAGCGTATTTTGACAACCAAAAACAAAATTTGAAAGAACATGAACAAGGAATATAGTAAACCCGCCACCACGGTAATAGAAATAGCGGGGATAGCGCATCTGGCAGAAGGCACTAAAACGCCATTGGGAGATGGTGAGGTCAATCCTGATGACCCCAACCTCTCCCGCTCGCACCGCCGCTCTCGCTACCGCAATGACTGGGATGAAGAAGAGGAGGAGTTTAAATAACATCAACTACCCACAGGCACCACCGACCCCTCCAAACCCCACCCCCGACCCCTCCCCTGGGGGAGGGGGGGAGGATATAGACCTGCAACAAATGACGGCACAGCCACTCCCCTCCCTCGGGGGAGAGGGAAGGGGTGGGGCTCCTGGGGTTGGGGGGCCCAGGGTTTGGGGTTGGGTCCCCTAGTTAAAGCAATTCGGCCAGGCAAAGGTGTTACACCTCTACCTGGCCGAATGTTTAAAGACAGTCTATCGTTGTCGGCTTAGTAGACATTACCAGCCACCGGGCTCTTATACCAGTCGGTGCTGATGATAGGATTCTTGCCCCACTCGTTAAACCGCTCGTAGGCATTCTTGACGCAGACCCGCTCCAATGGATACTTGAAGTCGTAAGGTATCATGATGCCGTGAGGGTCTTCTCCCCGCGTGGCAAGCCTGATGGTCTGCTTGGTCTTCTGGTCATAAATCCTTGGCTGGGTAGCCTCATCGAGGAAGCTGAACGTCTTGTCGACAGTAACGATTTCGGTGACAGGGGCAACCTTAGCGCTACCCTTTTCAGTGTTAATGAACTCGATGCCTTTGCCAAACATCTGATGCACCTCAGTGCTGCTGTTAATCTTTCTGCCCTCAATGCCCTGGATGAACAGCCGGTCGTTGGCGCCACAAGCCACGACGCTGTACTGCACCCGCGTGTCACTGAGTCTGCTGGCCTTGATGACGACATCGTTCATGTCATAGTCACCAATCTCGGTGTCCTCAAAGCAGAAGGTGTACACATTGGGGTCGATGTCAGGAATGGTGATGATGGGCTCTATGCCACCTTCAACCTCAAGGATGACATCGTTAAAGTCGCTGTCCGTACCTGACTCGAAGGCCAACAGCATCTTACCATTCACCGACAGCCATGCAGCGCGAGGGTCATCTTTACCCAGCTTTGAGCTCTTGAAGTTACAGCTAGCGTAACTGTTGATTTCGTTATCCAGGCGTCCGTCAGCATAAAGCTCGCCCTGCTTCTTTCCACCTTCGGCAGTTGTCTTTGCACGGACCATAAAGCCAATCTTATAGCCCTCAGGGAATGTATAGGAGCCCTCCGTTCCTATTTCCGGTGTTCCGTCACCCCAGTAGACCAGGGCATAGGACCCCTTTCTCTGAATCACGTCGTCCTCTTTCTCACCAAAGCAGTCTTTGAATGGGATAGCCTTGTACTTGGGCAGGCTCTGAAGATATTCGACAGTGACATTGGCATCGCTGGGGTAGTAATAGTAGTACAGGTCTGAGTTCCACGTCTCGTTACCATATTTGTCTGCACCATCACGCTTGTAAACCGGCGTAACGATGATGGGCTCTTCGCCAGTGGTGAAAGGATAGGCGTTTGCGTTATAGACGCCGCTCTGCTTCACTAATGGCAAGTTGTTGTAACTCCTGCCGTTCTTGAAATAAGAGAAGATGAGTGCCCTGAACACTTCCTTGAAGTCATCGTCATAATCGGGGGTCACCATTTTCTGCGAGGCATAGTCAGCCTCAGCCATGCCATAGAGCTTCTCGCCAGGAATCCATCCCCTTTGGCTGGCATACGATTCTACAATCTCGCCGATGACAGGAACAGTCGTCGGGATAGGATAGTCGGTTGTCAGTGCCCTGGTCACCCTTCTGGCGCCTGCGTATGAGACATCATTGCCATTGACCTTGACGAGCCTGAAATCATCGTTTGAGAGGAAGGCGACATAGAGGCCAATATTGTTCTTTGGCAGGTCATAAGCCAGCGTCACCTTGGCCTGGCCATTCACTTCCGCCTCGTTCAGTGTCAGCACAGATGTCTCGCCATCGTCCTCAGCGATGTGCAACAAGAGCTGGACGCTCTCAACGCCACTGGGGATATTGGATATAGTGATGCTTTTAGACTCTGTGGTGCACCAGTCGTGGTCAGGACTAAACGACGTTCCGAAGACACGCTGTACGTTCTCCTTAATCACTGCATTCCGAGCTGCTTCATAATCGTCGTCATGACTGCAAGCAGCAAGGAAAGGCAGGCATAATGCTACAAACAATAATTTCTTCATACCCATTGATCACGCAGCGCTTTCATTTAACTGTCCTTATAAGTTCCTGAGCTATACATGGTTCTAACCTGCATGGGCAGAGCCTGTCAACTCCGGGTTTGCCATCTCAGATTCTACGCTTGTCTTAGCGCTGCGATTAAAGACGAGCAACAACCATCAATAACAAGCCACAAAAATACAAATATATTCTGAATAAATTACACTTTTGATGTTAAAAATTACTATAAGAGTGTTTTTTTTGCGCCGCATGGGCTTTTTAGAGGTGAGAGGTGAGAGGTGGTTTTTAGAGGTGAGAGGTGAGAGGTGAGAGGTGAGAGGATAGTTCTTCCGCTTCATGCCTCATCATTGTCATTTTTCATTTTTCATTTCTCATTTTCTCATTTTCTCATTTTCTCATCTCTCATCTCTCACCTCATCTGGGCGTGCAAGCTATTCTCTCACCTCTCACCTCTAAAAAAACCTCTCATCTCTCACCTCATCTGGGCGTGCAAGCTATCCTCTCACCTCTCACCTCTCACCACTCACCTCTAAAAAAAACTCTCACCTCTCACCACTCACCTCTCAATAGCTGACGCTGCAGCTGATGCCGCGGGCGCGTACCTTGTCGGCGATGGCGTCGAGCTGCTCATGGGTGGCCTTCAGAAGGGTGCTGGTGGGCGTCTCGCGGTCGATGGTGTAGACCATGACCTGCTGCGGCTGAATGGCACAGACGGCATCGAGCCAGGGCTGGACGAAGGCGTCGCCGGTGTTGTCGACGCTCTCACCACAACAGTGGCCCTGCATGAACATGGTCTGAATGATGACATGGCCGTGGAAGTCCTTCAGCCGTTCGATGACCAGCTGCACGTCGTAGTTGCCCTGCGGATGGTCCACACGGCGGATATAGTCGGCTGACACGGTGTCGAGCTTCTGTATATTATTGTCCACGCGCATCAGGGCGTCGTGCACCTCGGGGCGGTGAATCATCGTGGCGTTGCTCAGCACACTGACGCGAGCCTCGGGGCAGTAGCGGTCGCGCAGACGGATGGTGTCGTCGATGACCTCGGCGAAATGTGGGTGACACGTTGGCTCACCGTTTCCGGCAAAGGTCAGCACATCGGGCATGCGGCCCTCTGCAGCCATCTGGCGCAGACGCTGCTCCAGCGCCTCGGCCACCTCCTGCCGTGTGGGCAGCGGTTGTTGCGGGCGATGGTCCTCGTTGAAGCCACACTCACAGTAGATGCAGTCGAAGCTGCACACCTTACCGTCGCTGGGCAACAGGTTGATGCCCAGCGAGAGTCCCAGCCGGCGGCTGTGCACCGGGCCGAAGATAGGTGATGGATAGATGATGCAACTCATGAGTTAGGAATTAAGCAACAATTAAGCATTACGCATTACTCCAGGTAGGTGTAGCCATAGAGTCCGCTGCGGTAGTTGGAAAGGAACTCCTTGCCCTCCTCCAGTGTGATTTTTCCTTCCTTTACACTCTTGGTGACCCACACCTCCAGCTGGCGCACCAGCTTCTTCGGGTTGTACTGCACATACTCCAGCACCTCCTCTACGGTCTCGCCGTCGATGATTTGGTCAATGTGGTAGGAGCCGTCCTTGACGCTGATGTGCACGGCGGTGGTGTCGCCAAAGAGGTTGTGCATGTCGCCGAGTATCTCCTGATAGGCACCGACGAGGAAGACGCCGAGGTAGTAGTCCTCGTTCTTCTTCAGTGCGTGCACGGGCAGCGAGTGGGTGTTGTGGCGGTTGGTGGTGAAGTTGGTAATCTTGCCGTCCGAGTCGCAGGTGATGTCCTGTATGGTGGCGTTGCGCGTGGGTCGCTCGCCTAAGCGCTGGATGGGCATGATGGGGAAGACCTGGTCGATGGCCCACGAGTCGCTGAGACTCTGGAACAGCGAGAAGTTGCAGA
>CAMVKN010000093.1 GCA_947168045.1 uncultured Prevotellaceae bacterium
CACTTGCCCAGGGCGCAGGTCTGAAGGAACAGCAGCAGGTGAAGGGCCACCTGTGACTGCCGCTCCACGAAACGGTTGTAGGAGACCGTATGGGGAAAATCCTTGCGCATATGCTGGCAGACGTAGCCGAGGTAGAAGGACTTGAGGTCGCGGAAATGCATGGCGTGGAACAGCACCAGAATACAGAAAATTTCTATTAAATTTGCAGCCGTCATAGGAGTGGGTGTTATTTGTATCTGTTTGATTTTCACCTATAAAGGTACAAAAAAAATTTTCACTCCTACAACTTTTTGGACACTTTTCTTACGTCGAACTCACGTTCTTTTACAGCCTCTCGATTTCCTCCGCCGTCAGTCCAGTAATCTCGGCAATGTCCTGGGCGGGATAGCCCTTGGTCTTCATGCGGCGGGCTGATTCTACAGCCTGCTTGTAGGTGGCGTTGTCGATTTCGATATAGGGGTCTTCGCCCTGCTGCCACTCATCCCAATTGATTTCTTCGAGATAGTACTTCACCTGTTCGATGAGCGGATGGATGTCGTTCGTGGCAGTCTGCCACAGGTCAACATCGGAAATCTGCGCATAGCCGTGAACCAGCACGTTACGCATGCTGACAATGAGCCGCCAAGGCAGTTCGGCATGGGTTTCGCGAAAATGGCGCGTCAGCATGTTGGCGGCCTCGCCGATGACCTCGACGTTCTTCATCACGGAATAATAGATACGGATGTCTTTTGTGAACTCTTCGAAGGAGATGCCCTCGACGATAAGTTCCACGTTCTGGGCGTATTTCAGGATGTCCTCCAGCCGCCCGCGGTCTCTGCTATGCTCTCTCATATATCAGTTTCCTGTCTTTGTTTACGCTGTCCACTGCCCACGGACGGAGGGTGCCGTCCTCCACAAGGTCAACCTTGCAGTGGAGCATGTCCTCCAAGTCAACTTTCATTCCGGCTATTTTCAGCAGTCCGATGGGACGGCTGCGGTCGTACTGCACGAGGATGTCCACATCACTCCACGGTCGCTGTTCACCCCGTGAGTAGGAGCCGAATATCCATGCCTTCACGACGGGCTGGGTCTTGAAGTAGTCGGCTATTGTCTTCTGCATTGCTTGGGTGCTCATAAGCGTATTGTTTTAGAATCTGGCGACAAAGTTACAACTTTTTCCGCAAACTCATCGTGATTTGCAAGAAAAAGTGAGGCGCTCGTCAGACATTCCTCACCATCGCCGCCGTGATGGTCGTCGTCCCCCGCCGTGATGATGCCCATGCTCATGGTTGAGCAAATGTAACTATATCGTAATACGTTTTTGTTGGCAGATGCGAAGATAGCCCGTACCTTTGCACACGCTAACACATAAATGTACAAAAATACATGGCAACAAACCAAAACTATCTGGTGATAGCGCTTCAACTGCTTGGCTCACTCGGCTTGCTGATTTACGGCATGCGCATGATGAGCGAGGCGCTGCAGAAGATGGCCGGCCCCGGACTGAGACACATCCTGGCCAAGATGACCACCAACCGCGTGACAGGCATGCTGACTGGAACACTTGTCACCTGCGCCGTGCAGTCATCGTCGGCCACCACGGTAATGACCGTCTCCTTCGTCTCGGCAGGACTGCTCACGCTGGCACAGGCCATCTCAGTCATCATGGGTGCCAACATCGGCACGACATTCACGGCATGGATTATGTCACTGGGCTATAACGTCGACCTGACCAGCATCGTCTATCCTTTCTTCCTGCTTGGAATGATCCTTATTTACAAGAAGCGACATCGCTATGTGGGTGATTTCCTCTTCGGAACGGCCTTCCTGTTCCTGTCACTGGTCATGCTGAGTTCGACAGGCAAGTCCATGGACCTGGAACACAACGAGTCAGTAGTGGCGTTCTTTGCCTCATTCGACACTTCGAGCCATCTCACCATCCTGGCTTTCCTGGCCATCGGCACGCTCATCACCTGCATCGTGCAGTCGTCGGCAGCCGTCATGGCCATCACCATCCTGCTCTGTTCCACGGGCGTACTGCCCATCTACTTAGGCATCGCATTAGTGATGGGCGAGAACATCGGCACGACGGCCACGGCCAACCTGGTGGCACTCGGTGCCAACAAGCCGGCCCGCCGCGCTGCACTGGCTCACCTGCTGTTCAATGTCTTCGGCGTGATGTGGGTGCTCATCGTGTTCTATCCCTTTGTCAATATGGTTTGCAGCCTGGTGGGCTACGACCCCCAAGCCCCGCTTTTGCCCGCCGGAGGAGACGCTACGGCTTCAGGCTCAGCGCAGGCAGCAGTGGGGGCAGCCACTTCGATACCCGTGGTACTGGCCATGTTCCACACCTGTTTCAACGTCATCAACACGGCTATCCTCATCTGGTTCATTCCCCAGATAGAGCGCATCGTCTGCTGGCTGCTGCCCGTGAAACCAGAAGAGGAGGAGGCTGCAGCGGACAAGCAAGGCAACAATGCCGAGTACCGCCTGCAGTATATCCAGGCGAACTTGGTTCAAACGCCCGAAATCGCGGTCCTGCAGGCGCAGAAGGAGACGGCTGCCTTTGCCGAGCGTGTCGGCGAGATGTTCGGCTTGGTGCGCACGCTGTTCCATGAGACCGACCCGAAGGACTTCACCGAGCTGTTCAAGAAGATTGAGAACGAAGAGGACATCACCGACAAGATGGAGATAGAGATAGCGCGCTATCTGGAGCAGGTGAGCGACGGCCATCTGAGCGACGAGACGAAGCAGAAAATCCGCCAGATGATGCGCGAAATCAGCGAGCTGGAGTCCATCGGTGATGCGTGCTACAAACTGGCCCGCACGCTCGACCGCAAACTGGAGTCAGGCAAGGCGTTCACCGCCCACCAGACTGAACAGCTGGAGGCCCTCATGGTGCTCTGCGACCAAGCGCTCACACAGATGCAGACAGTGATGCACGGCCACCGTGCCGACCACGACATCCGTGAGTCGTTCCGCATAGAGAATGACATCAACCAGCTGCGCCAGCGTCTGAAGACCGAGAACGTCGCCGCTGTGAACAATCACGAATACGACTACACCGTCGGCACCTTCTACGTGGACATCATCAACGAGTTAGAGAAGCTCGGCGACTATGTCGTGAACGTCGTAGAGGCCCGCTTCGGCAAGCAATAAAGATAAAATACCGTGAAAAAACAAAAGATAGTGGCTGTCAATGGCACTGTGACGTGATAGTTTTTGGTAATCTTCAAGATTATCTGTATCTTTGCAGTCGATATGGAGCAAAAACATATATTGGTAGTTGACGATGAGCGGGACCTGTGCGACATCCTGCTGTTCAATCTCCGTGCGGCCGGCTATCAGGCAGAGGCGGTGTACTCGGCAGAAGAGGCCATCGAGACAATGCACCAAGGTTACGACCTGCTGCTACTTGATGTAATGATGCCGGGCATGTCGGGATTTGAACTGGCCAGACGGCTGAAAGAGGATGAAAAGACCCGACACACACCTATCATCTTCCTGACGGCAAAGGATACAGAAGACGATACGCTGCAGGGATTCTCACTCGGCGCCGACGACTACGTCACAAAGCCATTCTCCGTCCGCGAGGTGACGGCAAGGGTGAAGGCCGTGCTGAGCAGGAGCCAGAGCCCGACGGACGAGCCGACTATCTACGAGGGACTGGCCATCAATGCTGCCAACAAGACGGCATGCATTGATGGTCGGCCCATTGCCCTTACCCGCACAGAGTACGAACTGCTTTATGTGCTGCTTACCCACCGCGGTCAGGTGTTCAGTCGCCAGCAGCTGCTCGAAAGAGTGTGGCCGCAGGACGTCATCGTCACGGAACGGACGGTGGACGTGAACATTGCCCGACTGCGCAAAAAGCTGAACCGCTATGCTGTCTGCCTGGTCTCGCGCACGGGCTTTGGCTATTCTTTTGAAGAAGCGAGGGGGTAAGCATGATGAAGAGACTATCTGAAGGACGGAAGATGTGGCTCAGCGTGATGGCTGTGTTCCTGGTCTATGCCACCATCTTCATACTTTTCGAAGACTACGACCGCAAGTTCATCATGCCGTTCAATGAGGTCAGCGACTGGCACCTGCTGCTCTTCTCGCTCATCGTCATGGGTGGACTGGGCTTTCTGCTGTTCCGCTATGCCAGACGCATGGACGAGCGCATCAGCCGTGAACAGCAGGAGAAGGAGAACCGCATGCGCCGCGAACTGACACAGAACATCGCCCACGAGCTGAAGACGCCCGTGGCCAGCATCCTGGGCTACACGGAGACCATTCTCAACAGTCCCGGCATCGATGACGAGGTGAAGAACCAGTTCATTGCTCGCACCCATGCACAGGCCCGCCGTCTGACAACGCTGCTGCAGGACATCTCGACGCTCAACCGCATGGACTATGCCAAGGACCTCATCACGATGGAGCGCGTCAACATCTCGGTGCTCTTTGCCGACATCGCACAGGAGACGACCTTTGCCCTGCAAAACCGACAGATGACGCTACACAACTGTCTGCCTGAGAGCATCATCGTCAAAGGCAACTACTCATTGCTTTACAGCATCTTCCGCAACCTCATTGACAATGCCATCAACTATGCCGGCCAGGGGGCAACCATCGAGGTCTCTGCCGACCAAAAGCCTGACTATTGGCACTTCACCTTCAAGGACAACGGCATCGGCATCCCGTCGAAGCATCTCACTCGCATCTTCGAGCGCTTCTACCGCATTGACAAGGGCCGCAGCCGCGACATGGGCGGAACAGGCCTCGGCCTCTCCATCGTCAAGAACGCCGTACTGTTGCATGGTGGCAACATCACTGTCGACGCGCCCGACACGGGTGGTCTGACCTTCAGGTTTACAATCAAGAGCAGGGTGTGAATTCCTGAAACACACACATTACCTTTTCTTTACAATCTCGGTGAAGTCTGACCATTCCTCAACGCGATAGCCACGGATGTCGCGCACGGATTTGCGAAACCACTCAATATCCTTCAATGAGTTGATTGCGTTGAAGAGGTTAAGCAGATTATCAGCATTGGTCATATAGGTACTACCTTGAATCCAATAGAATCCATGCTTGACCAGTGTCTGCTTTATCTCGTAATAGGCACCGTGGTACGGATTGCCATAGTGCTCTTCGAGGTCGGCAATGCTCATGTCGAAACTCAGTGCATACATAGGCTACATGGCGGGTTTGAATTGATACTCCTTGTCGAAGTAAATCTCTCCGCTGGATGTCTCGGCAGAGATTACCGTGCCAACGAATGGGTTGGCCTCCACTTCAATCACTGTACCCTGAGTCCATTCGCTCTTATGCGTCACTTCGGGCGAAATCAATACGTTGTCACCTGTCTTCATATTGCAAATGCGTATTTGGATGAAATTTCAGTGCAAAGATACAAAATTTGGATGAAACGAGTGCAAAAAAACGAATTTATATTCCCAGCAAGTGAAATTTATCTAACTTATTCACGCCCCCTACGCGTATAGAAACGACTCGAGGGGATGGCTGCTCAGAATTCATACCCTAAGTTCAGGTAGACGTATGCCTTCCTGGTGTGGTTGCTGTAGCCGATAGAGGCACCGACAGGCCCGAACATGGTGTCGTAATAGTAAGCCACCTGAGCACCGAGGATGGTCTTGGTGTCAAGAAGATTCTTGACGTCATTTGCCTGCTGGGCACCAGCCACACGCAGCAGCACGTAGTTGTTGTGGGCTATGCGCTGCTGGGCCTGCAGCTGTGCAGCAACAAACTGATGGTCGACGTACTCCACGTTGCCGATGCCGGCGAAGGGCATCTGCTGCTCCACGTAATGGCCGAACATGTCGCCGCCAATGGTGTTGCCAAAGACTGGCGGCACAATCGAGCCAAAGAGCAAGCGGCCATAAAGCATGGGCTGCAGCGTGAGGCGGTCGCCGATGGTGAACGAATGGCGCATGCTGGCGCTGATTTCGCTCATGCCTGTCTTCTTGCCCGTCACCCTACCCGCTGCATCGCGCTCGTTGAGCTGGGCGAAGGTGTTGGTCACGTAGGCATACTCCGACCTGAAGCGCGTGCCGCGTGTGGGGAAGTACCACTTGTCTTCGCTGTTGTACTGCAGCCGTGCCCGGTAGCTGATGAAGTGCTCGTTTTTGAGCATCACCTCCCTGGCCGACTCCGAACCGAGCTTGTTGCGATAGTGCATGAAGTCCCAGCGCAGGCCCATCTGCAGGTTGAAGTGCCTGAGGTCGAAGTTGAGCGGGATGAACTCTCCCTGCGACTGGTTGTACAGGATATTGTACGCGCGGTCACCCTCCATGTAGACGTCCACGTCGTTGCGGCGGAAGGTATAGCTGAGCGTAGGCCTTGTGAAGCTGCGCGGATGGACGGTCAGCTCTCCCTTGGCCATCATGCGCTTGCCCAGCCGCAGCGTGATGTCGGTGTTCACCGGCACGGCGGTCTTCAACGGGATGCTGAGACCCAGCTGCACGGCGGCATACTCCTCAGTGTCGAAGCGGAAGCCGGCATAGAGCTGCGCCGACTTTCGGTGCCCCGCGGAGAGGATGACGCGCACACCGTCGCCGTCGGGCACCAGGCGGCACTCAGCCGTCTGATAGAACAGGTCAACGCGCATGGTCGTGGTGAGCTGCTGCTCCAGACGGGCATCGATGTAGGCCTCCCCAAGAGCCTCCCCAAGAGCCTCCCCAAGCCCCTCCGAGGGAGGGGGTGTGGCCTCCCCAAGCCCCTCCGAAGGAGGGGATGTCTGGTTAGAGGAAGGGGTGGAGGGAGTTCTCAAATGGAACTTCTGTCGGATGAAGCGCTCGTCCTGCGGCGTCATGTTCTCGAAGGTATAGCCCGTGACGCGCTGCTTCTCGGTCAGCACCTGTGGCCGCAGGGGATGCAGGATGACAGGGCGGAAGGCATCGTCAATGCCGATACGCTGCTTCAGGGCGATGATGTCGTCCCAGTGGCTCATGGCCTCCTCCTCACCACGACGGATGAGGGTGTCGATGGCCTCAGGGGTGAAGCTGGCCGAGCCATAGCCCTTGGTGTTCACCTGGAAGTGCAGGTCGGTGATGGCGAGGTTCTCGTCATACTTGTTCTTACAGTTCACATCCACTATCTGACTGATGATACTCATGGCACCGCCCAGGTCCTCGGCCACCTTCGGCGCGCCCTGCACGGTGACGCCGATGATGACCTCGGCGTCCATCTGGCGTGCGATGTCAGCAGGATAGTTGTTCTTCAGTCCACCGTCCACAAGCACCTTGTTGCCAATCCTGACGGGCGAGAAGGCGGCAGGTATGGCCATGGAGGCACGCATGGCCTGCGGCAGCCGCCCGCTGTGGAAGTCCACCTCTGAGTTGTCTACGATGTCAGTAGCCACGCAGGCAAAGGGGATGCGCAGGTCGTGGGTGAAGTCGAGCGAGTCGGTATAGCCTGTGCACAGCTGCTGGAACAGCTCAGCCAGGTTCTTGCCCTTGATGAATCCTCCGGCCTGCAGGTCCTTCTTGCCGATGGCCATGCCAGTAGAGAAGGCATAGGTGTTCTGCTTCTGGCGGTCGCCAAGGCTCTGCCGGCTCAGGTCTTCGCGGTCGCTGATGACATAGCTCCAGTCCTGCACCCGCACCATCGAGTCAAGGGCATTGGCATTATAGCCGATGGCATAGAGGCCGCCGATGATGCTGCCCATCGACGTGCCCGTAACGATGTCGACGGGTATGCCCGCCCGCTCCAGCACCTTCAGCACGCCGATGTGGGCCATGCCCTTGGCACCGCCGCCGCTCAGCACGACGGCCACCTTCTTGCGTGGTTGCCCTTCCTGGGCTGTAGCCATGCCACATGCCAGCATGGCGGCCACTACTGTCATTATGATTCTCTTCATGGTGCAAAGATACACATTCTTTTACTATCAGAAACGACTCGCCAGCGTTTTAACCTCTTTTTATAAAAAAACGCTCCAGCGCCGTCACTGCACTATATAATAAGGGAAATAAAAAATATAGTGCACTAAGTGCACATGAGCGCCTTAACATATTGATTTGCAAGTCATTAGTTGGTGCACCAACGGTTCAGATCGAGCACCAGACGGTGCACCAGGAGCCTCACCCCCACCAAGCCCCCCAGCCTCACCCCCGCCCCCTCCCAGCCCCACCCCCGACCCCTCCCGCGGGGGGGAGGGGAGTAGATAGTTCTGCCGC
>CAMVKN010000094.1 GCA_947168045.1 uncultured Prevotellaceae bacterium
GCGGCAACGGCTACAAGACCATCGAGATGAACTTCCTGCCCGACATACAGGTGCCCTGCGAGGAGTGCCACGGCAAGCGCTACAACCGCGAGACCCTGGAGGTGCGCTACAAGGGCAAGTCCATAGCCGACGTGCTGGACATGACCATCAACCAGGCCGTGGAGTTCTTCGAGAACGTGCCCGACATCCTCCGCAAAATCAAGACCATCCAGGACGTGGGCCTGGGCTACATCAAGCTCGGTCAGCCCTCCACCACGCTCAGCGGTGGCGAGAGCCAGCGCGTAAAGCTGGCCACCGAGCTGTCCAAGCGCGACACCGGCCGCACCGTCTACATCCTCGACGAGCCTACCACCGGCCTCCACTTCGAGGACATACGCATCCTGATGCAGGTGCTCAGGAAGCTGGTGGACCGTGGCAACACCGTCATCGTCATTGAGCACAACCTCGACGTCATCGTCCAGGCCGACTACATCATCGACATGGGCCCCGAGGGTGGCCGTGGCGGCGGACAGGTGCTCACCACAGGCACACCGCAGGAGGTGGCACAGAGCGACAAGGGCTACACCCCGCGTTTCCTGCGCGAATATTTGGCTGAGTTGGATAGTGCCCAGAAGTGACATTTGTTATGTTTTGTTAGCTTACGCTGAAAATTTCTTTCAATTTTCTTGTTTGTTTCGCAAAATAATTATAATTTTGCGGCTTCAAACAGGAGTAAGGTAAAAAGACTATACAAAAACGGATATGACCGACAGACTATTTATTTTCGACACCACCCTGCGCGACGGCGAGCAGGTGCCGGGGTGTCAGCTCAACACCATTGAGAAAATCCAGGTGGCCAAGGCGCTGGAACAGTTAGGCGTCGACGTCATCGAGGCTGGCTTCCCCATCAGCTCGCCCGGCGACTACCACAGCGTCATTGAGATTTCTAAGGCCGTCACCTGGCCCACCGTCTGTGCCCTGACGCGGGCCGTGCAGAAGGACATCGACGTGGCCGTCGAGGCCCTGCAGTATGCCAAGCGCAAACGCATCCACACAGGGATCGGCACCAGCGACTCGCACATCAGGTATAAGTTCAACAGCAACCGTGAGGACATCCTTGAGCGTGCAGTCTGGGCCGTGAAGTACGCCCGACAGTTCGTTGACGACGTCGAGTTCTATGCTGAGGATGCCGGGCGCACCGACAACGAGTATCTGGCACGCGTGGTCGAGGCCGTCATCAAGGCCGGGGCCACCGTGGTGAACATCCCTGACACCACGGGCTACTGTCTGCCCTTGGAGTTCGGACAGAAAATCAAGTACCTCGTAGAGAACGTGCCCAACATCGACAAGGCCATCATCTCAACCCACTGCCACAACGACCTGGGCATGGCCACGGCCAACACCCTGGAGGGGGTGCTCAACGGTGCACGCCAGGTGGAGGTGACCATCAACGGCATCGGCGAGCGTGCCGGCAACACGTCGTTAGAGGAGATTGCCATGATTCTGAAGTGTCATAAGGACATCCACATCGACACCAACATCAATACTACAAAGATATTCCCCACCTCGCGCATGGTCTCGTCGCTGATGAACATGCCCGTGCAGCCCAACAAGGCCATCGTCGGCCGCAACGCCTTTGCACACAGCAGCGGCATACATCAGGACGGCGTGCTGAAGAACGTGCAGACCTACGAGATCATCGACCCCAAGGACGTGGGCATCGACGACAACAGCATCGTGCTCACCGCCCGCAGCGGACGTGCCGCACTGAAGCACCGCCTGCACATCAACGGCGTGGACGTGACCGACGAGAAGAAGGTGGACAAGATTTATGAAAAATTCCTGCAGCTGGCCGACCAGAAGAAGGAGGTGACCGATGCCGACGTGCTGATGCTCGCCGGCGCCGACACCGCCGACCAGCATGCTGTCCGCCTCGACTTCCTGCAGGTCACCACCGGCAAGGGCGTGAAGAGCGTGGCCAGCATCGGCCTGGACATCAGCGGCCAGAAGTTCGAGGCGGCCAGCAGCGGCAACGGTCCCGTCGATGCAGCCATCAAGGCCCTCAAGCGCATCATCATGAAGCAGATGACGCTCAAGGAGTTCACCATTCAGGCCATCTCGAAGGGCAGCGACGACGTGGGCAAGGTGCACATGCAGGTGGAGTACGACGGACAGCTCTACTACGGCTTCGGTGCCAACACCGACATCGTCACCGCCTCCGTCGAGGCTTACATCGACTGTATCAACAAGTTCAGGAAATAATCGTCATCCCGTTATGCCGACAAGTTTCGATAAAACGAGGCAACGAAATATCGAGGTAACGAAATAACGATATCACGAAATAACGGTATCACGAAATAACGGTATCACGAAATAACGATATCACGAAATAACGATATCACGAAATAACGAAAAATCGAGATAACGAAACCACGAGATAACGAAAATCACGCCATGATGAAAACCCTTTTTGACAAGATCTGGGACGCCCACGTCGTTCAGCAGGTGCCCGACGGTCCCACACAGCTGTATATCGACCGGCTCTATTGCCACGAGGTGACGTCGCCGCAGGCCTTCGACGGGCTGCGTCGGCGAGGGCTGCGCTGCTTCCGTCCCGAGCGCATCGTGTGCATGCCCGACCATAACACACCCACGCACGACCAGGACAAGCCCATCAGCGACCCCGTCTCCCGCCACCAGGTGGAGACGCTGCAGCGCAACGCCCACGACTTCGGACTCACCCACTATGCCATGAACACCCCCGACAACGGCATCATCCACGTCGTAGGGCCGGAGAAGGGCCTCTCCCTGCCCGGCATGACCATCGTCTGCGGCGATAGCCACACCTCGACGCATGGCGCCGTGGGCGCCGTGGCCTTCGGCATCGGCACCAGCGAGGTGGAGCAGGTCATGGCCTCGCAGTGCATCCTGCAGCAGAAGCCCAAGTCGATGCGCATCACCATCAACGGACGGTTGGGTAGGGCAGTGACGCCCAAGGACGTGGCGCTCTACCTCATGGCACAGCTCACCACCAGTGGCGCCACCGGCTATTTCGTAGAGTATGCCGGCGATGTCATCACCGCCATGTCTATGGAGGGGCGCCTCACGCTCTGTAACCTCAGCATCGAGATGGGAGCGCGCGGCGGCTTCATAGCCCCCGACGACACCACCTTCGAATACCTGAAAGGGCGCGAGCATGCACCGAAGGGTGACGCATGGGACAAGGCCGTCAGCTACTGGCGTACACTGCGCAGCGACGACGATGCCGTCTACGACAAGGAGCTGACATTCAATGCCGAAGACATAGAACCGCGAATCACCTACGGCACCAACCCCGGCATGGGCATAGGCATCACCGACAACCTCCCCACAAATCTCAAATCTCAAACCTCAAATCTCAAATCCCTTCAGTACATGGGGTTCCGTCCTGGGCAGCGGCTGCTGGGCACGAAGGTAGACTATGTCTTCCTCGGCGCCTGCACCAATGGCCGCATAGAAGACTTCCGGGCCTTCGCCTCCATCGTCAAGGGACGCAAGAAGGCTGACGGCCTCATCGCATGGCTCGTGCCCGGCTCATGGGCTGTCCTACGGCAGATTCATGACGAGGGCCTCGACAGCGTGCTCCAGGAGGCGGGCTTCGAGATTCGCCAGCCGGGCTGCTCAGCCTGCTTGGCCATGAACGACGACAAGGTGCCCGCAGGCAAGCTGTGCCTCTCGACCAGCAACCGCAACTTCGAGGGCAGACAGGGGCCGGGCGCACGCACCATCCTCTGCTCGCCGCTCACCGCCGCCGCCGCCGCCGTCACAGGCGTCATCACCGACCCGAGGGAAATGCTAATCAGTTAAGGCTATGAAGCTACTATCTGTGTTTTTTGCCATATCAGGCTTGTTCTCCATCTTTGAAAAGAACATCTCGGACAAGGACTGGCAGCAGGTGACGAAAATAGTCTACCGCCACTCTGACGGCTCCATCGCGCCGGAGTGCTACCGTTCGTTCACGGTGACCGTTACCGCCGACTCTATCGGCGTGACCATACGTAACTACAGCAAGGTCCTGGCTCAGAAAAGCTATCCCAACACCCGGCAGGCTTACAACGCATTCGTCGTAAAGCTCAAGGACATGGGTATCAGCAAGGGCAAGGAGACCGAAGACCTGTCTACCGGAGGCGATTCTGAATCGCTCAGCCTGTACAAAGGTGACGACAAGTTCTTCGATGCTTACAAGAGCGGCAGAGGTGGAAACCTTCGACTCAAGAAATACAATATAGAAGAGCTCTTCAAGGAGCTGATGACCAGTGACCTTATTCAAGCTTTAAGAAATGGACCAGAAATTTGACACCATCACCAGCATCTGCGTGCCTCTGCCCATAGAGAACGTAGACACCGACCAGATTATCCCGGCACGCTTCCTCAAGGCCACCGACAAGGAGGGCTTCGGCGACAACCTCTTCCGCGACTGGCGCTACGACAAGGAGGGGCGCCTGGTGGACGACTTCGTGCTCAACGACCCGCGCTATAAGGACGCCGTCATCCTCGTGGCGGGCAAGAACTTCGGCAGTGGCAGCAGTCGTGAGCATGCCGCATGGGCCATCGCCGGCTATGGCTTCCGTGTGGTCATCAGTTCCTTCTTTGCCGACATACACAAGCAGAACGAGCTGAACAACTTCGTGCTGCCCGTGCAGGTCACTGAGGACTTCCTCCAAGAGCTGTTCCAGAGCATCAAGGCGGACGCGAAGACCACCGTCACCGTCGACCTCCCGGCGCAGACCGTCACGAACAATGCCACAGGCCGTCAGCAGCACTTCGACATCAACGGCTACAAGAAGCACTGTCTGATGAACGGCCTCGACGACATCGACTTCCTCGTGGCTAACAGACAGCAGACGGAGCAGTGGGAGTCGGCTTCTTCGGTGGGACGGTAGAACGAGGAACGAAAAAACAAAAAACGTCCCCTGAAAAATGAAACCGAGATACATTGAAATCATGGACTCCACGCTGCGCGACGGCGAGCAGACCAGCGGTGTGAGCTTCCTGCCACACGAGAAGCTGATGATTGCTCGCATGCTGTTGCGCGACCTCCACGTCGACCGCATAGAGGTGGCATCGGCACGCGTCAGCGAGGGAGAGAAGGAGGCGGTGAAGATGATTTGCCGCTATGCACGACAGATTGACCGTCTGCAGAGCGTCGAGGTGCTCGGCTTCGTCGACGGACACACCTCCGTCGACTGGCTCGTGGAGGCTGGCGCCTGCACCATGAACCTGCTGTGCAAGGGCTCGTTGCGCCACTGTCGTGAGCAGTTGGGCAAGACACCTGAGCAGCACATCGCCGACATCCTGGAGGTCCTCAGCTACGCCCACGCCAAGGGCGTCTCCGTCAACCTCTATCTCGAGGACTGGTCCAGCGGCATGAAGGACTCCCCCGACTATGTTTACCAGCTCATGGACGCTCTTTTGAGTGTAGAGTGTAGAGTGGAGAATGGAGAGTTTGCTACCGCCGTACCTTCCCCTAACGGGACGGCGGAAGCAAACTCTACACTCTCCACTCTACACTCTAAACTGATAAGCCGCTTCATGCTCCCCGACACCCTGGGCATCATGAACCCACTGCAGGTCGTCGAGTACTTCAGGAAGATGCTCAAGCGCTACCCACAGGTGCACTTCGACTTCCATGCCCATAACGACTACGACCTGGCGGTGAGCAACTCCTTGGCGGCCGCACTCAGCGGTGCCAAGGGCCTCCACGTCACCGTCAACGGCCTGGGCGAGCGCTGCGGCAATGCGCCGCTCAGCAGCGTCCAGGTCATCCTCAAGGACCAGTTCCAGGCGCTCACCAGCATCAACGAGGAGAAGATGATGGACGTCAGCCGGCTGGTGGAGAGCTATAGCGGCATCGCCATAGCCCCCAACCAGCCCATCATCGGTGACAATGTCTTCACCCAGGTGGCGGGCGTGCATGCTGACGGCGACCAGAAGGGTGGACTCTACCACAACGCCCTCGTCCCCGAGCGCTTCGGACGGCGACGCGAGTATGCGATGGGCAAGACCAGCGGCAGGGCGAACATCACACGTAACCTGCAGGAGCTGGGACTGGAGCTCACACCCGAGCAGACACAGCGCGTGACGCGACGCATCACCGAGCTGGGCGACCGCAAGGAGGTGGTGACGCAGGACGACCTGCCCTACATCGTCAGCGACGTGCTCAAGCACGACGTCAGCGAGGAGCGTGTCCGGCTCGTCAGCTATCAGGTGTCGCTGGCCTACGGTCTGAAGCCCCTGGCCAACGTCAAGGTGGAGATCAACGGACAGCAGTATGAGGGCCACTCGTCGGGCGACGGTCAGTATGATGCCTTCGTCAAGGCGCTCCGTAAGATATACAAGGAGTACCTCGACCGCACCTTCCCCTTGCTGGCCAACTACGCCGTCACCATCCCCCCCGGTGGCCGCACCGACGCCTTGGTGCAGACCGTCATCACCTGGCAGATGCCCGAGGGCAAGGTCCTCCGCACCCGCGGCCTCGACGCCGACCAGACGGAGGCCGCCATCAAGGCTACCATCAAGATGCTGAACATCGTAGAGGAAAGCCTCACCCCCGGCCCCTCCCGCGGGGGGGAGGGGAGTGTATAGTTTCCCTTTCCATCACTTACGTTTCTGCTTACGCGCGCACGCGCGCGTATCAAGGGAACGGGAAAAATGCTGTACCAAGTGCACCTGTGCGTTCTAATCACCTGACTTGCAAGCCGTTGGTTGGTGCGCCAAAGGCTCAGTTCGAGCACCAGATGGTGCACCAGGAACAGCTGATAGTGCACCTGAGGCAGCTAAAGGTGCACCTGAGCACAGCCGAGGGACTCTTGGCACCGATGAAACCGCGGTTTTGGGGTAAATTCTCTCGAGAATTTGACAATAAGTCGGCACTTTATGAGATTATCTCCATGAGTTATTCCAATAAGTCGGCACTTTACGGAATTATCTCCATGACTTATTCCAATAAGTCGGCACTTTACGGAATTATCTCCATGAGATAGCAAGACAATCAGTCGCGGCAGAACTATATCCTCCCCTCCCCCCCGCGGGAGGGGTCGGGGGTGGGGCTGGTGCATCATCAGGTGCTCGATCTGAGCTGTTGGTGCACCAATCAACAACTTGCGAGTCAGCCGGTTAAGAGCCATAGGTGCACTTAGTGCGCCAAGTCACGCGCGTGTGCGCGCGTTGGAAAGAAAGTAAGCTCTCTATTCTCGCGCAGAGGCGCAGAGTATACTATGTTTTCGCCGAGGTGTCAATTGTTGAGAAGAGTTCCCAGAGGCGGCCGGAACGGTCGCATCCTCCTTAAGTAATATGCAAAAAATAAGTTACTATGTTTG
>CAMVKN010000095.1 GCA_947168045.1 uncultured Prevotellaceae bacterium
GCATGGGGATGAGGTGTATGTGGGCGTGAGCCACCTCCAAGCCCAGCACCACCTGAGCCACCTTGCGGCAGGGGAAGGCCTTCTTGATGGCTATGGCCACACGCTTGGCGAACTGCTGATAGCGAGCCAGCTCGTCGTCGGCCATGTCGAAGAAATAGTCTACTTCGCGGCGCGGAATGACCAGTGTGTGGCCCTGCACCAGCGGGTTGATGTCGAGGAAGGCGTAGAACTCGTCGTTCTCTGCGCACTTATAGCTGGGTATCTCGCCAGCGGCAATCTTACTGAATATGTCCATTGACTTGATTTGAGATTTGAGGTTTGAGATTTGAGGTTTGATGTTTGAGATTTCTCAAATCATCCTACGGTGATGTTGTCAATACGCAGCTTGATGACGCCACGCGGAATCTTCACTTCTACCTCGTCGCCCACCTTGTGGTTGAGCAGCCCCTGTGCGATGGGCGTCTTGATGCTGATTTTGCCCTGGCGCAGGTCTGCCTCGCTCTCGCTGACGATGGTGTAAGTCATGTGTGCCTTGTTGGCCATGTTGGTCATCTCCACCTTCGACAGAATCTGCACACTGTCGGCGCTGAGGCGCGACGTGTCCACAATCTTAGCCTCTGAGATGGCCACCTTCAGCTGGTTGATTTTCGACTCCAAGTGGGCCTGTGCCTCCTTGGCTGCTTCATATTCACTGTTCTCGCTCAGGTCGCCCTTGTCGCGCGCTTCCGCTATGGCGGCCGATGCCTTGGGGCGTTCAATGCCCTCCAGGCGCTTTAGTTCGGCTATGAGGTTGTCGTAGCCTTCTTGTGACATGTATGCCATGGTAACTGTTACGTTTTTATGATTTACTATTGTTTATAGTTGATGGTTCTCTTTTCGTTTCGCAATAAAAGGAAAGAATCCCGACCGTTCTTTCAGGGTCGGAATCCTTTATCCTGTTCTTGCTCTTACTGGGCGCAAAGTTACGACTTTTTCGCCAGCTGTCAAAGTTTTTCGCGTTAAAAAAAGTTTAGCCCAATATGCCCATCAACTCGCGCATGCCCTCGGAAGCCCCTTTCTGTATCTGTTTCACGCTGCCACCGGCATGGATGGGATTGGGGTCAATGAGGTAGACGGGCACGCCTGGCCGCACGTAGTGGAAGAGTCCGGCGGCGGGGTAGACATTGAGGCTGGTGCCGATGATGACGAAGATGTCGGCCTGCTGGGCATAGTCGATGGCCACGGAGATGTTGGGCACGGCCTCGCCGAAGAAGACGATGTAAGGCCTGAGCAGCGAGCCGTCGCCAGCCTTTGTGCCGGGGGCAATCTCGCAGTTGTCGGGTGTGAGCTGCTGGATGTAGCGTGGGTCGTCGACATTGCGGCTGGAACATACCTTCATCAGCTCGCCATGCAGGTGGATGACGTGTGTGGAGCCAGCCATCTCGTGCAGGTTGTCGACGTTCTGCGTCACCACCGTCACATCGTACTTCTTCTCCAGCTCAGCCACCAGACGGTGCCCCTCGTTAGGCTGTACGCCCCAGCACTTCTTGCGCAGCATGTTGTAGAAATTAGTCACCAGGGTGGGGTCGGCTTCCCATCCCTCATGGGTGGCCACCTGTGCCACCGGATATTCCTCCCACAGGCCGTCGGCATCGCGGAAGGTCTTCAGTCCGCTTTCCACCGACATGCCGGCGCCGGTGAGGACTACGATTTTCTTCTTTCCCATGGTTGTTGTGTCTTTATTAAAGTTTTGCGTTTGCTCATCTTCATTAGTGAAGGGTGGAATGAACCGTCCTCCTTTAACCCTCCACCTTTAACTCTCCACCTTTAACTCTCCACCTTTAACCCTCCACCTTTAGCAGGCGTTCAGCCATGGCTCGGCCCAGGGCTTCGCACTGTGCGGTGGTGTCGGCCGTCAGGGCCTGGCGAATCTCCACGGGCTGGCCCACCTGTTCGTAGTGCAGCCGCTCGTCGTTCCACCGTTGCAGCTCGGAAACGGCCTTCGATGCCCAGCTGAAGCTGCCGAAGAAACCGAAGAGACGCCCCTTGATGTCCTTCTGCGACAGTTCGTCCATGAGCACGTTCATCTCGTGGTACAGCCCCGTGTTGTAGGTGGGTGCTCCAACGATGAGTCCACGATAGCGGAACACGTCGCGGATGATGTAGGAGTGGTGCGTCTTCGACACATTGTGCATGATGATGTTCTTCACCCCAGCCTCGGCGGCAGCCTCTGCAATGACCTCGGCGGCGCGCTCGGTGTTGCCATACATCGTGCCGTAGCAGATGACCAGCCCGGGCTGTGCCTCATAGCGTGACAGACGGTCGTAGAGAGCGATGACCTTGGCCACGTGCTCATGCCACACGGGGCCGTGGGTAGCGCAGATGTAGTCGACGGCCACGCCGCTGAGCTTCTTCAGCGCCATCTGCACCGGTGTGCCATACTTGCCCACGATGTTCGAGTAGTAGCGCTCCATCTCAGGCCAGAAGTCGTCACAGTTCATCTGCTCGTCGATGATGGCGCCGTTGAGTGCGCCGAAGCAGCCGAAAGCATCGCCGCTGAACAGGATTTGCGATTTGATAGAAGGGTCTTGAGGCGTTGCCAGCGTCATCATCGTCTCGGGCCAGTGCACCATCGGCGTGAGCACGAACTGCAGCTGGCGGGCACCCAGGCTGAGCGTGTCGCCGTTCTTCACCTCATGCAGGCCGTCGGTCAGGTGGTAGAAGCCACCCATCATGTCGAAGGTCTTCTTGTTGCCGATGATTTGTACCTCGGGATAGTATTTGCGCAACAGAGCCAGCGAACCGCTGTGGTCAGGCTCCATGTGGTTCACCACGACGTAGTCCAGCGGACGGTCGCCCAGCACCTGGTGGATGTTCTCGATGAAGGGCATGAAGAAGTCCACCTCGACGGTGTCAATGAGACAGGTCTTCTCGTCGTCGATGAGGTAGGCGTTGTAGCTCACGCCGTAGGGTAGGGGCCAGAGGCCCTCGAAAAGTGTCTTGTTGCGGTCGTTCACACCTACATAGTAGATGTTGTCTGTAATTCTTTTCATAGATGGGTTATTTTTTGTTTTGTTTTATACCTATATGCCTGCACCTGCGCGCACCGAGGCTTCAACGGTGGCGGCAGGCTCGGCGGTGTAGTCATAGGGAGGGGTGAAAAAGTCGGCATTGCCGTGACGCTGCTCCACGTCGTCGGCCCCCAGGCAGCCATGGAACACGACGTTGTAGTCCTGAAGCTCGGGGCGGGAGGAGGACGGTCCCTGGAAGATTTTCACGTCAGAGGGCTTGTTGACGAAGACGCAGTTTTCCACCAGCACGTTTGAGCGGAAGCGCGGCTGCACATAGACGGAGGCAACGCTGCTGCTGTAGAGACAGTTGAGCAGGTGAATCTGCCCAAAGCGTACAAAGGGCATGCGGGCACGGCAACCCTCGTCCCACCAGCAGTGGTCGAAGGTGGTGCGCAGACGGCCTTCACTGCGGGGACCCTCACGGTCGCTGCTGCCCCAGAGGTTGCTGAAGCGATGGTCGCTGTTGTGGTCGTCGTTTGTGTCGTCCTCCAGCTTCGGCCACGGCTGTCGCAGGTAGCGGAAGCGGCACCACGAGACGGTGATGTAGTCAGAGCCGTTGTTACAGTCAAAGTTGCCGTCCATGCCGTCCTGGAACTCGCAGTGGTCGACCCATACGTGGGTGGAGCGCGTCACACAGAGGTTGTCGTTGGCGTCGCGGTCGAAGGCGCCTGGCCCCACCAGCGTGAGGTGCTGCAGTATGATGTTCTCGCAACCGTCGAACATCAGCGTGCCGGTGGAGTCCTTGCTGAGCGTATAGCGGTCATTGACCAGCGAGGCACCGTTGAGGCCGATGACCGACTTGTTCTTCACCCGCTTCACGCGCAACATCTTTGGCACGTCGATGCGTCCCTTCACATAGATGGTGCGCGGCACGGTGTCGCCTTCAGCCAGGGCTTTCTTCAGCTGCTTATAGGTCTCTACCACCACGACGTTCTTCCCTTGTCCGCCAGTGGTCCCGCCATCGATGGAAGCCCATCCCACGGGCTGTGCCATGGCCCCCAGGCCCAGCATGCAAAATATAAATAACAGGTAATTCCTCATTCCCTCAATATCTTTTTTAATCTCTCATCTCTCATCTCTCATCTCTTATCTCCCTGCACACCACCGTACCGTTGGCCTGATGCGTGGCCAGCACCAGGACCTCGGCTATCTGTACGTGCTTGGGTGCCGAGGCAGCATAGAAGCACACGTCGGCGATGTCGTCACCCGTTAGGGGCTGCACACCCTTGTACACATTGTCGGCCCGCTGCTTGTCGCCATGGAAACGGACGACGCTGAAGTTGGTCTCCACCAGTCCCGGCTTGATGTTGGTCACCCGCACGGCCGACTCTGCCACGTCGATGCGGAGACCGTCGGTGATGGCCTTCACTGCGGCCTTCGTGGCACAATAGACACTGCCACCGGCATAGGCGGCATCGCCAGCCACGCTGCCGATGTTGATGACATGGCCGTCGTTGCGCGCCACCATGTCGGGCACGATGAGGCGTGTCATGGTCAGCAGGCCCTTGATGTTGGTGTCAATCATCTGGCTCCACTCACTGATGTCGCCCTCGTACTCCTTGTCCAGCCCCAGGGCCAGCCCGGCGTTGTTCACCAGCACACTCACAGGGCGCCACTCCTCGGGGAGTGCCGCCACGGCCTGCCGGGCCGCCTCGGCATCGCGGACGTCGAAGCACAGGGGCAGGCACCTGGCCCCCTGTTGTTCAACTTCGTGTCTTAGCGACTCCAGCCGCTCAGCCTTTCGACCTGTGGCTATCACATCGTAGCCACCCTTTGCGAACCGGCGGGCACAGGCCTCGCCGATGCCGCTGGTAGCTCCTGTTATCAAAACGATTTTTCTCATTTCCATAGTTAGTAATTCTAAAGTTAGAGACCCCACCCCTGCCCCTCCCCTTTTAGGGAGGGGAGTGGCTGCGCCGTCATTCGTTACAGGTCTATATCCTCCCCCTCCCCTGGGGGAGGGGAGTGGCTGCGCCGTCATTCGTTACAGGTCTATATCCTCTCCCTCCCCCAGGGGAGGGGTCGGGGGTGGGGCCAAATTTCTGCTGCAAAGATAATCATTTTTGTTGAAAGAAAAGAAAAGAACGGAAAAAAGTAAGGGTCTAAAGTGGGTTCGTCATAAAAAAATGTACAATTTTCTTCGTCAAAACGAAATAAATGATTACCTTTGCGCGTTGAATTGATACAAAACGCAAAAGAACACATGCCACAACTATCAAACCGCTTGCAGCGCCTGGCCCCTTCGGCCACGCTGGCCATGTCGCAGAAAAGCGCAGAGATGAAGGCTCAGGGCATTGACGTCATTAACATGAGCGTCGGCGAGCCCGACTTCAACACGCCTGACCACATCAAGAATGCCGCCAAGGCTGCCATCGACCAGAACTACTCACGCTACTCGCCCGTGCCCGGCTATGCCGAGCTACGCCGTGCCGTCAGTGAGAAGCTGAAGCGTGAGAATGGCCTGGACTATGGCGTCAACGAGATTCTGGTGTCCAACGGTGCCAAGCAGAGCGTGTGCAACACGGTGATGGCACTGGTGAATCCCGGCGAGGAGGTCATCATCCCTGCACCTTACTGGGTGAGCTACCCGCAGATGGCCCTGTTGGCTGGCGGTACGCCCGTGTTTGTGAATGCCACCTTCGAGCAGGACTTCAAGATGACGCCCGAGCAGTTAGAGGCTGCCATCACGCCTAAGACACGGTTGCTCATCCTCTGCTCGCCCAGCAACCCCACTGGCTCGGTCTATAATAAAGAGGAATTACGCGCGCTCGCGAACATTATTTTAAAATATGAGGACCTCTATGTGCTGGCTGACGAGATTTACGAGCACATCAACTACGTGGGCCGCCATGAGTCCATAGCGCAGTTCCCCGGCATGAAGGAGCGCACCATCATCGTCAACGGCGTGAGCAAGGCCTACGCCATGACGGGCTGGCGCATCGGCTACATCGCCGCTCCGGAATGGATAGTGAAGGGCTGCAACAAGCTGCAGGGACAGTACACCAGCGGTCCGTGCTCGGTGAGCCAGAAGGCTGCCGAGGCCGCCTATGTGGAGAGTCAGCAGTGCGTTGAAGAGATGCGTCAGGCCTTCCAGCGCCGTCGCGACCTCATCGTCAGCCTGGCCAAGGAGATACCGGGCCTGGAGGTGAACGTGCCGCAGGGCGCCTTCTACCTCTTCCCCAAGTGCAGCTCGTTCTACGGCAAAACGGCTCCCAGCGGTGCCACCATTACCAACAGCACCGACTTGGCCATGTACCTGCTTGAAGAGGCACACGTGGCCACGGTGGGCGGCGATGCCTTCGGCGACCCCGACTGCTTCCGCATGAGCTACGCCACCAGCGACGACAACATCCGCGAAGCCATCCGCCGCATCGGCGATGCCCTCGGTAAGTTGAAGTAACAAAAAAAAGCAGTTAAACGTTGTTAAATCCTTACGAAGTACCAATTTTTGTGCTATCTTTGTGGCGGATTTTGTCGCAGGCTGATGCTTGACGACTGACGGCGTTGAGCTAACTTACAACATCTAAAGACTTTACAACTTAATCTTTTTAATAACTTAAAAACAAAAAAACAAATTTATGGAAGCTACACAAAAGGCTGCTCCCAAGCAGCAAGCAAGCAAAGCTAAAGGTACAAGCAGTATCGGTATCAAGGATGCAATCTGGGTGATCGTCATCTGCGCAATCATCGCATTCTGCAACTTCTTCTTCAACCTGGGTCAGGAGAGCAACTTCGTTGACAACGATCCCGAAGGCAGCCCTGCCAACATCTGGGGTACCATCTACAAGGGCGGTATCATCGTGCCTGTCATCCACACCCTGTTGCTCACCGTGCTGTTCATGGCTGTTGAGCGTGTCATCGCTCTGAGCAAGTGCATCGGTAAGGAGAAGCTCGCCACCTTCGTGGGCAAGGTGAAGAAGAACCTGAAGGCTAAGGACTTCGACGCCGTTCTGAAGAACTGCGACTACCAGGGTGGAAGCGTTGCCAACGTCGTCCGCGCTGCCGTCATGGCTTACAAAGAGGCTGACGCTGCTACCGGCATCAAGAAGGAAGTGAAGCTGGCCCGCATCCAGCAGGCTCACGAAGAGGCTATCGCCGTTGAGATGCCTACGCTGACCATGAACCTCCCCATCATCGCCACCATCGTTACACTGGGTACTCTGA
>CAMVKN010000096.1 GCA_947168045.1 uncultured Prevotellaceae bacterium
CAAGACAATCAGTCGCGGCAGAACTATATCCTCCCCTCCCCCCCGCGGGAGGGGTTGGGGGTGGGGCTTCTGGTTCACTTGGTGCACAATCTGGTGCACAAAAAAAACGTTGGTGCACCAGACAACGACTTGCAAGTCAGCTTGTTAATGCATGCAGGTGCACTTGATGCACCATTTTTTCTTGCTTTCCTTATATATATAACTTAGAGGGAGACGTACCTCGCCTGGCATGTCTCCCCCCACTAAAAAAACTAACTATAACTACTAACTAACTTTACTTGATAACAATCTTTTTACCATTCTTGCCTTGCAAGCGTCCTTCGGCCGAGCGGATGATGCTGATGCCGTGAGGCAATTCGCTATTTGCTATTTTGCGTCCCTGCAGGTCGTAGACATATTGTGAATGGCCTGTCTGCAAATCGTCAATAGCCTTGACGCCCGTCGTGGTGTCGTCGCTGGGTTTCTTCACCAGCTCCACCTTGGCAATCTTCACCGTGGCGGTTTCAGCCTGCCAGTCGAGGAAGAAGCCTATGCGGGTGATGGCGGCTCCGGGCAGGGCGCTGAAGTAGGCCGTGGACTTGGTGCCGTCCTTGGTGACGCTGCCGATGGCGGTGCCGCTCCAGCTGGCATCGTCCACCACTTGAGCATTGATGGTCATGCCGCTGACGGGCACGGCCTCGGCAAAGGTCACGACAATCTTCTCGTAGTCGTCGCTGAGGATGGCAGGGTCAAACGACCAGAAGGAAGCCCAGGTGTACTTCCCGATGGTTATTGTCTGGCTGTCGGCATCCTTGGAGTAGCCCTCGGAGCCTTCACCGGGCTCGCTCAGGTCAGCGAAGGGCAGCTCCACGACCTGGCCCGTGCTGTTGGCCTTCACCACGGCACTGGTGATGGTGATGCTGGCACCGTTCTCGTTGGCCGTGGCCTCCCAGTCGCCATACTTGAAGCCCATCTTCGTGATGCCGCCGAAGAAGGCGAAGTCGGCCTTGATGGCGGTGCTGCCCGTTGGCACGTCGATGTCCTGCTCGGCACCGCCCTCATAGTTGATAAAGAAGGTGACGTGCGTCTCGGTAGTAGCATTGAAAGCGAACTCCACGCCGCAATAGTCGTCCTGACTCAATGGTGTGGCAAACTGCCAGCCGCCACCACCGGCCCAGTTGCCGAAGTTAAGGGTGGGCGTGCCAGAGTTGTCGAAGCCCCAGTCGCCGAAGGCTACGGTCTCGGAAGGGTTGAGGGGCAGGTCCTCAGCTGCCCATGTGCCCAATGAGAGCAGGGCTGTCATTGTGAAAAGTAAAATTCTTTTTTTCATTGATGCTTTTGTTTCTTGTTAATAATATGAATAATTGTCGGTTTCTTGTCTTACGCTTGCAAAGGTACTGCGATTTCCACATACGCACCTATTCTGATGTAACGCGAGACTATTCATTTGTAACATAGAGGGAAGAAAAGCGGATGACAGCTAAAAAAAGAGGGAGACGAGCCTCGCCTGGCATGTCTCCCCCCCGTCCAAAAAATACTAACTACTAAATAATAACCAAGTTTATTTCATGACAATCTTTTTCCCACCAACGATGTTGATGCCCTTCACTGGGGTGCTGATGCGCTGGCCGCTGAGGGCATATATTGACTCATTCCCCCTCTTCGTAGTAGTGACAGTGTTGATGCCCGTGTTGTCACCCTTCTTCACCAGCTCCACCTTGGTGATCTTCACTGTGGCACTTGCGGCCTGCCAGTCGACGAAGAAGCCTACGCGGGTGATGCTGGCTCCAGGCAGGGCGCTGAAGTAGGCCGTGGCCTTAGTGGCATCCTTGCTGACGCTACCGATGGCTGTGCCACACCAGCTGGCATCGTCTGTCACTTCTGCATTGATGGTCAGGCCGCTGACGGGAACGGCCTCGGCAAAGGTCACGACAATCTTCTCGTAGTCGTCGCTGAGGATGGCGGGGTCGAACGACCAGTAGCAGGCCCAGGTGTAATTGTTGAGGGTGATGGTCTGATTGTCGGCATCCTTGGTGTAAACCACGGCACCGGTCTCAGAATTGGTAGCAGAATCGCTCAGGTCAGCGAAGGGCAGCTCCACGACCTGGCCTGTGCTGTGAGCCTTCACCACGGCACTGGTAATGGTGATGCTGGCGCCATTCTCGTTGGCAGTAGCCTCCCAGTCGCCATACTTGAAGCCGATCTTGGTGATGCCGCCGGCGAAGGCGAAGTCGGTCTTGATGCCAGTGCTGCCCGTGGGCACATCAATGCTTTGCTCAGCACCACCCTCGTAGTCGATAAAGAAGGTGACGTGGGTCTCGGTGGTGGCCTCGAAAGCGATGTCCACACCGCAGTAGTTGTCCTGGCTCAGGGCAGTCTCAAACTGCCATCCGCCACCGGCCGACCAGTTGCCGAAGTTAAGGGTGGGCGCAGCCTCGCTGCTGAAGCCCCAGTCGCTGAATGCCACTGTTTCAGAAGCGTTGAGGGTTAAGTCCTCAGCAGCCTCAGCACCAAGTGCCATGAAGGCTGCTACGATAAGCGTAAAAATCTTTTTCATAAGCGTTTAGTATTAAAAATGAATGTCGATGTTGTCAATGTCTGATTATCTTTCTGACGCTGCTGTCGCTCATGCGGACGATGCAGAGACCTTGCAGAGGCCGCTGTGACTGGCGGCCCTGCAGGTCGTAAAAATGGCTAACGGTCAATGATGAATTGTCAAAGCGTTGAGTGCCGACGGACGTTGGAGATTCGCCATAGTAGCCCTTGCGGATGGCATCCTTGAGGTCTGTCTGGTTGAACTTGGGCACGCTGCGGTTGTTGCCGTCGGAGAGTCCCATCCAGTAGAAGGTGCCGAAGCCCCTGGCCTTGGCCTGCTCCACGAAGTACTGGGCGAAGGCCAGCAGGTCGGCATTCTTCTCGGTGTAGTCTTTCTCCTTTTCATCGTCGGGCACGCCCCACTCGCCGAAGATGACGGGTGCTCCCTTCGAGGCGAGGTTGGTCTCGACGGCAGTCATCATCTGGTCGATGCTGCTCTTGGCACTGCTCAGTCCGCTTTTGAGACTGGGATAACTATGTACCTCGAAGATGAGGTGACCGGCAGCAGCATCGGTGGGCAGCTGCATCTGCGTCAGCGGATCCTGCAGGTGGGCGTTCCATGTGCCCATGCCAGCGCAGGCGGCGTAGGTATTGACGATGAGGTTGCGCACGGCATTGTTGCCGCCCGTGGCGCGCACGGTGTTGACGAAACTCTGGGCATAGCTGTTGACGGCATTGTAGGCCGAGGCAGCAGCCGTGGCGTCGTAACTGCCCGAATTCTTGGACGAGGCGTACGACCAGGAGTTGTCTGCATCGAGCATCTCGTTGTAGCCCTCGAAGAGCAGGTGCTGGTCGTAGTCCTTGAACTCGGTGGCTATCTGCTGCCATAGGTACTCGAACTTGCTCTTGTTGGTGTTGTAGTTGTCCATGTCGGCCACTATCCAGGCATCGGTGCCCGTGTCGTGGTGGACATTGAGGATGCAGTAGAGCCCGGCATTGATGACGTAGTCGACAACCTCGTGGACGCGCTTCATCCAGGCTTCGTCCACCTTGCCATTGCTGTCCATGTGGTTGAACCAGGTCACTGGCACGCGGATGGCTCCGAAGCCGGCATCCTTGAACATCGGGAACAGCTCGGCCTTGGTCTTAGGTTGGCCCCAGCAAGTCTCAGAATTAAGGCCCTGACTCGTTCCATTGACGGCATCGAGCGTGTTGCCCAGGTTCCAGCCCGTCTTCATGTTGCTCACGGCCTGCGGGGCCTTCTCGAAGCTGTCAGCCCCAGTGTCGGCGGCCACTGCCTGCCAGGTGTCGAACAGCACGCTGCCCGTCAGCACGAAGTACACGGTGTGGATGCCTGCCGCCACGTCGCTGCAGCTGGCGGTCAGCGTCTGCCAGCTGTCACCGGTGCTGCTGATGGTCAGCACGTCGGCGCCGTCCTTGTCGTCGAGGCGCAGGGTGACGCTGCCGTTGCCCTTCACCAGCATCTTCAGTGAGCCAAGACCTGCAGTGAAGCTGGCGTTACGCACCTCGATGATGCCCTCGGTGGGGGTGTCGGCGGTGATGCAGGTGGTGCCCACGGTGGCCACCATGCGTCCTGGCTCATCAGTCGGCTGATAGAGAATGCCGAGGGTGGCGGCACTGGTGGCGGCACGCTGAAGGGCGTAGGGGTCGAGGTTCTTGATGGCCGTCACGCCCTTCTTCGTGGGCTTGCACTCGTGGAGGATAACGTTGGCCTCATCCACCTCCATCTCGTCGACATAGATGCTGCGGAAGCCGCCGTTGGAGCCGAGCGAGGGCTCGAGCAGGTTGGTCTGGTAGAACAGGTACCAGTGGCCCTGATACTTGTGCAGGTGGCTGTGGTTGTTGGTGTAGCCCATGCCGTTGTCGCCAGGGTTGCGGAAGTAGTTGCCGCCATACGTCCATGAGTCGGTGATGAGCGGGGTCTTGCTGGTGAAGTAGTTCATGCTGCACTGCGTCGGCTTCTCACCGCCCCACGTCCACGGCTCGTGGCTGCTCCAGTCGTTATTATAGGTATAGACGTAGGTGCCGTTGATGTAGTTCAGCTCGTTGGCCTCGAAGTGGTAGGGCGATGGCAGACGGACGGGGCCCTCGGCAAAGGAGTGCAGGTCGGGGTTGAGCTTGGCTATCCAGCCCTGCGAGTTGCCGAAGGAGAGCCATGCGTCGCCATTGTCGTCGACGACGGCGCCTGGGTCGAAGATGGCGCCGCTGCCCTTCACCGTCTCGTTGTTGCCGTCGATGAGGCTGGTGCTGAGTGGCGAGGTCCAGGGGCCAACGGGTGACTTGGCCTGGATGACGCCTGTGCCCCAGCCGCTGTTGGAGAAGTAGAGCGAGAAGAGGGTGCTGCCGTCGGTCTGCGGACGGCTGATGATGCTGGGTGCCCACGAGGCCATGATCCACGGAGCCACGGTGCCCACGGGAATCAGGCCGTGGTAGGTCCAGTTCACCATGTCGTCGGTCGACATCATGACCAGCGTCTTGATGCGCTCGTAGCTGTTGGTGGGTGCGCCCTCGTCGTACTGCTGGTGGTCGTTGGTGCCATAGACGTAGAGGCGACCATCATGCTCCACGGCCGTGGGGTCGGCACAGAACTGGAAGTCGAGCAGGGGGTTGGCCATGCCTGTGCCCAGCTTGGGCGAGGTCACCGTGGTCTTCGGCGTGGAGGCGTCGGCCGACTCCTTGGTGAGGATGGTGATGCTGCGGAAGTAAATCTTCGCCGTCACGTCTTCGCCGTTCACCTTGTTCAGTCCCTCCCAGTCGCCTTGCAGCATCACTATGCGGACCAGCGTCTTGCTGCGCTCGAAGGTCAGGCTGTGGTTCGTGGAACCATAGTTGATAACGCTCTCCGTCTCGCTCTCGTCGCTATAGACGGCCTTCACCACCATGCGGTAATAGTTCACGGGCTGAGCAAACGCCATGTCTAAGCGTGTGTATTCATTGGTGCTGAGGTCGCCCACTGCCCAGTAGTTAGTAGCCCAGTTGGGGAAGGTGATGCTGTTCTCAGTGGCATTGGCCTCGCCGCCGTAGCCGCCCCAGTCGAATTGCATGTCAGTGACCGACAGGGTGATGTCCTCGGCAGCCGTGACACTCGACGTCATAGCCAGCATAAGCAGCAGAAGGCATAGAATTCGTTTCATTTTTACGTTATTTTTGATTTCCGCTTGCAAAGTTAGGCTATTACCCGCATACAGGCATATTCATTTGTAACGCGAGGCTATTCATTTGTGTCAATCTGCATTATTGGGCTGATACAGTCAGCGTATGCTCTTTCAGGCCATCGGATATGGCTGTCAGTTGGAGCTGTCCTGCCGACTTGGTGCTCTGGACGATGACCTGTGCCAGACCGTTGAAGGCGGGGATGCTGAACGTGTGGCAGTCTTTGTCCTTGGGGTGGTCGGCACCGAGATAGGACGGGTCGCCATTGCCCGCACCGAGGATGCGGCCCTCGCCCTCTAAGCGGAAGGTCAGCATCGGGCAGGCATCGGGGACGATACGTCCCTTTTGGTCTTGCACCTCGACGGTCACTACGGCCACGTCGCGCCCATCGGCAGTGATGGTCTGGCGGTCGGTTTTCAGCATAAGTTTCGAGGCGGGCTTGGTGGTCTCGATAGTCTCGGTGAGGATGCGCTTGCCATTCTTATAACCTGTGGCAACAACCTTGCCGGGCTGATAGACGGCCTTCCACTTCAGGTGACCGTTCTTCGGCATCTGCTGACGACCCAGTTTCTTGCCGTTCACTGTCAGTTCCACCTCGTCGCAGTTGCTGTAGGCCCAGATATCGACCTCCTCGCCCTCGTGGCCCGTCAGGTTCCAGTGGGGCAGCAGGTGCAGCACGGGTTCGTCGGTCCACCATG
>CAMVKN010000097.1 GCA_947168045.1 uncultured Prevotellaceae bacterium
TTGAGCTATAGAGCACCTTCCTCTTGAAATCACCCTGCAAATTGAGCTATACGCCAAATTTTCACTTCTATCCATACTTCAGCTTCGCCTTATAGCAGTTCGATGACGAGTCGAAGCTGGGTGAAAGATGATGGCCTGGTCGGTGTCTAAGGATTCAAAGAGAGAAGGAGGCCTAATTGTTAAGTTCTTCCAGCATTTCCTCCGCGGTCAAGACGGGCAGATCACAGAACTCGACAAAGTCTCGACCGTTGTTCGTCACGATGACGTCGCAGCCTGCAGCCTTGACACATTGGTATTGCAGCATGTCCTCGAAGGATGATGCCTGCACGGCTCAGGTCAAGCAGCGCATTAGCTTCTTCGCCATAAAGACGGCCCTCAACGGCATCCATCATAATATTTGTGTCAAGGAATACGCGTCTTATCTCAAATGCTTTTCAATGATTGCGAATGTACGCTCGTCCATGTCATCGGCTGTCAATTTCAACCGTGCGGCATCCTCGCGCTGCTTGTCAGTCAGTTTGTTCCAGGCCTCTTGCCGATTCCACTCAGGTGCTGACTTGGCATGTTTGCGAAACCACTTGGTGCTTTCAGACTCAGCTACACCGTATTTCCGGCGCACACGCTCCACCACATCAGGTTTCGCCTCCTCCATCGACTCCGTGAGGTATGTGACCACAATGCGTTTCTGCTCGTGCGTCATGCTCCGCAGCAGTGCGGCGTACGGTGCCATTGGCGTTTCACTGATTCTCTGTGCTAATGTAGTCATAATCCTAACAGATTTGGTTTCTGGCGACAAAGATACAAATAATATCCGAATAAAACATTAATATAAACATAAAAAATCACCAAGCAATGAACATAACCATTCATTTCCTCAGCCTTAAAACATTTGTCGGGACTGTTATCAAGAAAAAGGGACTTCCACGGTGGAAGTCCCTTCTAAATGAGTGTGATGAGTTGTTGATGAATGTTGACCTTGCGGTCTGAGAGATCTACTTCAATGACTTGCTCAGGGTCTCTACAACCTGCTTGATGCCCTCGTCATCGGGCTTAATCTCCAGAATCTTCTGGGCATACTCGATGGCGGCCTTGTTGTCCTTCATCACCTGATAGCTGTAGGACATCAGGTAGCGATAGCTGGTCTCCAGGTAGCGCTTGCCCTGAGCGTCAAGCTCCTCCTCCTGTGTGAGGATGCCGATGACCTCCTCGAAGTAGGGCTTTGCCAGTCCCTGCGTCATGTCCTCGTCGATGTTCGAGTTCACCATGCCGCGCTGGAACAGTGCGTATGCCTTGACGGTGGGGAACTTCTCAGCGAGGTCGGCGTAAATCTGGTCGGCCTGCTTGAAGGCCTCAATCTGCTGTGCCTTCTGCTCAGCCTTCTGTGCGTCGGTCAGCTCAGGATTCTTCTCGTCAGGAGCCAGCGAGCGTGCGTAGCGCATGGCCAGCGTGCCAAGACCAGCATAGTCGTTGGCTGAGACATCCTTCTTCACGTCGAGGAAGCTCTTGTAGGCCTCCATGGCGTTGGGATAGTCCTCCATGCTCTTATAGGCATCCGACAGGGCAGCATAGGTGTCAGCATGGCCCGACTTGTCCTCCAGCTCGAACTTCAGACCTTCCTGATACTGCTTCACAGCCTCTTCGAACTGCTTGTTGCCGGCCAGGGCGTTACCATAGTTCAGGTAGTCCAGCTCAGAGAGCTTGACGCTGTCCTTGGGGAGCTTGTTGAACATGGCGTCGGCATAGCCGATGGCCTGGTCAAACTTGCCCGTCTCGGTACTGCAGTACATGGCCAGACGGTTGAGAGTGGCGTCGTTAGGCTCTTTCTGCAGACCGGCGCTCACGACCTCAAGGCCCTTCTCATATTGCTTGGCCAGATAGCAGCAGAAGCCGTACTCGATGTAGTCGCTCTTGCGCATCTGGTTGGCGGGGATGCGTGAGAAGGCATCCATGGCCGTTGAGTAGCGCTGCGAGATGTAGCTGATGTGACCGATGAGTCCGTCGACAGGATAGTCGGGACGCACCTTGCGCAGCTCCTCAAGCTTGGCCACGGCTCCCTCCGGGTCAATCTTACGGTAGATGGTGGCATACTTACGATAGGCATCGACGAGGTTGGGGTCGTTGAGGATAGCCATCTCGTAGTTCTGTGCGGCCTTGCCGCCGTTGTCGCCCAGCACAGCGATGTCGCCCAGCAGCATGTAGGCAGGAGCGTACTTACTCTTGGTGGCGTCGAGTGCCTTCTGTGCTGCCACAGCAGCATTGGTGGTGTCCTGAACTTCAAGAAAAGCCTGTCCAAAAGCCACGAGGTTCTCGGCGTTCTTCTTGTTCTTCTTGTAGAAGTTGTTCATCTGCTTGCTGAGGTCAGCAGGCTTACTCTTGATAAGGTTCTTAACGGCGTCAATGTCGGCAGCGGTGCCGTCCTGAGCCAGAGCGGCCGTGCTGAAACCCATCAGCAGGGCGCTTGCGAATAGATATTTGATTGGTTTCATAGTCTTCTACTTCTTTTAAATGTTAGACATGTTGATTGTTTGTTTTGTTGATAGCTTTTGTAGTTCTGACGAGTGTGTTTTTACTATATTGACTTGGTGGAAGTCCAAACGTTTAATCAATGGATGACGACATCGCGCACGGAATATTCGGCCCTGGCGGGGAAGAGCCCTGCCTGGAAAAACACCAGCTGGCCGTCGGGCAGGACACAGAAGTTGCCCAGGCCGCGTGCCTCACCATTACTGCGCGGGTCGGTGACGATGGCGTAGACGGTGCGGATGAAGGGGTAGTTGTCGTAGGCGATGTTATACTGCGACGGGTCGTAGCTGTTCTGCGGCGTGGCCACGTCGGCCTTGCTCACCTGCATCACCCTGATGTTGCGGCCGTAGGTGGCATTGGTGGTGTCGCGCTGGTCATTGAGCCACATCGAGCCGACGATGCCGATGGCATCCTTGTGCCTCTCGACATAGTCGATGACGGCACGGCTGTTCTGCACGGCACGGATGTTGCCTGAGGTCTTCATCTCCCTGCCTCGCAGGATGGAGTCGACGCAGTAGCGCACGGTGCTCGACTTGGGGTTGTCGAAGGCCATGCGGATGGTGTCAGTGCTGAGCGTGGGGTCCAGCTCGTTCCAGCAGGTAATCTCGCCGGTGATGATGCGTGCGAAATCCTTTGCGCTGATGATGCTGTCGGGGTTATCTTTGTTCACGATGAGCGCCATGCCGTCGTATGCCAGGGGCATGATTTTCGGTTTGAGGTTCCGCTCACGGAGTATTTGTTCTTCATTAGGGGTAAGACGGCGTGTGGTGAACACCAGCCATGTCTTACGGTCGACGAGCATGTTCACTGCTTCGTGCTCGTTAGTGTAGAGCGTGTCAATCTTGAGGTCCTTGCGCCTCATGCGGTAGGCATCGAGTTCTTCGTTGACGACGGGGCTGAGGCTTTCGTCTGCAGCGAAAAACTTGGCTACCTCTTGATAGTCAGAATTAGACTTGCCCCCACACGATGGGAGCAAGCCTAATAAGAGAGATAATCCAACAATGACGTTGAATGATGTTTTCATCTTCTGTTCTTTACTGGAGTTGGAATTTCACGGGAATAGTGTACTTCACGCGGACGGCACGACCGTTCTGCTTACCAGGAACCCACTTCGGCATCGACTTGATGACGCGCACGGCTTCCTTGTCAAGCGAGGGGTCAGCACCGCGAGCCACGGTGACGTTACTGATGGAGCCGTCGGTCTCGACGACGAACTGGCAGACCACCTGACCCTGCACGCCGTTCTCCTCGGCCACCGGGGGATAGTGGATGTTGTTGCCAATCCATACGCGCGGGTCACCGCCGGGGAAGGTGGGCTGCTGCTCCACGACGTCGAAGATCTTCTGCTCCTCAACGACTTCGGGCTTCTTTTCAACCACTTTCTCGTCCAGCTGCAGCACGTGCTCAGCCTCGTCACTACCTTGGTCGAAGTCCAGGGCACCCACAGCCGTTGTGCTCTCGGCCATTTCGTCCTGTGTCTTCGTCTGCTCCTCGGGCTTGATGTCGTCGTCAGCCTCGTAGGCAGTGAACTTCTCTGAGTTCATCACCTCCTGCTGCTCGACGAGCTGCTCAATCTCCTCCTGCTGGTAGACCACCTCGATCTCTTCCTCTTCCTCAGGTGCTTCTTCCTCGACGGCCTCCAGTTCGACCACGGTCTCGTGCTCTCTTGAGGCTGCGATGGCTTCTGACACCTTGGAGACGCCCATGGCGCCACCCCAGATGACTGCGATACCGAGCAGCATAATCAGCAGGCCCATCAGGTTACGCTTACCTGTGTCACGGCGAATCTGGTAGGCTCCGTATGCCTCGTTCTTTCCTTCGAAAACGAGGTCAATCCATTTCTGGTCTAATAGATCTATCTTTGACATAGTTCTTTTCAGTGTTTAATGGTTCAACATTGACAGTTACTTACTTGGACAGATCGATGCCAGCGCCTTCCAGAATGAGCTGGTCCTTCTCGTTGATGTTATCAATCACATACTTACCCACGCAGCAAATCTGCATCTCGTCGAGGATGGTGACGAGGTTGTTGTAGGTCGACTCGTCGGCAGGCTTGATATTGATTGACAGCACCTTCTCCATTCTGTTGACATCTTCGTTCTTGTTCTTCATCTCGGCGTCCACGCGATTGTACTCAGCCTTGTTCAGCTCGTTGTTGCTCACGATGCTGACGTGGCCTTTCTTAATCATGATGAGTGCACGGTCGTAGATGGAGTCACTGAGTTCCTTCTGAGCCTTCGGCTGCTTGTCATACCAGGCCTGCAGCTGCTTCTTGGCATCCATCAGCACCTGTGTAGGAGCCACCTTGTGCTTCTTCAGTACTTCACGAATGCCAGACTTGCCATAGGTGGTCTCCTTCAGGAACTGGGGGTCGCCGAACTGCTCCTTGCGGTCTACCATGTAGTAGTAGATTTTGTCGTTGGCACCCAGGTAGATGGTGACCATCTGGTCGGTCTTAGCCTTGTCCTTGTCCTCGGCCGTCAGGTTCTGGTCCTTGGCGGGCATGGTCAGGTGCATGGCCTGCGGTTTAGCCAATGATGTACACAGCATGAAGAACGTAATCAGAAGCATCATCATATCCACCATCGGCGTGAAGTCGACGCGGACATTCATTTTTTTCTGCTTGCTTTCTTTTTTCTTAGCCATAGTTATTCGTCCGATTTTTTATACTGTGTAACCAATTTGTAGCGGCTCTCGTTGATGTCCTGCAGCTCGCTGATGACCTTCTTGAAGGTGGCATAGGGGGCTGCGGCGTCGGCCTTGATACAGATTTCGAGACGGTCGGCAGCACCAGCCTTGGTGGCGTCGTCCTGCTCGTTGTACCAGTCCTTGTAACCCTTCTTGAGAGCTTTCACCCAGAGTTGGAACTCGCTCATCTGGTCCTCCCGGTTGGTAAGGCTGTCGGTGGGAATACCGGCGCCCTTGAGCAGCTTCACCTGGTCTTCGTGGTTCTTTGTGAGGAACTCAGGCAGTTGCTTCACGGGAATACCAATCTGTGTGGACTGCAGAAACGCCTGTTTCTGCTCCTTGTTCAGTGTGACGTCACGCTCAGTGAGCATTTGGTCGAGTGCCTTCTCCAGCGTCACGGTCTTGTCCGTGGCAAGGAACACCTTGCCCTCGGGGTCGACGGTGATGTCGAGCGTCGCTGTCGTCGGCACCTTGGCCATGGTCTCCGATGCCGGTGTGACAACCTTCACCACCTCATTCTTCACGAAGTTTGCACTCAGCATGAAGAAGGTGAGCAGAAGGACCATCACGTCCGACATGGGGGTCATGTCGATCCAGACGTCGTTTTTCTTAATCTTTAACTTAGCCATAGTCGTAAATTTAAATTTAAGGGACTAAGTCAGTGATTAAGCTTCGTCGGCGTGAGTAGCAGCGTAGGTCTGTGCGATTGAATAACCGATTTCGTCCAGTGCAAAGGCAATCTTGTCAATGCGGTTGGTGAAGAAGTTGTAGCTCACCACGGCCAGCCAAGAGGTACCGATACCGAAGGCCGTGTTAATCAGAGCCTCAGAGATACCTGCAGACAGCTCGACGGAGTCACCGCCACCGCCCTGTGCCAGAGCCTGGAACGACTTGATCATACCTACCACAGTACCGAGCAGACCAGTCAGAGTACCCAGTGTAACGATGGTGGCGATGATGGGGAGGTTCATGGTCAGCGT
>CAMVKN010000098.1 GCA_947168045.1 uncultured Prevotellaceae bacterium
GGGAGGGGCAGGGGTGGGGTCTGTAACGCCTTGCCCGCCGCAGGGACTCCGTGAGGCACTCCCCTCCCTTCAAGGGGAGGGGCAGGGGTGGGGTCTGTAACGCCTTGCCCGCCGCAGGGACTCCGTGAGGCACTCCCCTCCCTTCAAGGGGAGGGGCAGGGGTGGGGTCTGTAACGCCTTGCCCGCCGCAGGGACTCCGTGAGCCACTCCCCTCCCTTGTAGGCAATTGCGAGGAGGGAGCAATTGGGGAGCGAAGCGACGGTGGGGCGAAGCCGGGGCAGGGGTGGGGTCAGTATTTTAATCATACCAAGTTATTTTTTAACGGTTACTTTGTGTTGAATCATTAGACTGTGGCACGATATTTGCAGGATGCTATACAGTAAATGATTCAAACCAAATAAACGACTATGCAAAAAGGTAATATTGGAGTAACCACCGAGAACATCTTCCCGGTCATCAAGAAATTCCTCTACAGTGATCACGAGATTTTCCTGCGTGAGATGGTGAGCAACGCCGTCGACGCCACACAGAAGATGAAGACCCTGGCCGCACAGGGCGAGTTCAAGGGCGAGCTGGGCGACCTGACGGTGCACGTCAGCCTCGACACCGACAAGGGCACCATCACCATCAGCGACCGTGGCATCGGCATGACCGAGGAGGAGATTGACAAGTATATCAACCAGATAGCCTTCTCAGGCGTGAACGACTTCTTGGAGAAGTACAAGGACCAGGCCAACAACATCATCGGCCACTTCGGACTGGGCTTCTACAGCTCGTTCATGGTGTCGAAGAAGGTGGAGATTCTGACCAAGAGCTATCGCGAAGGCGCCAAGGCCGTGAAGTGGAGCTGCGACGGCAGCCCGGCTTACGAGATTGACGATGCCCCCGACTTCAAGCCCGGCGAGACGGAGCGCGGCACCGACATCATCCTCTATATCGACGACGACTGCAAGGAGTTCCTCGACAAGGGCAAGATTGAGGGCCTGCTGCAGAAATACTGCAAGTTCCTGCCCATCCCCGTGGCCTTCGGCAAGAAGCAGCAGTGGTCGAGCGACGAGAAGAAGATGGTGGACACCGCTGAGGACAACATTATAAATAATGTGGAGCCGCTGTGGACGAAGGCCCCGTCGACCCTGAAGGACGAGGACTACAAGTCGTTCTACCGCACGCTCTATCCCATGCAGGACGAGCCGCTGTTCTGGATTCACCTGAACGTGGACTACCCGTTCAACCTGACGGGCATCCTCTACTTCCCCCGCATCAAGAGCAACATCGAGATTACGCGCAACAAGATTCAGCTCTACTGCAACCAGGTGTTCGTCACCGACCAGGTGGAGGGCATCGTGCCTGAGTTCCTGACACTGCTGCACGGTGTCATCGACTCGCCCGACATCCCGCTGAACGTCAGCCGCAGCTACCTGCAGAGCGACCGTGAGGTGAAGAAGATTTCCACCTACATCACGAAGAAGGTGAGCGACCGCCTGAAGGCCATCTTCACCGAGGACCGCAAGGCATACGAGGAGAAGTGGGACGACCTGAAGCTCTTCATCAACTACGGCATCCTGACCGAGCAGGACTTCTACGACCGCGCCAAGGAGTTCTCGCTCTTCCGCGACGTCGACGGCAAGCACTTCACCTTCGACGAGTACAAGACGCTCATCGAGGCATCGCAGAAGGACAAGGACGGCACCCTGATTTATCTCTACGCCACCGACAAGGACGAGCAGTACAGCTACATCAAGGCTGCACAGGACAAGGGCTACTCGGTGCTGATGATGGACGGCCAGCTGGACGTGCCCTGCCTGCAGACGCTGGAGCAGAAGTTCGAGAAGTCGAGGTTCACCAGGGTCGACGCTGACACCATTGACCACCTCATCCAGAAGGAGGACGCCCCGAAGAGCAACCTCAGCGACGAGGAGCGTGACAATCTGTCAGTCGTCTTCCAGTCGCAGCTGCCGCAGTTGGACAAGACCGAGTTCATCGTTGAGGTGAACGCCCTCGGTGAGCAGCAGCGCCCCGTGGTCATCACCCAGAACGAGTGGATGCGCCGTATGAAGGAGATGAGCCGCTACCAGAGTGGCATGTCGTTCTACGGACAGATGCCCGACTCGATGAACATGGTGCTGAACAGCGACCACCGTCTGGTGAAGCAGGTGCTGAGCGACATCGAGAGCCAGCTGTCTGAACAGCTGAAGCCCATCGACGCCGAGCTGAAGGGCCAGGAGGCCAGGCTGGCTGCCCTGAACCAGATGACGGAGAAGAAGAAGCCCGAGGAGATTACCCAGGAGCAGAAGGACGACAAGGAAGCCACACAGAAGGCCATCGACGAGCAGAAGGACAAGCGCAAGAGCCTGCTCAGCGGGTTCGCCGCACAGAACAAAGTGGTGCACCAGCTCATCGACCTCGCACTGCTGCAGAATGGCATGCTGAAGGGTGCCGCCCTCGACGCCTTCCTCAGCCGCAGCGTTGAGATGATTTAGCAATAGTTTTACAAGATAAAAGAAAAAAGTGGATGAAAAGTTTGGCTTTTCATCCTCTTTTTTGTATCTTTGCCGAAAATATGTACTTAAACAGTAACTGACATGATAAAACTATTTGTGCCTGGTCGGCTGTGCCTCTTTGGCGAACACACGGACTGGGCAGGACACTATCGCACGATGAATGCCCAGATAGCTCCCGGTGCCGCCATCGTTACCGGCATTGAGCAGGGCATCACCGCCGAAGTGGAGCGCTCCAGCATCTTCGAGATGCAGAGCACCGCCTCGCAAATCTCTGACGAATGGAACGACTTTGCCTGCCGCATGGACGAACAGGAGCTGAAGCGCGTGGCACGCTCGGGTTCGTTCTTCTGCTACTGTGCCGGTGTGGCCAGCTATATGTTGGAGTGGTACAAGGTGGGCGGCGTGCGCATCCGCATCACCGACATGACGCTGCCCATGAAGAGCGGCCTGTCGTCGAGCGCTGCCATCTGTGTCCTCGTGGCACGTGCCTTCAACCAGGTTTACAACCTCAACCTGAACACGATGGGCGAGATGAACATCGCCTACGTGGGCGAGCTGCGCACCAGCAGCCGCTGCGGTCGTCTGGACCAGGCCTGCGCCTTCGGCGTGAAACCCAACCTGATGACCTTCGACGGCGACGAGATAGAGGTGAAGCCCCTGAACGTCAAGAAGGCGCTGCACTGGGTGTTTGCTGACCTGGTGGGCGAGAAGAACACCATCAAGATTCTGGCTGACCTGAACAAGGCATATCCCTTCCCCTCCAACGAGCAGGAGAAAGCTGAGCACGAGGCCCTGGGTGCCAAGAACCTGGACATCGTCGACCGTGCCGTCAAGTACATGGCCAATGGCGATGCTGAGGCGCTGGGCAAGCTGATGACCGAGGCCGAGGAGCTGTTTGACAAGGCAGTGATGCCGATGTGCCCCGAAGAGCTGGCTGCACCGAAGCTGCATGCCGTGCTGGCCGACGAGCATGTCAAGAGCCTGACCTACGGCGGCAAGGGCGTGGGCAGCCACGGCGACGGTTCCGTCCAGTTCCTGGCCCGCGACGAGGAGTGCCAGGACAAGCTGGTGGAATACCTCAATCAGAAAGGCATGCCCGCCTACAAGTTCACCCTGCATCCCGTCCACGCCGTGCGCAAGGCCATCATCCCCGTGGCGGGCTTCGGCACACGTCTCTATCCGGCCACGCGCTGCATGAAGAAAGACTTCTTCCCCATTCCGTGCAGCGACGGCATGGTGCGTCCCGTCATACTCATCCTCCTGGAGGAGCTGGTCAAGAGCGGCATTGACGAGATTTGTCTGGTGCTGGGCAGCGAGGAGGAGCGCCGCATGTATAGCGACTTCTTCGAGCGTCCGCTGGGCGACGACCATCTGCGCAAGCTGAACGCCGAGTGCCAGGAGTATGAGAACCGCATCATCGACATTGGCAAGCGCCTGCACTATGTCTACCAGCGCGAGAAGCGTGGCTTCGGCCATGCCGTCTACCAGGCCGCACAGTTCGCCCATGGCGAGCCGGTGCTGCTGATGCTCGGCGACACCCTCTACCGCTCCACCACCAACAAGCCCTGTGCCCTGCAGCTCATCGAGGCTTACGAACGCACCAACACGCTGACCCTCGGCCTCTATCCCGTCGACGTGAGCACAGTGAGCCATTTCGGCATCATGAGCGGCGTGTGGGAGGACAAGAAGTGCCAGGTGCTCCGCGTGCAGGCGCTCAGCGAGAAACCCAAGGCAAGCTATGCCGAGGAGTTCCTCGGGGTGCGCAACAACGAAGGACAGAAGGAGTACTGCTCCGTCTTCGGACAATATATCCTCACGCCAGAGGTCTTTGAGCAGCTGGAGGCCGACATCAAGGCTGCCGATAGCAATCCGGACGCGAAGGGCGAGATAGAGCTGACGTCGGCACTCGACAAGGTGCGCCAGCGCACGGGCATGTTTGGCATCCGCCTGCGTGGCGAGCGCTTCGACATGGGCAACCCCCAGGCACTGGTCAACACCGTGGCCACCTTTGCCACCATGGACTATGAGGAGTGAACAGTGGAGAGTTAAGAGTTGAGAGTTGAGAGTTGAGAGTTGAGAGTGATGCCATTTGGCAGTAAATAATAAACCCTAAACAACAAAACCCTAAACAACAAAACAAAATGAAGAAAAAGTTTATCTGTGCCGTTTGTGGATATATCTACGAAGGCGATGCCGCTCCTGAGAAATGCCCCGTCTGTAAGGCTCCCGCATCGAAATTCTCCGAGCTGAAGGAGACTGGTGAGACCACCTATGCCACCGTCCATCGTCTGGGCGACGGCAAGATTGAGGGCGTGCCCGAGGAGATGATTCAAGAGTTGCGTAACAACTATCTGGGTGAGTGTGGCGAAGTTGGCATGTATCTGGCCATGGCGCGCCAGGCCGACCGCGAGGGCTATCCCGAGATTGCCGAGGCCTTCAAGCGCTACGGCATGGAGGAGGCCGTGCATGCTGCACAGTTTGCCGAGTTGCTGGGCGAGGTGGTGTTCGACACCAAGACGAACCTGGAGAAGCGTGCCGCTGCCGAGGAAGGCGCCTGCAAGGACAAGTTTGAGCTGGCCAAGCAGGCCAAGGCCATGGGCTTCGATGCCATTCACGACATGGTGCATGAGGCTGCCAAGGACGAGGCTCGTCATGGTGCCGGCTTCGCTGGACTGCTGAAGCGCTACTTCGGCAAGTAAGCGGATGAAGGCGCAGCCACTCCACTCCCAGCCGCTCGGCTTTGCCGCTTGCTACCGAAGGGACGCAAGAAGGGGAGGGGAGGGGCTGCGCATCATAAACTCCCCCTGACGAGGCCCTTTTCTGCCTGTTTTTGCCCTGTTTCAAAAAAAAATCAGAAAAAAGTGGCAAAAAGTTTTGGCGGTTAGAAAAAATGTAGTACCTTTGCACCCGCAATCAAGAGAGATGCACTTCCTGATGGGAAGATTGCTGCGGAAATAGCTCAGTTGGTAGAGCACGACCTTGCCAAGGTCGGGGTCGCGGGTCCGAGTCCCGTTTTCCGCTCCACATGTTGAAAGAAAGAGCGGCAGAGAGAAGGCTCTCTGTTGTAAAAATGCCCAGGTGGCGGAATTGGTAGACGCGCACGTTTCAGGTGCGTGTGCCGC
>CAMVKN010000099.1 GCA_947168045.1 uncultured Prevotellaceae bacterium
TCAACAACTTGCAAGTCAGCCGGTTAAGAGCCATAGGTGCACTTAGTGCACCAATCCACGCGCGTGTGCGCGCGTTGGAAAGAAAGCATCACTCTAAAGCGACTGTATGCGTAACTCTGCGACTCTGCGCGAGAATAAAGACCAAGCAGAACTACCGAAACTTAAATCAAAAAAAAAATCTCTTTTGCATGATAAAAAAGCTAGTATCCTCAGTGTTCTCTGTGGTGAAAAAAAAAATCGGCGAGCTTGAGAAACTTGAAATGTTTAACTATTGATTACTATGCGCGCGCGCGTATAAGCGAAAAGTGTTCAGGTGCTTCTCGTAAAGTGCCGCTTTATGTGAAGGAATCATGGCAAACGGAGGGCCCGACATTCATAAATAATGTTAAACCAAAAGGAATAAACGTCATGGTATACCCTTGAAGTGACAAAATATTCGTACCTTTGCAGCCGCTTTTTTCGTGTGATGGCGAATTAAGTCGAAAAAGTATCATTATTAACACTTAATTTAGAGTAACACAACAGTTATGAAAGAGATTGTTATCAAAGGACAGAAGCGCGAGGCCACAGGCAAGAAGGCCAGCAAGCTGATGCGTAAGGAGGGCCTGGTGCCCTGCAACCTGTATGGCGAGGAAAAGGACGAGAAGGGACTGCCCAAGGCCCTGGCTTTCTCAGCCGCTTTCACCGAGCTGCGCAAGGTGGTCTACACCCCCCACGTCTACGTGGTTGTCATCGAAATCGACGGCAAGCCCCACAAGGCTATCATCAAGGAGCTGCAGTTCCACCCCACGACCGACGCACTGCTGCACGCCGACTTCTATGAGGTGAACGAGACGAAGGACATCACCGTGGGCATCCCCGTGAAGCTGAACGGCCTGGCACAGGGTGTGCGCGACGGTGGCAAGCTGAACCTCAGCATCCGCAAGATCGACGTTACCGCTCCTTATAAGAACATTCCTGAGATTCTGAACATCGACGTCACCAACCTCGGCCTGGGCAAGGCTATCAAGGTGGGCGAGCTGAGCTTTGAGGGCATCACCCTTGCCACACCCGCTCAGGTGGTGGTCTGCTCGGTCAAGGAGACACGCGCCTCGAAGGCTGCTGCCGCCGCTGCAGAGCAGTAAACTAACAGATGGACAAGTACTTAATTGTTGGGCTGGGAAACCCGGGCGACGAGTACGCCCTGACCCGCCACAACACAGGCTATATGGTGTTGGATGCTTTCGCGAAAGCATCCAACGCCGTTTTCAGCGACCGCCGCTATGGCTACGTCGCCGAGGCATCAGTGCGCGGCAGAAAGCTGTTCCTGCTGAAGCCTACCACCTACATGAACCTCAGCGGCAATGCCGTCCGCTACTGGCTCAACCACGAGAACATAGACCAGCAGCGCCTGCTCGTCGTCAGCGACGACGTGGCACTGCCCCTGGGCTCGTTCAGGCTGAAGGCCAACGGCAGCAACGGAGGGCACAACGGACTGGGCCACATCCAGCAGCTCATAGGGCAGCAGTATGCACGCCTGCGCATGGGCATCGGCTCAGACTACCCCATGGGCGGGCAGATTGACTGGGTGCTGGGGCGCTATTCGCAGGAGGAGCTCGACATGCTGCAGCCAAGCATCGACACGGCCGTGAAAATCATTGAGAGCTTCGTGCTGGCCGGCATCGACATCACCATGAACCAATTCAACAAACTCGGAAAGAAGCCATGCCCAACGAAGCAAGAATAGACAAATGGCTATGGGCCGCCCGCATCTTCAAGACCCGCACCATTGCCGCCGACGCCTGCAAGAACGGGCGCGTGGCCGTGAGCGGCACCAACGTCAAGCCCTCACGCATGGTCAAGGAGGGCGATGTCATCAGCGTGCGCAAGCCGCCCGTCACCTTCTCCTTCCGGCTCATCAAACCCATTGAGCAACGCGTGGGAGCCAAGCTGCTGCCCGACATCTACGAGAATGTGACACCACAGGACCAGTACGACCTGCTGGAGATGAACCGCATCAGCGGATTCGTCAACCGAGCCAGGGGCACTGGCCGTCCCACCAAGAAAGACCGCCGACAGATGGATGCCTTCGTAGTGCCCTCGCTGGAGGGATTCGGCGACATCGACTTCGAGTCATGGGACGATGAAGAGGACGAAGAATAACGAACCATAATCAATTGATAACCAATGAAAACACTTAGGCTGATTTCAGCATTACTGACAACTGCAGCACTGACCGTGTCATGCAGTTCTGAAGACCCCTACTCGGCTGGTTTCATCTTCAGCAGGCCCGCATCGCCCGTCAATACCGTCTACGCCAACAACGTCATCGACTCCATCATCGTCTACAGCTATGGCAGCTGGACGCTCACCAACACTGGCGGACAGAGTGGATGGTGTACGCCCGACAGGACGCAGGGCCCAGGCGCTACTGTCTTCAGCATACCCCTGCGCTTCACGCAGAACACCACGGGCGAGCCACGCTCAGCACAGTTCACGTTCTATGACAAGAACCACTCTGACGATGCCCACTCCACCCTGCTCTACTGGCAGTATGCCACCCGCGGTGACGGTGCCATGGGCAATGCCCCCGAGGTGAAGACCATCACGGGCAGCGACGGCTCGCGATTCACCTTCACCTACGACGAGCTGCACCGCCCCACAGCGCTGCATGTGACGCTCAACGAGACAACCCTGCACAACATCCAGCTGCACTACAGCGACTATGACAGCACGCTGACCGTCACCAACAACGCGCGCATCATGAAGGCGCACTATGGCAGCGACTACCAGCCGCTGCTACTGACAGGCGCGACCGACACCATCGGCTACTACTCGCAATACTACAACAACTACACGCAGATGCCTGCCAACCACGCCTTCAACATTGAGCACCACAGCTACCAGCAGCCCACCAAGCGCTACGCGTTCCTGATGAACGGTCAGAGCCTGCTGCCTGACAGCCTGCACAATGCTGACAGCCTGCGCATAGCCACAGACAAGCTGACAGAGAACCTGAAGCTGACCTACTCGCAGACGGACAACCGCCGTCAGACCGTCGACGTCAACTCGCTCATCTTCGGCACCCGCGAGTGTGACCCCTACCAGCTGCTGTCGCTCTTCCGCTACGCACGCAACACCAGCGTCATCAGCGAGGCAACAGGCAATGAGGCCGACGACCGCATCAGCGTGACCACCACACTGAACGCCGACAAGAGCATCAGCACCGTCACCGTCAGCCGTCACGGACAGCAGACGGTTTACACCTTAGAGTATTAAGTGATATCCTCGCACCCCCGCACCTTCGTACCCCCGTACCCCCGAAAAATACCAAGTTATTTTTTAACGGTTACTAAAGAAAATCTCAAACCTCAAACCTCAAATCTCAATTCTTATGCCAAGAACCAACGAGCACCTCAACCTGCTGGGAGGCGAGACGAACTACGCAGCCAACTATGACCCCTCGCTGCTGGAGACGTTCCAGAACCAGCACCCGGAGAACGACTACTGGGTACAGTTCAACTGTCCTGAGTTCACCACGCTCTGCCCCATCACCGGACAGCCCGACTTTGCTGAGATTAAGATTCTGTATATGCCAGGGGAGCGCATGGTGGAGTCGAAGAGCCTCAAGCTCTACCTCTTCTCCTTCCGCAACCACGGCGACTTCCATGAAGACTGTGTCAATGTCATCATGAAAGACCTGATTCGGTTGATGGACCCTAAATACATCGAGGTGCTTGGCCTCTTCCTGCCCCGCGGCGGCATCAGCATCTATCCCTTTGCCAACTACGGCCGCCCAGGCACGAAGTATGAAGAGATGGCGCGCCAGCGTCTCGTCAGCCACGCGCTGGCCCATTAGCCTGCTGGCGTCTCTTCTTTTCCTCTATCAAACACCCTATCTTACATTCGCCCGAGGCCACGCTGCTACAAGTGGAGCAGTCGTGAGCCTCGGTCACTGGTTCGTCAGTACCCCCCTTGGTGAAGATGGAGGCCAGGGCGGCAATAACGCCAAGGGCCAGCAGCGAAACGATGCAAATGATGGCAAACTGCATGGACTAACCTTTCTCGGTGATGATGAACCCGGCCTGGCGCAAGTCGTCCCAATACTGGGGATAAGACTTGGTGACCACATGGGGGTTGTTGATGACAACCGGCCAACGCTGGCACAAGGGTGCAAAGGCCAGCGCCATGCGGTGGTCGTCGTAGGTGTCGATGGCTACGGCAGCTGGGGCCTTGGCGGGCGGCGTGCCATCCCACGACAGCTCGCTGCCGTTGGACTCTGCAAGGACATAGCCCAGCTTGCCCATCTCGACCATGAGCGCCTGGATGCGGTTGGTCTCCTTGATGCGGAGCGTCTGCAGCCCAGTGAAGCGGAAGGGCACCCCCAGGGCACAACAGCTGACGACGAAGGTCTGAGCCAGGTCAGGCGAGTTGCTGAAATCATACTCCAGCCGTGGCACCATGTGGCCAATCTTCCTTAGGGTCACCGTCGTGGGCACGCCAGGGCGACGTGATGCAAACGTGGTCTTCACGCCCAGCAGGCTAAAGATATAGCGCACCGAAGAGTCGCCCTGCTTCGAGCCGTCCATCAGTCCCTGCAACTTCACCTCGGCCTCAGGGTCGGTGCTCAGCGCCACCATCTCATACCAGTAGCTGGCAGCACTCCAATCGCTCTCTATATAATAATGTGTAGGACGATAGGGGGTGGGCTTCACCTCGATGGTGTCAACCGACACCCAGTCGGCCTCGGCCCCGAACTCGCGCATGGTGCAGAGCGTAAGGTCAATGTAGGGACGTGAGATAATCTCGCCCCGTAGGTGCAGCGTCAGTCCCTTGTCAAGCGACGGGCCAATCATCAGCAGGGCGGAGATATACTGCGAGCTCACATTGCCCTCAATCTCCAAATCGCCACCTTCCAGCCTACGCCCCGTGATGCGCAGAGGCGGGTAGCCCTCGTTGCCCATGTATTCGATGTCGGCACCCAGATAGCGGAGCGCCTCGACCAGGATTTTGATGGGGCGGTGCTTCATGCGCTCAGTGCCAGTGATGACATGGCAGCCACTGTCGGTAGCAGCCAGATAGGCCGTCATGAAGCGCATCGACGTACCGGCAGCGCCGATGTCGATGGTCTGCGGCAGCTCGGCCAGCGCCTTCACCATCACTTCAGTGTCGTCACAGTCGCTCAGGTTGTCAGGCATCACCTGACAGCCGGAAAGCGCGTATGTTATCAAAGCCCTGTTGGAAATGCTTTTCGAGGCAGGCAGCTTCACTGTCGTAGCCAACCGGGCTGGAGCTTTTATTCTGTATTGCATCATAATCATGTGCAAAGATAGTGTTTTTTTATGAAGCAGCAAAAAAAGTGGCAAAAAAATTTGGAGGATACAAAAAAACGTTGTACCTTTGCACCCGCTTAACAGAAATAATTGCTGTAGCACAGGATCGGGATTTAGCGCAGTTGGTAGCGCACACGTCTGGGGGGCGCGAGGTCGC
>CAMVKN010000100.1 GCA_947168045.1 uncultured Prevotellaceae bacterium
CGCTGGCCCTGGCCGAGAACGTGGCGCAGTTCCCGCTGCCCATCATCACCGGCATTGGGCACGACCGTGATGAGAGCATCCTCGACATGGTGAGCCATACCCGCGTCAAGACGCCCACGGCGGCAGCGGCCCTGCTCGTCAGTCACTTGGAGGAGGTGTACGATACCGTCTGCGATGCCCAGGAGCGCATTGCCCGCTACGTCCAAAACAGGATAGCGTTAGAAAAGTCCCAAATCTCAAACCTCAAATCTCAAATCCAGCGTCTCTTCTCCGTAGTCAAGACGCGCCAGGAGTCCCGTCTCGACCTGCTGTTCAACCGCATAGTGGCGGCAGTCCGCCGCAAGGGTACAGCAAGCGGTGCAGCGCTCACTGCGCTGGAGCAGCGTCTGCCCATGCTGATGCAGCGTGCCATCACCATGCGCACCCATCAGATAGAGCTCATAGAGGCGAAAGTGAAGGCCACCGACCCCACCCTCCTGCTTCGTCGCGGCTACAGCATCACCTTGAAGGACGGCCACGCCGTGCGCGATGCCGCCAGCCTCCGTCCCGGCGACGAGCTCACCACTCGCCTTGCCAACGGCACCATCCACTCCACCGTTAAGTAACCGTTAAAAAAGAACTTGGTATGAATAGTTACAGCCCCCACCCCCAACCCCTCCCCTTGAAGGGAGGGGAGTGCCTGCGGAGTCCCCTTGAAGGGAGGGGAGTGCCTGCGGAGTCCCCTTGAAGGGAGGGGAGTGCCTGCGGAGTCCCCTTGAAGGGAGAGGTTATTATGTTATTATGTCTTCATATGTTAGTATGTCTAAATAAATTCATCCATCTAAAATAATTATTATGTCAAAAGAACCCAAATACGAAGAAGCATACGCCGAACTGCAGTCCATTGTCCGTCGCATGGAGAACGACGAGTTAGACATCGACCAGCTGACCGCTCAGCTCAAGCGTGCCCAGCAGCTCATCAAGCTCTGCAAGGACAAGCTCACCAAGACCGACGAGGACATCAAGAAGATTTTGGAGGAGCAGGAGCAATAGCCCCCGTCATTAGAACCAGCAAAAAGCTTTCGCGGATTAGCGCAGCCTCTTCCTTCCTGACGGAAGGTGAAGGCTGCGCTAATCCGCGAAATGCAAAAGGCCGCTCTTCAGCTATTACTCATTCGGTTCCTCGCGGTCAGCGATGTTGTCACCCTCTGTGGGCTTGAGGTCCTCCTTGAAGTCGGTGATGCCAGCCTCGACGAGGATGTTGTACCACTGGATGAGCTTCTTGATGTCGCTGCCATGCACGCGGTCGCGGTCGAAGTTAGGCAGCACCTTGGCGAAGAAGTCGAAGAGCTCAGCACCGGTAGCCTTCTTCACGTCGATGTCGCAGCGCTTCCCCTCGGCCACAGTCTTCAGGCTGTCGAGCACATCCATCAGGGGCACGTCGTCGGTGTCGGTAAACATGGCGATGTCGGCCAGCGATGTGATGCGGTCCGTTCCGAAGGCTGGCTGACGGCGATGCGTAGCATCGAGAGCCTCGACGATGAGGTTGTTCTTTCCGCGTGAAACGAGTTTGTAGAGTCCGGGCTTGCCGGCGATGGATAAGATTGTCAGTTGCATGATGTTTTTACTTGGTTAAGTATTTGTTCTATTTGGGGCAACAGTGGTTGCTGCCCGTCGTTAATAATCTCATAGTCCGAGCGGCTGACGATGTCCTGCTGCGGCCACTGCTTCGCCACCCACTGTTGTGCCTGTTGTCGACTGATGCCGTCGCGCTCCATGACGCGCTGCAGGCGCACCTCCTCAGGGGCGGTGACGCAGATGACGGCGTGGAAGGGCACACGGCGGTCGAAGCCCGACTGGAAGAGGATGGCACTCTCTAACCACTGCATGCCGCTGCCGATAAAGTCGGCAGCCACGGCGGGATGGACGATATCGTCGATGGCCTTCGCGTTCTCAGCCGAAGCCAAGAGGAACCGCGCCACCACAGCCTTGTTTAAGACAAATGGCTCAGTCCCAGAACTCCCAGTAGTCCCAGAACTCCCAGAACTCTCAGTAGTCCCAGAACTCCCAGCTCTCCCAGCCCTCACGTAAGCATCATCTCCTATCAGGCTGGTCAGCGCCTGGCGCAGCTCTGCCGAGGAGCGCATCAGTCGCTTGGCGGCGGCATCGCAGTCATAGACGCTGACGCCCCGCTGTTCCAGCAGGCGGCAGACGTAGCTCTTGCCACTGCCGATGCCACCTGTGATGCCGATGTAGTGTGGTGTACTCATGGTGCCGTGCCGTTAGTTGTCACTGTCATCGTCAGACACCGGGCGCTCCTCGATGAGGTAGTCCACCTGCTGACGCTCTAACTGGATGCGCTTGATGCCCGCCGGCTGCCGGCGTATGAACACGTCGCAGCGCGCCAGCGAGTCGTTGCTGAACTGTGAGTAGTCAGCCACTATCTCGAAGTCCTGAGCCGTCAGGGTCTGCAGGTTCTTGATGCCCGTCACCACCGTCACTGCCAGCGTGCCGGGGAAGGTGCGCAGCACTTTTCCCTCTGGCATGTTGATGCCGTTCACCTCCACGCCGTCGATACGTCCCTCGGTGAGCATGTCGGTAACGAAGGTCACCCTCACTGTCGATGGCTCCATCTTCACCCCGGTGATGGGCTTCAGCCGTGCCGTGAGCGCCAGCGAGTCGCGGAAGTCGTTTCCACGCAGTGGTTCGGTATACACGGCACGTATGCTGTCCAGCTTCTCAGGCGTGGCATAGACGGTCACCACGCTGTCAGAGTAGAGTGTGTCGGAAATGTAGTAGAGCACGTCAGGCTCCACCTTACCCTGCAGGATGACGGGCACGGTCTTCTTCTCGCCGTTATTATAGTAGAAGACGTGCTGCTCGGGCTTCACGGCCACAGCCTTGGCCGATGCCGGCAGATGGCTGTCAAGCAGCCGCAGCAGGTCGGCGCTGGGCACTATGCCACTGCCGTCGCCCCTGGCAAAGCGGCGAAAGTCAATCTCTATGGGCGGCTGATTCTTGCTATACAGATAGGTCAGCAGACTGATGCCCTTGTCGCGCACAGTGAAGCGCAACGTATCATTGTCGCCACTGGTGATGACCACATTGCCGGGTACATTGACAAACTTGACAGGCAACTTCAGTTCCTGCTCATAGCTCTCGTTGAGCGTCATCATGCCCCAGAAGGCGGCCGCCACGGCGACGAACACAAGAAAAATCAGAAATTCCCTGTTGGCCCAGCCAAACAGGAAACGTCTGATGTTCTTTAGGATGTCCGCCATGAGCCTTCAGTCCCTATCGAGCTTATTTCTGCAACGGGGTGTTGGCCATGTCCTTGAACACGTAGCCCTTGTCGACGGTGATGACCACGTCCTTGGCAATCTTCACCTCGACGGTGTGCTTCTCCAGGTCCACACTCTTCACGGTGCCATAGATGCCACCGCCGGTCACCACCTGGGTGCCTTCGGTCAGCTCGTTCTGGAACTTCTGAATCTCCTTCTGCCGCTTCTGCTGCGGACGGATCATAAAGAAGTACATGATGGCAAAGATGGCCACCATCATCAAGAGCATGGGCATGGCGCTGGCGCCGCCACCTGCTTGCTGTAACAGAATGTTTGTCATTTTTTCTTTGTTATTTTATTTAATGATTTATCCTTGGGGGGTCTTGTCTCCCAGTTTCTTCAGCAGCCGTCCCTGACGGATGAGATGACGGGCAATGGCATCGAGCATGCCATTGATGTAGCCGGCGCTGCGCGGTGTGGAGTAGACCTTTGCCAGGTCCACATACTCGTTGATGGTGACGTTGAGCGGGATGCTGGGGAAGGTCATCATCTCGGCAATGGCAATCTGCATGATGATGACATCCATGTAGGCCAAACGCGAGAAGTCCCAGTTCAGCGATGCCTCGCTCATGTAGCGCTGGTACTCGTCGGCGTTCATGATGGTGGCACGGAACAGCTTGCGGGCATAGTCCTTCTCCTCGTCTGAGCCATACTCAGGCAGCAGCTCCTGCTTGGGGCCGTTCTTCTCTTCAAAGCGCTTGATGGTCTTCAGCACAAAGGTGTCGACCACCTCCTTGTCGTCGTTCCAGTACAGGCTCTGCTCCTCCAACAGCTGGTCCAGGTCGGTGTTCTCCTGAATGAGCGTACGGTACAGGCGGCGCCACAGCTCGCGGTCGCTCTCATAGCTGTCCTCGCCCTCCATGTAGTCCTTGTAAATCTGGCTCTGCTCTATCTGTTCCAGCAGGCGCCCCACGAACTCAGGGTGGTCAGCCCATGTGCGCTTGTGTGTCTCCACAAACTCGGCCAGCTGCTTGTTGCCCTCCAGTTGCAGGGCAAAGCGGTTGAAGGCAAACTTCTGCGACGGCTCTTCCCTACCCTCACGGCGGGCCTTGGCCTGAAGCACCTCCAAGCGGCGGCGCGACTCCTTGGTGAGCGCCACGATGAGTGCCAGCAGATAGTTGTAGAGGTCGTATGCCTTTGACAGGCTAAAGAACAGCTCCTTCTCAGCAATGTCTATGTTCTTGTTACCGTTCTGATAGTACGCATAGGTTAACTGAACAATCTTTATTCGTATGATTTCTCTGTTAATCATTTAGCTTATCTTGTTTATCGGTTGCAAAATTAGCTATTTTTTCGTGATGATGCAAGAAAAAGCCGTTCTTTTTTGAAAAAATTGTTATGTTTAACTCAAGTTACTATGTTTGCACCAGCAAACGCGACTGAGGCGAGAGCGCCCCGC
>CAMVKN010000101.1 GCA_947168045.1 uncultured Prevotellaceae bacterium
GGGGCGCTCTCGCCTCAGTCGCGTTTGCTGGTGCAAACATAGTAACTTGAGTAAATAATAAATAATAATGTATAGGTTCGCCCAGTCAGAATGAAGGAGGGGCACGGCAGGTGTTGATGCCTACAGGAGCGGTGGGGCACAACTGGTTTCCCGGCTCAATGTAGGCAGTGGCTTTACGGATAAACAGAATGGCACTTGTGGCGGCGGCACACAAGTAAGGCAGGCTGACAAACTGACAGAGCACGCAGTCGTGCAGCTGCATCGACTGCTGGTCCAGGTGTCCGCCGCAGTGGTGGTCGACACAGGCCGTACATGAGGCACCGGAATGGCTTGCCTGCTCATGAACGTGGAGCGACGACAACAGCAGCATGGGCACGAATACTGCCAAGAGCATCCATGCCGAAAAAAGTCTCTGTCGGGTCTCTCTCGAACTCATTCCTGATGTGTCCGTTCAGTTTGGGGTTGCAAAGGTAGCAAAAATAACCATATAGCGAAAGAAAATAGCCCTTTTTTTTGTCTGTCTGCCCTAAAATGACTATCTTTGCGCCATCATGGCAAAACGGAAACAAAACTACGACGACATCAAATCCACGCGTCCTTTGCTCTGTCCTGATGGCAAGTACCGCTGGGTGTACGACGTGCCTATGCTGAAGAACCCCAGCATCCTGTTCGAAGTGTTCTTTGTGCTGGGCGTCAGTTTCGGCGTGGTGTGGCTGTTCGTGATGCTTCTTGGAGGATGCAGCAGTCACTTCCGCTTGTCCGAGATGTGGGACATCACGCGTGGCTTCCTGATACTTATTGCGGTTTTCTTTGTGTTGGGCTGTGTGGCCTATTTCTTTGTTTCCTGGTACTATGGCTGGAAATACAGTATCCTGTTCATCATGGACGAGCAGGAGGTGGTGCACAAACAGCTGCCCGGCACTGAGGGCAAGGCTCGCGCCATTGGCAAGCTGACGGCCCTGGCCGGGGCGGCAGGCGGCAAGGCGGGCATGGCAGGCATGGGCATACTGGTTGCCAGTCGCACGTCGATGTCCAGCAGCTTCAGCAGTGTGCGCCGCATCATAGCCTGCCGTCGGCGCCACCTGATAAAAGTGAGGGAACGCTTCAGCCGCAACATGGTTTTCGTGGCCGACGAGGACTTTGACTTCGTCTATCAGTTTCTTTGTGCGCACTGCCCTCATGCGCGTAAAGACTAACGACGGTGGGGCCTTCGGGCTTCGTGCGTTGTCTCTTTTTATGAGGGGTTGAAAGAAAAATGCGATTTTTCTTTGCATTTTGCTCGTTTATTCGTACCTTTGCCGCCGCAAGAACTAAATTTCTGTTTTTAACGATGACAAAATGAAACGTAAAGCTTGCAAATGCAGGACGCTGTCAGTAGCGCTGGCAGTGTTCAGTTGTGTTGCCGCCATGGGGCAACGAAACAGTACTGTTTGGCTAAAGGACGTGGCAGACCGTATTCAGCTGCACGGCTATGCCCAGGGTGGCTTCAACTACACTCACAACGACGGGAAGGACGTCAACACCTTTGAGCTGAAGCGGACCCTCTTCTGGGCCAATGCACAAATCACTGACCGTGTGTCGTTTCTCTTCATGCACGACTTCAGCAGTGTCGTGCAGGAGTATTACATGGACTACCGCTTCAGCAACAACAAGGCGCTGACCGTGCGCCTGGGCCAGTTTAAGAACGGTCTGTCATACGAGAATCCTCTCTCCCCGACCTCTATGGAGGCTATTGACGTGTACTCCGAGGGTGTCACCTACCTGACGGGCTGCGGCAGCGACCCCCTGCTGGGTGTGCAGTATGGCCGTGACCTGGGACTGGCCCTCTTCGGCGAGACCAACGACCAGAAGCTGCGCTATGAGCTGGACGTGATGAACGGGCAGGGCATCAACCGCAAGGACCTGAACCCTGAGAAGGACTTCATCGGCCGGCTGGAGTATCGTCCCGTGAAGGGCCTCAACCTGGTGGCTACCGGACAGATAGGCCGGGGCCATGCAGTGGCGGCATCCATCTACAACCCCGACATCGCCGTCGGTGAGAACTACAAGCGCAACCGCTGGACGGTGGGCTTCGACTACAAGTCGGCCGCACTCAACATCCACGGCGAATATCTTGAGGGCAAGGACAAGAACACCACGAGCCGCGGTGCCTATCTGACGGGCAACGTGCCCATAGCCAAGGGCGTCGACCTGGTGGGCAGCTACGACTACTTCAACTTCAACACTGACCTGGACTTCGACCAGCATAAGGTCATCGCCGGCGTGCAGTGGTGGTTCTTCAAGAAGAACCGCTTCCAGCTGCAATATGTTTACAAGAACGCATCTACGGTGGGCGGCTTCCATCACACGGCTAACCATGCCATCATGGCGCAGATGCAGGTAAGGTTTGACTGGGTAAAATAAAATAGTATGGTTATCAAAGTTCTTCTTACCATCATCTTCCTGGCCGTGATGATTGGCGTGGGTGTCTACACCCGCAAGCAGGCCAGCAGTGTTGACGGCTTTGTGCTCGGCGGGCGCGCCGTAGGTCCGTGGCTGACGGCCTTCGCCTATGGCACCAGCTATTTCTCGGCCGTCGTGTTCGTGGGCTATGCCGGACAGTTCGGCTGGCGCTACGGTCTCAGCTCGACATGGATAGGCATCGGCAACGCCGTCATCGGCTCGCTGCTGGCCTGGCTCATCCTGGGGCGACGGACCAAGCTGATGACGCAGCACATAGAGAGCCGCACCATGCCCGACTTCTTCGGCACCCGCTTTCAGGACCAGGGACTGCGCGTCACGGCCTCCGTCATCGCCTTCGTGTTCCTCATCCCCTATACCGCTGGTGTCTACAAGGGCATCTCCACACTGTTTGAGATGGGCTTCGGCATCCCCTACGAGTACTGCGTCATCATCATGGCCGCGCTCACTGCCGTCTACGTCATCCTTGGCGGCTATAAGGCTACGGCCATGAACGACTTCATACAGGGCATCATCATGCTCTTCGGCATCGTGGCCGTCATTGCCGCCGTATTAGCTTCGCAGGGAGGACTCAGTGCCGCCGTCGACAAGCTGGCCGCCATCCCCGCCGACAGCGTGGCCGGCGGCTCTCCCGCCAACAGTGTGGGCGGCGGTTCCCCCACTGCCGGAACAGGCGTCTTCGCCTCCCTCTTCGGTCCCGACCCCTGGGGACTGCTCGGCGTGGTCATCCTCACCTCGTTGGGCACGTGGGGCCTGCCGCAGATGGTGGGCAAGTTCTACAGCATCACCGACGAGAGTGCCATCCGCCGCGGCACCGTCATCAGCACCGTGTTTGCACTCATCGTGGCAGGCGGCTGTTACTTCCTCGGCGGCTTTGGCCGTTTGTATGACCCGGTGATTGCCGCTGACGGTAAGATTGCCTTCGACAGCATCGTGCCCGCCATGCTCAACACACTGCCCGACATCCTCATCGCCCTGGTGGTGCTGCTGGTGCTCAGCGCGTCCATGTCGACGCTGGCATCGCTGGTGCTCACCTCCAGCTCCACAATGACCCTCGACCTCATCTACCGCGACAAGAAATCGCTGCCAGGAGAGGTGGAGGAGGGTAGCATCGACGACATCGTGGCGGAGAAGATTGAGCGCCGCAAGGTGGTGGTCATGCGTGTGCTCATCATGTTCTTCATCGCCATCTCGCTGCTCATCGCCCTCAACCCGCCCACGTTCATCGCCCAGCTCATGGGCATCTCATGGGGCGCCCTGGCCGGTGCCTTCCTGGCTCCGTTCATGCTCGGCCTCTACTGGCGTGGCGTGACCACGGCCAGCGTCTGGGCATGCTTCATCTGGGGTGTCGGCCTGACGGTGGTCAACATGGTCATTGGCAATCCCATCAACCCCATCAACTGTGGTGCCATCGCCATGCTTGGCGGTTTCCCAGTGGTGTGGCTCACCAGCCTTGTCACACCCAAGATGCAGCGCAGCTATGTGGACCGCATCTTCGAGTGCTATACTCCTAAACTCTAAAATGGAAGTGAGGCTTTAGTCTTCCATCCTTTTTCCAACACAGAGGACGCAGAGGGACACAGAGGAAAAATCGTATTGAACTTATCCTATCAATAAGATAATCCTCTGTGTCCTCCGTGTTCTCTGTGTTGAGAAAGGGTTGGAAAGTCACGTGAGTTCGACGTAAGAAAAGTGTCCAAAAAGTTGTAGGAGTGAAATATTTTTTGTACCTTTATAGGTGAAAATCAAACAGATACAAATAACACCCACTCCTATGACGGTGGGAAGATGGAGGCCGGAGAGACACCTGAAGAGGCGCTGAAGCGCGAGATATGGGAGGAGTTAGAGACGCAGATTGCGGTGGAGCGGTTTGTGGAGACGGTGGAGTGGGATTACCCGCAGTTCCACCTGACGATGCACTGTTACTTGTGCCATGTGGTGAGCGGGCATCTGCACCTGAAGGAGCATGAGGCGGCCTGCTGGCTCAAGGAGGATGAGCTGGACAGTGTGAAGTGGCTCCCTGCTGACGCAGAGGTGGTCGATACATTAAGAGCCTTGAGCCCAATTTAAAAAGGGACTATACATCTTCTTCCCCTTTGGCGCGATGCCATCGCGCCCCCAGTAGTAGGGGAGCAACTACGCCTTTTTAAAATGGTCTTTTAGTTCCGCAAGTTCCATAAACTATCAGACTGTAGTAGTAGCCAGCGCAAAAGAATGCGCACTAAGTGCACCTTTGGGCCT
>CAMVKN010000102.1 GCA_947168045.1 uncultured Prevotellaceae bacterium
TTCCATTGTCCGTTATTTAAATAGTGAGTATTCTGGCACCTGCCAGGCCAGCACGCTGGCTCCCAGTATGTTTTGTATCACATCGGTGAACGTGGAGGTGAAGAACTTCACCTTGCCGCGCATGTTATGGAATACATTTTCTTCAAAAGCCTGTCGGGCAGGGTCTAACAGGTATTGGTCGGCCGCTGGCAGCACACCGGTAAAGATGATGGCCTCAGGGTTGACCACCGATGCATAGTTGGCCAGTCCGATGCCCAGCATCACGCCAGTGCGCTGAATCGTCTCCCTGGCTATAGCGTCGCCCTCCTTGCAGCAGTCGATGATGAGTGGTGCCGAGAGCATGTCATACAGTCTGAGCTTCGACGGCGTGTCGCTCTCCTCTAATAGCTTCGTGGCCGTCAGTACTACTCCCTCCTCGGCGCAGTATGCCTCTAAGCATCCCCGTCGGCCGCAGCCACACTGCCGCCCTGTGGGGTTGATGCACACATGTCCTATCTCGCCAGCAAAGCCCTCATTGCCCAAGTGCGGCTGGCCGTTGATGAACACACAACTGCCCAGTCCCGGTCCCAGCGTGATGACGATGAAGTCGCTCATGCCGTGTGCCTTGCCGAAGGTGTGCTCGCCCAGGGCCCTGACATGTGCGTTGTTGCCAACGGCCACGGCCATGCCCAGCCGGTCGCGCAGCATCGATGCCAGAGGCACCTCGCCCTTCCAAGGCAGGGAGGGCGAGTACTCAATACAGCCCTTGATGAAATTGCCGCTTAGCACTCCCACACCCACCGAGCGAATGGTGTCATAGCCCCCGTTAGCCTCCATCAGCGCTATGAGACGCTCGCTGAGGAATGTCACAAAGTCTTTGATGTTGCTATGGTCCAGGGTGGGGAAACCATCCTGTGCAATCACGTTGCCACGTACATCTACTATGGCATAGGAAGTTCTGTTGACTCCTATGTCGACTCCCATGACGCGCTGCTTGGATGTGTTTTGAAGCATAAATACGATGATAGAGGTTAGTCGAACAAAAATCAGGGCAAAAGTACCAATTATTTTCATTATCACCAAAGGATTATGTCATTTTTTTTTGTTTATCTCAACATTATTGTTTAATTTTGCCACCGAATTAGTTTTTACCTATACATTTTTAATCAAAAACCAAAAAAGACACAAGATTATGAAAAAGCTTCTATTTGCTTTGGTGGCCCTGGTGGCCATGACGGTCATGTCGTGTAACAAGACCAGTACAAACCTGAGTGACGACCCGAAGGAGATGGTGAGCCAGCTGGACGAGAACCTGAAGGCCGGCGACGGCAACAAGTTCGTGACGATGCTGGGCGATGTCAAGACGAAGGCCATCAGCTTTGTCAAGGACAACCCCGGCAAGGCCAAGGAGTACCTGCAGGCTGCCCAGAAGTTCCTGGTGGACAACAAGGCCAAGGTGTCTGAGCTGCTCGGCAAGATTTCGGACAGCGGTCTGGCCCAGAAGGCTGAGGGACTCATCAACGACCTTGGCAATCAGGACGTGACGAAGTTGCTCGACAACATTCCCGGACTCTAACCGGCTGAACACGCTATGAGGAAACTATTCTTGGCGTTCATTGCCGCATCGACACTGTTTCTCACGGCCTGCTCGTCGTGCCTGGGGCACACGCCCACGCCAGGCACGGCAGCGCCGCAAGCCGAGGCCCCCGATGACACACAGTCGCTGGTGGCCACGCTCGACTCGCTGCTGAAGGCCGGCGACGGGGCACAGTTCTATGCCGTGCTGGCAAACGTGCCGGAGAAGATGATGGAGGTGACGGACAGCGCACAGGCACGTCAGTACCTGAAGGACCTGTCGTCCTTCCTTTCTACACATCAGCAGGAGGTGACCGACCTGATAGGGAAGACCGGCGACGCCCTGGCCGCACAGGAACTGCCCGGGCTGGTGCAGTTCTTCAGTGATGCCGACCAGCTGATGGCCTTCTTCCACCTCGGTGGGGCTGAGGGCGACGTGGCTGGCAACGTCGCCCAGACACCATCCGGCACTGACAACATCCATTGATTCGCTGAAGATAACGGGACATTCGCTGAACGCGTTTGTTCCGTTATTTTATTCATACTAACTTTGCAAACGAAATGACAAACTATCACCTATGAAGAAAACTCTACTCACCGTCATCGCCCTTGTGGCAGGTCTCACATCCGTCAGCGCCATCGACAACAACACCGTCGAGGTGACCTACAATGGCAGCTCAGCCACCATCAGTGTCGCATCAAACATTGCCAGCTACGTCACTGTCAGCAGTGGCACGTCGTCGCATGTCAAGATAGTGCAGAGTGCCGCCTTTGCCGGCGTGGATGCCACCGTTGACAACGAAGATGGCGAGATTATCTACGTGCTCAAGGGCACTTCAACCGATGGCGAGTTCTACCTGGACGGCAGCTTCAAGTGCACCGTCGAGCTGAACGGCCTGACGCTGACCAACCCCTCGGGGCCGGCCATGAACATCCAGAACGGCAAGCGCATCGCCGTGTCGGCCCAGAAGGGTACGACGAACACCCTGACCGATGGTGCCAACGAGACCTACAAGGGCTGCTACCACTGCAAGGGACATACGAAGTTCAAGGGCAAGGGCACGCTGACCGTCAAGGGCAACTCGCGCCATGCCATCTATAGCGGCGAGTACATCGAGGTGAAGAACCTGACGCTGAACGTCACCGGAGCGGTGAAGGACGGCATCCACTGCCAGGAGTACTTCCTCATGGAGAGCGGTAATGTGACTATCGCCAGCACCGGCGACGACGGCCTACAGGTGGAGCTTGACGGTCTCACATCGACGGGCACCACCACTGGTCATGAAGACGAGGACAGCGGCAATTTCTACATGACGGGTGGCACGCTGAACATCACCGGCTACACCGGCAAGGCCGTGAAGGCCGATGGACTCATCAGCACCACTGGCGGCACGCGCAACTTCAGCGCCAGCGACATGGAGGCTTACAGCGGCATCGACGGTGTGACGGTCGATGCAGCCGAGACCATTGTCAGCGACCTCAGCGGGCGCCGCATGGGGCAGTCGGCACGCCCGGGCATCTACGTGGTGCGCCAGGGTGGCAAGACTGTGAAGAAGGTAGTACGTTAGTCTGCTCGGCGAAGTTGTAGGCCATGTCAATGTCGAAGTACAACCGTCAGGAACTGGCTGTCTATGGACTGCTGTGGTTCATCCTGTTCCTTGCCCCCGTCCTGGGCCAATATGCCAGTGCCTTCCGTAGCGACGAGACGGCCTTCGAGTGGGCTGCCGTGGTGCCCGTGTGGCACCAGTTAGGCCTCTTCTTCTCCGTGTTCCTCATCCATAACTTCCTGCTGGCACCCCTGCTTGTCGAGCAGCGTCGCCGATGGCTCTACTTCTCGCTCGTCGTCGTGCTGCTGGCCGTCTTTGTGCTGGTGCAGTGCTCGTCGCGTCCCGATGGACCCAAGGGTGGCCCTGACAGGTCGCTCAGCCTGAACACACCACCGCCACACGGTGGCGAGCGGCCCGAGAACGCATCCTTCAGCGCACCATCACATGACGGCAGACCGGCATTTGAGGGCGAGCATCGGCCCATGGGCGGGCCAGGGAAACCTGGCCCCCGTGAGCCACGCTTCAACGGCGAGCGGCCACCCATCCTTGGTCAGTACGATGCGGTGGCGTTCATCATCATGCTGCTCATGCTTGGCGTCAACCTCGGCGTGAAGAGCTTCTTCAGGCAGCGAGCCGACCGTGAGCGACTGGCACAGCTTGAGAAGCAGAACCTGGAGCAGCAACTGGAGTATCTGCGCTATCAGATTAACCCACACTTCCTGATGAACACGCTCAACAACATCCATGCCCTCATCGACATCGACGGCGAGCGTGCCAAGGAGAGCATCCTGCAGCTGTCGAAGATTATGCGCTTCATGCTCTACGAGGGGGCTAAGCAGCTGGTGCCGCTGAGTCGTGAGCTGACATTCACCCAGGACTATGTCGGGCTGATGCGCATGCGGCTCACCGACCGTGTGAAGGTCAGCGTCAGCATGCCCCAGCAGGTGCCCGACAGCCAGATACCGCCCTTGGTGCTCATCACCTTTGTCGAGAACGCCTTCAAGCACGGTGTGAGCTACCGTCAGGAGTCATTCATCAGCATGGCCGTCCAGGTGGCCGACAGCCAGCTGCACTTCACCTGCCGCAACAGCAAGATTCCCAAGACCGACGAGCAGCACGGCGGCGTGGGTCTGCAGAACGTGAAGCAGCGCCTGGACCTCATCTACGGCAACGGCTATACACTCAAGATTGCCGACCTGCCTGACATCTACGACGTCAGCCTTACCCTGCCGCTGCTCCCTTCTTAGCGAAGGCCGAAGTCGGCAACGTAGGCGCAGCCAGTAGATAATCGTCGAAATGTCATATAAACTTTCAAGATAGAAGTGCAATTTCTTGGGAGGGCAAACAGGCTCTCTCT
>CAMVKN010000103.1 GCA_947168045.1 uncultured Prevotellaceae bacterium
TAAAAATCCGCCTATCCTACTGATGATGAGAATCGGGTGTAGGGTAGGCGGATAAATGTGAAGTCTACTCGCGGTAGTAGGCTTATTTCAGGAATTTGTCGAGGGCGGCGATGATGGCCTGGCGCGACGACAGTTCATATTGCGCACTGTGGAGGAAAAAGTCCTGATGGGTGGCCTTCGGGTCGACGACCATCTCGAGCATATCGTTCTGCTCGATGGCGGCAGCGTCGGGGGCGGCACCCGTCCACGGGTCGTTCTTGCCGTAGACGAAGATAATAGGCTGCGACCGCTCGGTGTAGCACCACTCGCGGAAAGCCTTCATCAGCGCGCCGCCATCCTGCTTGTAGATACCCTCGAACTTGGTTTGACGGCCAAGGAAACGCACCACATTGGTAACCTCTGCTGGCGTGAGATAGCTGTTGTTGACCTGATTATAAGTGTTGTCGGCAAAGCCCAGCTCCGTAAACGACTGTACCTCGTAGGGGGTGCTTTTTTCTATGCGTAGGTCGGTGAGCAGTTGCCACAGAGTCTCGTCGGTGGTGGCGCGAGTGGTGCGGCTCTCGGCCTCAGCTGCTGTGATACGCGCCAATAGGCTGTCCCTGTCCATGAGCAGGAACTCGGCAAACTCGTCCATCTCTTCTGCATCGAGTTTGGCGGCCACCTTGGCGGGGTCGGGCACCATGTAGCTCCACTTGATGAACTGCACGTAGGAGAACTTGGAGAAGAGCATGTTGTAGTACTCCCACAGGAATAGGGCTGTCAGGTCTTTCTCCAGGTCGCCGGTGCTGGCCAGGTCCTTGTTGTTATACTGCTGGGCCACTTTGCTGTAGGTGTCAGGGTCAGTGGCGGCCATCTTGGCGATACAGGCACGGCGCAGCTCGGGCGTGGTGCATACGTAGTAGGGCATCTGGTTGAGGCGTTCGCGGGCGATGGCCTCTGTGGAGCCGGCGGCATAGCCCGTACCGCAGACCTGGTCGAGATAATCGCTCGTCAGGTAGTTACTGCACGAGTAATTGCCGTAGCTGTCGGTGGTGCCCACCATAAACGGTGCGCAGAAGGGCACGAAGACATCGATGTCTTTCCACCCCTCCTGGTCGCTGTAGTAGGCATAGAGGGCGGTGGTGATGCCGTCCTTGCTGGTGCCGGTGCTGGCCCACTTGCCGGTTTTGAAGAGGGTGCTCTTCAGTGCCGTGACGATGGCGTGCAGGTCGTATGACTCCTGCTCGGCGTTGAAATAGGTGAACTTCATCTCGTCGTAGGGCTCGGGCTGCGACTGTCCGAAATAGCGGTGCTCGATGTTGAGCTGGTTGGCGTCGAGATGAGCGGCCAGGTCGGTCTTGAGAATCATCTCGGGTGTCTGCTCCATTTCGTAGCCGTGGGTGTTGATGACGACGTTCTTGTCCCAGCCCTTGAATCTCAGGGCGGCGAGCTGTTCGAAGGAGCCTAGCTCGGGGTGGAAGTGGTCGATGGGCTGGGTGAAGGCGATGAAATACACACTGTCGGTGTGGTCTTCGTTGTATTTCACTTCCACGCCGCTGACGATGGGCACTGTCTTCAGGGCTTCTATCACCTCATTGGTGGTAGCGGTAGTAGGCTCCGGTGTGGGAATAATCTCGGTCAGACTGTCGTCCTTGGTACAGCTGGTAAAGAGTGCTCCCGTAAGGGCTACTCCTGCCAGCAGATGTAATATATTCATGTGTCTCATTTTGAGCTGTTGTAATTTGGTTATGTTGATGATTAGTTACCTGTTCTCACATACTGCAGGGCACGGTTAAGCTGCGTGTCGGTAAAGTCACGCTTGAAGGCAATGGTGTCTAAGTCAACCTCGAAGTCGGGGGTGATGCCAATGCTCTCCAGGGGGCGCTTGTTGTTGTCGAAGAGGATCTGGTTGGGCAAGTAGCAGAAGACGGGTGTGGCTCCTTCGACGCCAATGAAGCCGGCGTAGTTTTCTGTGTAAAATTCGTTGCCGGTGAGTCCGCACAGGCCACCGTGGGTGCGCTTGCCTATGACGCGGGCGTTGGGCATGTTCTTAGCCGTCAGGGCGGTAATCTCCGACATGCTGACAGAGCCGCTGTTGACCAGCACGACAATGGGTACGTCGGTGATAATCTCGTGGTCGGCTTCCATCGTGGGAACAGACTCGGGCATCATGGGGGAGTAGTCGTATCGCCCTACGCCGCGCTTCAAGCGCGACCAGCCAATCTGGAAACCGCCGGCCGGCAGCATGCCGCCCAGCAGATACTGCTCGTCAGTGAGCGCTCCGCCGCCGTTGCCGCGCAGGTCGAGGATGATGCCCTTGAGCTGTCCGGCCTTGTGGAATGCCTGTATGGTGGAGAACCAGCTTTTCCACACGTCGACGACGCGGGCTATGCGCTCATAGGTAAAGTCAGTAGCACCCGGGAAGGACTGTTTTATAGCCCTCTCGTCCATGTGGCCGATGAGGTTGAAGTCGCTGAGGTAGAAATAGGCGATGTTGTCGTTGAACAGGCCATACTTCACGCTGATGCCGTCTTTTTCGAAGCCGACGTTGATGGGCTCCAGGAAGGGGATGTTGAGGTAGGAGTACTTTTTGGCGATTTCGTTGAAATCAGAGGCTGAGCCCCCCTTGTCGAGAAAATTCTCCATGGCGTCGATAAACTCTTTCAGGCCTTTCATCTCCATAGCCTCGGCCTGGGTGGGCATTTCTTTCTGCGTCAGGGTGTTGTAACGGTCCTCAGCCCACATCAGTCCGCGGCCTTTGACTTTGGTCATCTCGGCTAACAGGGTGGCAAAGCGGGTGTCGGCCTCCTTGTATTCCTTCAGCTCGCCATTGTAATAGAAGCGGGTGAGGTTGGGCTTGTAGCGCTCGCTGATTGTGATGTCGTCGCGGGTGGCGTTGCGGAGTGCCGACGGGATGGCCATGACGGGCTTCTGAGTCTTGTGGTTGATGAAGGTAACGGCGAAGTGGCCGTCGTGGAGCGGGGCTACCATCTCGTTCATAAGAGCTTGAAGCATGGAGTCGGTGACCTCCTCGGTGGATGCGTCGAGGGCTTCAAACTTGGGCAGGAACTGCTCGTAATGCTCGTCCCAGTCGAGACCGAACTCCTTCTCATAGTCCCACAGGCCGTAGTTGCTGTTCATGGCGTTCCAGAACACGCGGTACTTGCCGGCGAAGCTGTTTTGAGCCTCTGCAAACAGCGTGTTGTCGTTGACAGAGTAGTTGTATTGCAAGTCGGCCTCATCGCGGCAGCTGCTGAAAGCCAGCGTCAGCAGCAGAGCGCCTAAGATAAATATCTTGTTTCTCATTGTTGTGTTACGATTTTTATGTTATTCCTATGTTATTCCTGTTTACCTTGTTTAGAAGCTGTACCACAGGCCGGCCTGCACGCCCAGCGTGGAGTTGTAGCGGGGGTCGCTCAGGCGCATGTAGTCTTTTTGCGTGCTCACGGTGCTGTAGTAGTAGCGCATCTCGACCTGTGCGGCCCAGCGCTGGCAGAAACGGTACTCCAGACCGATGCCGCCCACGAAGCCGAAGTCGAAGCGCTGGTCGCGCTCGCTGTTGAATTTAATGTCTTCGCTGAACTCGTAGACTTTCTCGCTGGAGTTGTTGAAATCCGTGCCTTCGCGCCCGCTGGTGAGCCAGTAGCCGCCGTAGACACCAGCGTTGCAGAAACCGCGCAGCTGCTTGCCGCCAAAGCTGAACGAGGCCATCACCGGCAGCTGCAGGTAGTTGTTGACATACTTGTAGTCTAAATTGCTGAGGATCTGGCGCGTCAGCCGGTAGTTCTTCTGAGTCCAGTCCAGCTCGGCGCGCACGCCCAGCCAGTCGTTGACGTCATACTGACCCATGACGCCGAGGGTGACTCCCCAGCGGTCCTTCCACTGATAGTCAGTCATGTAGTGTTTGCTGATGGTGGAGTGGTTGTAGGTAGCTCCACCGTTGACACCCACGCGCCACTGGGCAAAGGCCAGCGAAGGCAGCACGAGGGCGATGAATGTAATTAACCTTTTCATGCGTTTTTTTTATTATTATAGTAGTGTTAAAGTTGTTATCGTTAACTTAAGAGGCGCCGTG
>CAMVKN010000104.1 GCA_947168045.1 uncultured Prevotellaceae bacterium
AGGAGCAGACGCTGATGCAGAACGGCAAGCTGGTCATCAACTTCTACCACGCCCTGACCAAGCTCGACGTGACGCTGGAGCTGAAGGACGAATTCTACCCTGCAAACATTCAGGCCACGGACATCACCGACGTGAAAATCAGCGGCACCAACCTGGGCTATAACTTCAAGGCCATGGAGACCGCCAATGAGAACTACGGCACCGTGACCGCCACAGCCTCTACCGCTGCCGACATCCTGCCCAGCCAGTACGAGTTCACCGCTGGCACGGCTGAGAGCAAGCACAGCATGGCAAAATACGAGGCTATCGTAGTGCCTCAGGAGATTGCCGCCGGTGCCCTGACCGTATCGTTCAAGATTGGCAACCGCTCCTTCTCCTGGACCAACACCACGGCCTACACCCTCGAGCAGGGCAAGCAGTACACACTGCCCCTCACCGTGGGTAACGACGGCGTGACCGCAGACTCCCGCGCCTTCACCGTCACCTCATGGGAAAACCAGCCCGGCGACAACCTCGGCACTGAGTAATTAACTACCTTTATTAATACTAAAATAGCATAAGAATATGAAAGCAAAATATCTTTCCATGGCAGCCCTCGCCCTCATGGGCGCCCTCGCCAGCTGCCAGAGCGACGACGACTTCACCGTCGCCCGTCCCGACAATGCCGTGAGCGTCAACTTCTCCGTAGGCTCGCTCCAGGGCATCACCCGTAGCAATGCCGCTGCCACCGACGACACGCAGCGCGAGTTCAACCAAGGCGACCAAATCAGCGTCAGCACCAACGATCAGGAGGCCGTCCTCTTCCAGTGCACGTCAACCGAGAACCAGACATGGACTGAGGCAGTGCCCAACAAGTTCCTCCTCTGGACACAGCCCATGCTCACCTTCTCGGCTTACTATCCCGCGACCACCGGCACGTCGATGACCGCCTTCACCCTGCCCGCCGACCAGAGCAGCGTGGAGAAAATCGCCCTCGCCGACTACATGACCCGCCAGCAGGTGATCTCCCGTCCCGAGGGCGGCAGCGACATCCAGATGCAGCTGGAACGCAAGATGGCCCGCGTCATCGTACGCATCAGCGGCTTCGGCAGCCAGTACCGTGACGACCAGAAGACCGTCGACAACGTACGCATCTACAGCGAAGCCAGCGGCATTGCCGACGGCAATCCCACGGGCAGCAGCACCGAAATCCAGCCATACGCACAGGGCAACGGTGGTCAAGGCTCTACCTACACCGCCCTCGTAGTGCCTGGCTATGGTGACAGTGGCGCCCGCTTCATCCAGCTGACCGACGGCGAAGGCAGCACCCTCCTCGTGAAGGGCATCCCCGAACTGGAGGCAGGCAACAGCTACACCTTCAACCTCGTAGTGGGTAAGAACAGGATTGAGGTGGCAAGCGTCACCGTACAGGACTGGACCACCGGCGAGACACTCGCAGGAGGACAGGCTACGGAGTAACCCTCACATCCCGTGACCATAGCAAGCACGACCAAGCCGTCCGAGAGTCCTCATGAGAAGGCTCCCGGGCGGCTTTTCCGTATCTTTACGTCATTGCTGCTTTGCCTTGACGAAGACTCCTTCCATGCGCTGACGATAGTCGCCAGTGGCATAGAGCGGATTCTTGCCGATATAGTTGCAATTCTTGGACAAGCCAAGCGGCAAAGCCGAGCGACCCTCAAAGCCGTCAACAGCATCCAGATTGACAATCTCCGACCTGTTGATGCGCACGAAATTCTCAAGACCCTGCGGGTATGAGCGAGCAGAGCTCGAGCGCGGATGCTCTGTCAACATTTCCTCAATCCGCCACAGCCGATGGTTCACCATCAGGCTTCTCTCACCAGTCAGGAACACGACGCTGCCATTTTTCGCTAACGCTCAACAACACGTCTCGAAGGCTCTCACCCACAGAATCTCGTCATACCTCAACTTCTCCCACTTCTCGTCAGTCTTCACGAAGAAGCCGTCACTCACTACATGCTCACAGGGGGACAGACCCCGTGTGAGGTTTGGCTCACAAGAAGTAGTCTTGAGTAGTCTTGAGAAACGTTGGCGAGAAGAAAGGCAACTTTTTTCTTGGCTGTCTTAACTAAAAGTGTTATCTTTGCATGTTGCAAGTGTAAATACAAAAAAAGAATAGCGGACATGGATATTTCTCAGTTAGGCGAATTCGGTCTCATCGACCGCCTTACAAACGACATCAACATCAAGAACGACAGCACCCGCCGTGGCGTCGGCGACGACTGCGCCGTGCTGCACTACCCTGACAAGGAGGTGCTCGTCACCACCGATATGCTCATGGAGGGCGTCCACTTCGACCTCACCTATATCGACCTGCAGCACTTAGGCTACAAGTCAGCCATGGTGAACATCAGCGACATCTTCGCCATGAACGGCACGCCGCGGCAGATGACCGTCTCGCTCGCTCTCAGCAAGCGCTTCAGCGTCGAGGACGTCGAGCTGTTCTACACCGGACTGCGCCGTGCCTGCGACAAGTGGGGCATCGACATTGTGGGCGGCGACACCACCTCCAGCTTCACCGGCCTGGCCATCAGCATCACCTGCATCGGCGAGGCTGACAGCCAAGACATCGTCTACCGCAGCGGGGCCAGGAACACCGACCTCATCTGCGTCAGTGGCGACCTCGGCGCGGCCTACATGGGGCTGCAGCTCTTGGAGCGTGAGAAGAGCGTCTACTACAGCCAGATAGATGACCTGCGTAAGAAATTGGCCGCCGCCAAGGATGCTGCTGAAATCTCAAATCTCAAATCTCAAATCTCAAATCTCTCCATGCCCGACTTCAGCGGCAAGGAATATCTGTTGCAGCGGCAGTTGCAGACCGAGGCCCGTGGCGACATTGTGCAGCGGCTGCGTGAGGCCGACATTCGTCCCACGGCGATGATGGACATCAGCGATGGCCTCTCATCCGAGCTCATGCACATCTGCAAGCAGAGTGGGGTGGGGTGCCGCATCTTTGAGAAGGAGCTGCCCATCGACTACCAGACCGCCGTCATGGCTGAGGAGATGGAGATGAACGTCACCACCTGCGCCCTCAACGGCGGTGAGGACTACGAGCTGCTCTTCACTGTGCCCATTGGCGACCTCGACAAGGTGCGCGACCTCGACGACGTGCACCTCATCGGTCACATCACCGAGCAGAAGTACGGCCACATCCTCGTCACCCGCGATGACCAGGAGTTTGAGCTGAAGGCCCAGGGCTGGAACCCGCTACGCGAGAAATAGCCTGCTTGTGACAGCTTCCTGCGTGAAATTAAAAACAATTATCTTACATTCTTACATTCATTACTGATTATCAGTGTGTTAGCTCAAAGTTATCTTACATTTATCTTACATTATCTTACATTTATCTTATTTAAGTTTCGGTAGTTCTGCTTGTTCTTTATTCTCGCGCAGAGTCGCAGAGTTACGCATACAGTCGCTTTAGAGTGATGCTTTAGAGTTAGGAGTTTTAGGAGGATGCGACCGTTCCGGCCGCCTCTGGGAACTCTTCTCAACAATTGACACCTCGGCGAAAACATAGTATACTCTGCGCCTCTGCGCGAGAATAGAGAGCTTCAGAAACTTGAATGAATAATATTTATGAGACATTCGTGGGCCATTCATGGTCATTCGTGTTTTAAAAATTGGTGCACTAAGTGCACCTATGGCTCTTAACCGGCTGACTTGTAAGTTGTTGATTGGTGCACCAAAGTTATTTTTGGTGCACCTGATCGTGCACCAAGTGCACCAGCTGAGAAAGGACGGCAAGACACGTCCCCAAAAAAGTCCGACGGCTTCGGATTTTTGTCCCACGCCGTGGGACGTTTTTATCTCATGGAGATAATCTCATAAAGTGCCGACTTATTGGAATAACTCATTGACTTATTGGAATAACTCATGGAGATAATCTCATAAAGTGCCGACTTATTGTCAA
>CAMVKN010000105.1 GCA_947168045.1 uncultured Prevotellaceae bacterium
TGGAAACGAATTGGAATAATTGGAATAATTACTTCACGAATTGGAATAATATTTACAAGGTAACTGGAGCCATTAGTCACTTTTAACGCACTAACCGCTCGTTATTCTCAAATATTTTTGTACCTTTGCATGCGAATGATTAACTAAACATGTTAAAACAATGGCAAACAATGTACAGATGCAAGGCGTTTACGTAAATGTTCCCGCAGTTGACTGGTCGTTTTTCCGCGAACTTATCCGCAAGTTCGGCTGGCAGGCCGAGACCCGTGAGCAACTGCTTGACCGTTTCGTGAACAGTCGTCCGGCATTGCCGGCATTGACTGAAGAGGAAATCATGGACGAGGTAAAAGCCGTGAGGTATACCAAATGAAGAAGGTTATCATCGATACCAATCTTTGGATCTCGTTCCTTCTTGGTCATCAGGTGCAGTTTGTGCACCTGATGCTGACAGACCTGCGCTTCGAGGTCTATGTCTGCGCACGGCTCATTGAAGAAATACGCGACGTGGCCAGCCGTAGCAAGATTCGCAAGCACCTTAATCCTGCAGACATCGACGACCTGCTGGCTATCATTCATGCCTACTGCCAGTTTTCCATCCTTGAGTCCGACGTAGCACCGTCAGCCGTCCGTGACCCTAAAGACCTTTATCTCCTTGCATTGGCCGATACCATCGGGGCTGACTATATTGTCAGCGGCGATGCTGACCTTACCGACCTTGTACAATACCATCAGACTAGAATCATCAAACTTGCCGACTTCAAACATCTGTTCTTCTAAAACCGTCGTAAGGCTGCGTCGGGTACATCTGTTGCTGCTTTGGTTAACTCCATAACCTCCGTCAAACGCGGGGTGCGTGCCTTCGGCAACAGGCGTACAAACAGTCACGCGCCCGGCTCTGCTGTAGAATGTGGCAGAGCCGGGCGCGTGGCTGTTTGTAAGAAAGAATCTATGCGATGTGTGACTTGGTACGCAGAAGCGTCAGAAGTTCTCGCCGTAGCGCTCCTTGGTGATGCTGTCGAGCGAGCGGCCACGGGTGTTGGGTGCTCCGATGAAGCCCACAAGGAGCGAGATGCAGAGCAACGCAATCATGCACCAGGCGGCAATGGTGAAGCCCTCGCCGTTCTCACCATAGATATAGGTGAAGATCAGACCCCATACTGCCGAGAGTCCACGGACGATGAAGAACATCAGACCTTGGGCACCGGCGCGGAACTTGGCAGGGAACAGCTCGCTGCCCCACAGGGCATAGAATATCTGCGGTGAGCTTCCGCCCTGGATGCCCCACAGGATGGCGAAGAGCCACAGACCCGCCATGCCACCGGCACCGACGGTGACGATGACCACCCAGGCGGCGATGGCCACGATGAGTCCGAAGGTGTAGATGAGGCGGTGGTTGGTCTTGTCGATGAGCTTCGAGACGATGAACGTCACGCCGACGATGATGGCCCACTGTATGCAGTTCATCCAGTTGGCCTGCTCGTTGGTCACGCCGCCTGCCGTCTCATAGATGTGCGGCTGGAAGAAGCCCATGACCGAGGCCACAAGGTTCCACGTCAGGTAGATGGTGGCCAGGAAGGCGACGGTCTTCACGGCCGTAGAGTTCTGGAACAGCACCTTGATGTTGTCCACCAGGCCCGTCTTCTTCTCCTGTGCCTTCTGTGCCGTGAACTCGGCGCTCTCCTGTAGCTTGCGCTGCAGGTTCCAGGCGATGAAGGCCACGATGAAGAGCGTGAGGAACACGATGCGTGAGGAGAACACGTTGACCTCGTTCAAACCAGCATCGGCTCCAAGGAACACATGGGCCACGGCCTCGACCCAGCTGAACAGATAGCCGCCGGGGGCGAAGAGCATGCCGAAGAGCAGGATGCACATGGGACCGATGCCCCACGACATCTGGCTGATGCAGATGTTGCGGCCGCGCTTGTCCACCTCCGAGCTCTCAGAGATGTAGGTCCATGAGGCGGGCACACCCACGCCGACGCTGATGCCCGTGATGAGGAAGCCGCAGAGCAGCATGGGGAAGTTGACCGAGCACATGACCAGCACCACGCCGAGCATGTAGACCAGCAGGTTATAGGTGAAGATGAACTTACGCCCGTACTTGTCGGCCAGGAATCCGCCGATGATGGCGCCGATGGCGGCACCCAGGGCGTTGGCACTGATGAAGTTGAGCCAGCCCAGGTGACTCTCCGACAGACCTAAGTAGTTCTGCCAGAGGGTCAGGCCCGACGCACCAGCCACGATGGCACCAGCGTCAAGGTAGTTGGTGAGGGACACCGCGATGGTGCTCTTGAGAGAAGACCCTCCCCCCTGCCCCTCCCTTGTAGGGAGGGGAGTAGAATGATTTTGCGACGAATTATTCATTGAAATAATTTTCTATTTGTTCTAATACATATTCTATATTAAATAATACTTCTTCGTTGGTGAAGCGTAAAAGATGAAACCCCATTTGCTCCAGATGACTCTCACGCACAGCATCATCTTCTGCTTGTTGTCGCTCAGCATGGTAACCGCCGTCAACTTCGATAATCAGGCCTCCATGCCTCGACATAAAGTCGGCTATATAGTCACCCACTATGTGCTGGCGCAGAAAGTCGACACCCGAGACACCGTTCCTCAGATGCTCCCACAGGTATTGTTCGGCTACCGTCGCATTCCTTCTGTTTTCTCGAGCGTATGCCCGAAGTATAGCATATCGGTCAGGTGAAGCTGTCTTGTATGAAGCTGCTTTTCCCATAAGTAAAGGTAATTACTCCCCTCCCTACAAGGGAGGGGCTGGGGGTGGGTCTTCTCCCCTCCCTACAAGGGAGGGGCTGTGGGGTGGGTCTTCTTACCGGCACACCACGTCGCACTCGATGTTCAGAATCTTTGCCACCTTCAGGATGGTGTCGATGTGGTGTCCCACGGCGGCAGCCATGTGGTGGGTAGGACCGGCCTCGCTCCACTTGTTGACGAACTCGCGGCAGCTGAGCGAGAACTTCGTGCGCATGTTCGTGTCGCCGAACATGAAGATGGGGCCTTCCTCGTTGACACCCTCGGCAGCGACGAACTTGAACACACCGTTCTTGTCCTGTGTGATGGCCAGGTAGGTGACAGGGCCTACAGGGGGATAGAACTGCGTGAGGTAGCCGCCACCCGTCTTACCGTGGAACACGGGCACAATCTTCATCGTGGGCTTGTGGGCCTGCGAGATGTCGAAGTCGCCCGAGCCTGAGTGGCCGATGATGCAGATGTCCTTGGGGAAGTCGATGCTATACATCTCGGCCAGGGTGCCCGTGCCGCTGATGGTCTTCAGGATGCTCATGGCCATGGCCACCTTCATGTCGCCCTCGACGGCGCAGGC
>CAMVKN010000106.1 GCA_947168045.1 uncultured Prevotellaceae bacterium
ACAGGCTTCACCAGACAGGGGGTAAACTTATCCTTATACTTGGCCCATGTCGTGTCGGCTTCAAACCAGCGCTGTTGCTGCTGCGTCATCTTCAGCATCAGTTTGGGTGTGTTGGCAAACACACCGTTGCCTAACTGCAGCTGCGATGGATGCAGCTCCTTGGCCTTGTTGATACCGTCGGTGCAGAGATAGAGCAGGTCGAACGCCTCCAGGTTCGGGCAGTCGGCGAAGCAGGAATCCTGCAGGGCTACATTGAAGTCGTAGTAGATGTCGCCGCACCACAGCCAACCTTTGATGTCCCAGCATGAGACGTTCTTCAGGTTCTGGTTGCCGCGGAAGGCTTCCTTGCGCACATAGTCGAGCTTAAAGTTATTGTAGATGCCGATGTCGTTGAACAGACCCAGCTGGCCCTTATGGTCGTTAATCCAGCTGTCGTCGGCTCCCCAAGCCACCAGGTGCTCCACCTTGTGACCGTTTTTCATCGACACCTTCTGGGTGCTATTGCCCTCGTAGGCATAGACATATTTCACGCCGAAATCGTCTTTTCCGCCAGGATAATCCGTCGCCTCGTAGGCGAAGAAACGCTTGTACTTGCTCCACACCCCATCGTCGAGGAAGTCCTGCTTGCGGTCCTTCGCGATGATGATCTTCAGTTTGGTGGAGTCGCAGCCGGCAAAGATGTTGTCGCCGCAGAGGATGAAGTTCTCAGGTCCGAGCGCCTGTGTGGGCTTGTCGCCGGTATAGAGGCGCAGGTCGAAGCGCTCCATGCTGGTGCAGCCGGCAAATGCCGAGTCGGGGATGGCTATCGTCATGGGCACGCTCTCCTTGGTGGTGCTGCCCTTTGCCTCGTAGAAGCGTACTTCTTCCAAAGACGTGTTCCCGGCAAATACGTTCTTGCGGAACGTCATGGTGCGGGTGTCGTCGTCGACACCAGCATAGATGTTGACCTTCCTGATGTTGGTATCGGCCTTGCTGATGTACTGGTGATACACCATATTCTTCGATGGTGTATAGATCATGTTCAGACCTACACCCGTCATAGATGCTGCATGGATATACGACAGGTTGTTGGCTATCAGACCGCTACGGAACTTGTTGCTGTTGTAATCGCTGCCCTGCATACGTGCGGTAATGAGACTTGCGCTGAGACTTGAAAGCAGAGTGCCGCCAGCCATTGTCAACAACGTATTACTCGCCCATGCAGGGAGACCCATGGAAGTTACTACTGCTGCCACTTCAGGAACAACTACTTCTGGGGCAAGTGCTGCAGTTAGTTCTGCAACAACTTTCATTACATAACCTTTTAAAGTTGATCTTGTTATTGGTAGGGCCAAAAGTTTAGTCAGTACATCAGCAGAAGACATTACTCCTGCCGCACTACATAATCCTTCACGAGCTAACTCTGTGATTGCGTATGAGGAGAAACCAATTTCAGCCAAATTTTTTCCTGCTATAGCAGAAATTTGTTCAGCAGTAAAAGCCTCCGTAAATCCATAAGCAATACTTGGAATATTTCCAGCAAATTCTTTAGCGGCTCCCAAGGTAGCCTCGCTTGCTATAGCCGTGTTAGCGTATGCTGTGACTGACTCTCTTGAGACTTCACTTGCAGTCTCTCTTGATACTTCACTTATAGCCTCTCCAGCAGCATCTCCTGCACTAATTGCATGGGCGACACCTTTACCTATCTTATAGGCAGCATAGGCATAGAGGGCTATCTCGGCAGCAAGCACGGGCACACTCCACCACGACCAGTTCTGCGACACCACATTGTCGGTGGACAGCATACCTGCTGATGTGGACATATACTCGTAGGTCAAACCGTCCTTCACAATGGACTTCTTGGTTGTTGGCTCATAGTCGGCAGCCTCTATGAACTGGGCATACATCGCCCAGTTGGGGTCTTTGATGAACTCCAGGTAACGGGCTGGTGACACTAAGATGCGGAAGTCTTTGGCACAGCTTGGCGGCAGGGCAGCTACCTGTTCTTCAGTCATGCCCTTTAGTTCCTCAGGGGTTGGCACACCAAAGATGTTATCGCCAGGGATGACATCCTTCGGACCCAGTGTCTCCCAGTGGTCTTCGCCCTTCTCTGCAAAGTAGTACAGGCGGATCTCCTTCAGGTTCTTACAGCCCCGGAAGGCACCGTTCTCGATCACCACCTTCAGGTCGCTGTACGAATTGCTGCTGCGGCCGTTGGTCTGCCAGAACTCTACTGTCTTCAGGTCCTCGCAGTTGGCAAAGGCGTCGCGGCGGATGGCTATGTTCTTGTAGTTATAGTACGAGCCCACGTCGTTATAGACTCTCAGCACACCATTGTTTTTCTTCAGGTATTCGGTATCAGCTCCCTCGATGGTGGTGTAATACACCGTGGCGCCATTGTCGGCAGGTGCCATCAGCGAAGTAGCGTTTAAGCCCCAGTAGTCGGCATTCCACAGGCGCAGCTGCTTCATCACCTCCTCGCGCTGATTGCCGTCGTTGGTCAGATAGGTCTTGCCGTCCTGTGCCAGCATACACTTGTAGCGGGCACCGTACTCCTTGATCTCATAGCCTGAAGGCTCGTAGCTGATGATGCGGTCCTTGTGCGTTGCCCACACACTGCTGTTGCGGTAGTCGTTGAGCACTGAGGTCGCCACACGGATCATAGCGTTGGGCGAGCCCTCAAACGCATTGTCCCAGATGCGCTTCACCCGGTATTCAGGCATCGCCTCCCAGTGGTTGGTGCCCTTGGTGGTGTACTGCATCAGGTCCACCTTCTCCAGATGCGGCGCATTGGCAAAGGCCTTGTGGCCGATGAAGAAGTGGAACTCGCTGTTGGCATTGTAGGCCTGGGCATTAGCATCCTGGAAGTAGATGCGCTTCACCTTCGACTCGCCGGTAAAGCCCTGGTCGGCCACACAGCCCAGATGGGTGTGACTGGTGAAGTAGCCCACCAGGTCGTTCAGGATATACACCTCGCCGTTCTCGGGCACGCTCTCCTCGTCGATAGAGGCAGCGGTGATGTAGGCGCCTTCGGCATTGATAAACCAGCCGTCGCCGTCCTTATACCAGCCGTAAGTCTCAGGGGTATGCACGCTGGTGTTGAAGAACTGCGTGTAGTTGTTCTCCGAGATGTACGTGTACTTCACACCCTTGTACGTGTAGGTGTAGTCTTTGTCCGATGCACGCCGAGGCACTTGCATCGCCTTGACAGTACGGCCATCACTCATCTGCACCTGATCGGGCATACTCTCGGTACTCACGGTGCCGTCTCCCTGTGCACTTGCGCCAATGGCTGCAATTGCCAGCCAAAAGGTCAATAAGAATTT
>CAMVKN010000107.1 GCA_947168045.1 uncultured Prevotellaceae bacterium
GAGAGCCACTGCGGCATGTTATAGATGGTGTAGTATTCTGTGTTGCCGCCCTTGTTTTCTATGTCCACGTCGAAGGTGTAGTTGTCGCCGTACTTCTTGATGACGTTCACCGAGTCGCGAGTCCACTTCAGTGTGTTTTGCTGCACGTACGCCGTCCAACGTATGGGCAGCGAGGTGTTGCCGTGCAAGTCGCGCACCTGGTCTACGGTGACGTTGAGCGTCGTGCCCTCTATGTCGCGCGGGCTGATGCCGGCTCCCGTCAGGTTGATGACCACCTTGCGCTCTGAGGCCACAGGCGAGGCGATGAGTCGCGTCTCGTCAGGGGCGTTCTTCAGCGGCGGGGCGTCCTGAACTATCGTGAAAGAACTGGCGGGGGTAATGTCGGTGGAAGTGGTTCCCGCCTCGTGAGTGGGGGCAATGGACGAAAGGGTAGGTACTTTCGTTGTCGCGCCGTTCTCTGTGCCCGTCTTCTCGAAGGGATAGTATGCCACGAGGCCCCGTGAATAGACGTCGGCGGTGTCGATAGTGTTGTAGATGTTGGCAGTGAGGCGTCGCTCGCTCAGTGCGGCGTGCCAAATACGCAACTCGTCGGCATAGGCAAACTTAGTTCCCTTGCCGATAAAGAGTGCGGCACCTGCAAGGGGAGGTATGTCAGCTTCGGCGATAACAGCCGTGCGCTGGCCATTGAGGTAGAAACTGGCAGCCTGACCACGCACCACATTCAAGGCAAGGTGGCGCCACCCGGTGGGGTCAGGGAAGTCGGCAAGGCTGGCCACCGTCAGCGACTTCTGCCCATAGTCGAGCACCAGGTTCTGTCCCTCGTCATAGCGCAGGCGCAGCTTTGCGTTCGGCGAGAGCTGGTCGCCCACCACGGTGGGAGTGGCGGTCTCAAACACCACCTCTTCGGCGGGTTGGGTGCTGTCGGTGCTATTGCCCTTGCTGTACCACAGCTCTATGGCGTAGCTGTCGCCTCGGCTCGTATTTATGCGTGTGATGTCGGCCTGAGCGCCCTCTGAATCATCGATGCGCAAAGCATAGTTCACATTCTCCAGTTTCCATGAGTCAGGTACAATGAAGTCGTGCGTGTGGCACTGGTCGGCGGCGATATGGCCATGTCCCTCGTCCATGGGCCAGTAGTTGACCAGACCGTAGACATAGCCGTCCTTGGCTTGATACTTCGTAGTGGCCGCCTCATGCACATCGCGCCAGATGTTGTAGAGGCTTAGCGCGTGGATGTCGGCATTGATGCCACCCAGATAGAGGAGGTTGTCATCGGTGTAGCTGATGTTCTGCACTTCTTGCGTCGTCACTGGCTGGTTCTTAAACAGTTCCACGGTCTGTGTGCCATACTGTGCCAACACGTCGAACGTCATGGTCGTTGCATGATAGCTCAGAGCGAAGAATATCCACTCGTCCTTTGGCAGTTTACCGGAGCTGGTGATAGTGTTTCCAACGATGTCGGCCGTCACGCGCCCGTCGTCTTCGATGCCCAATGCCATCATGTTTCCCTGGTGCAGGATGGTGCCGCTGTCATGCCAGTTGAGCCAGAAGTCCATGGCGAAGTCACCGTTCAGGAACACGGGGTTCATTGTCATGGGCGTTTCACCGAAGGGACGCATGCTTAGTGCCACCTCGTGGTTCACCGTCTGCTGGTTCAGCTTCGCCGTCACAATGACGTTCTTGTTGCCCACGTAGCCAGGCACGATGTCCTCGTTAAACTCGATGGACAACTGGTCGCCGTAGCCCAGAATGCCGTTTGTCGGTGAGGGCGTAAAGAGGTTGCGTGGGCGGGTCATGTCCTTGATGACAACGACGATGTCGCTATATAGATGGACAATTTCAGTGCCGTAGGGCGTGGTTGTGAAAGCGCGGAATTCGTAGTTGCCCTCGGGATAACTGAGGTCGCTCGACATGTCTGCTGCGTAGCGGATGTCGCCCGTCGGCGGCAGGCTACTGAAGGCGGTACTGGTGGAGTCAGCCTTGTCGGTGACCCACGTGTGCAGGTCGGTCCACGCGGTGCTGCCCTCAAAGCGGTACTGCACACCCACGTTCTTCAGATTCTTGAACTGGCGGTCGAAGTTGGTAAGCTTCATCTCCAACTGTCCATCCTTGCTCTCGGTGTTCAACACTGGCTCACTGATGGCCAGGTCGATGGGCGACGACGATGGCTTGAAATGGACATTTAGTATACATTTGTCGTTAATCTTAATGGGTTGGTATTGCGAGTTGAACCATATCTCGATGCCCTCGTAGTCGAGCACGCTCTGGTCTGTCTGTCGCACGGTGATGACCTTCTTCACCGTCTCGTTGCCAGGAACAAAGATGCTGCGGCCGTTGGCAGGCACACCGTCCATCAGGATTTCCAGGCCCTGTTGGTTGGTCTTCTCCTGCACCATGATATTGTAGGAGAAGTCGAAATCCTGGTTAGTGTTGCGGATGTTCGACAGGTGCAGCGTGAACTGTGCCGTCTGTCCGGCAGGCACATCGGTTAGTGTGGCTTCCTTCGATGCGATGCCGCCGTCGGTGCTGATTTTGATGTCGGGATTCTCCATGCGCACCGTGCCGTTAGAGAGCGTATGCTGTCCTGGCTCGTAGTATTTGGTCTTCTCCTCGGCTTCGTAGGGGTTGTAGCTCTGTCCGCCGAAGAGACTGAAGATATCACTCCATCCACCTGGCGACTTGTAGATATCGACGGAGAAGTCGGTACCCTTGTTGCCGTCGTCGAAGATATAGTCGAACTCAGCCCAATTGCCCTCTTTGTCACTACTTGACTCAGAGTGCGACCATCCGTTCTCGGAGTCGAAAGCGAACACACTCTTGAATTGCATGCCTAATGCAGCGTCTTTATTCGAGAAGCCGGTCTTGATGATGCCACCCAAGTTGTGTGTATAGGTGCTCTTCGAGATCGTGGTGGTGTCAGCCTTGTTGGTGTAGGAGTAGGAAGAGCCGCCGTCGAAAGAGATGTTGCGCAGCCAGTTGTCGTGGTTGCTCATGGCCTGCACCTTATCGCGCTCGTTCACAGCCATGACCTGCTTCCAGCTTTCTATCTGGTTGTTGCACCACATCACCTTGTTCTCAGCCACAAATCGGTCGAGTAGCTTCCACTCTTCGGGGATGACCATCACATAGGTGCCCTCCTGTCCGTAGCTTGTATCATCCTCCTTGACCCATGTGGCATAGAGCACCTCGCTCGTGTTATTCACGAAAGCGCGGGCCTCGGCCTCAGTATCGAAGTGCTGCGTGAGGTAGCCATTGCGTGTCTCCCGCCACTTCGGAATCATCACCTCTTCAATCTCGTAGG
>CAMVKN010000108.1 GCA_947168045.1 uncultured Prevotellaceae bacterium
GCGGTGGCCATCGCCTCGGCAATGGTGGTGGCGCTCATCCTGCACATCCGCATCAGCAATATCTATCCTGAGGAGCACCGCGACCGCACGGTGTACCTGAAAAGCTACTTCAAGAACGACAAGGGAGCATTCGTGGGTTACTCCGGCTATTCTCCCCTTGCCGTTGAGGAACTGTTCAGCCACCTGAAGTGTGCCGAGGTGGTCAGTGCCAACATGGACAACAGCTATGTCTATCGCTTCACGGCCTGCGAGGAGCTGGGCAAGCAGGAGATGCCGGTGACGATGAAGTTCACCGATGCCAACTTCTACCGCCTCTACGACTTCCAGTTTGTCAGCGGCAGGCCCTACACCGATGAACAACTGCAGCATGCCGAGAAGTGCATCGTTATCACCGACGTGCTGGCCCGCCGGGTGTTTGGAACGACGGAGCAGGTGGCAGGCCGCCAGTTGCTCCTCAACTACCTGCCCTATCGCGTTGTAGGCGTTGTCAGGGAGGTGAGTCCGCTATTGGTCAACTCCTCGGCCGATGTCTACCTGCCCTATACCGTGAATGACTCGCGCAGCCACTGGCAGAGCCGGGACGTGAGCTATGCTGGCGGTCTGGAGGTGACGGTACTGCTGAAGGAGGGCTGCACTTACCAGATGCTGAAGGACGAACTGGAACCCTACCGTGCAAAATACCTCTCGATGCTGCGACAGGCAACGGGCAGGGACTACGAGTTTAGCATTGACGCACAGATGCACTGGGCCAGGACGCTCAACTTCGAAGAATCTTACGATATGTCCACGGGCGACATGCTGTACAACCTGCAATATCCCGCCCTGCTCATGTTGCTGCTCCTGCTGCTGCCAGCCATCAACCTGAGCGGCCTGGTGTCGAACCAGATGGAGGCGCGCATTGCCGAGATGGGCATCCGCAAGGCTTTCGGCGCCAAGCGCCGGACGCTGCTCAGTGAGGTCATCCATGAGAACCTCGTGCTGACGCTCCTGGGCGGCATCGCGGGCTATGCGCTCTCGTGGCTCTTCATCAGCGCCATGTGCAGCAATACCATGTTCCTCACACTGTTCGAGCGCGAGTACGATCCCATCAACAGCGTGTCGCTTCAGCTTGACATGTTCTTCACGCCGACGCTGTTCCTCATTGCCTTCGTCTGCTGCGCCGTGCTCAATCTCATGGCGGCCCTCATTCCTGCCTGGTCGTCGCTGCGCAAACCTATTGTTGAATCATTAAACCAGAAAAGATGAGCATGATACTGAAGAGTCTGTGGACTCGCAAAAAACAGAACGGCTGGATATTTGCCGAGATAGCCATCATCTCCTGCCTGAGTTGGTTCATTGTCGACTTCCTCACCGTCACTTTCTATGCCACCCATTTCTGCATACCGGCAGGCGAGTTTGAGAAAGACCACCTCTGCGTGGGCCAGTTGGGCATCGTCCGCAGTGAGAGTGCCTCTGAGGGGCAAGACATCACCGAGGAAGAGGCCCGTGGGGTCTATGTCATCCGCGACAAGCTGGCCACCATGCCCGAAGTGGCATCCGTCTGCCTCACGCCCGACTATCTGGGGGCCAACCTTCGTTTCTACAACTGGCGCACGCTGGCCCTGGCCGATGACACCACGCGTACCATCGGCTTCTCGCAGTTCTTCTACTACCAGAACGAACATTTCTTCGAGACCCAGGGGCTACGCGCCATTGAGGGCAGTCCCGATGCCGAGACGCTGTCACGGCAGATTGCGCCCGACGGCATCGTCATGACCCGCAGCGTGGCGCAGATGCTCTTCGGCCACGACCATGTGATGGGCAAGCGCGTGGCGATGGTGGACACCCGCTATGAAGGAGGAGAAATCGTCCACGGTGTGGTTGGCTACCACACCATAGCTGGCGTGGTGGAGGACGTGAAGGGTGCGCCCAACGAGCGATACCCCTATGTGGTCTTCTTCCCCAATCCCGGCAGCGGGGCCAGTGCCTACTGCCAACTGCTCGTGCGGCTGAAACCCGATGCTGATGCCAAGATCTTCGTAAAGCAGCTCACGCCTACGCTGACCAACGACTTCCGCGCCGGCATCTGCGTTTTAGGCAGTCTCGAAACCTATCAACAGCACTACGACAAGCAGGTGGCCCACGACTACACGATGTACACCACGCTGGCCACGGTCCCCCTTGTTCTCTTCGGCATCATCGTCGTGCTGGGCACACTGGGCACCTTCTGGCTGCAGATACGCAAGCGCACAGAGGACATCGGCATCATGCGCAGCTTCGGCGCCAAGCGGCGCGACATCTTCCTACAGATATGGGGCGAGGCGGCCGTCCTTACCGCTCTTGCCGTCTTCACGGGCTGTCTTGTCTGGTTTCAAGTTGCCATCCACTGGGATGTGCTCTCAGATGGCAACGCCTACGGCGGCTCCGGCCGCGAGACCGACTGGGTGTCGCAGTTCTGGCCTCATTTCCTCATTGTATCCTCCATCCAGTACCTTTTGCTTCTCGCCATCGTCACCCTCGGCATGGTGGTGCCTACCCTTATAGCTATGTATAAACGTCCCGTAGAAGCTTTGCGGCATGAGTAATAGAAATGTATTTTCATCAAGGTATATTTTATATTGCAAAGTTTGGGATGCACGTTGCAAACTTTGCAATGTACATCCCAAACTTTGGAATTAAAAATTCAAAAGGAGAAAACAGATTTATGAAACGACACTATCTTTTGTTCCTCGCCTTGTTGCCACTGATAGGTTGGGCTCATGAGGACACGCTGCGCCTCTCACTCGACGACTGCATCATGATGGCGCGCCGCCAGAGCATCGATGCAGCGGTAGCCTTAGGCGAACTGCG
>CAMVKN010000109.1 GCA_947168045.1 uncultured Prevotellaceae bacterium
AACGACCCCGAGATTACAAATCACGTGCTCTGGCCAACTGAGCTAAAGAGGCTTTATTTAGCAGCCGCTCTCGTTTCAGATTTACGACCTGTTGGAAAACGGCTGCAAAGTTACGACTTATTTTTGAATTACCAAAATTTTTCGGGACTTTTTTTAGTAATTTCTCGATTTTTCCTTAATTTTCTGCAGTTGAACCTTCAAAGAGTCGACACAGAGGTCAATTCCCTCCTCAAATGTGTCGTTCACTTTCTCCACGTGGACAGGTGCGATACCGGGTGCTGTGACCGTGATGCTCGTCTCCTTGTTCTGTGCCGTGGCAGGTTTGACAACCTTTAATTGCACCTCTACTTTCTGTATGTCTTCGTAAGATTTTTCTAACTTGGCGACCTTCTTCTGGATGAACGCCTCTAACTTCTCGGTAGCGTCGAAGTGAATCGACTGAATCATAATTTCCATCATAGTTCCTGTTTTTAAAAGTTAAACTATCCTGTCAGCCCCTTGGATGGGCCTCTTTGTAAACTCGCTTGAGCTGCTCAAAGGTGGTGTGCGTGTAAATCTCGGTCGTCTCTATGCTCTCATGCCCCAGCAGCTGCCTGACGCTTTCCAGTCCGGCCCCGTTGTTGAGCATGGCAGTGGCGAAGGAGTGTCTCAGCACATGTGGCGAGCGTTTCTTCATGGTGGTCACCATCGAGAGGTTCTCCCTGACTGTGCTGTAGACCTTGCTGGCGCTGATGCGCTTTCCAGTGTTGCTCACGATGAGGGCACCTTCCAGGCTTCCCACCTCATGGTCGCGTACCTCGATGTAGTGCCGCAACTGTTCTGCCATCTCTGTTCCGAAGGGAATGATGCGCTGCTTGTTGCGCTTGCCGGTCACCTTCAGTTGTCCGGCGGCGAAGTCAACATCCACATCATCGAGCCCTATCAGCTCAGCTCTTCTCAGTCCTGCCTCATATAATAATATAATAATAGTACGCGCGCGTACATCATTAAAATCATCGCCCCACTGCTGTTGGTCGAGCAGTGCATCCATCTCGCCTTCGCGGACGAACTGTGGCAGAGGCTTTCTCTTCTTCGGACCTATCAGTGCGTGAGCTGGGTCGCGGTCGACCAGTTTCCTGGCCAGCGCAAATCTATAGAACGAGCGCAACGCTGACAGCCCGGTGTTGACGGTCGAGGCAATGTTGCCTTTCTCCATCAGGCTCTCCATCCATCCACGGATGATGTCGGCATCCACCGATGCCCAATCGAGCCCAGGGTCGAGGGACTGAAAATAAGCCTCAAAGTCATGAAGACTTGTTCCATAGCGCTTAACGGTCAGCTCACTGCGGTTCCGTTCATAGCGCAAATAGTGTAGGAACTGTTCAATCACGCTTTTCGGCCACGAATTTACGGAAATTATTTGATTCTACCAAATTTTCCGGAAACTTTTTTAGTTTTCCTCTGCAGTACGCAACTGCTGTACGTAGATAGCGTGTTCCATCTTCAGGCGCTTCAGTACAGAGGGCTTGTTGAACTGCTGACGGCGACGAAGCTCTTTGACCACGCCGGTCTTCTCAAACTTTCTCTTAAACTTCTTGAGGGCCTTCTCGATGTTCTCGCCTTCTTTTACAGGTACAATAATCATACTGTTTTTTGACTTTAAATGTTTAATGGTTATACATGTTGCAGTGTTCATGCGCAGTGCACACGAAATGCGGGTGCAAAGTTACAACATTTCTGCAAATCTGACAAGTTTTTATCCTTTTTTTTCATAAAAAACAACTCTACGCCTTTAAAAGTGACATGACAGCATAAAAAAGCGGCATCACTCTTTTGCGCTCAAAACGAGTGATGCCGCCAAAACGAACTACTAACTATCTGTAACTAACTTATTAAAAGCTGATGCAAAGGTACGAAAAAATCACATACACCGCTTTCATTTTTGTCTCCCTAACTTTATTCTTTGTGTCATTTACTGAAAAAGCGCTAATAAATACAGCAAACTTGACGAAATGATAACATGCGCTCTCATGTTTCCTTCATTCAATCAGTTCACTCTGGGTAATTGAAACAATTATCTTACATACTTACATTCATAGCTGGTTATCAGCTCATTAGCTCTAAATATGCTTTCGCCGAATTGTCAATTCTTGAGAAATTGCGTAAGGCTTACGTCGAACTCACGTAGACTGTAGTAGTAGCCCGCGCAAAAGAATGCGCACTAAGTGCACCTTTGGGCCTTAGTCGACTGTCTTGCAGATTGTTGGCAGGTGCTCCAACTGCCCTCGTTGGTGCACCAACGAGCACCTGATGGTGCACCTGGGCACAGCCGGTAGGCTTCTGGCAACAATAAATGGGCACTTTTTTGTGAAATTCTCGAGAGAATTTGCCAATAAGTCGGCCCTTTACGAGAATAACTCATTGAGTTATTGCAATAAGTCGGCTCTTTACGGGAATAACTCATTGAGTTATTGCAGTAAGTCGGCTCTTTACGAGAATAACTCATTGAGTTATTGCAATAAGTCGGCCCTTTTTGGCATCA